>NZ_CP064954.1:0-651970 GCF_011038655.2 Corynebacterium lizhenjunii
GTGGAGGATGTGAGTAAACGGTTAGACAGCTGTGGCAAATACCGGGTAAAACTGTAATTATTCGAGGTCACGGACCGCGGCGCCCCTGTGGATAAACCTCAAGCCAAGATTGAGGGTTTTCGGGTTTATACAGGTCACGGCTCCAAAGCCCTCATTGAAAGTTTTCCACAGGCATCAGGTAGCCTGTGGATAACCGAGTTTTCCACAGCTGTGAATAAATCTGTGGGAAACACCGCGTGGCCAGGGCAAGCATGCTGTGGAAGACCCCGTGGAAAAACTTGTTATTCGTTGTCTAATTTCAGTCTGAGGAAGCCCTTCGTGTCCGAATCCCACAATCCAGCCGCTGCGCAGTGGAGTGCAGTAGTCGAAGAACTTCTAGCGCTATCACAGCGCACCGGCTCTGGCGTGCCCGCACTGACCCACACCCAGCGCATTTATCTGCAGCTGGCCCGGCCCATCATGCTAGACAACGGGTATGCGCTGCTGGCGGCCAAGGATGAGATGGGCAAACACGTCCTCGAGGTGGAATTGGCAGAACACATCACCACCGCCCTGGCTGCCCACTTTGGCCGGCCCTACTCCTTGGCCGTGTCCGTGGCGGTGGCGGATCCGGGGGCGCCCGCACAGCAGCAAACGCAAGCAGCGACGTCGACGCACGGGCAGGCGCAGGTGCAGCCACCGGCACAGACGCACGCCCAGTCGCAGCCAGTGACAACCGAGCCGGATTCAGCAGCTGCGCAGGCTGCACAAGGCTCGCACTCTTTCCCGTCCCCCCAGTCTGCACACCAGCCTGTGCAGCCAATACCGCCGCGGCCTGCGCAAATGGATTCTTCCGTGGCCAATAGTTGGCAAGAGACCTTCGCGCACCCGGCGTCCTCCGAGCCCGCCAGCTTAGACGACCTTGCCGACGCCTACGCCGCCACCACCGCACAGCAGGGCCCGCAACAGACGGCCGCGGCGCAATCAGCGCGCATCAAGCGCGAAGCCCCGGCGCATGATCCGAACCGGGAGACCTCGCTAAATCCCAAGCACACCTTTGAAAGCTTTGTTATCGGGTCTTCGAACCGCTTTGCCAACGGCGCAGCCGTGGCCGTGGCAGAGTCTCCAGCCAAGGCATATAACCCCCTGTTTATCTGGGGCGGGTCTGGCTTGGGCAAAACCCACCTGCTCCACGCCGCCGGCAACTACGCCCAGCTGCTCCACCCCGGGCTGCGAGTCAAGTACGTCTCCTCTGAGGAGTTCACAAATGACTACATCAACTCACTGCGCGATGACCGCCAGGAATCCTTCAAGCGGCGCTACCGCAACCTGGACATTTTGATGGTTGATGACATCCAATTCCTTGAGGGAAAGGAGTCAACTCAAGAGGAGTTCTTCCATACCTTCAACGCGCTGCACCAGGCCAATAAGCAGATCATTTTGTCCTCGGACCGCCCGCCCAAGCAGCTGACCACCCTGGAAGACCGCCTGCGCACGCGCTTTGAAGGTGGGCTGATCACCGACGTCCAGCCACCGGACTTGGAGACCCGCATTGCCATTTTGATGAAGAAGGCTGCTGCCGATGGCACGCAGATTGACCGGGAAGTCCTCGAACTCATTGCCTCACGCTTTGAGTCTTCCATCCGCGAACTGGAAGGCGCACTGATCCGTGTCTCTGCGTATTCTTCGCTGGTCAATGAGCCAATCAATATGGAGATGGCAGAGATCGCCTTGCGCGACTTGGTACCGGATAATGCCGGCCGGCAAATCTCCGTGGGCGCGATTATTGACGTAACCGCCGAGTATTTTGACATCGACCCGGATGACTTGCGCGGTGCTGGCAAACGCCGGGCCATCGCCCACGCCCGCCAGCTGGCCATGTACCTGTGCCGGGAGCTCACCGAGCTGTCTCTGCCGAAGATCGGCGAACAATTCGGCGGCAAGGACCACACCACCGTCATGTACGCCGTGCGCAAGGTGGGCAAAGAGATGAACGAAAACCGCACCACCTACAACGAGATCCAGGAGCTTACCTCGCGCGTGCAGTCCCACGGGCGCTCCTAGCGTATACAGCCCCACCGGCTCTCCTCGCGCGTGCACTCCCACCGGCGTTCTTAGCGCATGTGATAACCCAAGCAAGAGAGTTATCCACAGCGTTATTCACAACTGTGTAATTTCATTCTTGTAATTCGGTGCTTTTCCTCACTCCCTGGGATTTCACAGGCCTGCGGGCAAATGACACGTTCTGTGATCAACGCTGTGAGAGCCGCGGGGAGAACTCTTGTAATTCTGTGGATAACTCACGGTGCGAGATATTTACTCACAGGACGGCGTAGTTGATCACAGGGATCCCACACCGGCGATCACAGATCAAAAACTTGTGATTACATGGCCTGATCAGGGCTTATCCACAGATTCCACAGCGCCTATTACCACTACTATGGTTTTTCCATCGATCTTCTAAGAGAAACGGGGGAGTGTGGGATTCTGGGCGCCTGACCCTCACAGGTCCCGGAGCGTGGCGCGGTGGGCAGGGACCGGGGCACAGGCCAGTTCGCTGGCTGAGGTCCCACTGGTGCGGCCCATACGGTAAGTTGGAACAGCAATTACATGTAATTTGTGCTGCCGTGCCCACCCGCGCAGACAGCACGCTAAATGACACTTATTGAGGAGTTGGAAGCCCTATGGACACTGACGTGTCATTCCGCGCCGCTAAGGATGACCTCTCCAACGCCGTTGCGTGGGTTGCTCGCAACTTGCCGTCGAAGGTTACCCAGCCGGTGCTGCGCGCCATGCTGCTTACAGCCGATGAAACAGGCCTAGAGCTCAGCGGCTTTGATTATGAAGTTTCTACCCGCGTGCGCATTCCGGCAGAGATTGAAAACCCCGGCGTAGTGGCCGTCGCCGGTAAGTTGCTGGCAGACATTGTGGGCAACCTGCCCAATAAGCCGGTCGATGTACGTGTAGAGGAGGGCAAGGCGCTAGTAGCCTGCGGTTCTTCGCGCTTCGAGCTACCCTTGATTCCGCTGGATGATTACCCGCAGCTGCCCACCCTGCCGGAGGTTACTGGCTCCATTAACCCGCAACTTTTTGTGGAGGCCGTAAGCCAAGTAGCTGCCGCTGCTGGCAAGGATGACACGCTGCCCATGCTCACCGGTGTGGATCTGAAGATTGAGGGTTCCCGCATGGAACTCACCGCCACGGATCGCTTCCGCTTGGCTTTGCGCACCGTGGAGTGGGAGCCAGCTAGCCCAGACGTCACGGCTAAACTCCTGGTCCCGGCCAAGACTTTGCAAGACAACGCCAAGTCCTTGGATACCCACCTGAATACCCCGGTAGACATTGCGGTTGGCAGCGGGGACAATATTGGAGCTGACGGCCTTTTTGGCATGCACACAGACTCCCGGGAGACCACCACCCGCATGTTGGACGCGGAGTTTCCTAACGTTGCCCCGCTGTTGCCAAAGACACACACGGCCATTGCCACCATTGAGGTCGGTCCGCTGCAAGAAGCCCTGCGCCGCGTGGCGCTGCTGACGGAGCGTAACTCCCAGGTGCGCATGCACTTTAGCGATGGCCAGGTGGTGCTCGCCGCCGGCGGTTCGGATTCGGGTAACGCCCAAGAAGCAGTCCCGTGTGCATTTAGCGGCCGCGATGAGTTGATCATCGCCTTTAACCCCTCCTACCTCAAGGACGGCCTTGCCGTCATGCATGCGGATCGCGTGATGTTTGGCTTCACGGAGCCTTCGCGCCCGGCAATTATCATCCCGGCCCCGGAGGAACTTCCGGAAGTTGACGAGGATGGCAATTTCCCCACTCCGGATACGAACTTTACCTACCTGCTCATGCCCGTGCGCCTGCCGGGCTAAAGGCCCCACCTCCAGCGTCTGCCCATGTATGTTCGCGAGCTCAACCTACGGGATTTCCGCTCCTGGCCGCAGCTTAACTTGCAGCTCGAGCCCGGAATCACGGTCCTAGTGGGCCGCAACGGCTACGGTAAGACCAACGTGGCCGAGGCCATCGGCTACACCGCCCACCTGGGGTCCCATCGGGTTAACCATGATGCCCCCTTGGTGCGCGAAGGCCAGCCCAATGCCCGGGTCTCGCTCAGCGTGGTCAACGGTGGCCGGGAACTGACCACGCATTTGTTGATCAAGCCGCACGGTGCCAACCAGGCCCAAATCAACCGGGCGCGCATGCGGTCCCCGCGCGAACTCCTAGGAGTGCTGCGCACGGTGCTGTTTTCTCCCGAAGACCTGGCCTTAGTTCGCGGCGAGCCCGCCCACCGGCGCGCCTACCTGGATGCGATCATCGCCAGCCGCACACCCCGTTTAGCAGGGATCAAGGCCGATTTTGACAAGGTACTCAAGCAACGCAACGCACTGTTGAAGAACTCCGGTGCTGCGCTGCGGCGCGGCTATGCCGATATAGAAGGCGCCAGTGCCCTCGCCACCCTGGACGTGTGGGACGAACAACTCGCGGCCCTGGGCGGCAAGGTCATTCGCGCGCGCCTGGAGCTCCTGGACGACCTGGGCGAGCGCATAGCCACCGCCTACCAGGGCCTCGCCCCGGAGTCGCGGCCTGCGCGCGTGGAGTATTCCTCCACCGTGGACCTGGCTGACCGTGACGTGCTGGAAGCCCAGATGCTCCACGAGCTCGCCAACAAGCGTCCCCGCGAGATTGAGCGTGGCATGACTTTGGTGGGCCCGCACCGCGATGAGCTGCAGCTTTACCTAGGGGCCCAGCCCGCCAAGGGCTTTGCCTCCCACGGGGAGACCTGGTCGTATGCCATCGCCTTGCGCCTGGCGGAGTTCGGGCTATTGCGCGCTGAGGGCTCCGATCCCGTGCTCATCCTCGACGATGTTTTTGCCGAACTCGACGCCAAACGCCGCCTGGCCCTGGTGAACCTGGCCGCCGACGCGGAGCAGGTCCTTATCACCGCAGCAGTGGACGAGGACCTGCCGGGCAACCTCCAGCCGGTGGCCCGCCACCAGGTCACCGTGCGCGAGACCCCGCAAGGGCGCATCTCCGCGCTCCAGGAGGACGCCTAAACCATGGGTGACTTCATTCAAGACGCCGTCAATGCCGCCCGCGCCCTGTCGCGCAACCCTCCCCGGCTCAGCGCCCCGGTCGCCACTATGCGCCTGGCCCCGCAGGAGCTTGCCGATGCCCCCTTAGGCACAACCAACGCTGGGGTTGAGGGGGCATCGGCAAGCTCTGGCACAGGGCAATCGACCCTGGATGACCGGGCGGCACGCAGAGCAGTGCGCGGACTGGGCCGGCCTTCCGGGCCCGATGGCCGCGCCCCCCAACGCGGGCTCGCGGTGCCCAAGCTGGGGCAGGTGCTGCGGGCGACGGTGCGGGCCAATGGTTGGCAGGAGGAGTTGGGGCACGGCTGGGTATTTGGGCACTGGGAAGAGGTGGTGGGAAGCCTTAACGCGGCGCACTCGCAGCCCGAAAAGATTGAGGAGCAGGTGCTTTATATTTCTTGTGATTCCTCAAATTGGTCCAGTAACCTGCGGTTATTGCAGCGGCACATCTTGGCCAGAATTGCGCAGAAGGTGGGGCCGGACGTGGTGGTGCAGCTGCGCATTACCGGGCCCAAGCAGCACCGGAATTACGAGGGGCCGCTGTGGGTCAAACCCCAAGGATCTACGGATACTTACGGTTAAAGCCGCACGCGCGGGGGTGGGCAACCCCGCAGCGGGCTAAATTTGGGCTTGTGGCGCCATTTGAGTGCGCTCAGGTAGGGGGACACGGTGTAAGATGGTCAGAGTCTGAGATTTTATTGCTAGCCAAAAGGAGTACACGTTTCCGTGGCTGAAGAACACGCATATGGTGCAGGGTCAATTACGATCCTGGAGGGTCTGGAGGCCGTCCGCAAGCGCCCAGGTATGTACATCGGTTCCACCGGTGTGCGCGGCCTCCACCACCTGATTTGGGAGGTGGTGGACAACTCGGTCGATGAGGCCATGGCTGGCTACGCCACCAAGGTCACCGTCACGCTGCTGGAGGACGGCGGCGTAGAGGTTATTGATGATGGCCGCGGTATTCCCGTTGAAATGCACGCCTCTGGCGCGCCAACCGTGCAGGTTGTGATGACGCAGTTGCACGCCGGCGGCAAGTTTGACTCGGAATCTTACGCTGTTTCCGGTGGTCTGCACGGTGTGGGTATTTCCGTGGTCAACGCCCTGTCCACCCGGGTGGAGGCCGAAATTAAGCGTGATGGCAAGCACTGGTACCAGAACTTCACCAACGCCATTCCGGCGGAGCTGGAGGAAGGCGGCAACGCCCGCGGGACCGGTACCACCATCCGTTTCTGGCCGGACCCGGAGATTTTTGAGACGGTGGAGTTTAATTACGACACCATCGCGCGCCGCCTGCAGGAGATGGCTTTCCTGAACAAGGGGCTGACCATTGTGCTGCGGGATCACCGCGCTGTGTCTGCACAGCAGGCAGAGCTGGAGGCTATTGCCGAGGCTGGCGATGCCCCCATTAGCCTCACCGCCCTCGATGCCGAGTCTGCCGATGCCGCTTCGGGTGACACGGCTGCCGCTGAGGGTGCTGCTGCTGCCGGTGCGGGTGATGGGGCTGGGGCCGCCGGAGTTGGGGCAGGTGCTGGTGTTGGTGCTAGTGCTGTACCTGGAGCGAAGGCCCGGAAGCGCAAGGAAGTGGTCTACCACTACCCGAACGGCCTGCAGGACTACGTTGAGCACCTGAACAAGAACAAGACGGCCATCCACCCGACCATCGTGGCTTTTGATGTCAAGGGCGATGACCACGAGGTAGAGATTGCCTTGCAGTGGAACCAGGGCTACAAGGAGTCCGTCCATACCTTTGCTAACACCATCAACACCCACGAGGGGGGCACGCATGAGGAAGGTTTCCGCGCAGCGCTGACCACCTTGATGAACCGCTACGCCAAAGAGCACAAGCTGATCAAGGAAAAAGACGGCAATCTCTCCGGTGATGACTGCCGCGAAGGCTTGGCGGCGGTGATCTCCGTGAAGGTCGGCGACCCGCAGTTCGAGGGTCAGACCAAGACCAAGCTGGGCAACTCTGAGATCAAGGGTTTTGTTCAGCGCGCGGTCAATGAGCATTTGAATGATTGGTTTGATGCCAACCCGGCTGAGGCCAAGACCATTATTAATAAGGCGGTTTCTTCTGCTCACGCGCGGATCGCTGCGCGTAAGGCGCGGGAGATGGTGCGGCGCAAGTCCGCCACGGACCTAGGCGGCCTGCCGGGCAAGCTGGCGGATTGCCGTTCGAAGGACCCGAAGATTTCGGAGCTCTACATCGTGGAGGGTGACTCCGCAGGTGGCTCCGCCAAGGCAGGCCGGGATTCGATGTTCCAGGCGATCTTGCCGCTACGCGGCAAGATCCTCAACGTGGAAAAGGCCCGCATGGATAAGGTGCTAAAAAACGCCGAGGTTCAGGCCATCATCACCGCATTGGGCACGGGCATCCACGAGGAATTTGATGTGGCCAAGCTGCGCTACGACAAGATTGTGCTGATGGCCGATGCCGACGTGGACGGCCAGCACATTGCTACCCTGCTGCTTACGTTGCTGTTCCGTTTCATGCCGCAACTGGTGGAGCAAGGTCATGTCTACCTGGCTAATCCGCCGCTGTACAAGCTGAAGTGGAGCAAGGGCGAGCCGGGCTACGCTTTCTCTGACGCTGAGCGGGACCAGCAGCTCAACGAGGGCCTGGAAGCCGGTCGCAAGATCAACAAGGATGACGGCATCCAGCGCTACAAGGGTCTGGGTGAGATGAACCCGAATGAGTTGTGGGAGACCACCTTGGATCCCACTACCCGCATTCTGCGTCGCGTGGACCTGGAGGACGCGCAGCGTGCCGATGAGCTCTTCTCTATCCTGATGGGCGACGACGTCGCCGCCCGCCGCTCCTTCATCACCCGCCGCGCAAAGGATGTCCGCTTCTTGGACGTTTAGTAGGTTTTACCGGCCCCGGCCGCTCCTGCGGTCCGGGTTGTCCTGCTAATTCTTGCAGCCCTTTCAGTCCTTGCAGCCCCGGAGACTCGAACTTCATTGTTCCAGCCATGCCGGGGCTTTGTGCCGCCTCCTATGCGCTTCGACATCGTATGCCCTTACATTGACCTAAATAGTGACGCATTTTCGGCGCGGAAGCCCCTCCCCGCCCATAACACAATGTCGTGTTTGCGCAGAAATTGCGTCAGCGCAAGCCAAACTAACCAGCTGGCCGGGGACTCTCAGGTGCGGCGGTTCTGGTGGGCGCGCGGAACTGACCAGCTGACTGTGGTGATTTGTTCCCATCGCCGAGATGGTTGCTGGGCAGGACTAGCCGCTGGGGTCGGCTCATTCCCGTTGCGGTGAGTCCCGGGCATGCCGGACTGGCCGACTGGGGTCGGTTTATTCCCGTTGCGGCGGGTCCGGTGAGTGTGGTGGGTGTGGTGGTGGGTCGGGGTGTGCGGGGCTGGGGATATACCACGGTGGCCCACCCCAGGGTGGGAACCAAACAATACGCCCGTTGAGACGCTCAATGATGCCTCTGCCTGTGGGTTTGGTGGGGTCATCATCGTTGGTGCCGTTGTGGTACTTGCACAGTGGCACCAAATTAGACGGTTCTGTTTGTCCGTTGTCTTTGTGGCGGCGGATGTGGTGGATCTGGGATTCTTCGGCAGGCTTGTTACATCCGGGCCAGGCGCAGGTGGGGTGTTCTGCCCACGCCATAAGGCGTTGCTTGTAAGAAGCAGAACGAGCCGTGTAGAGATTGACCGGGCCAGCAAAGGGGTGGACGAGGGTGATAAGCCCAATATCAGCTAGTTTGCGGGCAACAAGTTGGGCACCAGTCATGCGTGCCCCGTTGGTTAGCTCTACGGTGATTTCTTCGCCGTCGCCGTGGATGATTGTGTCGAGGTCTTCAAGGCGGATAATGACGTTGGTGCGCACCTGCGGCCTTGCAGCATGCGGGACAGAGTCGTCGTTGTCGTCTGTGCCGAAGAAGATGGTGTGGGCAGCATCAACAAGGTCCACCGGACTCGGCCGATAAGGCCTGCTAGCAGCCCGGCCGGGGTCGCCACCATCGCCACCGTCACCACCGTCATGGTGGTCAGCGTCGAGGTGGTTAGCGTTGTTGCTGCCGTCGTTCTGATCGGCGGTGTTGCTGCCGCTAAGGTCAGCGTTGGCCTGGCCACCAGTGGTGGTGTCGGGTTTCGCGCCATTGAGGTCGGAGTCGGCGTTGTTGTCCAGGCCGGGGAGAGACTCTTGCGCGGCACCAGCCTGGGCTTCAGCGGCTGCTTGGGCTTCTGCTGCTGCTTGGGCTTCGGCGGTGGCTTGGGCGGTGAGGACTCCGTACATGTCGGCTACGGCTTGTGGGGTGTCTGTAATGGACATGGTGTGGTTGCCGTTGGCCCGGCGTGTCATGCGTACTCCGCGCTCGGGGTTGGATTGTTTGGAAGGCCCGCGGAAGTCTGCGGCGGCTGCTTCGTGCTCGGCAGCTGGCAGGGAGCATAGTAAGGTGCGTAGTTGCCAGGTGTGGTCCTTGGTGATTGGGCGTACGAGTCGTTCAATGTTGGTTAGTGTGGCTAGCGGCGTGGTCGCGGGCAGCGGCTTGGGAAGAAGAATCGGCGGCACGAACAGGGCCGAAGTAGATGCGTACCAGTGTGGCTAAGTCTGTTGCCGTGGTGGGGTCAGCACCGGCGGCCTGGAAGTCCTCCACGGTCATGCCGGTGCATTGGGCCACTAATTGGATACCCCAGGTCTGTGCTTTTAAGTAATCCCCGAGCTTCATGCCGCACAGTCTAAACCGCCCCAGACACCCGCGCAAGGGGTTTGCCAAAAATTCTTCTAGTGCTAGCATTGGCGAACATGTTCACTGAACCCGTTCACTCACGGCGCGAGGTGCAAAAACAGGCCACCTGCGAAACCGTCTTATCCACCGCCTACCAGCTGTTTAGGACCCAGGGCTTTGCGGATACCAGCATCCGCGCCATCGCGGCGTCCGCAAACGTCAGCGTGGGAACCGTGATGGGGGTAGGGGACAAGCGCACGCTGCTCATCGAGACGGTTGGTGAACAAATTGCCGCCATGCACGCGGATATGCGCGGGCAATCCACGGACTTGCTGGAGGTCCTCACGCCGTTCCTGGATTTGTTTACCGGGCATGAGGAGCTCTCGCGCGCTTTTGGGGCGGCGCTCATTGAGCGCGGTGATCAGGGCGAGGCCCTGGGCCAGCTGGAATCGCTTCTGGTAGACGAGATCTTGTTGCGCCTGGATGGCGCGTTGGAACCCGAAACTGCCACGGAGTTTGCGCAACTGCTCTACCACGTCTACCTGGGCTTGTTGCTTGGCTGGGCTGCGGGTTTGTATTCCACCGCTGAACTGCAAGTCCGGGCTGCGGCATCCTTAAACCGCCTGGAAACCTTGTTTGGAGTCAAATAATGATTATCGAATCCGTGCCTGCGTGGCCGTCCATCGTGTTGGCCTTAATCCTTGTGGGCGACGCCTTGCTGTCGCTGCGGCCTGCGCCGTTTATCGCCGAGTGCCTTTCGGGAGTAAAACTGCCCCGGGACTGGTGGTGGGCGCTCATACTAATCAAGACCCTGGCGGCAACGGGCCTGCTCGTGGGCCTGTGGGTGCCCGGGGTGGGCATCGCGGCCATGGTTGGGGTGATTGCCTACTTCCTGGCCGCCGCAGCGGCGCATGTGCGCGCAGGGTTCCTGGGCAGCGCCTTTTGGGTCAACTGCCTGTCCATGCTGGCGCTTTCGGTCGCCGCGCTGGCTCTCACGCTGGCGCTGTAGCTATATGCGACCGGCGCCAGCGCACTAGGTTCCATGTGCGCAGTGCAGGCACCCGCTGGTCAGTTACATGTGCGCCGCGATAATCCGGCCAAGCTCCGGCACCACCGGGGTGACGAATTTGGCAGCCTTACCGCGCAGTGAGCTGTAGGCTTTTGACAGTGCCGCGACATTGATGGATTCCGCGTTGCGGTCCGCGACGGCCATGATGGAGTCCGTGACGTCTTGCGCGCGCGGCTGCAAAAACGCCCCAAAGTCTGTCTGGCCGGAGGCCTCAAAGTCCTGCCAATAAGGCTGCAAGTCTCCCAGGATGTCCGGCAGGAGCTTGCCGATGCCCTTGGCAACCACCGCACCGTCCACCTTCTTCGCCGCAGCTACCGTACCTTTAAGGGCCATGCCGGTTAGGCCGGATTGGGAGGCGATGGTGTCCTCGGCAAACGCGGCGAGGTCCGCCACCACGGCATCGCGGGTGGGTTGCTCTAGCAACTGGGAGAGATTAGCCACGCGCAATTCCCGTGAAAGCAGCGATTTGGTTGTTGATGTCGCGGCCCAAACGCTCTAGCTCAGCATTGATGTTGGAGGATCCGCCCTGGCCAAAGAAGTTGGCGGGGTTGGGCAGTTGCGGCATAACGCCGGCGCGGTTGGCAATCAGGCCCGCGCCCAGGAGGGTGGGCACGGTGATGGAGGCGACATCGGTCAGGGAGGAGCCGGTAAAAGACACGCCATTGGTGCCGGGCTCAAAGCCGGTACCGGTGTTGTTATTAATCAGGGTCTCATTGGCGCTGGCAGCCGGTGCGGCGGCGGCAATGAGGGCGGTGGTGAGAGCAGCTACTGCGAGGTTCTTGAGTTTCATAACGCTCCAATCTACCGGGTTTGGGCCACGTGAAGGAATACTTCGGCGCAAAATGCCGCAAATTCTTGGTTTCGGCCGCTTAGCGCGGGGAAGGCGCGCAGGCATTCTTCCAGCGCAAGGGCGGCTTCTTGGGCGTTGGCGTGGATGGCTATGCCTTCAATTCGGGCAGTGCTTGCCGATGCCCCCGCAACCAACGCCGCATAATTGTTCACCGTGGTGCGGTGGGTGATGCAAAACTCGTGGGCCAGCAGGAGCAGTTGTTCGGCGGTCATGGCCGGCGGGTGGGGCGGGCACGGCGAATATCGTCTTCCAGGGTTTTATAGCCAGGCAGGACTTCACGGGCGGTGGCGGTTACGGTGGCATCGGCAAGCGTACGGGCAGCAGCGGCAACAATGGCACGCACGGCGGCCTCATGCTTGGACGTGCCGGTGGCAGAGGCCAGCAGGGTGAGGGCGTGGTCTTGCTCGGGGCTTAAGCGCAGGGTCATGGCCATGGTGCTTAGGGTAGCAGGGGGCATCGGCAAGCAAAGCAGCATGGTGGTATCACGGTGGTAGCAATAGCGGGGGTGTAAACGCCGCAAACGGGGCTGAAATAGCGCGGGAGGGTGTAAATGGGTGATTTGCAGGCTAAAATTGGCCACCATGAGTGACAACAACGGCGATCTTTTTGATCGCATTCTTCCCATTGACATCAATGCGGAGATGGAGTCGAGCTATATCGACTACGCCATGTCCGTCATTGTTGGCCGCGCGCTGCCAGAGGTGCGCGATGGTCTCAAGCCCGTGCACCGGCGCATTCTCTACGCCATGTTTGACTCCGGCTACCGCCCGGAGCGTGGCTACGTAAAGTCCGCCCGCCCGGTTTCTGACACCATGGGGCAATTCCACCCGCACGGCGACTCCGCTATTTACGACACCCTGGTGCGCCTAGCGCAGCCATGGAACATGCGCTACCCGCTGGTGGACGGCCAGGGCAACTTCGGTTCGCGCGGCAACGACGGCCCTGCAGCTATGCGTTATACGGAGTGCCGCATGACGCCGCTGGCCATGGAGATGGTGCGCGATATTCGCGAAAACACGGTGGACTTTTCCCCGAACTACGACGGCAAGACTCAAGAGCCGGATATTTTGCCATCGCGTGTGCCCAACCTGCTGATGAATGGCTCTGGCGGTATTGCGGTGGGCATGGCCACCAACATTCCGCCGCACAACCTAAATGAGCTGGCAGACGCCATCTACTGGCTCCTGGACCACCCCAATGCTTCTGAGGAGGAGGCCCTGGAGGCGTGCATGCGCTACGTCAAGGGCCCGGATTTCCCCACCGCGGGCCTGATTGTGGGTGACCAGGGTATTAAGGACGCCTACACCACCGGCCGTGGCTCCATCCGCATGCGTGGCGTGACTTCGATTGAGGAGTCCGGCAACCGCCAAACCATTGTGATTACGGAGCTGCCTTTCCAGGTCAACCCGGACAATATGGTGGCCAACATTGCTGAGTCCGTAGCCAGCGGCAAGATTGCGGGCATTTCCAAGATTGAGGATGAGTCCTCGGACCGCGTGGGCATGCGTATTGTGGTCACGCTCAAGCGGGACGCGGTAGCGCGCGTGGTGCTCAACAACCTGTACAAGCACTCGCAGCTGCAGACCTCCTTCGGTGCCAACATGCTCTCCATTGTCGATGGCGTGCCGCGCACCTTGCGCCTGGACCAAATGTTGCGCTACTACGTGGCGCACCAGATCGAGGTCATTGTGCGGCGCACCCAGTTCCGCCTGGATGAGGCCGAGAAGCGCGCCCACATCTTGCGCGGTTTGGTTAAGGCCTTGGACATGCTGGATGAGGTCATTGCGCTGATCCGCCGTTCGCCGACGGTGGATGAGGCCCGCGAGGGTTTGAAGGCCCTGCTGGATGTAGACGATGTACAGGCAGACGCCATTTTGGCCATGCAGCTGCGCCGTTTGGCGGCCCTGGAGCGCCAGAAGATTGTGGACGAGCTGGCTGCGATCGAAGAAGAGATCGCGGACTACAAGGACATCTTGGCCCGCGAGGAGCGCCAGCGCCAGATTGTCCACGATGAGCTGGAAGAGATCGTCGAAAAGTACGGCGATGAGCGGCGTACCCAGATTGTGGCAGCGTCTGGTGATGTCACCGATGAGGACCTTATTGCCCGGGAGAACGTGGTGGTAACCATCACCGCTACCGGCTATGCCAAGCGCACCAAGGTGGACGCCTACAAGGCACAAAAGCGTGGTGGCAAGGGCGTGCGCGGTGCGGAGCTGAAGCAAGATGACATTGTGAAGAACTTCTTCATCTGCTCCACTCACGACTGGATCTTGTTCTTTACCAACTTCGGCCGGGTATACCGGCTCAAGGCTTATGAGCTGCCGGAGGCAGGCCGCACGGCCCGCGGCCAGCACGTGGCCAATCTGCTGGAATTCCAGCCGGAAGAAAAGATTGCCCAGGTTATCCAAATCCAATCCTATGAGGATGCCCCCTACCTAGTGCTGGCTACCCAGCAGGGTCGGGTAAAGAAGTCGCGCCTGACGGACTATGAGTCCGCCCGTTCCGCCGGCTTGATTGCCATTAACCTCAATGAGGGCGATGCCCTGATCGGGGCCTCCCTGGTCTCTGAGGGTGATGACATCTTGCTGACCTCCGAGCAGGGGCAGGCCATCCGCTTTACCGCCGATGACGATCAGCTGCGCCCAATGGGCCGAGCTACAGCCGGTGTCAAGGGCATGCGTTTCCGCGGCGATGACCAATTGCTGTCGATGTCCGTGGTTAACGATGGCCAGTTCCTGCTGGTGGCCACCTCCGGTGGTTACGGTAAGCGCACGGCGATTGAGGAGTACACGCAGCAAGGCCGCGGCGGCCTGGGTGTAATGACGTTCAAGTACACCCCGAAGCGCGGAAAGCTCATTGCTGCCATCGCGGTGGACGAGGATGATGAGATCTTTGCCATCACCTCCGCCGGTGGCGTGGTGCGCACCGAGGTTGCCCAGATACGCCCGTCTTCGCGCGCCACCATGGGTGTGCGCCTGGTGAACCTGGCCGATGATGTCGAGTTGCTGGCCATCGACCGCAACGTGGAAGACGACGGCGAGGAGACCGCGGAAGCCGTGGCGAAGGGCGAGAAGTCCATCGAGGACGTCCAGCAGGAAAAACTGCCAGGCGTTAGCGCCGCCGACGAGGACGAGGAGTAGGCCATGGCACGGCGAGACGTGATGGTCAAGCGCATAGCGCCGCTGTCAGCATTCCGGGTGGGCCTGGCGTTTTCAGTCCTGGGTCTGGTGGCGTGGCTGCTGGCCCTGTGCCTGCTGTGGTTCGGCATGGATCAGGCGGGTATATGGGACTCCGTCAACGCGCTGATTTCCGATGTGGGCGGCGGCCTGACCATCACCTTCGGCTTGGTCTTGGCTGTTGGCGCCCTGGTGGGTGCCATCATGGCGGTGCTGCTGACCATCTTGGCTCCGCTCCTGGCGGTCATCTACAACTCCGTGGTGGATCTCTTTGGCGGCGTGGTGCTGCGCCTGACCGACTACTAGGCCCGCCCAAGGCTGGACGGGCCCCAAAATAGCCGCTGTACTGCGGATTTGTGTGGTCACGGAACGGGATGTAAAGTTACATCTCGTTCCGCACTACGGGCCTATAGCTCAGTCGGTTAGAGCGCATCGCTGATAACGATGAGGTCGCAAGTTCGATTCTTGCTAGGCCCACCACGGAACAAAGGGGCATTAGCTCAATTGGTAGAGCATCTGCTTTGCAAGCAGAAGGTCAGGAGTTCGATTCTCCTATGCTCCACAGAAGTGGAATGAAAGTCCAGACTCACACAGGGTCTGGACTTTCCGCATACCGCCCACCGGCTATGCGACCCAGAACCTAGGATTTGCCGTTTATTACCCGTATTTTGGGATCCCAGAGTGCAAGCTTTCCCCATCCTGCTGGTAATGCCATTGCTTGTTCCAGATTGATGAGATTGTTGCCCGGAAAACTCTGGATATGTGTCGCCACTCTGTGGCTCCAAATGTCCGAATCATTGACGAAAGACAATATATAGGCGATGGTGGCCAAAGTGGGATAAATGCGATCTGTGGCTCCTGGAGTCTCTTCCAAGTGGTGGAGTGACTCCTCAACGACAGCTTTATTTGGGATTGCCAGTTTGACAGTCATTTGCCTGTTCCAGAGCCGTGAGTGGTGGGCACAAACATTACGGACATAGTTCAGATGCTGGAGCAGACTTGTGAGTGTCTTTCGGGCACGACCCCTGGATTGTGGACACGGAATTATGGGTTAAGCTACAGCATTTAGGATAGCGCATGTAGCTGCTTCGAATTGTATGGGGGACATGTATTTGCACCAGGAGTGTCGTCGCTTGGTGTTGTATCTGACGCACCAGGCAAAGACTTGCCTGCGGGCCTGGTCGACTGAGGCGAAGCATCGTCGATTACGCAGTACTTCACGCTTGAGGGTCGCGTTAAACGACTCCGCTAGGGCATTATCGGCACTCGTTCCCACCGCACCCATGGACTGGATAACTCCCAGGTCGCGGCAGCTTTGTTGGAACTCTTTCGAGGTATAGACACTGCCGTGGTCACTGTGGAAGATCGCCCCAACAAGGCTTCCGCGCTGTCTGAGTGCTTCCTCCAGGGCATCGATGACCAACTCGCTACGCATGTGATCAGCAATCGAAAACCCGACCAGCCTGCGTGAATAACAGTCGATGACGGTCGCGAGATACAGATTTGTTCCTCCTTGGATAGGCAGGTAAGTGATATCGCCAACAAGCAAACGATTGGTCTCATCAGCACGGAAACGCCTTTTGACCAGGTCCGGGAATACCCGGCGGGAAGAAGCGGACACCGTGGTTTTCACACGGCGCTTCTTACTAAACCCGTACAGGCCTAATTTCTTCATCACCCGGGCTACGCGCTTGTGGTTGACTGGGTTACTGTCGTCGCGCTCGGAGAGCTCAGCTGCAATTCGTTTGGCTCCGTAGAGGCCTTTTTCCTCATCAAAGACCTCACGGATTTGCCTGCCAAGAGTTTCATCAGCACTCCTACGCGCCAGACGCTTCGGCTTGGCCTTCTTCCATGCGTAATACGACGACCGGTGTACGTCGAGCACCTGACACATCCGCTTTACCGAATATCGGTGGATATGGTCATCGATGAACTTGAAGCGGATTACAAGTTCATCTCCTTGGCGAAATATAAGGTGGCCCTGCGCAAGATATCGCGTTCTTCTTCGACGATGGCCAGCTTCTTTTCCAGCTGCCGGATCCGCTCAGCATCACCAACCTGCCGGGCGCGGGCCTGCTCACGGCTACGACGAGCGCGCTTGCCGGTGCCGTACTTGTCGACCCAGTTCGCTAGGGAATTTCGGTTAACACCAAGATCTGCAGCGATGGAATTGAAGGAGCCTTCCATAGAGTTCTCGTAGACCGCGACAGCATCGCGCTTGAACTGCTCAGAATACGTTTTACGGGGCATGGTCACACAGTACCTTTCTCCGGCTAGCAACCGGGGTTAGCCCATGTCCACTCCAAGGGGGTCAGGTCCGCTACGGTGGGTTGATATTGGTCCATGAAGCAACGCTACCGGAAAAGAAAGCCCGGATCATCACAATTTTCATTGCGAGAGGATCGGGCATGTGTAGGCCAAATTCTACATGATCTAGAGGAAAAAACAAACCCCAAATACTCCCGAAATGTCGCGGAGGTTGCTGAACATCGCACCATAGACTATTGTGCCGTCGCGCCCTCGGTCACCGCCCGATCATGCATCCCGCACAGCGAGCTTGTCCCGCAGCTGGTTGTGGTGAACAGGCGCCAGGCAGCCGACGGCAACGATGTGCCGGGCAAGTGCCATGTCGCCCATCTTGGCCCGGAAAGCCATGCGCATGGTCACGTCATGGTCGGGCCGACCGATAAGCTCCAGACTGTCGCCGGCGCTAATGCGCCCTGGGCTAATCACGCGCAGGTAGGCGCCGCAATCGCCGCGCTGGGTGAATTTTCTTAGCCATCCGGGCTCATCCATCCAGCGGGCAAAGGTGGCGCAGGGTTGCCGGGGAATGGAAACTTCCAGCAGGGCGCTTCCGGCGCGAATTTGTTGGTTAATCAGCAGCTCACTCAGGTTTAGGCCAGTAGTGGTGAGGTTCTCGCCAAAATAACCGTTGCTGATGCTGCGCGCGAGCGTGCCCTCCCAGTAGTCGAGCTCCTCGCGCGCGTAGGCGTAGATGGCTTTGTCGGCACCGCCGTGGTGTTCGTGGTCGCCAATAGTGTCGCCGATTACCCCGGAGCCGTCGCCATAGTTGGGTCCGGGGATGGTGATGTCAAGGTAGGGGTGCGGTTGCTTGTCGATGCCGCTTAAGGCGTGCCGTCCGCTGGGGTCCGGGCGGGGCACGGCGATGTTAGTGGATAGGACTTTCATGTGGCCATTGTGCCACGCTGCCAATCTGCTTGGGCCAAGCTGCGTGCTCCAATGTGTTTGCGCTAATGTGTGTGGCCAATGTACGGAGCTAACGCCCGTGGGCCAACGTGCGTAGGCCAGTGTGCGAGGCCACTATGTGTGGGCGGGGTTTTCCGTTGGTTGTGCCGGACTGGAATCTGGGCGGGGGTAGCGCGCGGGGGTAGTGCAGTGAACGCCGCGAAGTGGGCGTACCTGCGGCTGGCGCAGGAAGTGGCAACAGTTGCAAAGTCTTGTTAATCCGCGCGCGCAGAATTTAGCAATGGTGGCTTGGGGCACAAGATTTTCCTTACTATCGATGAGGGCAACTCAATGGCCATGAAGCAAAGGCCATGAAGCAAAAATGAAATGGAGTAGTAGTGGATCTCTACGAGTACCAAGCTCGAGACCTATTTGAACAGCATGATGTGCCGGTGCTGCGCGGCATTGTGGCGACATCGGCAGTGCAGGCCCAAGAGGCCGCTGCGAAGCTGAACACCCCGGTGGTCGTTGTGAAGGCCCAGGTGAAGGTGGGTGGCCGCGGCAAGGCCGGCGGTGTAAAGCTGGCGCACAGCCCGGAAGAAGCTGGGCAGGTTGCGGATGAGATTCTGGGCTTGCGCATCAAGGAGCACACGGTACGCAAGGTCATGGTGGCCGAGGGCGCGGACATTGCGGAGGAATACTACTTCTCCATCCTGCTCGACCGCACCAAGCGACGTTATTTGGCCATGCTGTCTAAAGAGGGCGGCGTGGAGATTGAGCAGCTGGCGGCAGAGCGCCCGGATGCCCTGGTCAAGCGCAGTTTCTCCCCACTGGATGGCATGACGGACACCCTCGCTCGCGATATGGCATATGAGGCAGGGTTTGCAGAGGCCGATGTCGCGCGATTGGTGCCGGTGCTCAAGAAGCTCTATGGTGTTTACACCGCTGCCGATGCCACCTTGGTCGAGGTCAACCCCCTGGTCAAGACCGGTCAGGGTGAGATCATTGCCTTGGACGGCAAGGTCACCATTGACGATAATGCGGAGTTTAGGCACCCGGAGCACTCCCAGCTGCAGGATCATGGGGCCACGGATCCGTTGGAGCTCAAGGCGCAGAAGATGGGCTTGAACTATGTGAAGCTGGATGGATCGGTGGGCATCATCGGCAATGGTGCTGGCCTGGTTATGTCCACGCTAGACGTGGTGGCTTATGCGGGAGAGGACCTGCCGGGGGCGCCCAAGCCAGCGAACTTCCTGGATATCGGCGGTGGTGCCAACGCGGAGGTCATGGCCAACGGTCTGGAGGTCATCTTGGGTGACCCACAGGTGCGCTCGGTGTTTGTGAATGTTTTCGGCGGCATTACCGCTTGTGATGAGGTAGCCAAGGGTATTGTGCAGGCCTACAAGATTTTGGATGCCGAAGGCGTGGAGCCCAAGCCGCTGGTGGTGCGTCTGGATGGTAATAATGCAGAGCTGGGCCGCAGCATTTTGGATAACGCGGCTTTGCCGAAACTGGAGCGAGTAGACACCATGGACGCCGCGGCGCGCAAGGCCGCCGAGCTGGCCGCTAGTGCAGATTCGCGCACAGGTGCCGGTGCAGCCTCTGCCGCTGCCGCTGATGCGGCCCCAGAAATCGGCCACCAGATCTAGATCCACTTGCGATAGACCATCTACTGCTCCATTATTTGCTGAGGAGAAAGCACCCCCATGTCCATCTTTCTAAATTCTGATTCCAAGATCATCGTCCAGGGAATGACTGGAGCCGAAGGCATGAAGCATACTCAGCGTATGCTGCGGGCTGGTTCCACCATCGTCGGTGGTGTGAACCCGAAGAAGGCTGGCGAGTCTGTGGAGTTCGACGGCGGAGTAAAGATTCCCGTCTTCGGCTCTGTGCGCGAGGCCATGCAGGCTACCGGCGCAAATGTCTCGGTGATTTTTGTGCCAGCTAAGTTCACCAAAGATGCCGCGGAGGAAGCCATTCGCGCCGCCATTGACCTGGTGGTCATCATTACCGAAGGTGTCCCGGTCAAGGACACCGCAGAACTCTACGCGTTGGCCCGCGAGACCAGCACCCGGATTATCGGCCCGAACTGCCCGGGGTTGTACACGCCGGGCCAGTCCAATGCGGGCATTATCCCGGCGGACACAGCACCGAACCCGGGTCCGATTGGGTTGGTGTCTAAGTCGGGCACGCTGACGTATCAGATGATGTACGAGCTGTCCGATATCGGATTTTCTACCTGCGTCGGTATCGGTGGCGATCCGATCATCGGCACCACTCACATTTCCGCTATTGAGGCTTTCCAGAACGATCCGGACACCGAGGCCATCATCATGATCGGTGAAATCGGTGGCGACGCGGAAGAATACGCTGCCCAGTACATCAAGAAGCACGTGACCAAGCCGGTCGTTGCCTATATCGCAGGCTTTACGGCGCCGGAGGGCAAGACCATGGGCCATGCGGGGGCTATCGTCAGCGGCGGCTCTGGCACGGCAGAAGGCAAGCGCGCTGCGCTAGAGGATGCCGGCGTAAAGGTGGGCAAGACTCCTACCCAGGCGGCGCAGCTGCTGCGGGAAGTCCTAGCCCAGCGCGGTTAAGTAGCTAGCATGTCGCTGGTCTTAGCACACGGCTAAGCCAGAAAGTAGCCCTTTCTGGCTTGAGCGTGGGGCTGCCAGCTGCTAGTGCGTCTTCTAATTCTCTTGCTTTGCCCGCTGTAGGTTCGTGGCTGCTAGGTAGGTGGCTACCAGTCCGATGAGGATATTCATAACGAGGGAGCTAACAATACCCCGGGACGGTTGAACATCGTAGACCCACAGATAGGCGGAAGCGCCAATACCAAAAATGAGGGGAATAACAGCCAAGGCCAAGGCTAGACGTTCCTTCACCGGATTCGACGTCTTATTGGGCGAAGTTTTCGCCGAGCCCGAAAGCTGGGCTTCCTGTTTCTTTTGATCTTGCCTATTGCCTAGTTTCGCCTGCTGAAGGTTCGTCACGGCAAAATAGGTGGCCGCAATACCGATGAGGGTGCTCGATACGAGAATGCCGATCATGGATCGAGACGGTTCGGCATAGCCTGCCCATAGATAGGAGGAGACTCCCACTCCAAAAATGAGCGGTAGCAGCGCGATACCTAAGACAAGTCGCTCTTTCAACACTTTGGTTCTCCTTTCTGGCTACCTTCCGCTGCAGTTGCGACAGTGCTTCATAAGAGGGAACAGGTTAGCGCGGTGGCCATAGCGAGTGAAATTTTGGTCTTCAACTGAATTGCCTCCTTAGTTGAGGTTGATCGGTTTGGACAGTGACCACGGTAACATAGCGAAATTAGTGCGGCAACCACTCTTAATGACTAATGCGCTCGCCCCTGATCCTTAACCCCCGGTGCTACCAGGCTAAACTGACCGGCAATGAAAAACCTGACCTATTCCAAAAAATTTAGCTTGGTCTTTGTTGCTGCACTTGTGTCCGGCCTGGGCGATGGCCTTGTTCCCATTGCTTTTGCGCTGCAGTCCCATCGCCTGGATCCTTCGGGCCGCGGCTTGACTACGGTTCTTATCGCGCTGTGGGCGGGCCGGTTTGTCAGCTCGCTGGTGGTGCGAAAGTTGCCGACGCCGTCGCGTCCGGTCCCGTGGATGTTGGGCAGTGACATGGTGCGCGCGCTAGCCCAGTGGGGTTTGGTGGCCTGGGTGTCGATAACAGGGGATTCGATAGCGGCTTTTGCTGTGTCCAGCTGCGTGTACGGGTGCGCGGCGTCATTTTTTGCGCCGGCCCGCTTTGCGCTGCTCTCCCAATTGTTCAGTGACACGCAGCGCACTCGCGTGAACGGTACGCTGTCCATGCTCGGCGATGTCCTGTTCATCGCCGGCCCCATGATTGGCACGGCAGCGGTGCTCACCCTGGGTTTCCACACTGTGCTGCTCATCGACGGCGCAACTTTTGTGGTGGCCATGCTGGTAGTTCTGCCTTTCCTCCAAGTACGCCGCGCCCCGGCAGAGCCTGCCGATGCCCCCGTCTCCGCACCCGCCGCCTCCGCCGATGCCGCCACCGCTCCGACTACCGATGCCTCTGCACCCACCAATTCCCCGGCCACCCCGCCCGCTGCCTCCCGCGTGCAGCTGCCGTCCTGGGTACACATTGGCCTGGGTACCTGGCTGGTGGCTGCACTGGTAAATGGCTTTTTGGGCAGCGCCGGTCCGACATGGATTATGAATGCATTTGATGAGAAAACGTGGGGCTTCATGGCCACCGCATTGGCGGCGGGATCATTGCTGGGTTCGGCGGCCACTATTGTGCGAGCCCTGGATGCAGTGCGTTTTAGTACTCTTCAGTTCCTGATGCTGTTGTTCCTGGCCGGGCAGGTGCTGGCATTGGCTTTCTCTCCGGTGTTCGTCCTTATTGCAATCGTGGGGGCCGTGGCCTCATTGTTTATGACGGCGGCTGGTATTTCCTGGGATACGCTGGGCCAGTCCTTGGGCACTGATGCACTGGTGCATCAGTTCGCAACCAGGGATCAGTTGGTGTTTACGGCGGGTACCCCGCTGGGCATGCTGCTTTTTGCAGCGTTGTCCGGGTTCCCACAGGCTGCGGCTATCGCCCTGGCGGTGGCGTTGGTGTTCGCCGCGGTAGCGACTCGTTTACCGGCCGCCCGAGCACCGCGGACGGTCGGGTAGCCCGGGACTTATAAGGTATTGCCTCCGGCCCGGGGTTCCCGGGCCCTTTTTGCGCCCCGGCGGGCTGTGGGGCGTGTGTTAGGGTGTGATTTATGACTGGTCAGGATGAGGAACCGCGCTGCTGCGACAACGCCGCTTCGGCCACGCCCGATAGTGGAGCCGGGGATTGCACAGTGTTGTCCCATAGGGCAGGTGAGGGTAGCGCGACTGAGCCCCGCTGGCTAGACGAGGAGGAATTGGATTCCTTCGTGGCACTCATGCACGTCAATCTGCAGCTGATTAACAAACTTGACCGCCAGCTGCGTCGGGATGCGGGCATGAGTTTCTATGATTACACCGTGATGTCTCGGCTTTCGGAGGCCAGTGGTCGCACCATGCGCATGAGCCAGTTGGGGCACATTACGGGAGGGTCGCTGTCACGTCTTAGCCAGGTGGTTTCCCGCCTGGAAAAGGCCGGTTGGGTTGAGCGTGAGCCGGACCCCGCCGATGGTCGCTTTACTGTTGCCAAGCTTTCCGATGCCGGCTGGGACAAGGTCGTGGCCACCGCTCCTGGTCACGTGGAGGCCGCGCGCCGAATTATTTTGGACCGCTTAACCCGCGCCCAGGTGCGCCAATTGGGGCAGATTTCGCGGCGGATCATCATCGGCATTGAGGAAGAAGACTGCTGTTAGTCCATCTCCACTCAGCCCAGCGGCACGGTTTAGCCGTCCCCAGTCCAGCCGCGTTAGGGCCGCGAGTAGTAAATCCGGCCAGGCTGCGGGTGGGGGATGAGCGTATCCAGATTGACCGGCGCTAGGCCCTTAGCGCGCAGGCCGTCAATTATGCACTCCACAGCCGCCACAGTGCTGGGATGAATGTCATGCATGAGGATGATCGCGCCCGGCTTGGCTTCACCAACCGCTGTGCGGCAGGTCTGTTCAGTGTTGCGGGTTTTCCAGTCTAGGGTGTCTACGCTCCAGAAGGCTTGGGCGGCGCCGGCGCGCGCAGCAGCCGCAGCCACGGTGTCATTGGTGGCGCCATAGGGTGGGCGCATCCACCGCGTCCCGTGCCCAGTGGCGGCGCGCACGGCGTCATTGCCTTGGGCGATCTCGCGGTCCACGGAGGCAGCGTCGAGTTTGTTCAGCTCACGGTGGGTCGCGGTGTGGTTGCCGATTGTGTGTCCGGCGGCGTCCATCCTGCGCAGCAGTTGTGGCTGCGCGTTGGCCTTGGGCGCGAGCACAAAGAAGCTGGCTTGGACACGCTTTCGGTCCAGGATGTCCAGTAGTTGGTGGGTGGGCGTGGCCGGGCCATCGTCGAAGGTAAGGGCCACGCAGTTGGCGCAGCCAGGAGCAGGTGAGCTTGCCGATGCCCCCGCAGCCCCCACCGTCCCATTCCGCACCGGTGGATCCACCAGGCCCATCGCACGGGCCTGGTTGGCGATACCCGGGTGGTTCCGCGCAGGCTCCGGTAACGCTTGGTAGGCGGAGCGCAGGGCTTGGTGCACGCCGTCCTCGGCTCGAGAGCTGGTCTGGGAGCTGAACTGGTTGAGCTGCGCGAAGGGATCAGCGCCTGTTGCGGATCCAAGCGGATTGGCTTGTGCCAGGATGATGTCGCCCCGACCGACCTGTGCGGAGCCGTTCTGGCCTGGATTGGTGCTGCCCAGGTTGGTGCGGCCCGGGTTGGTGTGGCCTGGGTTGGTGTGGCCCGGGTTGGCATGGGCGGTGCCGGCTTGGGCGGGAGCGGCGAACAGTAGGCAAGCGGCAAGTGAGGCGGCGGCAAGGCGGCGTAGATGCACGGCGGGCATCCTTTCAGGCGGGTGCGGTAAATGGCTCTGGACCATTGTGCCCACGCGCATGCCCCACGCAGGCCGCGACATGCCCAAAGCATGAGAAAATTGTTAACTAATGTGCCTGCTGTGACTTCCGGCCTGCGGAAACGCTAGCCCCACTGCTTGAGCAGGACGTAGTGTCCGGCGGCATCGTCAACCTGCTCAAAACCCACGTGGCGGTAGAGCCTGTCGGCACGGGAATTGCTGTGGGCAACCGAAAGCGAAATGCCCGGGGCGCCCATCTGGCGGGCGAGGTTTGCGGCGGCATCGAGAAGTACTGTGCCCAACCCTTGTCCCTTGAAACGCTCCTCGACTGCTAGGGCAAGCTCCGGGATGCCCTCGGCCACGTGACCATATCCGTGGCGCTGGGCGGTTCCCCACAGCAGCCACACCCCACCCGCCGGGACAAGCTCGCGCCAGGCGATCACTCCGCCATCGCCCGGCCTCCACGTGGAAACGTAATAGTCATAATCCTGTGCGAAGCTCTCCGACAGCGGGGCGCTTTCCTTGCCAAAGACATCCGCGAGATAATTCAGGCGGGCGATGTAGGTGCGGTCGGACTCAGTGGCGGGGCGCAGGTCAAGCTCAGCAGTCATGCGCACCAGTGTAGGTCCGCGGACGCCGCCGAATATGTTGTGCTACCTGCAACCCTGCTACGATGCACGTATGGTAGCGTGGCGAATTGGCTCTCTTGAGCTTCGAAATTTTCGTAACTATGAGAGCCTGGAACTGGACTTTGAGGATCGGTTAACGGTGCTCACTGGTAAGAACGGAGCCGGCAAAACTTCTATCTTGGATGCACTCAAAGTTATCTTGTCAATCCCGGTCGGGGTCTTTGAGCACAAGTCCTTTAATCTTTCACGCGAGGATGCGCGAATTGCGCCGCAGCTGGGAAACAATGAACGAGTCTCCCAGGCTGAGCCCCATTATCCGGTGTCAGTGGGGGCACGGTTAATAGCCGGGGAAAAAACTTTCGATCTGACCCGTACCTTAGAGGCGCGAGGAAGAACTAAAGGGCCAAACTCCGAGTTTCGTAAGTTTTGCGAGGACCTGAAAAATGAGCTCCAAGAAGTTGGCAGCACTACAGAAGCCCCAATTTTGGCGGCATATGGGGTCGAACGTCTCGTTAAAGAGATTCCCAAAAAGTCAGCTGTGCCTACGTCACGTCTGGCAGCATACGAGAATGTCTTGGACCCTCGATCTGATTTAAACCAGCTTTCGGCATATATCGAATACCTAGACGAGCAGCGTTTGGATGCTCTCAGTGCTGGTGAAGATCCCGACGAAGATGCAAACATCCGGCAACTAAAGTCGATCTTCGATTCTTGTAATGAGGTACTCAAGCCCACGGGGTGGGGAAATGCCCGTTGGGACCGCAAGGTGAAATCCGTAGTTTTAACGCATGAAGACTATGGCACGCTTCCGTTGAGCTTTCTTGCAACGGGCACCAAAATCTGTGCCGGCCTGGCATTGGATATTGCGACACGAATGGGACGCCTCAATCCGCACTTGTCAGGAGAAGAGTTACGCAAACAGACGCCGGGAATAGTGCTAATTGATGAAGTGGACATGCACTTGCACCCTGAGTGGCAGCGAAAGATTATCGATTCATTATTAAGCACTTTTCCTGCTGTGCAATTCATTGTCAGTACGCATAGCCCACTGGTCATCTCTAGCGCCCCTACGGGGTCGATTAGAATTCTTGACAATAATACGGTCCGAACCCCTGAATTTTCTCAAGGACTAAAAGTTGAGAAGGTGATTAACGAAATTCAGGGAGCAGATCCCAATCCGGACACTCCGAACCGTGAGCTCCTCTCGAGGTACATGGAGATGGTTCATGCTGGCGATGGCAGGACAGACGAAGCGCGGAAGCTGAGGGAGAGGCTAGAGAATGAACTCGGTGGGATTGATCTTGTCCCGGAGCTCGCTGATGCTGATGCGTATTTGTTCTTCGACGAGATTGATTAGCAGGTGCTAGATGTTTGTTGTACGCCGCGAAGACCCTCAAATGAAGAAGAAGATAGTCGCTCAGCTGAAGCAAGCGACTCGTTACGAAGATCTAAATAAAGACCAGCTTCGTGAATACTTACTTTTAAGGCAAGGGTCGAGGTGCGCATACTGTGAGCAGAAGATCAACAACAAGCAGCACTCAAAAAAGGCTGGTCGCGTTAATCGCAGCAGCCGTCAGGCAAATAAAATAGAACACTTTCATCCCCAGAGTCAGGATTATAGTTCCGATAAATGCGAGAAGGCCACGGGAGTAGGAACGTGGGAGCAGTCGCCCCTAGCGTTGGAAAATATGTTGGCGGTGTGTGATGGCCGTATCCAGGAGGGTGGAACAGAGTATTGCTGCGATACCAAGAAAGCTAGCAAAGACATTTGCAGCGATTTTCTGAACCCTAACCGCTTCGCGGTCGCGCCATCGTCTGATCAAGTTGTGCCGCGCAGGTCTCTTGTCCGGGTAAAAAGAGATGGGAAACTCGTACCAAATAAGCTTTATTTTACAGACGAGGAACAGGAAGAGCGAGCGCAGCGAGTTCTCGATGAGGTCCTTAATCTTAATTCAACACAGCTGAAAGACTCGCGTAGAAAACTATTGGTGGCATTAGTAAAGCAGAGCAACGAGAAAGTTCAGCGGCAAGCGGCCCGGAAGCATGGAATCAGCCGCCAGGAGCTTAGGAAAAAATTGTTTAACGATGCTATTGCGCGAGAAGAAGAAGAGAGCAGTGCGCTGATTTCAGTGTATTACAGCTATGGTGCGGAGCTCGATAAGTCGTAATTAGCGGGCTCTAAGTGGTTGGTGTGAGTGAGGTGACTCCGACCGGGTGAAGCGAGCATCAGGGCTGTTCTTTGCGGCGGCGAAGGCTTGAGAGCCCGTAGTGAAGCACCTGGCATCTGTAACAAGCAGTGGGGCAGGGGCGGCGAATTCTCGCGTGGAGTTGCCGGGGTCGGCCTCCGTTAACCGTGGCGGGGTAGCCGTGCACTAGGTTGTGGCGGGGCACCGCCTGCATGAACAACGCGGTGGCAGGGCACCGCCTGCATGAATTACGCGGTGGCGGAGCCGCGCTCCCACTGGCGGTAGGCGCGGGCGTAGCGGCCGCCTTCGGCCAGCAGCGTGGCGTGGGTGCCGTCCTCGACAATCTCGCCGTGGTCCATCACGATAATGCGATCGGCCTCGCGGGCCTGGTCCAGCCGGTGGGCCACCACCAAGGTGGTACGCCCTTTGGCCACAGTGCGGGCAGCGTGTTCCAGGACGGTGGCATGCTCTGAACCGGCCTCTGAGGTGGCCTCATCCATAATCAGCACCGGGGGTTGGCGCAGCACCATGCGTGCCAGGGAAATCTGCTGGGCAACTTCTGCGCCCACCTCCTCATTCCCTGCACCAATGAGGGTATCCAGGCCCTGGGGCAGCCAGCGATCCCACAAGGCGGTATCTGGTTCCAAGCCCACTTCGGCCAGGGCGGCGAGCAGCTGGGCATCGCTGGCCTGCGGGGCGGCCATGAGCAGATCATCGCGCAAGCTCCCGGAGAACAAGTGGACCTCCTGGGTGACCAGGGCAACGTGCTCGGTGATCCAGGTGTTGGGCACCGTGGAGGTATCTACATCGCCCACCCGGATCCTCCCGGCGGAAGGATATTGTAAGCCCGCCACCAATGCCGCCAGGGTGGACTTACCCGCACCGGAGGTGCCCACCAACGCCGTGGTGGTACCCGCCGCTAGCTCCAGGTCAATATGGCGCAGCACCGGTTCACCACCTGGGTAGGAGTAACTCAAGGCTTCGATGGTGATAGCCGGGCTGCCTGCGAGGGCAGCAGTGTGGCTGCCCGCGTAGGTGGCCGCATCATCAGCCAGGGTGGCCAAGGACACCGCCCGGCCCAGGGAGGTCACGGCGTATTGAATTTCCCCGGCAAAGAACAACACGTTAAAGACGTGGACTTCCAGCCGCACCACCAGCAGCACAGCCGCTGAAGCCTGGCCTGCGGTTATCCACTCCGCCTGCACCATGGGCACTGACAACAGCAACGATCCCAGCAGCAAAATACCAAACGCAAACGTGCCCTGGCCAATAATGCGATTAATCAGCGGCACCTTATCTGCCCAGGCTTGTACCGTCTGCCAGGAGGTGCGCTCCATGCGCTTAGTGGCCCAGTCCGCCAGGGAAAATCGCCGCAGCGTCTCCAAAGAGCGGATGGTATCTAGCAGCACGTTATTGCGAGTGGCCTCCGAGGTAGAGACCATATTGGCCACCGCCGGAATATCGCGCACGGTGCCCTTAATAAACGGGTACATCACCACCCCGGCCACCACAAAGATAATGGCATATAGCGGGTGAATAAGCAGCATAGTCACTGCCGTGATGGGCAAAATGAACAAGGTAATGGCCATGCGCTCGCCCATCATGGATACCGCATTGACGGCATTATCAATGTCCTTGGACAAGCGGGTAATCACGTTGCCGGTGCCCAGCTCCATAATCTTGGGCACCGGAGCGCGCAGGACAGAATCCAACGCGGCGGTGCGCAGATCCATGGCCAGGCGGCGGGTGCGTGCCTGAATCATGTAGCCGCCCAGCGCGCGACCCAAGGCCTCCGCCAACAGGGCCACCGCCACCACCACCAGGGCCCGCACCATGCCGGAGTGCCCGCCGCCGAGCACCGGCAACTCCAGCCCGTTGACCAGGTCCACAATGCGGCCTAGGACATTCGAGCCCAGGTTCATCATCACGATGGTGCCGGCAAACACCGCCACCAGAGCCCAAACCCAGCCGCGGCGTGGAGCAGAAGGCAGAGTCTTCAAGTACCGCCAGGAATCTAGGGCGCTGGCCGGAGCCAGGGCATCAGAATGCGTAGTAGCCATTAGCAATTCACCACCCGAGTAGCATGAGCAGCCCACGTGGGGGCTGAGGTAATCACAATCGTGGTCCGGTGCGCGCGAAACGCCGCCACGCGCTCCGCCACCGCGGCCAAGGTCAGCGAATCCAGGCCGGTAGTGGGCTCATCCAGCACCAAAATCTCCGGGTCCGCAGCCAACGCGCGCGCCAAGGCCACCCGCTGGCGCTGCCCGCCGGAGAGGTTTAGCCCGGCCTCGCCAATCGGCGCGGTGGGCAGCTGGCCCTGGGAGCCATAGCCGCCCAGGCGGTTGATGATGTCCCCGCAAGCCGCGGCCTCCAGCGCCGCCTCCACGTGACGGGGGTCGACCTCGCCGGTGGGGTTGACGTTATCCTCCAGCGTGCCTTCCAGCACGTTGACGCGGTGCGGCGGGCACAGAGCCGCGTGGCGGACATCCAGGTATTCCGCCCACTGCGCCACGGTGGCCCGGCCCTGCACCGTCTGCGGGTTCCACACCTGCAGGCCCGGGTTCGTGCTGCCCTCCGGCAGGGCTGTGTGCCCTGGGGTGAGGAGCTGGGTGGGGTGAGCTGAGGGGGCATCGGCAAGCTCTTGCAGAAGTCCTGCCACCCTGTCTGCCGATGCCGCCCCCCGGGCCCACACCCAGGTCAGCATGCCCAGCGAGTGCCCCAGGGCCGTCATGGACGGGGGCACCACCATGGTGATAGTCATCATGTTGCCAGGGCTGATCTCCCCGGCGAAGGCCTGCCAGCCCGCCCACAACAGTGCGACAATTGCAAAAGCCGTAGGTACCAGCTGGCGCAGCAAGTTAAAAATGGTCTGCTGGCGCACCTCGTAGAGCATCGCGTCCAAGGCCTCGCTGGCGGCCGCCCCAAAGCGCTCCCGGGCCACCGGCCCGGCACCGAGGCCCTTGACCACCCGGTTGCCCTGCGCGACATCGGTGGCCAGGGATAAGGCGGCAGATTCCTTGACGCGACGCCGGGCGGCGGCTTTGCTCATCGGCTTTGCCGTAGCCCAAGAAGCCAGGGCGGTACACAGCGCGCCGACGGCCATGAGGAGGGCAACCGAGCTGCTCATCGGCGCAATCACCGCGATGGAACCGCCCAAGTAGCCCACCATCATTACCGGAAAGTTCAGCACTTGCTTGAGCCTGCCGATGAAGTCCGAATCCTGGTCCATCGTGTTGAGCAAACGGCCCGGGTTCAGCCCCCGGGTGCGGGTGCTTAGCAGGCGCTGGAGCAGATTGAGTCGCAGTGTATGCGTGGTGCGGGCCTGGGAAATATCGGTAAAGCCGTCGGCGGTGGCCTCAAAAAGGTACTGGAAGTACAACAAGGCCGCCAGGCACAGCAGGGGAATGCCCAACGTGCGCCAGGAAGGATCCGCAAAGGCGTAATCCGTGGCGCGGCCGACTACCAGGGAGACCACCGCGCCCAACGGGGCGCTGAGCAGCATGCTCAGGATGATGCCCACCACGCCGCGGGGCTGAGCAAAAAGCAACCGCCGCGTGGCAGCCGAGGTGTTGGCCCACGGGGTGGTTTCTGTTAAATCTGGTTCCCCCTGCGGTGGGTGGGCAGGGGCGTACCACGCCCACGTTTTAAGGCGCGGGTAAGTGGGGTGCGATTCGGGATTAGTCACGGGGCAGTATTTTACTGCCGCTGCTGTCTTCGGCCGGGTTTAACCCAGGTGGTAATTGGCAACGTCATCGCCGTGGAAACGGCGCTGCGTGCCTGCGGTGTCTACGGAGGTAAAGAAGGATCCGTTATCCACGGCATCGCGCAGCAAATCAATGCGCAACTGCGAATCCCCCAGCACGGGACCGGCGTTGAAATAGAATACAGATCCATCCTTGAGCCGCACGGTCAATCCGCTAAATGGCATGTGTCCTCCGCAGGGGGTAGATGAGATAGACAAGTGAAAGGTCCATCTCATCACTGGGTGCCGCGGGTGTGCAATTTGGTGAGATCTACACAACGCGGCCGCCACTCCCAAATGGGGGTGAAGGCCGCGTTGCGTGTTTATTTGGTTACCGCGGTGGGTTTAGTTCTTCTGCCGGCCTTCGTCGAGGCGGTGCTTGGCGTCGTCGCCGGACTGCTTGGCTGCGCCATCCGCGGTGTCGGAAGCTGCAGTATCGGAAGCGGGGGCATCGGCAGCGGGTGCGTCGGCAGAGGAGGCATCGGCAGCGGAGGCATCGGCAGGCTCGGCGTCGGTAATACGCTCGGAGTCACCGTTCTCCCCGCGCAGGTCCGCGAGCTGGGAGTCGATGGCGCCCAGCAGTTCCTCGTCGCGCTCGCGCACGGGCTCCTCGGCCAAATCGCTGGCGGAAGTAGAGGTGTAGACCAGCGTGGAGCCGGAGACCTTGGAGGAGTCAGCGGCAAACTCCTCGACGCGCGGGGGCTGCTCGCTGGGGATGTCATTCTTGCGCAGGTAGTAGTAGAGCCCGCCCAGCGCCGCGGCGATCAGCGCCACCAGGGCACCGAAGGTCCACGCGCCGCGGGACTTCTTGTGGGACCTCGCATGGGACTTGGCGCGCTTGGAGTACTTCTTTGCCTGCTTGTGGGCCTGCTTCTTGGCGGCCTTGGCTTCCTTGCGGGTGGTCTTGCGCGCCTCCTTGATGTGGGCGCGGCCCTGCTTCTTGGCCTTCTTGATGGACTTGGCGGCTTCTGAGCGGGCTTGCGAAACGCGGTCGCCAAGGGCGTGGGCGGCGTCTTCGCCTTGGGAAGACAACTCCTCTAGGGTGCGCTCCAGGCGGGCGTGGGCTGCGCGGGTAACGGCGCCGGCTTCCCGGCGAGCGCGGGGGAAAGCTTCGCTTATTGCGGTATCGGCCTGCCCGGCGGCGGACTCTAACGCGGCGTAGGCCTCCCGGGCTTTCTGGTCGCGGTAATCGGCGAATTTGTCCCAGGCGTTGTGCGCCAGAGAAACGGTGGGGCGCAGGTAGGCGAGGTTCATGCGGGAACTCCTTAAATGGTTTTCTCAGCTTTTCCGGCACCGGGGATGGTGCCTGTGCTAGTACCGCGGGGCGCTGTGTTGGCCCGCGCTCTGCCCACTAGCGTACTGGTTTCCCTGCGGCAATGTGCGCGGCGGGTCCGGCGCAGGCAGTGTGCGACCGCGCCTCAACCCTCCAGATTGGACAGAGCTGTCCACTCTTGCTGGAATTTTATTCATCGCTTCAACCAGGGATTTATCAAGGTACGCCCGCCGGAAAGATATCACCAAAAAATCCGCCCTTCCAATAAAAATAGACCGCTTGGTACATTCTTATTCACTGAAATGACCAACCACTCGTAACGACCCCTCAAAAGATAACCCTGTAAAGAAGGACCCCATGCCAGCGAGAATGTCGGCCTCTGCGCCCATTGATCACTTGCTTGATCAGCCGCTGGGTTACCCCACCGCGGACCCGGCGCCATCCCAGCACCCCACGCGCGTGGCCATGTCTTTCGAGGTCATTCCCCCGCGCAACGAAGACGATGCCTCCCGCCTGGACAACCTGCTAGACACGCTGGCCCAGTACAACCCGGACTACGTGGCCGTGACTAGTTCACAGCGCTCTGGGTGGCTAGAGGGTACTGCGCGCTTTATTGAGCGCATCAGCACCACCACCAACATGCGTCCCTTGGCTCACCTGGCGTGCACCGCCGGGCCAGTTAATGAGCTCAGCGGCTGGATTGACCGCCTGGTGGACTCCGGGGTGCGCGGCCTGCTGGCCCTGCGCGGGGATCTGCCGCCCGGCGAAGACCGCCTGCCCCCGGGATACCTGCCACACGCGGACTCCCTGGTGCGGCTTATCCGCCAGCGAGAAAGCGAGCAGCTTGCCCGCCTGGCCGCCGGGCGAATCGCGGTGGGCGTGGCGTGTTATCCCAACGGCCACAGCGAGTCCGCCAACACCGAAGAGGACTTCGACGTCCTGCTGGCCAAGCAGCGCCTGGGCGCGGACTTTGCCATCACCCAGCTCTTCTTCGACGCCGAGGACTATCTGCGTTTCCTGCAGCGCGCCCGCCTGGCGGGGGTGCGGATCCCGCTGATTCCGGGAATTATGCCCGTGACCACCCCGGCCCGGCTGGAGCGAATGTCCCAGCTGTCCGGCATCCCGGTTCCAGACCGCCTGCGTCAGCGGCTGGAGTCCAACCCGGACAGCGGCCTGGAAATCACCGTGGAGCTGGCGCGTGCCTGCCTCGAAGGCGGAGCGCCCGGGCTGCACCTGTACACGCACAATGACGCCCCTTTGACCACTGAAATTATGCAAAGACTAGGAGTATAGCTATGACGTCTGCGTCTTCCGTACCCTTCCCCACAGCAACCATCGAGGGCTACCCTCGCGTGGGCGCCCAGCGCGAGCTCAAGCACGCACTGGAGAAGTTCTGGGCCGGCAACATCAGCGCTGAGGACTTCCACGTTGCCACCCACGCCCTGCGCGTGGACACCTACAACCACCTCCACGGCCTGGGCCTGACCCAGCCTTATGCCATCCCGGCCGATGTGGCGCACTACGACCACGTGCTGGAGACCGCGCTGACCGTCGGCGTGCTGGGCAGCGGGGAGGATGATTCCCTGGAGGCCCGCCTGGAAGAGGAGTTCCGCCTGGCCCGCGGCAATGCGGACACCCCGGCGCTGGAGATGACCAAGTGGTTCGACACCAACTACCACTACTTGGTGCCTGAGCTTGCCGATACCCCCTCCTTCCGCCCCGTTGCCGCCCGCGTGCTGCGCATTGTAGAAGAGGCCCGTGCTGCTGGCCACCAGGTTCGCCCAGTGCTGGTGGGCCCGGTGACCTTGCTGGCGCTGTCCAAGGCCGCCGAGGGCGCCACCACCGCACCGCTAGAGCACCTGCCAGCCCTGGTAGAGGCTTATGCACAGGTGCTTAGCGAGCTAGCTGGCGCCGGCGTGGAGTGGGTGCAGCTGCTAGAGCCGGCCCTGGTTGCTGACCTGGAGTCTGCTTCCGATGAGGAGCTAGCACAGCACGCACGCACCGCCTACACCCAGCTGCTGGGCCTAGAGGCGCGCCCGCAGCTGTATGTGACCACCCCGTATGGTGCTGCCCGCGCCGGCCTGGAGGCCCTGGCCGAGGTGGGCCCGGAGGCCCTGCAGGTCGATGTTTCTACCGTCACCTTGGCTGCGGAGCCGAACTACGTTGAGCACATCATCGCCACTGCCGCTCAGGTCTCTCACCTGGTCCTGGGTGCTATCGACGGCCGCAATGTTTGGGCCGCCAACCTGCACCAGGTCCACGAGCTGGTGGCTAAGGTCAAGGAGGCCCTGCCGGAGGTCACCGTGGGTGTGTCTACCTCGGTCTCCCTGCAGCACGTGCCCCACTCCGTTGGCGCGGAGACCTCCCTGCCGGTGGACGTGGCACCGTGGCTGTCCTTTGCAGATGAAAAGGTCGCTGAGGTCGTGGCCCTGGCTGCTGGCCCCTTCGAGGCTGCCGATGCCTTCGCCCGCGCCGAGCGCGTGGTACGCACCCGCGCCGAGTCCAGCCGCACCCACAATGATGCCGTACGCGAGCGCGTGGAGGCCCTGCCGCAGGGTCAGGTGCAGCGCCAGCCGCTCTACGCCGAGCGTGAGGAGGCCCAACGCGCGCTGAACCTGCCGCAGCTGCCTACCACCACCATTGGTTCCTTCCCGCAGACCGCAGAGATCCGCGCCTGCCGGGCCGCCCACCGCAGCGGTGAGCTTTCCGATGCCGACTACGTCGAGGCCCTGCGCCGCGAGGTCGCCCACGTGGTGGAGGTCCAGGAGAAGCTGGGCTTGGACGTGCTGGTGCACGGCGAGCCGGAGCGCAATGACATGGTGCAGTACTTTGCAGAGCTGCTCGATGGCTGCGTGGTGACCGAAAACGGCTGGGTACAGTCTTATGGCTCCCGTTGCACTCGTCCGCCGATCATCGTCGGTGACATCTCCCGCCCGGAGGCCATGACCGTGGAGTGGACCCGCTACGCGCAGTCCCTGACGGACAAGCCGCTCAAGGGTATGCTCACCGGCCCGGTGACCATTCTGGCGTGGTCCTTTGCCCGCGACGATGTTCCTCTGGCAGTTTCTGCTGACCAGCTGGGCGTGGCCCTGGCTGATGAGGTCCGCGACCTGGAGGAGGCCGGTGTCTCCATCATCCAGATCGACGAGCCGGCTCTGCGTGAGCTGCTGCCGCTGCGCCGCGAGCACCGTGCTGAGTACCTGGATTGGGCCGTGCGCTCCTTCCGCCTGGTCTCTGTCAACGCTCGCCCGGAGACCCAGATTCACACCCACCTGTGCTATTCGGAGTTCGGGCAGATCATTGACGCGGTGGCCGCCCTGGATGCGGACGTGACCTCCATCGAGGCTGCTCGCTCCCGCATGGAACTGCTGCAGGACGTCGATGACCGCTTCTACTCCCAGCTGGGCCCGGGCATCTACGACATCCATTCCCCGCGCGTGCCTTCTGTGGCAGAGATGGCCGAGCTTATCCGCGCGGCCCTGCGCAGTTTCCCGGCTCAGCGCCTGTGGATCAACCCGGACTGTGGACTCAAGACCCGCGGCTACAAGGAAACCGAGGCGGCCCTGCGCAACATGGTGCTAGCTCGCGACGAGGTTCTGGGCAGCGGCGCGGTCCAGGAGTCCTAGCCAACACCTGCCACCACCTACCACCAGCTGCCACCAGCTGCCACCAGCTGCCACCTGGCGCTAGACCCTCGGCGTAATCAGGCAAAGCGCAGCTGGTCTAAGCTGCGCAATACCCCGCCACCGCGAGCTGGGCTTTGGGCGCCTTCCAGGCTCCTGATTCCCTCCGGTTGTGCAGTTGCCTCCAGTCGCGCAGTTGCTTCCGGGCTTCTCGCACGGCAAAGGTGCAGCGCCTGCAGGCCCGCCGCGCGAGCTCCCTCCACATCGTTGGCCAGGGAGTCACCCACCATCAGAGTCTGCGCCGGGGCCACGCCCAAGCGCTCACACGCATGCAGATAAGCCTGCGGCTGCGGCTTGGGTGCCCCCATTTCCACGGTGGCAAAAAGTTCCACCCCCTCTAGCTCCAGGCCACCGGCCTGGAGCTTTGCTTGTTGCATCTGCTGGGTGCCATTGGTCAACACTCCCACCTGTACACCCGCAGCAAGGGCACGGTGAAGGACCGGGAGGGCATCGGCAAACGGGCGCCAATTGCGGCGGTAAGCAGCCAGGTAGCCGGCATAGGCTTCCAGGGCGGCGGTATCGCTAAGCTCTGGGCGGCCCAGGAACTCCCGGCAACGGCCCGCACGCTGCTGGGCGTGGCTAACCTCCCCGCGCTCATAGGCGGCAAACCACTTCTTCTCCAACTGAAGAAACCGCGCATGCTGGCCGGTGGGCAGGCCCAGCTGGGTGCACCACTCGTCCACCCCGTCGCGCAGGGCACTTTGATGGTCCATCAAGGTGTCATCGAGATCGAAGAGCACCGCACGGCAGCTGGCGGTCACCACGGGATAATCCATGCCAGATAGTTTAGGCCCCGACGCGGTGCGGGGTTTTTCTCTATAATTGGTGGGCATGACTCAAAAGACCGCAACTGCAACTCTGCACACCAACCACGGTGACATTGTGATCGACCTGTTCGGTAACCACGCACCGGTCACTGTTGAAAACTTCATCGGCCTGGCTAAGGGCGAAAAGGACTACTCCACTCAAAACGCCAAGGGCGAGCAGTCCGGCCCGTTCTACGACGGTGCAATCTTCCACCGCATCATCGAGGGGTTCATGATCCAGGGCGGCGACCCCACCGGCACCGGCACCGGTGGCCCGGGCTACCAGTTCCAGGATGAGTTCCACCCGGAGCTGCAGTTTGATCGCCCCTTCCTGCTGGCCATGGCTAATGCCGGCCCAGGTACCAACGGTTCGCAGTTCTTCATCACAGTGGCGCCCACCCCGCACCTGAACAACCACCACACCATCTTCGGTGAGGTCACCGACCCCGCCTCCCAGGAGGTCGTGGCCAAGATTTCCCGCGTTGCCACCGGCTACGCTGACCGTCCGCTAGATGACGTGGTGATTGAGTCCATCGAGATCGCCTAAGATCACTGCTGAATACCACCCCGTGAGTACGCCCTGGTGCTACCCACGGGGTGCGTTGCGTTTTTCGTCCCCACAGGTAAGGAGTTTGTAGTGTCTCGCATTCCGCCTACCCAGTCGCAGCCGCTGCCGATGCCGCCGCGCCCACCGCGCCAGCCCTGGCGGCAGTGCGTGCGCCGTTTTGCTGCTGGGGCGCCGGTGACTGTGATCATCGCGATCGCCTGCGTGGCGGTGTGGTTGGTGTGCCTGGTGCAAGCTGGCTCCCTAATGGGGGACTATTACGATTCTGCATTGGCCAATTCGTGGACGCTGTGGGGGCCGATGGTGGCTGCAGGGCAGTGGTGGCAGGTCCCGGGGTCAATGTTCGTCCATGTTAATGGGGCTCATCTGGCGGTTAACCTGCTGTTTCTGTTGCTGGTGGGCCGGGAGGTGGAGCGCTGGCTGGGTTCGGCGCTGTTCGCGGCGTGCTATGCGGTTGCTGGATTAGGCGGAGCGGCCGGTGTTGTGTGGCTGGCGTTTGAGCAGCCGACCGTGGGGGCTTCGGGTGCACTGTATGGAATTATGGCGCTGTTGTTGGGGGCGCAGCGCGCGCGTGGGCTGGATTTGCGCCCGACGCTGTTTCTCATAGGGGCCAATGTGCTGTACACGGTGAGCGATCCCAGTGTTTCACTGTGGGGTCACGTGGGCGGGCTAATAACGGGTATGTGCCTGTTGGTTTTCGTGCGCAGCCGCCGGGCATGGGTCCGCTGGACTGGGGTGGTGTTGTGCGGCGCGGCGGCAGTGTTGGTGTTGGCCGCGATTGCTGTGGTGTAGCCGCTTGGGGATAAGTGCCCCTAGTTTTCCACGCGGACGCTTGTGCGAAAGGATTCCACAGTGGTTATCCACATTGTGGATAACCACATTCTTGTAATTTCTCAAACGCGTGGGCGGAGTTTTCCCAGATCAGCCAGGGTATAGCCGCGTGAATGACAAAACCCCGGTGCTGTGAAAACCTTCAGGGCAGTTATCCACAGGGTGTGGACAACGCTGTGAAATGCGTTCATCCACAGATTTATCCCCAACCTGTGGATAACTTTCTCAACACTGATGTGAAACACTGCACCACCGCCGCGCGCCCAGACGCTGTGCCCAACCGCCGCCCGCCAATCGCCGTGTATCACAATCGTTGTGCGCCCAACCGCCGCGCGCTGTTGGGTGCCGTACAGCGGCGGAACCAGCCGATGCCGGAGCAGACGCCCCATCCGGCAATGCACACCCCGACAACCCGCGCAGCAGCCGGCCCCAGGCATGCTGAAGCGGCGTTGCGGAGTCCTCCAAGCTCGGGCACGCGTACTGGCGGCGCAGGCGGTCAGTTGCGAGCCCGGACATGGCGAACTAACCAGCTGGGTCAGTCCGGTGTGGGTGTTGTGCTGGGCGTGCGAAATTGACCAGCTTGTCGGCCGTGCGGGACTAGCCGACTGGGGTCGGTCTACTCCCGTTGTGGTGGGTCCGGTGGGTCCGGTGAGTGTGGTGGGTGTGGTGGTGGGTCGGGGTGTGCGGGGCTGGGGATGTACCACGGTGGCCCGCCCCAGGGTGGGAACCAGACAATACGGCCGTTGAGACGCTCGATGATGCCTCTGCCTGTGGGTTTGGTGGGGTCATCGTCGTTGGTGCCGTTGTGGTACTTGCACAGTGGCACCAAATTAGACGGTTCTGTTTGTCCGTTGTCTTTGTGGCGGCGGATGTGGTGGATCTGGGATTCTTCGGCAGGCTTGTTGCACCCGGGCCAGGCGCAGGTGGGGTGTTCTGCCCATGCCATAAGGCGTTGCTTGTAGGAGGCAGAACGAGCCGTGTAAAGATTGACTGGGCCAGCAAAGGGGTGGACGAGGGTGATAAGCCCAATATCAGCTAGTTTGCGGGCTACGAGTTGGGCGCCGGTCATGCGTGCCCCGTTGGTGAGTTCCACGGTGATTTCTTCGCCGTGGCCGTGGATGATTGTGTCGAGGTCTTCAAGGCGGATGATGACGTTGGTGCGTACCTGGGGCCTTGCGGCATGCGGGACAGAGTCGTCGTTGTCGTCTGTGCCGAAGAAGATGGTGTGGGCAGCATCAACCAAGTCCACCGGACTCGGCCGATAAGGCCTGCCCGCAACCCGACCACTGTCGACACCGTCGCCACCATCACCACCGTCATGGCGATCAGCGTCGAGGTGGTCAGCGTTGTTGCTGCCGTAAAGGTCAGCGTTGACCTGGCCGCCAGTGGTGTCGGGTTCTGCGCCATTGAGGTCGGGGTCGGCGTTGTTGTCCAGGCCGGGGTGAGACTCTTGCGCGGCGTGGGCCTGGGCTTCAGCGGCAACCTGGGCTTCCGCTGCTGCTTGGGTCTCCGCCTTGGCTTGGGCTGCTGCTTGGGCTTGGGCGGTGAGGACTCCGTACATGTCGGCTACAGCTTGTGGGGTGTCTGTAATGGACATGGTGTGGTTGCTGTTGGCCCGGCGTGTCATGCGTACTCCGCGCTCGGGGTTGGATTGCTTTGTGGGGCCGCGGAAGTCTGCGGCGGCGGTGTCGTGTTCTTGCCAGGGCAGTGAGCACAGTAGGAGGCGTAGTTCCCAGCGGCGGTCTTTGCTTACGCGGCTGACGTGTTCTTCGATGCGGGTGAGGGTGCGTAGGCTGTGGCCTTGGGTGGTGGCAAAGTCACGGGCAGCGGCTTGGGCGGTGGCAAGGCTTTTGGCCTGGGCCTCGGCCCGGGCCTGGGCTTTGGCCGCGGCACGGTCACGGGCTTCGGACTGGGAAGAACGGTTGCGGGCCTGGGGCTTGGAGGAACGGTTGCGGGAGGAGGGGGCATCGGCAGGCTCGAAGTAGACCTGTACCAAGTGGGCAAACTCGGCGGCAGTAGTGCCGTCAGCGCCCATGGCTAGGAAATCCTCGGCGCTCATGCCGACGCATTCGGCGACTAAGTGGATGCCCCGAGACTGGATGGTGAAAAAATCCCCCGCGTTCATGGCGCACAGTCTAAACCGCAGCGACCACCCGCGCAAGGGGTTTAGGAAAAATTCGTTCTCGCAGTTCTGGCGATCTAGCCCTGATCGGGGGAGTGGGTGCGAGACTCGGCCCGGTGAAGGCGCGCGGCGACTGTGTTTAACGCGGTCGCTACGCGCAGCGAACAGCACGCTGGTGATAATTTTTACGGTGAAGGAAAAGCAAGCTCCTCTAACTCGCTGCCAAGCCAGTGGTCAAAGAATTGTCATCGTGGATTGCGCTGATTGTGGTATCGACGGTGCTTGCTGTGGTGTTGACGCTAAATGCTGCGCTCATCATTGCAGGCGCAGCTTCGGCGGGGGAGACGCAGCAGGCGTATGCCGCTTTGGGCGGCGCGGCGCTGGGCTTTAGTCTGCTTATGGGGTTGGCGTCCTTCGTGCTGCTGGTGACCAGCAGCAGCGCGTGGCGATTACGCGCTACACTAGCGCCAGCCCATGGTCATCAGCAGCCCGATGATGGCCAGGCCAAAACCAATGCCGTAATTCCACGGGCCGAGTTCCTGCATGAAGGGGATGTGCTCCCCGGCCAGGTAGTGCACCACAATCCAGGCCAGGCCCAGCAGCATGAGCCCCAGCATGATGGCGATGTACCACTTGGGCGTGCCTTCCGTATTGATTTTGACAGGCGTGCGGTTGGTGGCCGTGCTGGATACTACGGGGGTCGTGCTCTTTGTGACCTTGGCCTTAGGCATATCTACCTCGATTATTCTGGTACGGATTGTTCCGGTACGGGTTGCTGTGAACTGTGGCCGCCCGCGGAGCATGCGCTGGGCAGGCGCGGGCGCACAAATAACAGGCACAACTCTACCAGCTCTGCAGCTTCTGCCTAGTCTGCCGATGCCCCTCCAGCTCCCGTGGCACCAGCCCCGGAACCCCGTGCGCGGGGGCGCAGCCACCCATGCGCCCGGCGGGCGCGGGGCTGGTGCCAGTTCGGCACCCCGTGGCGCCAGCTCGGCGTCAGGCTAGCGGCGGTTGAGCTGAGTCAGGGCATCATTGATCCCATTGTTGAGGTTTTTCAGCAGCTGCCACTTGCGTACATCAATGTCCTCATCGCGGCGCAGGGGCTGGCCCGCGTCGATGGAGGTCCAGGCGATGCGATTATCGTCCGGCGGCAGGGGAGTATTGACCGGCTCGCCGAAGTGCAGGGTGCCGGTCCAGCCGGCATCGGCAAGCTTGATGCGGGCTTCTTCCTCAGTCAGGTGGATCAGGTCCGGCATGCGAAGCAGCTGGCCGTTGGAGACTTCCAGGACCACAGTGTCACCGGGGCTGACCGTGGTACCGGCGCTGGGGGAGTTGACCACGGTGCCGGAGGGCTCAGCGGAATCCACCATACGCATCTCGACTTCTAAGTCTTGGGCGGTCAGGGTACGCCGCGCGGTGTCGAACTCCATGCCCTTGAGGTCCGGCAGCTTGAAGGTGTCCTTGCCCTTGGACACGGTCACGCGCACCTTGGAACCCTTGGACAGTTGGGAACCAGCTGCGGGGTTCTGGGAGATGATGACACCCGCGGGGGCATCATCATGTTCCTTCTCGATCGTGTCATCCAGTCTTAGGCCGGCTTCCTTCAGCGCTTGTTCTGCAGCTTCTAGTTCCAAGTCGCTCAGATCTGGGACATCGGTGACTTCCTTGCCGGAAGAGACGGTGAGCACCACGGTGGAGTTTTTCTGCAGCTGGGAACCCGGGGCCGGGTTGAGGCGGATGGCGCGGTCGCGGGCAATGTCTGCGCTGGGCTCGGTGTTAATCTGCACCAGGAGTTGGAGCTCTTCGAGTTCCTTAACTACCTCGGTGCGCGGACGGTTTTCCACCTCCGGGAGTTCTACCATGTTGGCCCGTAGCTCGGCTTCCGCGCGGCGGTTGGCCTCGTTTTGCTTGAGGTCTTGGGAGTTTTGGTAGAAGTCGATAGCAAAGTAGCCCACCGTGGCAATCAGCGCGGCGGCTAACAGGCCTGCCAGCCACTTCAGGCCGGTGTTGGGGGCTTCCTCTTCGTCGTCTTGCGGCCGAGTGGAGGCCACCGGCGCCCGGTTGATGGTCGTTGTGGGCGAGTCCAGCCCGGCGGCAGCAGCGGCACCAGCAGCACCAGCAGCACCAGCCGCAGCGGCCCCGGCACCAGCACCAGCCCCGGCGGCATCGTCAGCTGAATGCGTCGCCACATGGGCACGGGCGGCCTCGGTGACGGCACCACGGGAGAGCCGGCTCAGGTCATCGGCCATCTCCCACGCGGACTGGTAGCGGTCCGCGGGGTGCTTGGCCATGGCGGTAAGCACCACGGCATCCACGTTGACCTTCTGGGTGGGGGTGGCCTCTGCAATGTATTGGGAAGGTGCTACCGGATCCTCTTGAACATGCTGGTAGGCCACCGCGAAGGGGGTCTCGCCTTCAAAGGGAGTGCGGCCCGTTACGGCCTCGTAGAGCACGCAACCTAGGGCGTAGACATCCGAGCGGGCATCGGCAGCCTTGCCGCGCGCCTGCTCGGGGGAGAGGTACTGCGCGGTGCCAATGACTGCGGAGGTCTGCGTCATCGCCGAGGTCGAGTCATCCAAAGCCCTGGCGATGCCAAAATCCATGACCTTTACCTGGCCAGTATTGGTCAGCATGATGTTGGCTGGCTTGACATCGCGGTGAATAATCCCGGCCTCATGGGAAGCTTGCAGGGCATCAGCCACTGGGCTGAGCAGGCCCGCGGCTTCTTCCGGCGGCAGCGCGCCGTCTTCTTGAATGACCTCCCGCAGGGTGCGCCCGTGCACGCGCTCCATCACAATGAAGGGGATGGCAATGCCGGAGGAGTCGTCCTCCCCGGTATCAAGCACCGAGACGATATTCGGGTGGTTCAGCTTGCCCGCGTTGACTGCCTCCCGCTGGAAGCGTTGGCGGAAGTTGATGTCGCGCGCCATTTCCGGGCGCAGCATTTTGATGGCCACGCTGCGGCCCAGCTGGGTGTCCTCGGCCGCGTAGACTTCCGACATGCCGCCGGAGCCGATGACCTCACCGAGTTCATAGCGGTCATTAAGCATGGCTGCAGTTTCCTTCCTTAAGGCGTTGCGGTGGGAATGCTCCCGAGGGCGGTGGCAATGTCGCCTAGTGAGTCTAGCGGGCTGTCCGGGGTTGTCGGCGTATTGGCACCGGGGCTATCCCCAGTGCCAGTCTCTGGGGCGGGTTGTTGCGCAGTGGGCGAGGGCTGTGTCGGGCGCGCAGTGGTGGTTGGCCGTGGGGGCGTGGGCACCTCTGGGCGTTCCCGATGGTGTTCTTCGCGCTGTTCCGGCTCCACCGTGACGGGGTTGTGCTCTTCCCATTCCTGGCGCTCGGGGCGCTGCGTGGGCTGGTCCCCGGCAGGCGGCTGCGGCTCCTCCGGTGCGTCCTCTTCCGGTGGCGTGACTGTCTCTGTGACTATGACCTGCGAGGACGCGGGGCTGTGCCGTGGGGTGTCGCCCACCCCTAGGGCCTTGACACCCCACCAGCCTAGGGCCACTAGCGTGCCGATGCCCACGATGGCCAACGCTACCTTCCCCGCTCGGCCGCTGCGGGGCTCGGGGTCGGCAGCGGCAGCGCCAGGGGTGTGGGGACCGGTGAGCCCGCTGGGTCCAGCCACGCCGCCCGGCGTAGTGGGAGCAGCGGCAGCGCCCGGACCTGGCGCGGTGGCCCCAGCCACGCCGGCCGGGACGGTGGACCCTGCGGCAGCGGTGGCCCCAGCGGGACCTGCAGGGATGGGGGAGCTGGTGGTGGGGGTATCGGCAGACAAGGTAGCCGGGTGCACGGTGGTGGCAGCCGTGGCAGAAGGCAGCGGGGCCACGTGCGTGGCGGTGGTGGCGGCGGGCTGCGGCGGGCGCTTGCCAAAGCGAACAGCGGAGGTGGCGTGCGCAAACTCCGTGCCGTCTGCGTAACGGGTGGTGGGATCCTTGCGCAGGGCAATGCCAATGAGCTCGCGAGTGGGGGCACTAATGGCGGTGGACAGCGGTGCGGCCACCTGGCTAATGTGCGCCAGGGCCACGGAGACAGAGGAGTCGCCGGAGAAAGGCCGCTGGCCCGCCAGCATCTCATAACCCACCACGCCCAAGGAATAAATGTCAGAGGCGGCCGTGACCTTTTGGCCCTGGGCCTGTTCGGGGGAGACGTACTGGGCGGTGCCCACCACCATGCCGGTGCGGGTCAGCGGAACGGCGGCCGCTGCCTTGGCGATGCCAAAGTCCGTGATCTTAACCTGCCCGTTTTGGGTAATGAGCATGTTTCCCGGCTTAATGTCGCGGTGGACCATGCCCATGCCGTGAATAACAGATAGCCCGTAGGCGGCCTGCTCCAAAATCTCCAGGGCCTGAGCTTCTGGCAAGGCTCCGTCGCGGGCCAGGCGGTCAGCCAGGGACTCGCCGCGGACGTACTCCAAGGCCATGAAGCAGAACTTGGCGCCGTTGAGGTCTTCTAATTCGCGGTAGTCATAGGTGGCCACCACGTTATCGGAGGTGATCTGCTGGGCGGAGGTGGCCTCGTTGCGGAAACGGCCGAGGAACTCGGCGTTATCAGAAAACTCTGGGCGCAAGACCTTGATGGCTACCTCGCGGTCGTGGACGTTGTCATCAGCCAGCCACACGGTAGACATGCCGCCGTGCCCAATGACCCACTGCAGGGTGTAGTCAGAGCCGATCAGCTGCTGGAGTCGCTGTTGGTCCATGTGCTTATGCTCCCTCTTGTGGGGTGTATGCGTGCAATAGTGCGCGCCCGATGGGGGCGGAAACCTGGCCGCCGGTGGCCCCCAGGCCTAGGTTTCCGCCGTCTTTGACCACCACGGCCACGGCAATATCGCGCTCCGGATCAAAGGCCACGTACCACACGTGCGGGGCCAGGCCCTCGCCATGTTCGGCGGTACCAGTCTTGGAGGCAAAGCCGTTGCCGTCATAGCCCGCGGTGGAGCGCTCAGAGGCAAACATCAGATCGCGCAGAATGTGGGCGGTGTCTTCATCGACTGCGGTGGCCAGCTGGCGCGGCTTGGTGGTGGTGACCTCCTCCATCTGGGAGTCGGTGATTTTATTGACAATGTAGGGCTCCATACGCACCCCATTGTTGGCCACGGTGGCGGCCATGACGGCGGCCTGAAGGGCGTTCATGGTGACATCGCGCTGGCCAATGGCGGACTGGGCGGTGGCGGCGCCATCGGCAAGCTCACCCAGCGAACCGGGGGAGGCCTCCAGTCCCAAGTCATACCTTTGCCCCACACCAAAGTCGTTGGCGTATTTGCGCAGCTCCTCGGCGCCAATCTGGTTGGCGATCTCCACAAACGCAGTGTTGCAGGACAGCGCAAACGCCGTGCGCAGGGTGACCTGTGCGGCCCCGCCGCAGACCTGATTGTCATAGTTAGTCAGGGTGGTCACGTTATCTGACAAGGTAATGGAGCTTTGACCCGTTAGCGGCGAGTCCGGGGTAAAGCCGTTGTTCAGCCCGGCCGCGGTGGTGATGATCTTAAAAATCGACCCCGGCGGCAGGGTTTCTTGCGTGGCGTGATTCAGCAGCGGGTTGCCGGGCTGTTCTTGGAGGCCGGCCCAGGTGGCATCATCAATCTCCGGATCCACCAAGTCCCCCGCGTTGAAGCTGGGGGAAGACGCCATGGCCAAAATCTTGCCCGTAGAAGGCTGCAGGGCCACTGCTGCGCCGTTATAGCCCGGGCCCACCAGCTGGTCATAGGCCAACTGCTGTAGCTGCGGGTCCAGGGTGACTTCCACATTCGCCCCCGCCGGCTGCTTGCCAGACAGACGATCGAGCCAGGTGCGCGACAGCAAGGAGTCATCCCGGCCATTGAGCACATCATTGTAACTAGACTCCAAACCCGTGGCCCCATACTGCGGGGACAGGTAGCCGGTTACCGGCGTAAACGCTGCTGAGCCCGTGGGGTAGCTGCGCGCATAAACACCATCGCGCACCTGCTGCGACTGCGCCAGCACCGTGGGCCCAGCGTAAATCTGGCCGCGCGGAATGGACTGCAAGTCATAAAAACCGCGCGGGTTCAGGGCGTTCTTCGCGTACTTTTCATCCGAAAACGCCTGGATGACGGTCAGATTAATCAGCAACACCAACGTCAGTAGGAGTGAAAACAGCGCCGCTATGCGAATGGAACGGTTCATGACTTCAGCCTGCCTTGGATAGCCGGGAACAAGGTGGTGTCGCTAACTGCCGGGGTGGCGCTGTCCACCACGGGCCGGCGCGCAGCGTGCGAGATACGCAGCAAGATGGCTAACAAAATGTAGTTGGCCATCAGCGAAGAGCCACCGGCAGACATAAACGGCGTGGTCAGACCAGTAAGCGGTAGGAGCTTAGAGATGCCCCCAGCCACCACAAACACCTGAATAATCAGCGTCAGCGACAGACCCGCCGCCACCAGCTTGCCGTAGGTATCCCGAGTGCGCAGGGCAGTGTTGAAGCCGCGGGAGACCAGCATGGCAAACAAAATCAGTACCGCGGACAGCCCAATTAAGCCCAGCTCCTCCCCGATGGCCGCCAGGATGAAGTCCGAGTGGGCCACCGGGATCAGGTTGGGGTAGCCCTGGCCCAGGCCAGAGCCGGTAATCCCACCGGTGGACAGCCCAAATAGCGACTGGGATAATTGCAGGCCGGTGGTGTAGTAATTATCCAGCGGGTTAAGGAAATCCTCCACGCGCTGCTGAATCTTTCCAGACACCTGGTAGACGCCCACTGCGCCCACGGAGACCAGCAGCACGCCAATGAGCAGCCAGGACGTGCGGCCCGTGGCCACATACAGCATGCCCAGCACCGTGGTAAACAGCAGCAGTGCGGGACCAAAGTCATTGGACACGCCCATGATCACAATCGCAATGGCCCACACCACCAGAATCGGCGCCAAGTCCCGCAGGCGTGGCAGCGAAATCCCCAGGAAGCGATAGCCTGCCACGGTAAACAGTGAACGCTTTTGCGTCAGCAGCATGGCGAAGAACAAGATCAGCATGATCTTGGAGAACTCCCCCGGCTGGATGGAAAAGGGCCCCAGCTTGAGCCAGATGCGCGCGTCGGCCTCCGTGGGCTGCGGCCACACCAAAGGCAGGGCCAGCAGCACCAGGCCGGCTGCGCCCAGGATGTAGGAATAACGCGTGAGCCGCTTATGGTCCTGCAGCACGGCTAGCACCACGATGAAGATGACCACGCTAATAACCGTCCACATAATTTGGCGGTTAGCCAGGGACAACCCAGAGGCCAGGTCCAGGCGCGCCAGCATAATCAGCCCCGTGCCATTGAGCACTGCGGCCACCGGTAGCATGATTTGGTCCGCATACGGGGCCAGAATGCTCAGCGCCACGTGCGCGATGGCAAAAATCCCAATGAACCCGCCAATCAGGAACAAAATGTCCGTGCCCAGTGTGTTGCCTTGGGACAGCTCCAGGCTAATCAAAATGGTGGAAAACACCAGGGTAGCCAGCACCAGCAGCCCCAGTTCCAGTCCGCGAAAACGCATGGCCATCTACTTCACCTGCCGACAATTAACGCCCGGCTCTGCCCGGAACTCAGGCTTTGAGCTTGCCGATGCCCCCGCAGCCTCCCCGTCCTGCCTCTGCGGCGTGGGTTGTGCCGTAGGGGTTGGCGCGGCGGACTCGGATGCCACTGCGGCCGCTGCTGTGGCCGCTGCTGAGGTGGATGCTGCAGACGACTTCGCGGCAGCACTGCGCTCGGTGCTTGCCGTGCCCTCGGTGCTGGCCGCGCCCTCGGTGCTGGCCGCGCCCTCGCGTGAGGTGCGGCACGCCGGAAGCGCCTTATCCGCCAGCCTGCCCAGCTGCCCTTGGACTTCATCGTAGGAACCGGACGGCAGATTAGCCACCACCCCACGTTCAGACTGTGGCAGGTCTTCTACCGACATGGTCTTAAACTCTCCGCTGCACGGGCCGGTGTGCAAGCCCAATTCGCCGTCCGGGTTTAAGCACGCGTGCTGGTAGACGTTGTGCATACTGCGGCCGAAGATCGAAATATCCGCGCCCCTATGGATGCTGAGTTCTTGCGTATTCTCCGCAGCTACCAGGAAGTAGTTGTTATTCATGAAGTGCTTCGCACTGGCACCGCCGGCTAGTACCAGCACCAGCACCGCCAGAATGGCCGCGATTAGTGCCCACGCCTTGGTGGAGGATCCGCGCCGGGCGCTCCCGGTACCCGCGTTCCCAGCACCTGCGCCTGAGCCGCCGGCACCGACGGCCGCAGCCCCACCGGGCCCATCTGCCTCACCCGCGTTCGCACCGGCACCCGCCATCGTCTGTTGCGTGGTGGACGGTACGTTACCGGCTTTTCCCGGGCCTGCCTGACCCGCACCGGCGGGAGCGCCACCCGCCGGGCGGGCACGCAGAGCCGCCGCCCGCGATGCGGAAGAATCTGGATGGGTCGGCTCTGGGACCTCGCCGGCGATGGCACCGACGAGGACCGGGGCGGCATCGGCAAGCTCACGCACTTGCGCGGTGCCGGACTGGGACGCGGGGGACTGGGCGGTATCAACAACCTCTGCCAATACCACCGTGACATTGTCCGGCCCCCCGGAGCGCAGCGCCAGCTCCACCAACGTGGTCGCGGCCTCCTCCAAGGTGCCCTGGCCCAGCGCGGACTCAATGGTCGCGGCGGTAACCGGGTCTGAAAGACCGTCGGAACACAGCAGCACCCTGTCGCCTACCTGGGCGTCCCATAGGAACAAGGTTGGCTCAACATTTTTGCCCGAATAGGCCTTGAGAATCAGCGACTTTTGCGGGTGGGAGGAGACATCCTCCGGGTCCAACTTGCCCTCATCCACCAGGGACTGCACAAAAGTGTCGTCCTTTGTCAGCTGCGTTAGCGTGCCTTCCCGCAGGCGGTATGCGCGGGAGTCACCCACGTGGATCACCCCAAAGCTGCGGCCGTTGAACATCATGGCCGACAACGTGGTGCCCATGCCCTTGGTCTCCGGGAACTGGGCCACGTGGGCGGAAATATCATTATCAGCATCGCGCGCGGCGGCAGCCAGCAGCGCCAACATGTCATTATCCTGCGGGTCGCGATCTGTGGTCTGCAGGCGGGAAATCATCAACTGGGAAGCTACCTCCCCAGCCGCATGTCCACCCATGCCATCCGCCAAGGCCAGCACATAGCGGCCGGCATAAGCAGAGTCCTCATTATTGGCCCGCACCAAACCGCGATCAGATAAGGCCGTCACCCGCAGGGCCCAGGAGTTCTTCGCTGCCATAAGTTATGCCACCAGCCTTAACGTTGTGCGACCCATCTTGATGTCCATGCCTACCTCTACCCGCTCCGGCTGGTCAATGCGCACCCCATTAACAAAGGTGCCATTGCGCGACTCCAAGTCCTCAATAAACCACTGCGAACCGCGGCGGAACAGCCTCGAGTGCTGCGCGGAGGAATAATCATCCCCCGTAACAAAATCGCAGTCATTGGCGCGGCCCAAAATAAACTCCTCAAAAGTCCCCAGCTCCATGTGGGAGCCCTGCAGCGGGCCCTCCACAATGGCAATCTGGCGGGCAGTCTCCCGCCGCCGGGGTGCTTGCTCGCCCGCCTGGGCCAGGACTCCCGATGCCGTCGCTGAGACCGCGGCGGCCGCGTTAGCATCCCGCCGCATGGCGTTTAAGGCAACGAGGATAAACACCCACAGCAATGCCAGGATGCTAATCCTCAAGCCGAGAATAACCACTGAATCCACCGGTGGAGCCGCCTTCCTAAAACGGGGCCCAATGTGGGCCTTTCGGGGTGCGGGCAAAGCCGCGGAAATCTAAACCTAACGCAACATCTACGTATCCAGGCCCGTAATACGGACCTCAATATGGGAGTGGCCCATAGTAATCACATCACCATCCGCCAGCAGCCAATTCTCAATGGGGGTGTCATTGACCGTGGTGCCATTAGTGGACTGCAAATCTACCAGCACTGCGTCATGCCCATTCCAGGTGATCTCCGCGTGCTGGCGGGAGACCCCCGTATCTGGCAAACGCAAGTCCGCCTCATTGGAACGGCCAATGATATTCGAGCCCTCGCGCACCTGGTAAGTGCGCGAGGATCCGTCCTGCAGCAGCAGGTTCACACTCGGGCCATCGCCCGCGCCCTCTGGCACCGTGGGTGCGCGGAAGGCTGTAGTGGCTGCGTCCTCAACTCCGGGATGCACATGGAAATTGTTCATGGTGTCAGAGTCCTCCTGGTCCTGCTGCGCTGCGCCAGCATTCGCGGCCGCTGCGTGTGCCAGCTGGTTATCCGCCGGTTCGTGTGCGGCCTGGTTGCCTGCCGGGTAGTGGCCTGCTTGTTTGTCTGCCGCTTGGTGTGCTGCCTGGTTTTCTTCCGGATACGGGGTGTGGAAAATGGCATCAAAGCCGTTTTCCTCCTCCGGCTCGTGGTCAATGAAGGATGACACGCGCAACTGCCCGGTGCGCAGGCCAGACTCTTCTGCGATCCGCACAATAACCGGCCCAGCCAAATGCCAGCCGTTATTACGCACATAACGTGCTATCTGATCTGCCAAAGAATCCGGCAACTGCGGATCCTGCGAGAGGTTTTCAATGTCCTTCGCGCTCACCGCGACAGTGATGACGTTAGGTGCGTAGAGGTTGTTGTCCTCCCCCCGGGTCAGATTGTCATGAGCTTCCTGTTTAATCAGCTCTTCAATCTCCGCCGGGACCACACGGCCGCCAAAGACGAACGCCATGCCGTTGTCTAGTCCGCGCTGCATGGCGGAATCCAGCTTGGCTAGCCTGGCAAACACTCCCATTGGCGCGGACCTCCTCCGTGTACTAGCTAGTTAAATGACCCGTCCAGTATAGGGGCTACTGCTGAGTCCAACGAAGATCCGCGCAGAAAAGTTCCGAGAATTTTGTGCTTATCCTGCGGATTTGGATACCTGCCAGGCCTCTGTGTTATCTTTATCGAGTCGCGTAAACGACCGACACCCTGCCCGGGTGGCGGAATTGGCAGACGCGCTGGCTTCAGGTGCCAGTGTTCGCAAGGACGTGCGGGTTCAAGTCCCGCCCCGGGCACTCTATAGCCGGGGGCCATCGCTTGAAAAGACGGTGGCCCCCGGTTGCTTTTCGTTTTCTCAGCGCGGACCCGGGCCCGGCACCAAGCATGAGGGCCTAATGGTCAAAATGTGTGGCCTAATGGTCAAAATGTGTTGTTTTTCGGCGTGTCGTCTTAATGGTCAGAATGTGTTGGTGGGGGTTAGTGGATGGTGCCTTTCCTGATTCCCATACTGTGGTTGTAGTCAGCGTCGATGGCGTTGTCGAGGAGTGCGGGCCGCCCGTCGTCGTGACCGTTGGCGGTTTGGCGCTCGTGGTGGGCAAGGATCGTGGCTTTGGCGGTTGCGTCCTTGCCCCAATTTTGTTCTCTGGCGATGTCTACGGGGTCGCGTGGGTGTTGTGTGTGGGTGTAGAGCCACCAGTCGCAGGCGATGCGTTGATGTTCATCTCTGAGGCCTCTGTGGGCGTGCAGGAGGCTTTTTATCGGGGAGTTGATGCCACCTTCTAGGCTGTTGGTGGTGCTTTTATAGGCGATGGTGCCCTGCTTTTCGGTCAGGTAGGTAAACAAGTGACCGGCCTTGGAAAGTCGCACCAGCTGCATGTAGGCGGCTCGGTGGGTGTAGTGGGTGTACCACCATCTTTTGTTGTGTCGCTTCGATTTCGGGATCTGCTCAAGCGGGGTGTCTTTGACGTAGCTTTTCTCATTGAGCTGCGTGTTGAAGGTTTGGCCGAACTTCTGCAGCTTTATCGTCCAGTCGGCGGCCTGGTCGAGATCGTCTATGTGCAGTAGCTCTAGGGATAGTCGGCGTAGTGCCTTGCCCATTGCTGATGTGGGATGAAGACCTGTAGCGGTTTGGATATTTCGTTTGACGTGGACGAGGCAGCGTTGGATTTTGGTCTCAGGCCAGGTGTTTCGGATGGCTTTTGCTGAGCCTTTATGGCCATCTGTCGTTGCAATCAGTGGCGGGGCAATAGTGTCGAGTAATCGGCCGTAGGCCCAGGAATCTTCGGTGTATCCCCAGAACCATGAGATGACATGGTCGCAGTCGGCTAGGACAAGCAGGCATTTTGTGTTGAAGTATGTCCCATCGATAAAGACCTGGTCATAGACCCGGTGGGGGTCTGCTGGCATTGGTGGTTGCACGTACCAGAAGGTGGCGAAGCGGCGTTGGAGTGTCGATACGCTCACGTTGTGTATCTTGGCCAGCGTGTTTAGTGAAATTCCGCTGGTGAGCCAGTCAACGAAGACTCTAAACCACATCGCTTGGCCGGCGTCGTCGTGGCAACGGGTAAAGGTGTGCCCGCACTCCTTGCAGCGCCAACGCTGGCGGCTACTCGTAGTCGTTCCATGCTTGATACTTCGCCCGGCGCACACCGGGCATGGGGGATGTTTAGTACTCATCCCCTCATCGTCTACGCCCCCATATCACACTTGGTCGGTGGCCTGTGGGATTTCAGTGCATTGACCGCTCATTTACCCCAGAACAGTAAATCATTCCTAATACCACCAGCACGGAGCACAGAAACAGACAAATTCACCAACACATTTTGACCATTAGCCCAGCATGAGGGGCTTGTGTACCCTGATGCGGCTGCCTAGTTGTCAAATGGGGCCGGCCTAGTGGTTAAAGTGTGGGGCCTAATGGTCAAAGCCCTCAATGCGTGATGCATTTCCTCCGCAAACACGACATCGTGGTATGGGCGGGGAGGGGCCTGCGCGCAGAAAAAGCACCACGTCGTGCTGCAATTGGGGGCTTATTGGCGTGGAGGTCACGTTAGAGCGCTCTCCGCATGGCGATTGAACCTTGCGCTTATACACTGTCCTGATACACTTGTGGGCAACAGTTTGGTTGCTGGTCGCGGCCAGGCTGGAAAATGAAGGAATCCCCAGCCAGGTGCAAGTGACTGAGGATTCCTCGGACCTATCGGCCCTAGCAGAGTAGCGTTTTAACTAGCTCTACTATCGCGGTCGCGAAACGAGTTAACTCGCTCGCCAGCTCTACCTTTGCCGGGTTGCTGGGGGCGAGTTTCCTTTGCTCGCGACCGGGCATGCGTCCTGGGCGCTTCCGCTTGGAATGCTTACCCATGTTGCACCTCCCTTCGTCGGAGGTTGGTAACGCCTCCGCCTGATTCTCGTGGGAGGCTTGCGCTTCTTCGTGGTCACGTTATACTGGGGTCAACAGTTTGGCTGCTGTTCGCGGCCAGGCTGGAAATGAAAGACTCCCCAGCCAACGGGCATTGACTGAGGAGTCCCGGACCTAACGGCCCTAGAGGAGTTCCTTAACAAACTCCACTATCGCGGTCGCGAACCGCGTCAACTCGCTCACCAGCTTGATCTTTGTGGGATCGCTGGGGGCGAGTTTCTTCTGCTCGCGACCGGGCATGCGCCCTGGGTGCTTCCGCTTGGAATGCTTACCCATGTTGCACCTCCCTTCGTCGGGGGTTGGTTCCCTCGCCAGATATGGCGCGCGGAAACATGGCCCACGAAGACGCGCGGACCTACCGCGCACCGACGAGGAAGTCACTCCCGCAATCGGGAGCTGAAATAACCCCCGAGTAATCTGCGTTTGTGAACCACATCCCAGATTAGCGGCGTTCGCCTCGGTTGTCGAGGGGTGGTAACGCCTTCGGGTGATTCGTGTGGGAGGCTTGCGCTTCTTCGTGGTCACGTTATACTGGGGTCAACAGTTTGGCTGCTGTTCGCGGCCAGGCTGGAAAATGAAGGAATCCCCAGCCAACCGTCATTGACTGAGGATTCCCCGGACCTAACGGCCCGTGTGAAGCATGGCGTTAACCAGCTCCACGATTGCGGTCGCAAGACCAGTTAGCTCGCTCACCAGCTTGATCTTTGCGGGATCGCTGGGGGCGAGTTTCTTTTGCTCGCGACCGGGCATGCGCCCTGGGTGCTTCCGCTTGGAATGCTTACCCATGTTGCACCTCCCTTCGTCGGGGGTTGGTTCCCTCGCCTGAAAGGCGCGCGGAAACATGGCCCACGAAGACGCGCGGACCTACCGCGCACCGACGAGGAAGTCACTCCCGCAATCGGGAGCTGAAATAACCCCCGAGTAATCTGCGTTTGTGAACCACATCCCAGATTAGCGGCGTTCGCCTCGGTTGTCGAGGGGTGGTAACGCCTTCGGGTGATTCGTGTGGGAGGCTTGCGCTTCTTCGTGGTCACGTTATACTGGGGTCAACAGTTTGGCTGCTGTTCGCGGCCAGGCTGGAAAATGAAGGAATCCCCAGCCAACCGTCATTGACTGAGGATTCCCCGGACCTAACGGCCCGTGTGAAGCATGGCGTTAACCAGCTCCACGATTGCGGTCGCAAGACCAGTTAGCTCGCTCACCAGCTTGATCTTTGCGGGATCGCTGGGGGCGAGTTTCTTTTGCTCGCGACCGGGCATGCGCCCTGTGCCAAGTGCGCGTATTTGGTAGGGGTGTTCCGGGAAGTTGGTCGGGGTGGTGTTCCGGGTTGTTGGTAGGGCTGCCAGCCCCGGCGTTGCATGGCCGGGCTGGTGTTTGGGGTTAGGTCTTCGTGTTGTCGCGGATGGTTGCAAGATGCTTACGCATGTCAAAGTCCCCAATTTCTATATGGCGCCCGCTGCTGATCCTGCTTATGAGTGAGTCTGCTCCGACTCGGTTGGGTAGGGCCTTGAGCCAGTAGCCTGCACTCGATTGCGATGAATTGATGGCCGGGAGTCGGCCGTCTCTTTCAATAAAGATTTTGGTTAGGTCGTCTTGACCACGGGAGTCAGTGCGCATATGGTCAGCAATGGAAAACCCGACCTGCGTGAATAGCAGTCGATGACGGTCGCGAGATACAGATTTGTTCCTCCTTGGATAGGCAGGTAAGTGATATCGCCAACGTGCAAATGGTTGGTCTCATCGGCACGGAAACTCCTTTTGACCAGGTCTGGGAATACCCAGCGGGAAGAAGCGGACACCGAGGTTTTCACTGCGCTTCTTGCTGAAGCCGTACAGGCCTCATTTCTTCATCACTCGCGCCACACGCTTGTGGTTGGCTGGGCCGACTGTCGGGCGCGCTCGGAAAGTTCAGCTGGAATTCGTTTGGCTCCGTAGAGGCCTTTGCCAGTGCCGTGGCTGTCGACCCAGCTCGATACGGGATTTCGCGATTGGAGCACCCCAAGGCAGAAGCAATCGCGTCATAACTTTTGCCTTCCAGCCGCATCGCCATGATCTCTTTAAATGAAGCCGTGAACATGGCCTCCTTAGTCATGAAAACGTGTCACGATGGCGCAGACTTGACGACCACACCACCACACAGATCATGACCCGACCACCTAGCCAGAAACACCCCTACCACCTATGCGGACTACCCCGACCAAATACCCGAAATCGGCACCCTGGGTGCTTCCGTTTGGAATGCTTACCCATGTTGCACCTCCCTTCGTCGGGGGTTGGTTCCCTCGCCTGAAAGGCGCGCGGAAACATGGCCCACGAAGACGCGCGGACCTACCGCGCACCGACGAGGAAGTCACTCCCACTTAAGGCGTAAAAGTCGTTGTCACCCCCAAGCGCACCGTGTTTGTGAACCGTCCCCCAGGCTAGCGGCGTTCGCCTCGGTTGTCGAGCACCAATGCGGAGCTTCCACCGCGTACAGACGCTGCGCTCCCACATTGCTCGTGTGTCTCCCCGAATCCATGCTTGAGCATTCCCACCATCACGGAATTTGCGTGTGCAACGCCTCCGAACCGTGCACTCACATACGATACCGCCGGCACTTGGTGGCTGAGCCATCCGGTCGGCATCACACATGTGGGTGCCTAGCTTGCCGATGCCCCCTCGTCCCCACCGTCAGCGCCACTTGGGGCCGAAGGATGCCGCTTTGGCTTGCTCGCTCGCACCACGGCAGCCTTGTGGCCATAGCGAATGAGCAAAATTACCAGGCACGGGGGAAATACATAGAGGAATGTACAAATGAGTGTGTAGATCCCGGCAGCGAACGGTGGCAATAACGCCCCCTGCATGCTGTTGGGGATGACAATCGTATCGCCCACAAACACTCCGGAGGTTAGCCAAATGACGAAGAGTGCGAACTGTGGACTGTCCGCGATGTATCGCCAGATGACCACGGTGCAGAGCATGGTTGTGGTGACGACGAAGGCATAGTATTGCAGCTCAGCGTAGGAGAAGTGCTCTGCGAAGCTATCCGAGCCCCCGGGCGGCCTCCAGGAAAGCCAGCCCAGCATTGGGATAATCCCACAGGCGAAGGCAGTGGCACAAACCATTAAGGCTGACTTAACCACAGGAACGCGGGAAGCGCGTGCCACACTGACCACCACGGCTGCGCTCACAATGAGAATGATGGTCAAAGGCGCGGCGACGAAACTGGCATCGAGAAATAGAATCGTGGAAATCATGGCGCTCAGAGGGCTTTGCAGAGCGTAGTCAAAGCCGCCGCCAACAACTTGCGGCAGTAGAGTCTCATAGCCGGCTCCAAAGGTAGGGAATAAGATGTTCCCCGCACACTACGCCCCTCCAGGATAGTTCGCAAGCGATACCGAATACTACGTTTGTTCTGCTAGTGCCCGCCAGCAGGGGTTGAGGTCTATTGGTTGCTTGAATACCTAGCTTGCCGATGCCCCCTGAACCTCACCGTTCGCACCTCTTCGGCGTCGCTGACGTGCCGCTAAAGCTTGCCTTGGAAGGCGCGGATGTTCAGAGAAAGTACTAAATCATCGGCCAATTGTAGCTGTTGCCTCAGAGCGTTGCTCACCTTGTCTATGCTCCGGACAATTCGCGAAAACTCTTGTTGCTCAGGAAGAACAGCCACGGGGATGGGTGTGGAAGCGAGTTCCTTCGCATTGATGTTGGCCATTCCGACAATGGCCTTAGCCTTGTTTCTCAACAAGGTCTTACCAGCTGGTGAGTTAAGAAAACCCGCAACGTATTCGGGCGTAGCTGTATCGTTCACCCGGCATCGGACTAGGTACCCAGCAAAGGTATATTCACCATCTAGATGAGGAAAAACTGCCGTCTTGCCAACTAGGTCCTTGCTGTTGGTCCGGTTGAAGAGAAGGTCGCCCTCTCTGAGCGAGTACTTCACTCGGTCCTGGGAGCTCATGTCGATGTACTTCAACTGGGCAAGGTCAACATCACCTCCGTAGGTAATGTTTCCCATGCGCAGGATAGGGATGCCCGTGGATTCATTGGCTTTGGCGCTGGTCCCATACTGAGTGGATTCGAGGTACTCCCCAATGGTTGTCGTCACACGAGGCTTCGCTAAGAACATCGAACTAAATACATCGTGCTTTAGCTGGGACAGTGTCGTCAGCCGTTCTGTTATAGACGAGCGTGAAGAGATTGCTGCGTCGAGGATTTCTGCGATGCGGTGTTGTTCCTCCAGCGGTGGGAGGGGAATCTGGAGTGATAGAAAGTCTGGTACTCGCGTTCTCCTTTTGCGTGGCACGGAGCCGAATGCAATTTGGTCGAAACGTGAAATCATTGCTTCGGTCTTGAACAAATGGTTCAGGTAGCCAGCACTAGCGGAGGGAGAAACCCTAAAAGTCGGGTACAGAGGGGAAATAATTCCCTCTTCGAACCTTGTATTAAGCGCTATGGCCCCAGCCCAAAGTAGGTATGGATTCAAGGCAAATTCCCCACGGCGAATCACCTTATATTTGCTCGTGTTCTCGAGTGCCAGACGTTTATTGAAGCGATCCTCCTGACGCATAAAACCATTTTTCTCAGTAAGGGTAAGAATGGTTCCAGCCTGTTGCTCTGGAGTAGGCCGAGCAGTGAACTCCTGGAGTACATCCCCTAGCCGGACCATGGGCCAGTTGTGTTGTGGCGTGGTGGTCATGGTTATTTGCCTTCCGTGAGCATGGCCTTCAACTTAGCCAGGCCAGCCGCGATGTCGTGGTCGAGGGCTTCGATCTCGGCGATGATTTCTAGCGGGTCCCGGGTCTCGGTGGCCTCCAGGATGATTTCTTTGTACCGGTTCATTGACAAGTCATACCCAGCAGCTGCGATCTCTTCCCGGGGCACAGTAAACGAGTACTCCGTGCGCGCCCGGTCACACTCGGTGGTGGTGCGCGCCTGCCAGCGGGCCACCACATCTGGCAGGTTATTGAGTGCTGCTTGTTCCGTAGTCAGGGTCACCGGTTGGGGGTCAGCAGCACAATCTGGGTCATCAAGATCTTGAATATGCGAAACCGGGGCCGGGCCCAACAGGCGCGCCTCTAGCAACGGGGTGCGCTTATCATCCAGCGAGAACCCATCAGCAGTGACATCATAAAACCACACCTGGTCCGTACCACCAGAATCAGTCCGGGTAAAACACACAATCGCTGTCGACACCCCGGAGTACGGCTTGAACACCCCGGAGGGTAGTTTGATGACTGCATCCAGGCGTTGGTCCTCAACTAAGTGTTGGCGCAAGACTTTATGCGCCTTGGTGGAACCAAACAGCACACCCTCAGGCACAATCACCGCAGCCCGCCCACCGGGTTTGAGCAGTTGGAGGAAGCGGTGGAGGAATAACAGTTCCGTCTTCTTCGCCGTGGTGGCAGATTTGAGTGCTGGGTCGATGGCGTCTTTATCCAGGCTTCCGGCAAAGGGAGGATTAGCCAAAATAAGGTCATAGGCCCCAAAATGCTGGGCATCAAGGTGGGTTAAGGAATCTTGGTAGGCGATGGCAGGTTCATCAAAACCATGCATGAACATATTCATTGCTGCGATACGCACCATGGTTTTATCAAAATCAAACCCCGTTAGCCCCTGCTCCAGGAAGGTATCCCGGGTGGGTTTATCAAACAATTGGTCCTGGTGGTGGGTTTTAATCCAGTCATTAGCAGCTACGAGGAACCCTGCGGTGCCACACGCGGGGTCAATAATGCGCAGGGACGGGGTTGGGGCCATCAACGCTACTAGTAGTTCGATGATGTGGCTAGGTGTACGGAACTGACCATTAGTGCCGGAGGTAGACAGTTTGTCCAGCATGTATTCATAGAGATCGCCGGCGATGTCTTTGTTGGCGAACTCTAGGGCGTCGATAAGTTCCATCACCCGGCCTAGGGTGGCTTCTGATTCGATGTCGAAGGAGGCATTGGCCATGTGTTGTTGGAAGCCGTGCCCGCCCATGGTTTTGATAAACGGGAAGACCTCTGCGGTGATGGTGGCTTTACGCCTAGCCAAATCCGCGTCCTCAATCAGGTTGCGCCACCGCAGGTGCTGCTGGGAGGCATCAAAAATGTCTTGGGTGGCGGTGGGATCACCCAGGTTGCGGCGGGTATCAATATAAGCCTGGCGGGTATCTAACTCCCGGATAAACAACAGGTAGGTGAACTGCTCAATCACCGAAATCGGGTTAGAAATACCCCCGGACCAAAAAGTATCCCAGATGCGGTCAACGCTGTTCTTCAATGCACCAGTAATCATGCCTATAACCATAAACGCAAGGGTGGACATGAAGCGGATAGACGCCGCCCAGGGTTTGTAGGCGATCGGGCTAGGCTCCCGACTCGGAGCCTGTGCCGAATTGGGCGTTGGAGGGGCGTGATGGGTACAAGACAAACTGTAGGATGAAACGGGCTCAAACTGTAGGCTGAAGACGACTCAAACTGTAGGATGAAATGGGCTCAAACTGTAGGATCAAACGGGCTCAAAGTGTAGGATAACCCCTATGAGGTGGTCTTTTGTCTGATAAGAATTCGCCGCGGCGTCATGAAGAACACGGGCATGTAGGGCAGGGGCACGCGGAGCGGCAGCACGCAGTGGCTTACCGCCCCAGGGTGGCAGATGGTGCCCTTCGCTCTGCTTTGCAGCGTGCTGGTGCGACTCTGATTGAAGGGCCAAAGGGCTCAGGAAAAACGGAAATGGCTCGCCAGCACGGTAGTAGCTTTATTCACGTTGATACGGACCCACAGGCTGGGAATTTGATGGCTATCGATCCTGCTCTTCTCCTTGCGGGAGACACGCCGCGCGTGCTCGATGAGTGGCAGGTGTTCCCTGAACTGTGGAACCACGTTCGCCATGAGGTCGACTCCCGGCAAGCCAAGGGCCAGTTCATTTTGACGGGTTCGACGGCTCCGGGGGAGAAGGCCGCAAGGCATTCAGGTGCTGGGCGTTTCTCACGGCTAACGTTGTCGACGATGACGTTTAGCGAAACTGGCCATTCCACAGGCGCCGTGAGTCTGCGCGCGCTGGCCCACGGCGCTGACCTTCAACCAATGAAGTCTGATCTAAAAATTGCGGATGTGGTGGAACGCATGTGCCGTGGTGGTTGGCCGGGCTGGCTGGATGTCAGCACCTCGGACGCGATGGCGAATGCTCGTGATTACCTCCGCACGGTCGCAGAGGTTGATGTGGCCACCCCTGACGGCGTCCAGCGTGATCCCGCCAAGGTTATCCGTCTACTAAAATCCTTGGCCCGGGCGGTTGGCACCGAGCAATCTGTTAGCACGCTGGCGGCGGATACGGGTCTTGGTCGCGATACTGTCGGCGACTATTTGGATGCGTTATTGCGAATCTTTATCTCAGTGGATCAGCCTGTCTGGTCCACTCATCCGCGTTCGAAAGCTACCTTGCGTAAGGCCCCGAAACGTCACCTGGTGGACCCGGCTTTGGCTGTCGCTGCCCTCGAACTCAATCCGTCTGGATTGATGAACAACCTCGAATACACTGGGCAGCTCTTCGAGTCCCAAATCATCCACGAGCTGCGGGCCTTATCCTTGGATTCTGTATTCCACGCGCGTGATTCGAAAGGTCGCGAGGTTGATGCGGTCCTCAGCATCGATGGCCAGCTTCTATTCGTTGAGGTCAAGTTGGGTTCCTCGCCGGCTACCTTGGATCAGGCAGCCCAGAGCCTGCATGCCTTTGCGGCTGTGCATGCGCCGGACCTGCACCCGGTACTCGTGGTGGTCACGGCTGGCCCGCTTAGCTTTACTCGCCCCGATGGGGTCCATGTGCTCAGCATTGGCCATTTGGGTGCCTAGCTTGCCGATGCCCCTTTAAACTCACCCTACCCGTGCCCACCCTGTAAGCGCAGCTCATTGCTGATGTGAAGGGGAGGAGTTTCAAACATTTAGGCTAATTTTGGGGCTATGGCCAGGGGCCGTGTCCTAGGGGTGGTGCTACTCTACGCGGGCTGCACAAGCAGCGTCTCTGATCTCTTTCGAAGGAGGACACATGTCTAATTCTTTCCCGCCTGGCTCTCAGGGTCCTGCGGACCACGTCTCGGCTACTTCGGGCGCATCCAGTACGCCAGGGGTACCGGCTGCACCTGTTGTGGTCGCCGATGCTAAAAAGCCCAAGAACACCATCGGCACCATTGCTTTGGTGTCCGCAATTCTGGGATTGATCCTGTCCTGCGTCAAGGGTGCTCTACTCTTGGGCTGGTTGTTGCTGCCTATCGGCTTCATTCTGGGAATCGTGGGTGCCTGCCTCAAAGGTAAGCCAAAAGGCCGTGCCATCACCGCAATCATTGTCTCTATTGTGGGCACCATCATCGCCGCATGCGTCTTTGTTTTCGTCATTGGCAGTGCTATTGATGAGGCCTTTAATGAGGAAACCAGTGCTTCCGCGCCAGGTGCGGCAAAGAATGCTGAGAGCACGTCCGGCGGGCAGGACTCGGCTAAGGGTACCGGGGATGGCTCGGCGGAATTCGGGACAACGCGCGAGAATCCATTGCCGGTCGGCTCAACTGTAGAGACTGCGGACTGGGCGGTCACCATCAACAGCGTGGACCTGGATGCCGCTGAGGCCATCTTGGCGCACAACGAATTCAATGATGCCCCCGCAGAAGGTGAAGCATACGTCATGGTTAATGCAACCATTACGTATAAGGGTGATAACCCTGATGGAGAGGTTCCGTCCGGGACTATCCAATTTGTCACTGCAGAAGGCGTGACGGTCAGTTCTTCTGACCGTCCACTGGTTGAACCGGAGCAGCTGGACTCACTTGTTGAGCTCTACAATGGCGGATCCATTACTGGCAATATCGCCTTTGCGGTTCCTGCTGCTTCTGCTGGTGAAGGTACCTTGGTGGTGCGCCCGAGTCTGTTTGCAACCAAGCGCTTTGTCGCCGTGCAGCCATCTTAAACCGCATGAAGATGGGCAGGGCCACCTTATATTTCGCCAAGGAGATGAACTCGTAATCCGCTTCAAGTTCATCGATGACCATACCTGCCCACCGGTATTCGGTACAGCGGATGTCTTGGTTGGTCTACTGGTATTCGCAGCCCTTGATTTCATGCCCTCCCGGACTGACTATTATCCCGCGTGCTCGACTGGGGAACTTGGCAGGAAATCCAGGTTCAAAATCTATTTCCAGCAGGTCGGCAACTATCCTGAACTCATCTTCCTCGGCTTCAGGATCGTGCGGGACATCAACGACAGTAACAAAGCAGAAAGTAGAATATTCCTCTCTGACCTGCGGGGAAATATCCACATTATTCCCGAAAATTTCAGCAAGGAGGAGACTGAAAAGTGGCTCCTTTGCGCCTTGCTGGCGGGCCTGTTCGGAAGCGAAATGGACGTGGTATTTCTCCCGCAAGCCATCCACACATTTTTGGTGTCGTTGTTTGGCTTCGTGCAGCTGGTCGTATCGGCACACAAATTCTGTGAAGAAGCACCAGGTGTATTGCATTTTCCTACCCAATCCTCTAAAGTCCTTGCATTGATTCGTTGTATGCACCCCGGTTTATGTACTGCTTTTGTGTTTTGCAGTGGCGCTTTGCATGCCCTGGGCCGAACCGCGACACGAAAAGGTTGGCATCAGATTCAGCCAAATGAATTTGGTGAAAGTAAGGTCCACCTCCCCTTAATGGGTACTTGGTTTCCGGTGCTGCTGTCACAAGTTGTGACGTGTGCCCCACGGTATATGGCCTTGTTAGTGCTGTCAAGGTTGTGGTGAACGGCGCGCGCTGCGGTCCCGGCCCAGCGGTACTACCTGCGGGGTTCCGGCCACGGGGTCGGGTACCACGCGGCAGGGCAGGTGGAAGACGGACTCGACGAGTTCGGCGGAGATAATGCTGGCAGGCGCGCCTTCGGCAACGATGGCACCGTCGCGCATAACAATAAGGTGCGTGGCGTAGCGGGCGGCCTGGTTGAGGTCGTGCAGCACGGCCACCAACGTGCGCCCGGTGAGGTGGAGGTCCGTGAATAGCTCCAGTAGCTCGATCTGGTGGGTAAGGTCCAGGTAGGTGGTGGGCTCATCAAGCAACAGGATGTCCGTGTCTTGGGCCAGGGCCATGGCTATCCAGGCGCGCTGGCGCTGCCCACCCGAAAGCTCGTCCAACAGTCTGCCGGAGAGCTTGCCGATGCCCGTGGCGTCCAGCGCCGCCGCCACTGCGGCTTGGTCCGCGTCCGTCCACTGCTGGAAGAGGTTCTGATAAGGGTAGCGGCCGCGCGCAACCAGGTCCGCTACCCGAATGCCATCGGGGGCAAGCGAGGACTGCGGCAGCAGGCCGAGGCGGCGCGCGACCTCCTTAGCGGGGTAGTCCTGAATATCGCGTCCGTCTAGGACCACCTGGCCGCCCTGTGGCTTGAGCAAACGGGAAAGCCCGTGCAGCAAGGTGGACTTGCCGCAGGCGTTCGGGCCAATGATGACCGTGAAGGAACCGTCGGGAATGGCTACGTTAAGGCCCTGGCAGATGCTTCGCTTCTCATAGGCCAGGTCCAGGTTTCTGGCGTGCAAGCGCGGGCTACTCACGTCTGGGTCCAGGCGCGGCTTGCTTGCGCGCGGGCGCGAGTGCGCGGGTTGGGGTGGGTGCGCGGGTTGGGATGGGGGAGTGTGCATTAGAGGGACTTTCTGGATTCGCGGATAAGGAGCCAGATTAGGTACAGCCCGCCCAGGCTGACCGTGATGAGGCCCTCCGGGATGGGGCGGTAGATCTGGGCAAAGAGCAGTGCGAGCAGGTGCGCACCGGCCAGCAGGGCTGCGCCCATGCAGGCGGCAGCGGTTACCGTGACCCCCGGGCTGTGCGTGAGTCGGCGTGCCAACTGCGGGGCGGCCAGAGCCACAAAGCCGATGGGGCCGGCAGCAGCTGTGACCAGGGCCGTAGTGGCTACGCCGAGGATGAGCAGTGCGGGCCTGCAACGGTGGGCGGGGGTGCCTTGGGTGACGGCGGTGGCATCGCCAAGCTCAAGCTGTCTCAGCGCCCGGGAGAGTGCCAACACCCCAACCATGACAGCCAGGGAACACAGCGCGGCGGGCACCAGGGCCTGCCATGTCACGCGGCCCAGGGAACCGGCGGCCCAAAAGCCCACGCTCATGGCGTCGTTAATATCCGCCCGGGTAACTAAGTAGACATTGATAGAGCCCAGCATGGCGGAGACCGCAATGCCCACGATGATGAGCCGGAAGCCCTGCACTCCGCCGCGATAGGCCAGGAAATACACGATGGCAGCCGTGGCCAACCCGCCCACTAGCGCCGCCGCGGCGATGGTCCAGTAGTCCTTGGTGCCAAAGACCAGCACGGTGATGACCACGGCGGTATAGGAGCCAGCGTCGAATCCAATCACATCCGGGGAGCCCAGGGGATTGTGGGTCAGCGACTGGAAAATAGCCCCGCCGATTCCCAGCAGCGCACCGAAGAGGACCGCGGCCAAGGCCACCGGTAGGCGCCACTGGGTGACGATGGTGCGGTGGAACTCATCCGCACTGGGGTTAGCCAGGGCGGCCAGGACTTGCGCGGGCTCAAGCGGATAATCGCCAAAGCCCAACGCAAACACAGCCCCGGCTAGGGCTATCAGCAGTAGGGCGGCGTTGACGGCGGCGCCACGGGTGCTCCAGCGCAGTGCCACAGGACCGACGCGAAGCATGTGGGTGCGGTAGCCGAAGTCGATGGTGGGGCTTGGGGTGGGACGTGGGGGATTACTATGCGTGCTCACAGTCCGGAGGCCTTCCTGCGCCGCACCAGAACAATGAGCACCGGGGCACCAATGATGGCGGTGAGCACGCCAGCCTCAATTTCACTGGGGCGGGCAATCACGCGGCCCAGCACATCCGCGCCGAGCACCAGCGCCGGGGCAGCCAGGGCAGTGTAAGCAATGATCCAGCGTTGATCCGGGCCGGTAAACCAACGCACCAGGTGCGGAACTGCCAGGCCAACGAAGCCGATGCCCCCGCTAAGCCCCGTGGCACCACCAGCCAGCAGGGTTACCGCGACCAGCCCCAGGGTGCGAGTCCGGTTAAGGTTCGTGCCTAACGCGGTGGCGTGGGCAGTACCCAGCGCCACGGCATTTAGCGATGCCGCGATAGCACCAGCCAGCAACAGGCCGACGGCAATGAAGGGCAAGACGGTTAAGGTATCGGCAACGCTCACACGCGCCAAGGAGCCCAACGCCCAATTGCGGAAAGAACGGAAGGTTTCTTGGTCCATTAATTGTAAAAAGGTGGAAAACGCAGTGAGGACTGCGCCGAGTGCAACGCCGGCCAGCACCAGAGTGACTGGGGAGGCCGGGCCGCGCCCGGCAGAGCCGATGAGGTACACCAGGACGGTGGCAGCAATGGCCCCCAGGAAAGAAAACCAGATGTATCCCGCAATGCCGGTGACTCCAAAGAGCCCCACGCCTAGCGTGATGGCAAAACCAGCGCCGGCGTTGACACCCAAGATGCCCGGGTCCGCCAGCGGGTTGCGCGTAATGGCCTGGATGAGTGCCCCGGCAACCCCAAAGGCCGCGCCGGAGACAATTCCCACCAGGGTGCGCGGCACACGCAGCGTCCACACAATAGAAGAGGCGTCGCTGCCGTCCGGGTGGAACACGACGTTCCACACGTGCGATGGTGGGAGGGTATTAGCCCCGACGCTAATACTTAAAACCACCACCGCCGTCAAGGTGCTAGTGAGCAGCACCAGTCCCAACAACCGGCGCTGGCCCATTAGAACTTCTCAGCAATCATGGGCACCACCTGCTGTGCCGCCCACGCATTGCCAATGGGTCCACCGCTGGTAATGGCCCACAGCAGATCGCCGCCATCGGCAGTCTTGGGCGGCAGCAGCACAAACTTGCCAGATTTGACGGCGTTCAAGTTCTTAAACAGATCCGTCCCGGTCACGTGCTCTTCGAGCTCTTCATTAGAGGCCCGCTGACTTTGGCCCAGCAGCAGGACATCGGCGTCGATCTTAGACAGCAGCTCGTCACTGACATTGGTGTCCTTCGCAAATTCAGCGGCATTTGGGTTGGGGGCAAAGCCCATGTCAGTAAGGAATTGTTCCGGCGCGGAACCGTTTTGGGAGAAGTACTGCAGGCCGCTGGCCGGGCCATAATAAATAGCCCACGTTGCCGTCTTGCCACCGAACTCCGGGTGTTCCTTGCGAATCTGGGCAAACAACTGATCATGTTCAGAAATCACAGCTTCTGCTGCGTTTTCCAAATCCAGGGTCTTGCCCAGGATGCGCAACGAGTCTTTCCAGGAGGTAATTCGCTGGGTAGACGGCGGACTGGTGACTACCGGGGCGATGGTGGCCAGACGGTCATAGATGTCCTTGACCTCGCCAAAGCCCGGTACCCAACCCACGGTCACAATCAAGTCCGGCTTGGAGGCGGCAATGGCTTCAAAGGGTACGTCCGCACCGCGAACGAACTCATACGTCTCCAAGTCTGCGGCGCCGTGGTCTTCCAAGTAACCGCCTTCCCGGATCATGGAAGAACTCAACACCGGGGTAACCCCTAGAGACAGCAGCAGCTCCGCATCAATGCCGTTAGGCACAATGGCCGCGATGCGCTCCGGGCGCTTCTCCAGCACCGTCGTGCCATAGGGCGAGTCCAACGTGAGCGGGTACTGCGTCTTGCCCTCGGCTGCTGGGATGAGCTCGGAGGCTGCGGCGTTGCTGGCGTTGGCGTTGGCAGCTTTGCTGGCCGAGCTGGAGGCTGCATCGCTGGCAGCACCGCTGGCAACCGCAGAGTTGGAGGTGCTGGAGGTGTTGGTGCTGTTGGCATCGGGGGCATCGGCAGAGCATGCCGAAAGCACCAGGGCAGCAGACAGTACCGTGGCCGCCGTGGCAGAAATGGCCACAGCTGGGCGGGAGCGATGGATTATAGACATGACGAACCTTTCATGATTGAAATAGAGGTTGATAGAAAGTGTTAGGAATCCGCGGGCTCCGGGGCAGGGGTGCCGCAGTGGCCGCGGCGCCAATAGCCGCTAAAGCTGATGGCCTGGCGGGCTACGCCGTGGTGATTGATTAGCCTGCGGCGAGTCTGTTGCACCAAGGAGGCCTCCCCGGCAAGCCAGACGAAGAGATCTGGGCTAGGGTCATCACAAGGGCCATCGGGGCCTGCCAGCTCCGGCACCGCGTCCAGGTGGTGGAGGAACTGCGCCTGTGCGTCATGTGGGCCAGCAGTGTTATTCGCCTCCACCACCCACTTCACGCAGAAGCCCGCGGGCCGGGCCAGCTCAAAGACGTAATCCCGGCTGGGCACACTGATTAAGGCCGTGCCCTGGCGGTCAGCTGGAAGCTCCTCCAGCAGCCGGGCGATGGCGGGAATGGCGGTGCAATCGCCCAGCAACAACACCCGGCGTGCCTCGGCGGGCAGCGGCGCGGTCTTACCAGGGCCGACGACCGTCATGGCATCACCCACCGCCACAGTGCGCGCCCAGGCTGCGGCAAAGCCCCCGGCACCGTTGGCGGTACCAGTATCCTCCAGGTCTTTGGTACTCGATGAGACGTTGGCACTCGATGCGCCTTCGGAATTCGATCCGCCTTCGGCATTAGCTGTGCCGAAGGCCTCACCATGCAAGATGATGTCCACATCTAACTCGCCCGCGGCGGCATCAAAGCGGCGCACGGTATAGGCCCGCGCAATGGGCCTGCGCCCCGGGGCAAAACTTACGCGCCCATCCTTGATAACGGGCAGCACGGGCTCGCGCTCCCCGGGGTAGGGGAAGAGGAGGCGAATGTCATCATCAAAATTCTCGCTGGTAAACGCAGGGACGTGGTTGCCCCCGGCATCCTTGAATGCCTGCAGCTGGGGCCCGGTGAGGGTAATGCGGCGGATGGTGGGGGTGACATCGGCAAGCTGTGCAACCTGCAAGCGGCGCACGCCCACCGGCAGCAAGCGGGGCACGCGGGCGGGAATGGGCATGAAAGCCTCCTTGGGGGTAGCGGATGGCGGCACCGACGGCAGCCGGGCCGGGAATTAAGGCTAGGCTTTCCTTTTAGGCCGCGGTTATCCTAAAGTGAACGAATCCTAAACTGACACAGGGGGCAGCTGATATGGACCAGCAACTGACAACGCACGCCATTCCCGCGGCGGGCGTGAAGCGCATGCATAACCAGCGCGAACCGATGTTGATGTGGGTGTATACGGGCCTGGCGAAGGTTGAAATTTTGGGGGAGAAATATCTGCTCCGGGCCGGGCATGCCGTCTGGATTCCCGCGGGTGTGGAATACGGCATTAGTACGCGGCCCGGCACGGTGGCGTTTCCTATCTTCCCCGCTGCCCGGGACATGGGCGTGCGCATTAGTCGCCCGCACCGGGTGCGGGTGGGCCGGGAGTGGGGGCCGTGGCTGGTGTACCAATTCGCCCGTAGTATCGGCTATCTGCAGGGGACGGCGCCAGGCCTGGCTGCACTTGCACCCCAGGTGGCTGCAGATGGGGCGCCGGGGTGTGCCGTCGCCTTGCCGCCGCAGCCGTTTGCCGATGCCGCCTTGGACACCGCCATGCGCATCCTGCAGGATCCTGGGTCCCCGGCAACGGTGGAGCAACTGGCGTCCGCGGCGAGTGTTTCCACGCGTACGCTGCAAAAACAGTTTGTTGCTCAGACGGGCATGAGCATTGTGCAGTGGCGCCGGCAGGTGCGGGTGGCGCTTGCTGCGGGGCTTATTGCCGCTGGTCAGCACATCGGTTGGGCGGCCCGGCAGGTGGGGTTTGAGACCACCGCCGGCCTCACGCGCGCCTTTCACAGCCACGTGGGCATGAGCCCCCGGGAGTTTGCCCAGCTCAAGCCCCCTGTGCCTGAGCTTGCCGATGCCCCCTTAACCTCACCCCCACCCGTCCCCGCCAGCCAAACGTGGGAGCGGGTCAATGACTTTCATGTGTTGGTGTGGGTCTACCGCGGGGCGGCGCGTGTGGTGATTGGCCGGCAAACATACGAGCTTATCCAGGGCGATGTGGCGTGGCTGCCTGCGGGGGAGTCCAATGTGGTGCACGTGGAGCAGGGTGCGATTGTGTTGCCATTGGGTTCGCGTGAAGCCAAGTTGCCTACGGTGGTGCCTGGGGTGCTGGTGCAGTCCTTTGCTGATATAGAGGAGAACTATCTTTTGCACACCGTGGTGGCTAATTACAGTCACCTGCGCCCCGACGGCCATGACCCGCACGCCATTGTGTACCTTTTTGCGCGCCGGGCCCAGGAAGCCGCGCGGTGCGGCGATGGTGTTGGCCAGGGCGCGGTGACTGCTGCCGTCGTTGAGGTATTGCACCGGGTGCGTGCCACTCCGGAGGACCGGCGCACGCTGGCACAATGGGCCACCGAATTGGGCGTGAGCACCTTGGACTTGTCCCAGGGGGTGCACGCGGCGGTGGGTATGCCCTTCAAGCAGTGGCGCAGCCAGCTGCGCATGACTGTTGCACGCAGCCTTCTGGAACAAGGCAAAAGTGTGGAGCACATAGCGCGGCGGTTGGGCTACGCCCACCCCTCGAGCTTTTGCAAAGTCTTTAGCGATAACCACCGCATGTCCCCGCGCGAGTACCAACGCAGTGGTTGGCAGTGCACCCAGGAGGCGCTGATTGTGCCGTAGCGGGATGCTGTCTGCAGCGGTTCTGGTGATTGCGGGTCGGGGGAGTGGATGTGGGCTGTGTTAGGCTGCGAACGCAGTCCCTATTCGCAAAGTCACAAGCCCGGGTGGCATTAAATATCCGTCGCAAACGCTTCCGGGCTGGCCCATATATAAGCAGAGGATAATAGATGCGTCTATTGGAGTTTAAGTCCCCCTTTCCCGCGTGGTTGCTGTCCACCATTCTCACGCGCCTGACTGTAACCTCGCTGCCGATGGTCGCCATTGTGGGTATTTCCGCAGCTGGTGGTTCTTATATCCTCGGTGGACTATCCTCTGGCGCCTACGCAATTGGCGAATCCGTAGGAGCTATTTTCCTCACGCCTTTGCTGTCTGAACACAAGGTGAAACTGCGCCTGATGCAAGGTTGTGCGCTGTGTGCGGCTTTGTTGGTCATGTGCGGGTTCTTGGCTCTCGGCGGAATGCCCTACCTGGTGGCTATCCCGCTGTTGGTATTCCTCACCGGTGCAATCTCGGCTCCAATTCCTGGGGTTCTTCGTTCTTCGATTAGCCAGTTCTCCAGTAACCCGGACCGTGCCATGAGCCTGGATAACGTGATTAACCAAAGCAGCTGGGTCATTGGCCCGGTGCTCGGCGTGGCCATGGTGCACGGCTTTGGCACCACCGCGGGATTTTGCTTGCTGGGAGCTTTCTTGGCCATTTCCGTAATCACCACCCCCAAAGCGATTGCGGCTGGCTATGAACAATCGAGCGGTGCGACTGCTAAACCCCAGCTCACCCTGGTTATTATTCCAGTGGTTGCCTCCGCGGTCATTATGGCTGTCACGGCCTCTTTCGATACGTTGGTACCCATTCTGCTCACCGAATGGGAAGGCACGGATTCACGTACCGGGTGGGTGCTGGCCGTCCTCGCTGGGGCCAGCGTGGTGGTATCGGCCCTGCTGGGAATAAAGTCGCACTGGAAGCACAAGGAACGCAACGCGTCCGCGTTTACATTCTTAGTAGTTGTGGTTCTGGGTATTACGGGGTTTACCTACTCCTATCCCAGCCTCATAGCCCTCGCCGCAATCCTGGGTATCGCGCAGGCGCCCGCGATGATCTTCCGGCAGCAGATTATCGCGGACAAAGTTCCCCAAAGCCAGCAGGCCACCGCCTTTTCCTATCTCTATGCAGCCGGCGGAATTGGTTATTCAATAACCGCGGGGCTCACCCCAGCCCTGTCTAAGGCGGCTTCCCCGGCCATTGCCTCGCTCAGCGTCGCTGCACTATGTCTGCTGGTGCTTGTGGGAAGTTACCTTTACGCCAAGAGAAAAGCCCAGTAGGGAGATGGCCGGGAGGCAAGGCCCGGATAGCGCTAGACCTGCTGGGTCATCTCCCGGAGGGCCGCAACGTGATTGCGGTAGGCCTGCAGGCCATCGGCCGTCAGTGATACCCACACCTTGTCCTTGGCTCGGGTGGATCCGTACTCCCTTTGGCGATTGATGTAGCCGTGTGACTCTAGGTGCGACAGCTGCTTGGACAGGCCATCTGCAGGTAAGTCCACCAGCTCCGCGAGGACCGCGAACTTCATCCGCACGCCGTCGAATGCGCGGGCAGACTCGAGCGCGGCACAGATTTTTAGCCGATTGAGGGGATGAATAATGGGATCGAACTCGGCGCTCACAGGTACCATGTCCTATTTTCCGGGTTGATCTGCGTAGAACATCCAGGCTGTTGCCGCTGTTACCCCGGTGCCATAGAGGACTAGCCACGCGGGATGAGGATCATCAAAAAGCGGGGCCGGAAGGACTATCACGAGTGGAAGTACAACCCTGGACCAGGTGGCCCTGTTATTGGCCATGTTCAGGTTCGGATCCCTGCGCACTAAGGGGTTGGTCAGACGCTTGCGCAGGAGGAATGCTGCAATTGTGAAGGCTGCGATTCCGGTTAGGACGAACCTCCAATCAATGGTGATGCTCACTGCGGTGAGCCCCGCCAGTACGGAGACAATTGCCACGGCCCACCAGGACGGGGACCACTCAGTGCGGCGCTGGATGCTCTCAATTGCGTCGAGTTCAGCACTCATAGCCGTTCACCCTCTTTCGTGGAGGTTTGTTTATTTGCTAGTACTGCAACCGTATCACTTGCCAGTTGTGCAAGTAAAATGAAGATTTGCTAGGTTCGCGGTATGAGTATCACCATTCACGGCGCCATCGACGGGCAGGGGCGCTGCGAGCACTGGCACAGCGAGGTGGATGTCGTGGCCAATCGGTGTGCTACCTGTGGAATGTGGTGGGCATGTTCGCTATGCCATACGCAGGCCAGCGACCATGCCTTCGGGCCGATGCCGCTTGATGCTCCAGCAGCTGCGTGCGGAGTGTGCGGGCTGCAGATGGACTACCGCGCCTACCGCCAAGCCCAGCAGAAACACTGCTGCCCGGGTTGCGGCCATGGCTTCAACCCGGGCTGTGCGCTGCACGCGGAGATCTACTTCCAGCTGTAGAAGCTATTTCCGGCGTTAGCGGGAGGACAGCTGCCCTACCTGGGCGGCTTGCTGCTGGAGGATCTTGGCGGCATCGGGAAGACGGAAAGTCACCCGCGCAGGGGGAACGGGCACGTCCACGGTGGGCATGCCGGGCTGGACCAAGATGGGGATGAGGGTGTGGTCCGCAGGCACAGCCGGTGCAGGGGCGGGTGCGCCCGGAGCGCCCGGTGTCCCCGGAGCTGCAGGGCCAGCTGGCGTGCCTGGGGCAGCCGGGGCCGGCCGGGCGGGGCCACCATTGAGCCCGCAACGGGCAATGGCTTCATCGGCGCGCGCGATGGCGCCGCGAATCTCCCCGCCGCGGGGGTGGAAGTTGGCGGCGGCCAGGGCCTGGTTCTTCTTAGCGTTGTAATCGCCAGCATTGGTGTAGTAGCGCTGGGCTTGGTCGCAAGAAATCTGGCCGGCGGGAACGCGGGCCAGGTAATCATCGATGACGTCAGCGGAGGCGGCCGGGGCGGCCAGGGTGGCGCACAGCGCAATGGCTGCGGCGCACAGGGTGGTCTTGGGTGCGTAACTCATGTGGCCATTGTGGCACGGATGTGACGCAAGTGAAAGACCGCCGCAGTTGCCGGCGGAGAAATCCTGCTTGGTCCCGTGTGCGTGGTGCAAATTCTGCGCAAAAGGGCGTCGGATCTCGAATTTTTGAGCGACTTCGCGCAGAATATGCGTCACGTAGTCCGGCGGGTCACGTTGCCCGGCGGGTCACGTTGCCCGGCGGGCGGGGGCTAGCGGGCAGGGGAGGCGAAAGCCTCAGGCACATGAAGGCTCCAGGCCCAAGAAGCGCTCCGCCACGCGCAGGTAGGCGCGCACCGTCAGATCCAAGTCCTCGAGGTGGAGGCATTCATCGTGGCTGTGGAGCTGGGAGTTGGCAGAGGCCAGGTCGCGCGCTGGGGCGTGGAGGGCAAAACCGTAGCCCACTCCGCCCAGGCGACGGGCCACACGCAAATCCGAGCCACCCGTGGCAAGGGTGGGCACCACGGGGCGGTCGGGGTAGAACTCCGCGCAGGTGGCCACCAGGGTCTCCCACAGGGGCCCGGAGGTGGGGGAGACCGTGGCGTCTTCATTGATCAGGTGCTCAATCTCAACGTCGATGTCCCCGATGGCCTCGCGCAGCATCCGGTCCACGTCCTCCTGGCTTTGTCCAGGCAGTGGGCGGATGTCCAGCTCTAGCCAAGCATGCGAGGGCAGCACGTTGATGGCCCCGCCTGCGCGCAGCACGGTTTGGGAGATGGTGGTGTGAGAAAATGCGTGGGCAAAGGCGGCGAGGTTGCCAAAGGGGGAGTAGTCGCCGGCATCGATAAGCTGTTGGGACTGCGGGTCAAAGCGGAAGGAGTCACGGAAGCCGGTCCAGATGGGATCATCAGCTACGGGCAGCTCAGCTTGGGCAATGCGCCGGGCGACCTCCCCAATTTTGACCACGGCAAAATCCTTGCCATAGGGCGTAGAGCCATGGCCTGCGTCCCCGTGGACGTGGATGCGCCGCTGGGCAGCGCCCTTTTCGCCTACGATGACCGCCAGACCACCCGGCAGGTGCGAGCCGCCGGTCTCTGAGAGGCAGTTCTTCCAATCGATGGCATCTGGCCGGTGTTGCTCAAACCACCGGGCACCTAGGCCGCCGCGGGCTTCCTCATCGGCTAGGCCCGCAAAGGTCAGCGTCCCGCCGGGGTTGCCGCGCCGGGCGACCTCGCGGGTAACCGCCGCCATGGTGGCAGTAATAAATAGCATGTCTACCGCGCCGCGGCCGTAGAGCTTGCCGTCTTCGATGATGGCACCGAAGGGCTCCTTGGTCCACTTGGGGGCGTCCACGGGCACCACATCGGTGTGCCCCAGAAAGGTCAGTGGTTCCTTATTTGGGTCCCCCGGGACGGTGACCACAATGCTGGTGCGATGGGGGTGGGGCTCAAAGCGCTCAATGCGCACGTCGGTGCCTGCGAAGAAGGCCTCAAGGGTATCGGCATTGCGCTCTTCAAACCCGGAGTCCGCCGTTAAATCATTAACGCACGCGTTGCGGATCATCTCTTGCAGGAGGGCCAGGGTGTCATCGTAGAGGCTCATGGGGTTTACTTTACGCACCCGCGGCAGGGGCTGGCGGGGTTAGCTGCGGGGGCATCGGCAAGCTAAGGCTGGGCCAAAAAGTTGAACACCGTCCAAGAAAGTGGTCTAGAGTGTTCGCATGACTATTCTTGACATCGCACGTGACAAGGCCCTGGAGCAGGGCATCGGACTAGACCAAACCGAACTGGAGCAGGTGCTCCAGGTGCCGGATGAGCAGCTAGAGGAGCTGGCGGACATCGCGCACCGCACCCGCCTGAAGTGGTGCGGGCCGGATGTGTCCGTGGAAGGAATTATCTCCATCAAAACTGGCGGCTGCCCCGAAGATTGCCACTTCTGCTCCCAGTCCGGCCTGTTTGAATCCCCGGTACGGGCCGCGCGCCTGAACATCGCTGAGCTGGTCGAAGCCGCCCAAAAGACCGCTAAGACCGGCGCCACGGAATTCTGCATCGTCGCGGCAGTCAAGTCCCCGGATGACTCGCTGCTAGACCAGGTGGGCCAGGCCATCGTGGCCATCAATGAGGCCGTGGACATCGAAATTTCTTGCTCCCTGGGCACCCTGACCCGCGAGCAAGCCCAGCGACTCAAGGACATGGGCGCCCAGCGCTACAACCACAACCTGGAAACCGCGCGCTCCTTCTTCCCGCAGGTAGTGACCACCCACACCTGGGAGGAACGCAAGGAGACCCTGGACCACGTGCGTGCGGTGGGCATGGAGGTGTGCTCCGGCGGCATCATCGGCATGGGCGAATCCCTGGAGCAGCGCGCGGAGTTCGCCTACCAGTTGGCCCAAATCGAGCCCTGCGAGGTGCCCATGAACTTCCTGGACCCGCGCCCCGGCACCCCCTTTGCCAACTACCCCCTGGTGCCGATGGGCGAGGGCCTGCGCGCCGTCGCTGCCTTCCGCTTGGCGATGCCCCGCACCACCTTGCGCTTTGCCGGTGGCCGCGAGCTGACCCTGGGCAACGACGGCACCGAAAAGGGCCTGCTTGGCGGCATCAACGCCATCATCGCCGGCAACTACCTGACCACCTTGGGCCAGCAGATTGAAAAGGACGTGGACATGCTCGGGCGCATTGACCTGCCCATCAAGGCCCTCTAATGGCCGCCCCACCCACCGGCGCGCAGGAGCTCGCCGCCGCCGTCTTGGCTGGGGAGGAGCCGGTGTTCCACCCCAACACCGGCCAGCCCTACTCTGCCGATGCCCCCCTCCACCCCGCCGCAGCCGCCGGTCTGGATGTGCCGCGGTACTGCCAGTTGTGCGGCCGGCGCATGGTGGTCCAGGTGCGTCCCGATGGCTGGTCCGCGCGGTGTTCGCGCCATGGGGAGTTGGACTCGGAGTGGCTCTACCAGGAGGTGCTGCCGGACTAGGGCGCACGTGGCGCAGGTTGCGGCGGTAAGGTAGCGCGCAGCCTGGGTTCTGTGCGGCTCTGGCACGGCTTCGGCACAGATGCGGCGCGGGTAAGGTGGCGGGCATGGCTTTTGATGATGCCGCCGTAGAACTCGCCCACCGCTCTGCCCTGCGATCCATCCAGCGCGTGGTCACCGAGACCGCCACGCCGACTCCGGGCGCGCGCGAGAAGGTGGCACAACAGCTGCGCGCCGGCGGGGTGATGGTGCTTACCGGTGCAGGGGTGTCCACGGAATCTGGCGTGCCGGACTACCGCGGGCCCCATGGAACCCTGGCGCGACACACGCCCATGACCTACCAGGAGTTTCGCTATGATCAGGCGGCATCGCACCGCTACTGGGCGCGCTCCTTTGTGGGTTGGCGGGTCATGGATGCTGCCCGGCCTAATCGCACTCACTTTGCGCTGGTGGAGCTGGAGCGCGCCGGGCTGATTACCGGGGTGGTGACGCAGAACGTCGACGGCTTGCACAAACAAGCTGGCACGCAGCGGTTAATTGCGTTGCATGGGGACATGGAGCATGTGATGTGCTTGGAGTGTGGCTTCAGTGAGCGCCGCGGGGATTTTGACGCCCGACTAGAAGCATGCAACGCCGGCTATCTGGAACGCTGGGTAGTTGCTGCTGATGAGGTCAACCCTGACGGTGACGTGGACCTTTCTGCGCAGGCGGTGGAGGAGTTTTCTATGGCGCCGTGTGTGCGCTGCGGCTCAGTACTGCTTAAGCCCGATGTCGTTTACTTTGGCGAGCCCGTGCCCACCGCGCGGCGCGACGCTGCCTATGAATTGCTGGCGCAATCGCAGTCTTTGCTGGTGTTGGGCTCCTCGCTGGCGGTGATGAGTGGGTACCGCTTCATGTTGGACGCGCTCAAACAGGGCAAGCCGGTAGCCGTGGTCAATGGCGGCCCGGGACGCGGCGATGCCAAAGCCACCACCTTGTGGCGCACCCAAGTGGGTCCCGCGTGTGACGTTCTCCTTGACGACCTAGGCCTTTAGCCTCCGCTCCCTGTCTGCGGCCGTAGATGCGTGCCCTGCCCCGCCCGGCTGCGCGCCACCGGCCACGGCACCCGCTGGCTGGGCCCGCGCCACCGGGCACGGCACCCGCTGGCTGGGCCTGCACCGCCGGGGATTAGCGAATCTGCTTGAGCACCGTGCGCACGATGGCGCGCACCCGCTTATCCAATGGCATGTCCATGTGATTAACCAGTGCGCGATGGTCGAAGTCTTGGACGTAGATGTTGCGCACCGTGCCATCCGGACTGTCCCCGGGCTCGAGAAAGCAGGTCTCCGGTGGGACCACCACGGTGTCTTGGCGGGTGGCTATGCAGGTGTAGGTCACGCCGGGTTCTAAGTCGCCCGCCTCGCGGAACTCCTCGAAGGTTGCGGAGCCGACAATCTGCGCCATCCCGGCGGGTCCAAAATAGGCGTCAATGATGGACTTGACCACGCTCTCCTGGCGGCGGCTAGCAATAAGGGAGCTGACTATCCCGCCTTGGGTGGTGCCGTGGTTGGGCGCGGACAAGCACACCACATGGCGCACCAGGTGTGCGGTACCGGCGGTGCGCATCCAATAGCGGGCCAGCAGCCCACCTTGGGAGTGCCCGATGAGGATGACCTTTTCAGCACCGGTTATTTGCAGGACGGCTTGAATATACGCGCCGACTTGGGCTGCAGAGTCTGCCAGGGCACCGGTGGCGCGGTGCCCATAATCCGGCGCGAAGACCGCCCAGCCATCCTCGCGCAACTCCTCGCCCAATAGCTGCCAAATTCCTTTCGTGTCGGTGGTGCCGTGTAGCAAGACCACCGGCCAGGGGCGCTGTGGGGTGGGACGGGCGGACCAATCATCTTCAAACACTCCACGGGGTTTGAGGCGGGCGCCTACGGGAAGTGCGGTGATGGTGGCGGCATCGGCAGCGGCGGAGGTATCGGGGGCATCGGCAGACTGGGTACCGACAGACTCGCCAGGACTGGGGCGGAAGTTGACCAGGTCGCTGAGGCTGCGGCGGTTGGCGCGCAGCATGGCGGCAATTTCCTCGGCGACTTCCTCGCGCAGGGCGTTCGCTGGGGCGGGGGCGGCGATGCCGTAGCGGGCGGAATCCTGGCGCGGGATGTGCTTCCGGGGCGCGGCAGCCTCGGCCTCGGGCGGCCAATACTTGCTTAAGTTCTCCGACAACGTGGCGCGCAGCTCTGCGAAAGGATCCGAAACCATGCCAGATAGTGTACTGAAATCCCAGGTAGCAGGCTGTGTGAAAAAATTTTGCAGAAAACCCTTGACGTCCGCGCACAAGCCAAGTAATCTAAGCCTTGCCTAATCAAGGGCGGTTCCGGTTGGAGGTTGCGCTCCACTGCCTCGCTACAGCTGGTTCCACAAGATTAGTCATGGGGAGAAGGCCCGTCAGTGCGCAGCTGGCGGGCTTTCGTTTTGCGCCCACCGCAGATCTGACAGCTGACTTTCAGCTCCACGCCATGGAGTAGCAAGTTAAACCCGCCATACTTGCATACATGCGCTTGAGAGAGTGCATGTGAGAGAGATAGAGAGCCCCTGGTTTTGCGGGGCGGGCGGCGTGAGAAACCGCCCGGGAGCAAAACACCTTGAGAGATAGAGACACGCTAAGCGCCGGTTCCAGAGTTTCTGGTCCGGCCCTTAGCGTATTTTCTCCGGGTGTGACTGAGGGCAACTAAGGTATTCCCAACTTAGGTAAACGTGCCCAAAAAGCCCCTGACCGGGGGATATGGTAATCCTTACCTCGCTGGCGCGGGGCAACTATTTCTGTACTATTGGGTTTAATCCCGCCGGAAACCCGTTGGATAGCCGGTGGGCGCAAACCGCTAGAAGCAATCAATCGAAAGGCATGACACTATGCATGAGAAGCTGCAGACCCTGCTGAACAATCAGGTTATTAATGAGCACGGCGCTGCTCTTATCTACACCCAGCTGGCCTATGAGATGGATAATCTTTCCTTCCCGGGCATGGCTGCCTGGTTCCACGCTCAGGCCGCCGAGGAGCGCGAGCACGCCGCCAAGATTGCCCAGCACCTGCTGGCACGTGGTTACCGCGTTGAGCTTGCCGATATCCCCGTAGCCGGCACCAAGGCCGCCACCCCGTTGGACGCCTTCGAGGCCGCCCTGGCTCATGAGCAGAAGGTCTCGAATCAGATCCGTGAGATTGCCCGTACTGCTGATGAGGTAGGCGATCTGGATTCGCGTTCGCTGGTTAACTGGTTCCTGGATGAGCAGATTGAGGAAGAGGATTCCGTTTCTGAGATCATCGACCAGATCAAGCTGGTGGGTAGCGATGGCTCTGGCCTGCTGCGCATCGACGCTTCCCTGGGCCAGCGCTAAGCTCGCCGCCTGGACGCGTACCCGCGCCACGTGCGGGGCTTGCGTCAAGGTTCGGTAACGAAGCCGTCAGGATTCTATTACAGTCTCCCATTCCAGCCGCGTAGGGCTTTACCTGCGGGGTTGAGGGTGGGAGACTGTTTTTATATGTCTATGACGCAGAAATGGTTCGCGGTGGGCTCGCTGGTGGCCTTGGTGGTTGGCTTGGCCCTTGGCCTGGCGGTGAGTGCCACCCATATCGCGTTGGGCACCTTCCTATTGGCCATGGCGCTGATGCTGGGCCCTTTCGCTGGGGTAGGGTTGCTGGGCTTTGCGGCAGCCGTGGCGGCATCGGGGCCGCAGAAGTCCCTGGCGTGGCTGGGCGGTAGTTTGCTGCTGGCCGCGGTGGGGCTGGTGATGTTTACTCCCATGGGCGTTGTGCCGACTTCCGCGTTGCCGCTGTATGTGACCGGGGCGGGCTTGGGCGCCCTGGCAGTGGCCTTGCTGCCTGCTACCCCGCTGCGTGCCCGCCAGCCCTAGTCTGCCGATGCCCCACCATGGCCCAGCCCAGCAGGGGTTTAGGCCGCCAGGGAGAGGGGGGCGCGCAGGAGGGGATCTAGGGCCACCGCCCGGGCGATGGCGCGCACAATCTCGCGGTGATTGGGGATCATGCGTAAATCCACATCGTCCACGCTCGTGCCCAGGGCGGCGGCGGTGGTGCGCGCCGCGGCGGCGAAGAGTTTGGGCGCCGGGGGGTCGCCATAGAAGGCGGAGCCGGCAATGACCACGGTCTCCGGCTGGTGCTGGTGTATTAAGAGGGCAGCCAGAGCGCCCAGCTGCCGGGCGCGCCGGTCTAACACCGTGCGGGGATCGGCCGTGGCTTGCTGTTGGGCAATAGCGGAGTTGACCAGGGTGGCGTCGGGGCGGCGGCCATCAAGGTTGGGGAGGGGGACTTGGCGGACACCGGAGGTATCGGCAAGCGCGGCACCCAGGGAGTCATCGGCAAACAGGACCAGGGCACGGGAGGTATCGTCAAGCGGGGCGGCCTGGGTTTCCGCGGCGAGGATGGCGGGAACGGCGGAGGTGACGGTGACGGGCACGCCGAATTGGAATTGCAGGCGCGCAGCGATGTCCATGCCGCGCCAACCCAAGTTGGGGGCGTAGACCAGGCCGTGGTCGTTGACAAAGCCGGATGTGGTCACCCCCACGGAAGACAAACGCAGCTCAATGCCGCTGACCAGCCGATTGATGCCAGCCATGATGTGCTGGATAAAGTCCTCCGTGGTCAGCTCAGCCACGGGGGTGGGGAAATCGCCTTCGCGCAGGGCCCGGCCGCGGGTATCAAACAACGCGATGTGGGTAGAGGTGGTGCCGATGGCAATGCCGGCCAGCATGCGATCCGAATCGCCGAGGACCAGTGGGATGGTGGGACGGCCGCGGCCCCGGGAGCGGGTGAGGTCTGTGCGCTCCTGCAGGAGCTCTGCTTCTAGCAAGGAGGCGACGGCGCGGGTGACGGTGGGTTGGGACAGGCCGCTGGCCTCTACAAGCTCGCTGCGGGTGATGATGGTGTGGAAGCGGACCAGATGTAGACATTTGGCCGCGGGGGACTCCGGCCGTGAGAATACTGGTCCAATTCGGTTCATGGGGAAAGAATAGAATATATAGACTGCATAGTCTAAATCCGGCGGGGCGATATAGACAGAGCAGTTCAGTTTGGGGTGGGCCCCTATGCTGGGAAGGCATGAAATCTGTAGCGGTCTACTGTGGCTCAGCCCTTGGCAATCATCCCCATTACGCGCAGGCAGCAGCGTCCTTCGGCGCCCTGCTGGCCCAGCGGGGCCTGCGGCTGGTCTACGGCGGCGGCAACATAGGCCTGATGGGGCAGGTTGCCGATGCCGCCCTAGCCCACGGCGGGCAGGTCACCGGGGTTATCCCGCACCAGCTAGCCAACCTGGAGATGGCCCACCAGGGGCTGCAACAGTTAGAGACCGTAGAGACCATGGCGCAACGCAAAACCCGCATGGAGGAACTCGCAGACGCCTTCGTGGCTTTGCCGGGAGGTGTGGGCACCCTAGAAGAGCTGGCAGAGGTGCTCACGCTACAGCAGCTGGGCAACCTGCAAGGCCCGGTGGCGCTGCTAAACGTGGATGGCTTCTGGGACCCCTTCGTGGAGATGTTTGCCAGCTTTGTGCAGCGGGGCTTTATGCAGCGCCGTTACGTGGACGGGCTGATTGTGGAGTCTGACCCGCAGCGACTGCTGGACCGCTGCGCGGACTTTAAGCCCTTGGGCGCAAAGTGGGAGAGCTAAACGGGGTGCGTTCTAGGTGGGTAGGTGTCGCTGGCACTTTAGGCCTTAAGGGGGCTAGACTCACCCCTTATGAGTTTCGACCCTGTTGCTGGGGTGCGCCAACCATCCCTTTTGGACGCATCCTGCGATAACTTTGCCCATGACCTGGCGGCGCTCACACCCACAGAGGCTACTGCGCTGGGCATCCCCGGATTCGACGGGGAATTAGAGGACTTCAGTCCCGAGTATTACGCGGCTGTAGCAGACCGTACCCGGGAAATGCTCGCGGACCTCGACGCCCTGGATGACAGCACGGATGAATCCGATGATGACGACGACTTTGATGATGTCGACTACGTCACCGCCGCCGTCCTGCGCGACCGCCTGTGCCTGGAACTAGACCTTCACCACCACGGAGAGGATCTGCGCAACCTCAATAACCTGGCCTCGCCAGTGCAGACCATTCGCGACACCTTGGTGATGATGCCCCAAGACACCCCAGAGCAGATCGATAACATCCGCTCCCGGTTGTCCAAGATCGATAACTCCCTGCGCGGCTACCGCGAGTCCCTGCTGGAGGCAGCCAGCCACGGCATGGTGGCCGCCACCCGGCAGATCAACGAGGTTATTGGCCAGTGCAACGCTCTTGCTGATGGCACCTTGTTAGATAACCTGGGCGTAGACCCCCACAGCGCAGAGGTGGAGGGCGCCAAGCGTGCCTTTGAAGAGTTCTCCGGCTGGCTTTCCGCCGAGTTGCAGCCGCAGGCCCCGACAGAGGATGCCTTTGGGCGGGAGCGCTATGAGCGCTTCTCCAAACTCTTTGTCGGCGACGTGGTGGACTTGGATGAGGCCTATGAGTGGGGCCTGGAGCGCGTGGCCGAGATCGACGCGGAGCAGCGCGCGATTGCCACCAAACTCTACGGCGCCGACGTGAGTCCGCGCACCGCCATGCGCAAGCTCAACACGGACGAGCGCTACACCCTCCACGGGCGCGACGCCCTGGTGGAATGGATGCAGCAGACCGCCGATAACGTCATCCGCGACCTCAACGGCGCGGAGTTCACCATCCCGGAACCCATGCAGAGTATTGAATGCTGCATTGATCCGGCAGGCACCGGCGGAATTTTCTACACGGCGCCCACGGATGATTTCTCCCGCCCGGGGCGCATGTGGTGGTCCGTACCGGCTGGCCAGGACACCTTCCACACCTGGCAGGAATTGACCACTGTGCACCATGAGGGCGTGCCGGGCCACCACATGCAACTGGGCTATGCGCTGCTGCAAAATGACCTCAACCTGTGGCGACGGGCATTTTGCTGGAACTCCGGCCACGGCGAGGGCTGGGCGCTCTACGCCGAACAGCTCATGGCAGACCTGGGTTATATGGACGATCCGGGCTACCGCATGGGCCTGTTGGACGCGCAGAAGCTGCGCGCGGCCCGCGTGGTGGTGGACATCGGGTTGCACCTGGGCAAGAAGATGCCCGACGGCTCCACGGTCTGGGACAAGTCCCACATGAAGACCTTCCTGCGCGAAAACACCGCCATGGAGGACGCCAACCTGGCCTTCGAAGTCAACCGCTACCTGGGCTGGGCCGGCCAGGCGCCGTCTTATGCCCTGGGCGAGCGCCTGTGGAAGCAGACCCGCGATGACGCCGTGGCCCAAGGCATGGACGTCAAGGACTTCCACGCCCAGGCCCTGGCATTGGGCTCTATCCCGATGTCCATCCTCCGCGACACGGTGCTCAACTAGTCGCGGCGCAGGCGGTGGAGGACCGCCGCGGCGCCGCGCAGCAGCTGCGGCAAGTACCCGGCGATGAGCAGCACCAGAATCAGCCGGATGAGCTGCAACGCCACCACCGCAGCGCTGGCCCCACCCTCTGCGGCTAAGGCCAACACAGTTTCCAGCGCCCCGGGCGAGGTGGCCAAGTAGGCCTCAAAATAACTAATCCCCAGCACCCGGGCCAGCGGCACGGCGGTCAGCGCACACGCGCAGATGACCGCTGCAATCGCGCCCAGCGTCACCGGCAGCTGGCGGGCAAACAGCCGCAATGCCGGCACGGATAGCCCGCCGCCGCAGACCCACCCAATAGATAGCAACGCCATCACCTGAAACCACGGGTGCAGCACCAGCGTTTGCCCTTCGGGCAATAACGCCGCCACCGCCACGGTCAGCACCACTGTGCCCAACACCGGCGCAGCTGGCAGGCGCAGCAGGCGGCCGAAGGGCTCGCCCGCGATGGCCACGGCGACGGTGAGCAGGAGGAGCCACAAGGGGGTATCGGCAGACACGTGCGCGTGGGTTGCCTGCGGGTGGGCCAGAAACACCGCCACCACCGGCAGCGTAATGGAGACCACCAGCAGCCGCAGGTACTGCGTGAGCGCGACGTAGCGGTAGTCCGCGCCTAGCTCGTGGGCCAGGGCGGGCATCATGGACGCACCACCGGGCAACATGGCCAGAATTCCGGTGGTCCACGGTACGGCCTGGGGCTGAGAACGGTGCAATGCCACGCCCCCGGCAATGCCAACCAACACTGTGACCAGCGCAATCGTGGCACCGGCAGGAACGTAGCCCACCAGCTGCCGGGCAGGCACCAGTGTTAGCGGCAACCCCGCCATAATCCCAATGAACCCACGCGCTAGCGCATAAAAATGGCGATTGACTTCGAGCTCTTCTCCCGTGGCCAGCGCTGCCGTCCCAGAGACCGCAATGGCAGCCACCACCCATGCCGCCGGAACTCCCACCGCGCGCAGCGCCCACCCCAACAGCAGGGAGGCAGGGACAATGAGCGCCCAACGCGCGCGAATAGACATGGAAACAGCTTAACGGGCCGACGAGCGCGGGGCGATTGGTCTAGGGTATGCCTATGGAATTTGTGGAAATCGCTGCCAGTCAGTGGGCCATCCTGGCAGGAGGGGCCGCTCTCGCGGGATGGATTGATGCCGTCATTGGCGGCGGCGGGCTGGTACTCATCCCGCTGATTTTGGCGGTCGCGCCGCAACTGGCCCCGGCAACGGCACTGGCTACTAATAAGCTGGCGGCGGTGTCGGGGACGGCGTCGGCGGCATATACGCTGGTGCGCAAGGTACGGCCACCAGCCGGGGAGCTGGTGCGCTACGGGGCAGTCGCGGTGGTCTGCTCCGGCGGCGGGGCGCTGGCTGCCTCATTGATGGACGCGGACGTGATGCGCCCACTGATTATCGTGCTGATGGTGGCCGTGGGCATCTTTGTGGCGTTGCGGCCGTCGTTTGGCGAGGGCGATGCCGCGGGCAAGCACTACGGCTGGCGCACCTGGGCCGGCGCAGGTGCGGTGGCGGCCATCGCGTTTTACGATGGCATCTTTGGCCCCGGCACGGGCATGTTTTTGATCATGGCGTTTACCGCCATTTTTTCCCAGAACTTCCTGCGGTCTGCCGCCATGGCCAAGGTGGTCAACACCTGTACCAATGTGGGCGCGCTGGTGGTATTCATTGCCGGCGGGCACGTGCTGTGGTCCCTGGGGCTGGTGCTGGCCGCGGCCAACATCGCTGGCGCGCAACTGGGCGCGCGCACCGTGCTGGGCGGCGGGACCAAGCTCATCCGTTATGCGCTGCTGAGCCTGGTTATTGTGATGAGCGTTTACCTTTCATGGCAGCAGTGGTTTTAGCCGTGGGCGGGGCGGACCAGGGGTCTTGCGGCCAGGGGTGTTTGGGGTAGCGCCCGCGCATCTCCGCGCGCACTGCGGCATAGGGCCCGGCCCAAAAACTGGCCAAATCATCTGTGAGCGCCAGCGGCCGCCCGGCTGGAGAGAGCAGCTGGAACTGCACCCGCTGCCCGCACAACTGCGGCGACTGCGCCAACCCAAAGCACTCTTGCAGCTTCACCGCGACCGCCGGGCGCTGCCCGGACCAGTCGATGGGCACCTTCCGCCCCGAGGGCACCGCCAGCGTCTCCGGGACCAGTTCCTCCAAACGCGCCGCCTCCGGCCAGGGTAGTGCCCGCTGCAGGGCGGCGTACATGTCCACCTCGCTTGCCGATGCCCCCTCCGCCACCGCCTGAAACTCCGGCGCCGCCCAGCTCAGGTCAGCGTGCGGGTCTGGCCAAGGCTCGCCGTAGGCTTGGCGCAGGTGCCGCAGCCTGTCCAATAGGTTGCGGGCGCGGGTGCTGAAGGTAAAAATCTCTAGGCCGGCCGTCTCTAGCGCCGCGGCTGCCTGCTCTGGCGTGGGCTGGACGGGGGTTTCTTTCAGGATGATCGCCCCGGCGGCCGTGGTGCGCACCGCCCGTACTTTGCCGCCATCGAGGAAAGCCCGCGTAGTGTCGCTGACCCCAATGGCTTCAAGGGCTGCGGCCTCAGTGATGCGCGCCGCCGCCCGAATAACCGCCACCCCGGACTGGGCCAGGGAAACCTCCGCGATGGCCAACCACTGCGCCCCCTCTAAGCCGGCGGCGTCTAGCAGCCGCGCGCGAGTGCCGCCGGCCAGCAGATATTCCGTGCCGCGGGCGCCACCCGCACCGCCCGTGCGTCCGGCGCCCACTTGCTTGGCGCCCGCGCCGCCGGACACCGGCTGCACCAGGCGGGCCACCTGCTCCGGGAACGCCGCAGCCACCACCGCACCCGGATCCACCGGCCCGCGGTCGCGAACTAAGCGAGCTAGCCGCTCAACCTCACGCCGTGGTGCTCGCGCGCGAGTGATGTCCCCACGTGGGGACTGCCCCAACGCCGCAACGGTAGCCGCCGCCTGCGCGCCGTGTTTCAGCAGCGCAGCGCCCAGGCGCGGATCCGTGGGCATGAGCGCAAGCTGCCGCGCGCGGTCCCGCGCGCGTTCGACAGCAGCGGAGTCCGCACCGGCTGCAGCGGTGGCGCCGAGGGCGGTGAGGGTGCGGTGGGCATCGTCAAGCGCGGCGGGAGGCGGGGCATCGGGCAACGGGAAATCGGGGCCGGCACCCCAGCATTCCATGAACAATGCCGCCTGCGTCAGGTCCGCCGAGGTAATCTCCGGCGCCGCATGAGCCGCAAAACGCGCAAACTCCTCCTGCGAATAGCAACGCACCACCACCCCGGGGCCCTGGCGGCCGGCGCGGCCCGCCCGCTGCTGGGCACTCGACGCGGAAGTAGAGACCGTGACCAGCCCAGACATACCGCGGCGGGCATCGCGGCGCGGCGTGCGGGACAGACCAGCATCCACCACCGCGCGCACGCCTGGCACCGTCACGGAAGACTCCGCGATGGCCGTAGCCACCACAATGCCGTCTGCCGCCGGGTTGAGCGCGGCGTCTTGCTCCGCAGAACTGAGCTGCCCGTGCAGGGGGTACACCGGCGTGGCCGGGGTCAGCTGCGGTAGAGAGTCGCACACCGCCGCGACTTCGCGCACCCCGGGGACAAATACCAGCGTTGAGCCTGGTTGCTGCGCGTGTAGCTGCGCGGCCTCGCGCGCCACCTCGGTGTAGAACTCGCGGCTGCCCTGCGCGCGGCCCGGCAGGGGATGGTAGCGAATGTCTAGCGGGTGAATGGGCGCCTGCGTGGTGTGCACCGGGGCGTCTAGCAGCTGGGAGAAACGCTGTGCGTCCACGGTGGCGGACATAGCGATGACCCGGAAGTCCTCACGCAGCACCGCCAACTCCAGGCACATGGCCAGCGCCAGGTCGGTGTCGAGCTGGCGCTCGTGGACCTCGTCTAGAACCACCGCAGCCACGCCGTTTAGGGCAGGGTCGCTAATGAGCCTGCGCAACAGCACTCCCGGGGTCACGAACTCTATGCGGCTGCCCGGACGGGACTCGCCGCGGATGGCGTAGCCGATAGCTTCTTTGCTTGCCGATACCGCCCCGTCTGGACCGGCGAGGGCGCGCAGGCGTGCTGCCGCCGCACGCACCGCCACGCGGCGGGGTACGGTGACCAGTACTTTGCCGGCATCGCCGACCTGGTTAGCCACCGCCGGCGGCACCAGGGTGGTCTTGCCGGTGCCCGGCGGGGCTTGGACTACCACGTGGCCGGTATCTGGCAGGGTGGCAATGGTCTCGGCGACGGGGAGACCCTTGCCGATGCGCCGGAGGTCAAACGGCTGGGAAGCACACGGCTGGGAAGCACACGGCTGGGAATCAGACACTAGAACGAGTGCTCCCCGGCCGCAAAGCCCTCCACCGGGCCGTCAAGCTGTTCGCGCTCTAAGTTCTGCGCGCCATCGAGTGTACGCACCACCCGCGCCGGGGCGCCGAGCACGAGGGAATTATCCGGGATGTCCTTGGTGACAAGGGCGCCGGCGCCGATAACACAATTCTCGCCCACCGTCACCCCGGGCAGTACCGTGACATTGGCGCCCAACCAGGAATTGCGGCCAATGCGAATGGGCTGGGCTAGCTCCCAGCCGCCCTCACGCATCTGGTGGTCGTTGACTGGGTGGCCTACGGTGATAAGGGAGCAGTTGGGGCCGATCATTACACGATCGCCAAGTTCTACGGTGGCTTGGGCCAAGATGGTGGCGTTGAAATTAATAAACACGCCCTGGCCGATACGCAGGTTGCAGCCGTATTCCACCTGCGCAGGCGCATGCCAGCCGGGCACATCGGAGCCGGAGGGCAGTAGCTCCCGCAGAACCGCTGCCGCCTGCTGAGGGTCGGTGTTAGCGAGGGCGTTGAAACGCTGCATGAGCGCGAACGTGCGCTGGTGTTCCTCCCGTGCTTGCGGGTCCACGCCAGGCAAGTGCCACTGCTGGCCGGTTTGCTTGTCCCACGTACCAAATTGCTGCAAATCCATACCGGCTATAGTACGTGCGCCACGCGTGCACGGAAGCGGCGAGCGAATGGAAACGGCGCACGACCGGGGCCGGTGAGTGAACGTGCGCCGCGCGTGCACTGAAGCGGCGAAAGCAAGGCGGCGGTGCGGCTAAGCTAAGCCCATGAGTATTGCAACAAACGGTAACGGTAGGTGCGCGGTGGTTACGGGGGCATCGTCGGGAATTGGGGAGGCATCGGCGCGTGCGTTGGCCGCGGATGGCTGGCACGTGGTGGTGGCGGCCCGCCGGCGCGAGCGCCTGGAGGCCTTGGCAGCGGACATCGGCGGAACGGCTGTGGAGCTGGACGTGACTGACGACGTCTCCGTGGCCGCCCTGGCCCAGCAGCTCGACCGGGTGGACCTGCTGGTCAACAACGCCGGAGGTGCCAAAGGGTTGGAGCCGTTGGCGGAGACCGATATCGCGGATTGGCAGTGGATGTTTGATACCAACGTGCTGGGCACCGTGCGGGTAACCCAAGTGCTGCTGCCGCTGCTAGAAGCCGCGCCGGATAATTCTGGGCTGATTATCAACATGGGATCCGTGGCGGGTTGGGACGTCTACGCTGGGGGTTCTGCGTATAACGCGGCCAAGCATGGGGTGCGGGTGATTTCGCGAGCGCTGCGCATTGAGAATCACAACGTGCGGGTGACCGAGCTGGATCCCGGGCGCGTGGCTACCGAGGAGTTTTCCCTTAACCGTTTCCGCGGGGACGCCCAGCGCGCCGCTGCGGTGTATGACGGTGAGCTGAACCTGAGCGCCGAGGACATCGCCGAGGCAGTGCGCTGGGTGGCCGCCCAGCCTGCCCACGTCAATATCGACGTGATGACGCTCAAGCCGCGTACGCAGGCCTAATAGCCTGCCGATGCCCCGTGCTTGCCGATGCCCCGTGCTTGCCGATGTCCCGAGCCCCGCGGCGTTGCAGGGCGTTGCCGTGCCAGCGAGGGCCGGGGTAGCGGCACTGCCGATGAGTGCGCGGCGCAGGCACAGTACACTGCACATTTATGCTTGAAGTATCGATTAAGGGCGAGTCCATCAAATTGGGCCAGTTCGTCAAACTGGCTAGCCTGGTGGCCACCGGCGGCGAGGCCAAGGAGCTCATTGCCGCAGGTGCCGTTACCGTCAATGGGCAACCCGTGACCGCCCGCGGCTATGGGCTGAGCGTGGGGGACGAGGTGTGCATCGGCAAGCAATGTGCTCGGGTGGCCGCCGCGGATGACGACGAAGATGACTACTTCGACGAAGCCACCGCCAATGATGACTTTGATCCCGAAAAGTGGAGGAACCTCTAAACCATGCCCGCCTTTGAAGCTGAAGTAGGCCTGCCCTACTGGATAGACCTGACCACCTCGGACCCGCGCAAGTCCGCGCACTTCTACGCGGAAGTCCTGGGTTGGGAGGTGACCCCCGCTACCGATGAATACCGCATGGCGCGCACCCAAGGCCTGCCCATTGCGGGGATGATCCCCCAACCAGAACACGCCACCATGCCCGATACCTGGGTCACCTACTTCCTGAGCCGCGACATCGACACGGACCTCGCCCGCGTAGCTGAGCTGGGCGGGCGTGTGCTGGTGGAGCCGCAGCCGGTGGAACTGGGCCACATGGCTCTGGCAGTAGACCCCGCCGGGGGTATGTTTGGGCTCATCGAACCTGCCGGGGCGCAGCACTTTGTCGCCGGTGGCGAACCCGGCACTGCCGTGTGGCACGAGCTCACCGCCACCACCGCCTTCCAGCCCGCCCTGGACTTCTACGGCGAGCTGTTCAACTGGGAAATCCACACTCAAAGCAACGACGGCCAGCTGGTTTACGCCACTGCCGAAGCCGAAGGCGCCCCCTTTGCCGGCTTCTGGAACGCCGCCGGGCAATTCCCCCCGCAGGTCCCCAGCTTCTGGCAGACCTACCTGGGCGTGCGCGATGTGGCCCAGGCCGCCGCTACCGCCGTAGAGATTGGCGGCGAAGTCATCCGCGAGCCTTTTGACTCCCCCTTCGGCCGCATGGTCATCTTGGCTGATAGCACTGGCGCGACCCTGACGCTGACCGAAGTAGAAGACGCCCCGGAGGAAGAGCCTCGCGAAGCCGATGACCTCCTCGCCCTCTAAGCAGGCGCCGTCCGCACAGCCCGTGCAGTCCACTCGGCAGGCGCAGCCCGCACAGCCCGCGCAGAACCCCGCGGTTGCGGCGGTGCTCGACGTCATCGCCCGCATCCCGCCCGGCAACCTCAGCACCTACGGGGAAATAGCCAAAGTCGCCGGCTGCGGGCCGCGCTACGTCGGTTGGGTCCTGCGCCACCACGGCGCGGAGACCGCCTGGTGGCGTATCGTGCGCGCGGACGGCACCTCGCACGACCCGCAGAGGGCGTGGCCACGGTGGGAGGAGGAGGGCATCGGCAAGCTAGGCATGCGAGCGGACCTGTCCCAGCACGGCCTGGACGCCCGCGACCTGCAGCGCGGGTAAAGTAGGGCGGCATGTACCTAGCGGAAGCCCTTGCGGAGCGCGCCGAGGCCCAAGCCCGGCTGGCGCAACTGCACACTCGCCTGCACAACAATGCCCAAATCCAGGAAGGTGACGCCCCCACCGAGGACCCTGCCGCGCTGCTGGCAGAGGCCGAGGGCCTGCTCGAGCGCATAGACCAATTGGTACGCGCCATCAATGCCACCAATGTTGCCACCCGTTTGGGCTCCGAGACGCTTGCCGATGCCCTGGCGCGCCGGACCACCCTGCTCAAGCGCCGTCAGTTGTATGCAGAGCTTGCCGATGCCGCCTCAGCCCGCCAAGACCGCTACTCCCGCTCCGAAATCAAATACGTCCCCACCCTCGATGTGGCGGCATTGCGTGCGCAGGCAGACCAGGCTGCCAAGGAGTTTAGAATCTTGGACTCCAAGATTCAGCAGGCGAATTGGTTGACGGAGATGGTGGACTAAGCGGGGGCGTTTGTCGGGTGCGGCGTTGGGGCGTTGGTGGGGTGCGGCGGTGGGGTAGACTTTCGGGGGTCGGTAACCCACCGCCAACGCAGGCTCGGCCGAGCGTGAAAGGCACTGGCTGGCCTTAACAGTCGGCAACTCTCATTGCGGCCCTGGTCAGCGGGAGGGCACCTAGAACGCAGCCCCGCGCGTACCGCGTACATGAGTAGCACCATCACCTACGAATGGATGACAACCATCACGCTGGGAGTAGGCGGCGGCGGAGGGTGAGGGTAGGGAACGGGGACACAAGCATTATGCTGGGACAGCATGAAAGATTTGTACCAGTTTGTTAATGGCCCGTGGTTGCGCGAGCACGTCATCCCCGAAGACCGTGCGGTAGACGGCACCTTCCACACGCTGCGCGATGAGGCCGAAGAAATGGTCCACGACATTGTCAAGGAAGACTCAGGGCGGCCGGGAGCGCTTTACGCCTCCTTCATGGACGCCGAGGCCATTAATGCAGCTGGGGTAGCACCGCTTGACGTGGACTTTGACCGCCTGGCAGTTGCTGACACGCTGGAGCTGGCGCGGGTGCTGGGGGAGCTGGACCGGGAGGGCATCGGCGCACCGGTGGCGGCGTACATCGAAAAGGACCCAGGCGGCAGCGATGCCGTGGCTACCGTTTTCCAATCCGGGCTGGGCTTGCCAGATGAGGCCTACTACCGGGAGGAAGCCCACGCCGACATTCTGGCTGCCTACCAACAGCATGTGGAGCGCATGTTGGGATTCCTCGACCCCGCGCGGGTATTTGGGCTGCCGCTGGACGCGGCGGCGGCACGGATTGTGGGACTGGAAAAAGACATTGCCGCCGGGCACTGGGACGTGGTGGCCTCGCGCGACGCCGTCAAGACCTATAACCCGCAGGAATTTGGTAAGCTCCCGCCGCACGTGCGGGAGATTCTGCGCGGGGCACGCTTCCCGGAGCAGCGCCTGGTGGCCGCGCAACCGTCCTACTTTGAACACCTGGACGGGCTGTTTAGCCCTGAGCGCATCGCCGACTGGCAACTGTGGGCTACCTGGCACATCCTGCAGGCGCGCGCCGGGCTGCTGACGGAAGAGATTGCCCGGGTGAACTTTGAGTTCTACGGCACCAAGCTCACCGGTGCGACGCAGCAGCGTGACCGCTGGAAGCGGGCGCTGGGGTTTGCCGGGTATGTGGGCCAAGAGATTGGCCAACTCTATGTGGAGCAGCACTTCCCGCCGGCCGCCAAGGCGGAGATGGTGGAGCTGGTGCGCTACCTGACGGACGCGTACCGTGAACGCATTTCGCAACTGCCGTGGATGACGGAAGCCACCCGCGGGCGTGCCCTGGAGAAGCTGGAGAAGTTCCACTCTAAGATCGGCTACCCGGACAAGTGGCGCAGCTACGAGGGCTTGGAGGTCAGCGGATCTGGTGCCGACGTGGTAGATAATGCCCGTCGTGGCTCGGCGTTTAGCCACGACTATGAGCTGGCGAAGATTGGCAAGCCCGCAGACCGCAGCGAATGGTTTGCCACCCCGCAGACGGTGAATGCCTTCTACAACCCGGTGGCTAACGACATCACCTTCCCTGCGGGCATCTTGCGGCCGCCGTTCTTTAATGCGGGGGGCGACGCTGCGGAGAACTTCGGCGCCATCGGCTCTGTGATTGGCCACGAAATTGGGCATGGTTTTGATGATCAAGGCTCCCAGTACGACGGCGACGGCAACCTGCAATCCTGGTGGACCGCAGAGGACCGCGCGGCCTTTGAGTCCTTGACCGCCAAACTGGTGGAGCAATACCACGGCAAGGTGCCCAGCGAGCTGGTGGAGGCCGGAATTGAGTCCGCGGGCGTCAACGGCGAATTCACCCTGGGTGAGAACATCGGCGACTTGGGCGGACTGGGCATCGCCGTGGTTGCCTACCAGAACTACTGCCGCGACCACGGGTTGGACCCGGCCGGCCAGCTGGCCGTCTTTGACGTTGACGGCGCGGAGCCAGAACTAGCCGCCCAAGAGTGGAACGGCCTGCAGCGGCTGTTTTTGTCCTGGGCGCGCGCCTGGCGCACCGCCATCCGCCCGGAGATGGCCGCGCAATACCTGGCCGTGGACCCGCACTCCCCGGCGGAGTTCCGTTGCAACTTCATCGTGCGCAACGTGGCGGAGTTCTACGAGGCCTTCGACGCCGAAGGCGAGATGTACCTCGCGCCGGAAGACCGCGTCACCATCTGGTAGCCACCGGGCCCGCCCGCGAGTTGCCGCCCGCCTGGCCTGCCCGCCCCGCGTTGCCGGGCGGGCAGGCCGTTCGGTCCTGTGGCTCGCGGCCGTCGCGCCTCGTGTTGCCGGGCGGGCAGGCCGTTCGGCCCCGTGGCTCGTGCCCGCCGCGCCCTAGAGTCGCTTTGCGCGCGTGCTGACAATACCGGCAAGGTAATCCTTGCCGGTTTCTGCGTCTATGACCCGCAGCTGGCCTGGGGCTGGGTCCTCCTCCACCAGTGTGGAGAAGATAAAAATCTGCCCCTCCCCGCCGGTGCCATAGGCGCGGAAGCGCTGCGGCCCGGTGGAAAACTCCGCGCTGGTGTCAGATTCGACCACAATACGCGTCCACTCATCCCGCGCCACGCGGTCATCGGCGCCAAAAGCCACGGAGCGCTCACCCAGCACGGAGTGCTGCATGCGGCACAGTTCCTTCTTCACCGCGTTATCCGCCGCCCGATACGTCAATGAAAGCTGCGCTAACTCCCCAGTAAACGTGCGGCCAACAATAACCTCGATGCCCACCTCGCCCTCTGGGTCCACGGCCCGGTAGGAACCCAGCCTTTCGGTGATGGCGGAGTACTCGGCGCAGAGTTCGTCCTTGGTGGGGGACAGGGTGGCATCGGGATGCAAGTGTGCGAATGCAGTCATGAAGCCATCCTAGTGCCGGGTAGGCTGGGCCACCATGAGCACACAAGACAACGCTGCGCCTTTGGAGCCGGGCCAGGAATGGTACATCGGCGGGCATGACCGCCAGCTAAGCGAGGACGCCCAGCTGGACCAACTCACCAGCTACCTTGACGCTCACTATGAGCTCCCGGACTTTCGCCCGCCGTGGGCTGGGGGCGGAACGCCGGCGGCGGATGTGTATTGCGCGCACCTGCCGGATCGGATTACGCACGCCGCGATGTTGGTGCTGGGCTCCGGGGTGGACCACGCCATGCCGGGAACCGCGTACCTGGGTGGCGTGGAGGTTCACGAGTCCGCCCACGGTGCGGTTTTTGTGCCTTCGCAGCCCACGGGGCGGTACGCGGTTTCGCTGCATTCGGGCGGGTGGTGGCGCGGCAGCGGCCAAGCGCTGGAGATGCAGTGGCGGCCCGAGGTTGCCGCGGCTGCCGAGCTGTCCGGGACCACCATCGTGGATGTGGATTATCCGCTGGCCCCGCAGCATACCGTGGCGGATATGGTGGCTGCGGTTCAGGCGGCCATCGACGCCCAGCCGGGGCCGGTGGCGGTGTGGGGTTATTCTTCCGGGGCGGCGTTGGCGGCGCTCTTGTCTGCCGATGCCTCCATCCTCACCTTCCCAGACTTCCGCGCCCTGGCTGCCCTTCCGGAGGAATTGCGTGCTGGCTATAGCCTGGATGGGGTTCGTTTGCCGAATTGCCTGATTCAGACCGCCACACGCGACGAGGTCGCCGCCCCAGTCGATCTTCCCGGCGCACAGCACGCGCGGTACGTGTCCACCCACCGGGTGTCCACACCCGCGGTGGCGCGTCAGCGTATCCGGGACACGGCGGAATTCCTTCGCGACTGGTCGTAGCCGCGCCAGGCGCTGCCCACGCCGCTATTTGTGTCTTGGCGGCGAGGCCCTCTCCGCGCCAACCTCCTCCCCGTCACCGCCAAGCTCTACCTCAATCGCTGAGTACCTCTCCCCGCGACCGCCAAACTTCCCCGCGCCGGCCAATGATCTCCGCCTGCCGCGCCACCCCACCGACTAAAGCCCTTTATGCCACCGGCTGACCTCTTGCGCGCTGCTGGCCGAGTGCTTCGACATCGTATGCCCTTACACCGACCTAAATAGTGACGCATTTTCGGCGCGGAAGCCCCTCCCCACCCATAACACAATGTCGTGTTTGCGGAGAAAATGCGTCAGCGCATGCCAAACTAACCAGCGGGGACTCTCAGGTGCGGCGGTTGTGGTGGGCACGCGGAACTGACCAGTTGACTGTGGTGATTTGTTCCTATCGCCGAGATGGTTGCTGGGCGGGACTAGCCGCTGGGGTCGGTCTATTCCCGCTGTGGTGGGTCCGGACATGCCGGACTGGCCGGTTAAGCAGGTTCGTTTACTCCCGCTGTGGTGGTCCCGGGCATGCCGGACTGGCCGATTGGGGTCGGTTTATTCCCGCTGTGGTGGGTCCGGTGGGTTCGGTGAGTGTGGTGGGTGTGGTGGGTGTGGTGGTGGGTCGGGGTGTGCGGGGCTGGGGATGTACCACGGTGGCCCGCCCCAGGGTGGGAACCAGACGATCCGTCCGTTGAGGCGCTCGATGATGCCTCTGCCTGTGGGTTTGGTGGGGTCATCGTCGTTGGTGCCGTTGTGGTACTTGCACAGTGGCACCAAATTAGACGGTTCTGTTTGTCCGTTGTCTTTGTGGCGGTGGATGTGGTGGATTTGGGATTCTTCGGCAGGCTTGTTACACCCAGGTCAGGCGCAGGTGGGGTGTTCTGCCCATGCCATAAGGCGTTGCTTGTAGGAGGCAGAGCGAGCCGTGTAGAGATTGACTGGGCCAGTAAAGGGGTGGATGAGGGTGATAAGCCCAATATCGGCTAGTTTGCGGGCTACGAGTTGGGCGCCGGTCATGCGTGCGCCGTTGGTGAGTTCTACGGTGATTTCTTCGCCGTGGCCGTGGATGATTGTGTCGAGGTCTTCGAGGCGGATGATGACGTTGGTGCGTACTTGGGGCCTAGCGGCATGCGGGACAGGGTTGTCGTTGTCGTCTGTGCCGAAGAAGATGGTGTGGGCAGCATCGACAAGGTCTACCGGGCTGGGCCGATAAGGCCTGCCCGCAACCTGACCGGGGTCGCCACCATCGCCACCGTCGTGGTGGTCAGCGTCGAGGTGGTTAGCAGTGTCGCTGCCGTCGTTCTGATCGGCGGTGTTGCTGCTGTTAAGGTCAGCGTTGGCCTGGCTGCCCGTGGTGTCGGGTTCTGCGCCATTGTGGCCGGGGTCGGCGTTGTTGTCCAGGCCGGGGAGGGTTTCTGGTGCGGTGGCGGCGTGAGCTTCAGCACCAGCCTGGGCTTCAGCGGCAACCTGGGCTTCCGCTGCTGCTTGGGCTGCGGCGGTGGCTTGGGCGGTGAGGACTCCGTACATGTCGGCTACAGCTTGTGGGGTGTCTGTAATGGACATGGTGTGGTTGCCGTTGGCCCGGCGTGTCATGCGCACGCCGCGCTCGGGGTTGGATTGTTTAGAAGGCCCGCGGAAGTCTGCGGCGGCTGCTTCGTGCTCGGCTGCTGGCAGGGAGCACAGTAAGGTGCGTAGTTGCCAGGTGTGGTCTTTGGTGATTGGGCGTACGAGTCGTTCGATGTTGGTGAGTGTGGCTAGCGTGTGGCCTTGGTTAGCGGCGTGGTCGCGGGCAGCGGCTTGGGTGGGGGAATCGGCGGCACGAACAGGACCGAAGTAGACGCGTACCAGTGTGGCTAAGTCTGTTGCCGTGGTGGGGTCAGCACCGGCGGCCTGGAAGTCCTCCACGGTCATGCCGGTGCATTGGGCCACTAATCGGATACCCCAGGTCTGTGCTTTTAAGTAATCCCCGAGCTTCATGCCGCACAGTCTAAACCGCCCCAGACACCCGCGCAAGGGGTTTTCGGCAAAAAATTGCGGCTACCACGCGGGCGGATAGATGCTGTACAGGCGGTTGGCCACCACGCAGGCGGCTGGATGTTGCCCAAGCGGTTGGCCGCCACGCAGGCGGCTGGACGCTAGGCTGCCAGGCAGTCTACGTGGCAGGGCCAGGCAGGCTACGTGGCTGGCTTGAAGATTAGTGCCCGCTGGATAGCAAAATTAGTCACCGTCGCAACGCCTTGGGCGATGACAAAAGCAATCACATTCTTTCCGGTGCCCGTAAAACCCAGCGCAATCAGGGGTCCTTCGGCCGCCCAGTACAGGAAGTTCTGCACCGCGAACGTGGACAAATAGAGCAGTGCCACCGCGGCGGCGGTCTTGCCGCCGGTGGTGCTGTTAAAGGTCCAGCGCGCATTCAACAAGTATGCGGTGATAGTGCCAAAGACCCAGCCCACGGCCTTCGCGCCGGAACGGTGCAGCCCCAGGTGGTCCAAAAACAAGGTCAAGCCCAGGTCGATTACGGCAGAAATAACGCCGACGATGATGAACCGACCCAGCTGAGTCTTTAACGAATTTTGCATGGCCACTCAGCTTAGCGCTGCAACAACGCCCGGTAAATATCCAGCCGATCTACCGGCGGAACCGCCGCGCCTAAGCCTTCGAGGACCCGCAGTGAGGAGGCGCACCGGGCGCGGGCTAAGGAGGCATCGGCAGACCAGCCAAGGGCCTGCATGGTGCTGCCGAGGACGGCATCGGTAGTGGCGGTATCGCCCATGCAGGTCAGGGCCAAGGCGGCGGACCAGAAGGCATCGCGGCCCTGCGCGGTGGTCTCCCGCGGCAGGGAAGCCAGGGCGGCGCGGGTGTGCGGCGGCAGCGTGACCGGGCGAGCAAGGTCTACGGCCTGCAACAGGGAGATGAAGTCCGACAGCTGGGAGCGGTCCACCAGGTCGCGGACTTCGGCGCGGGCGTGGGATAGGACGGTATCGGCGGTCTCGGCGCCGGTGAGCTGCGCGTTGATGTCCGCGATGTCAAAGCCGGCGCCAAAAGACCCGGAGCCGCCCACGCACAGCGCCTGCGGGGTGCCGGCGTCGCGCGGGTAGCAATCGGCCACACTCAGGGTAAAAGTCCACAAGCCCCAGCTAAAACCCAGCTGCTGGCCGGGCTGGCGCAGGAAGTCGCGCAGCAGGTGTGTGGGGTCAATTCGCTTGCCCGTGCTCCCCGCGCGGGGCCGGGCGGCACCAGGCTGGGCGGCCCCGGCGGCATCGGCAGACAAAGTAAAGAAATGCCACGGCGCGCCCTCAGCAGGCAGATCAAAGCTGACCACCAGCACGTCTTTGAGGTCGCGGAAACTCAGGGAGGAATTGATGCCGATTTGACGGTGCACCTCGGCCTCGGCACGCACGTGCGCCACCTGCAGGATTAGGGTGGCGCGGCGGGAGTCGAGGTCGATGACCTCCGCGAGTTTCTGTGCGGACATGAGCCCCAGCCTAGCTATTTCCGGGCGCGGCTGTAGGCTGGAGACCATGTATTCGGGCAAACATGAGCACATGACCCCGGCGCAGCAAGCCGCGCAGGATGAGCGTGCGCAAGAGGACCTGCGCCACGGGTCTTTCCAGGCCACACAGTATTCCACGGCGCCGTTGAGTGATTTTATGACGCGCCTGGTCGCTGAGGAGATCCCCATGCTGGATTCGGCGTCGCGCCAGCGTGTGCATGAGCTCTTGCGCGCTTATGATGGCCCGATTATTGAGACCCAGGAGCAGCTGCCCGCGCAGATTCGGCAGTTGTTGGACTTGGATTAGCTAGTTTGCCGATGCCCCCTCAAGGCCCAGCTTTGCCGTGGCAACTGTCTGCCAAATCACCGCCGGCGGGGCAGTGGGGTGAGTAGGCTGGTTAAGGATTTGTCCGTCAGATGAAGAGTGAAGAGATGGAATTACACACCACTGTTAAGTCCCTGCATGGTTGGGGACGCACCGCGCCTACTACGGCGCATGTCTTGTCCACTCCGGACGTGGAGGTCATCGCTGCGGCTGTGGCGCAGGTAGCGGAGGACAATGCCGCGAAGCCGGCGCACTTGACGCGCGGCGTGATTGCGCGCGGCATGGGGCGCTCCTACGGGGACCCGGCCCAAAACGCTGGTGGCCTGGTTATTGATATGCAGGCGTTGAATCAGATCCATTCCATTGACCCGGAATCGGCAGTGGTGGATGTGGATGCTGGCGTGACGTTGGACCAGCTGATGAAGGCGGCCTTGCCTTATGGGCTGTGGGTGCCAGTGCTGCCGGGTACCCGCCAGGTGACCATTGGTGGGGCGATTGGGCCGGACATTCACGGCAAGAACCACCACTCTGCGGGCTCTTTTGGCAACCACGTGCTGTCCATGGAGCTGCTGGTGGCTAACGGCCGGGTGCTGCACTTGGAGCCGGAGGGCAGTGAGGATGACCCGGAGGGCGAGCTGTTTTGGGCCACCGTGGGCGGCATGGGCTTAACCGGTATTATTCTGCGCGCCCGGATCCAGATGACTAAGACGGAGACGGCCTACTTCATTGCCGATGGCGACCTGACTCAGGATTTGGAGGAGACCATCGCGTTCCACTCCGATGGCTCGGAGCACAATTACACGTATTCTTCCGCGTGGTTTGATGCGATCTCCCCAGAGCCGAAGCTGGGCCGCGCGGCGATTTCGCGCGGCTCGCTGGCTACCCTGGCGCAGTTGGAGGAACTGGCGCCCAAATTGGCTAAGGATCCGTTGAAGTTCAACGCGCCGCAGCTCCTGACGGTGCCGGATGTCTTCCCGAACTTCACCATGAATAAGCTGTCCATGATTGCCATTGGTGAGCTGTGGTGGCTCAAGTCCGGTGAATACCGCAACAAGGTACAAAATCTGACGCAGTTCTACCAGCCGCTGGATCTGATCGGGGAGTGGAACCGGGGCTATGGCTCGAAGGGTTTCTTGCAGTACCAGTTTGTGGTCCCCACGGATGCCGTGGAACCCTTCAAGCAGATTATTAAGGACATCCAGTCCTCCGGGCACTACTCGGCACTGAATGTGTTTAAGCTTTTTGGCGAGGGCAACCGCGCGCCGCTGAGCTATCCGATGGCCGGGTGGAACGTCTGCGTGGACTTCCCCATTAAGCCCGGACTGGGGGCGTTCCTGGATGATCTGGACCGCCGCGTGATGGAGTTCGGTGGCCGCTTGTACCTGGCCAAGGAGTCGCGGACCTCTGCGGAGAACTTCCACCAGATGTACCCCGGCCTGGAGGGCTGGCTGCGCACCCGAAATGAGATTGACCCCACCGGCGTGTTTGCATCTGATATGTCGCGCCGTTTGGAGCTGCGCTAGCTGCTTTGGTTGCGCTGACTGCTCTGGCCGCGGCATCGGCCGTGCGTTGGCTGGCCGGGGAGCCTGGCTGGCAGGCTAGCTGGCCGCGGCATCGGCCGCGCGACCCTAACTCACTGAATGATGGAGAAGGAACTGACATGTTAAACGCAGTGGGCAAGGCCCAAAACATCGTGCTGCTGGGCGGCACCTCAGAAATTGGCTTGGGAATTGTAGAGGAGTTCCTCTCCCATGGCCCGGCCCGGGTAACGCTGGCGGCCCGCAAGGATTCCCCGCGTGTGGCCGATGCCCAAAAGCGCCTGGCGGACCAGGGCGCCACCGTGGAGGTGTTGGAGTTTGATGCCACGGACTTTGCCGGGCATCGCGATGTGATTGACTTGGCCTTTGCCGCCGGGGACGTGGACGTGGCTATCGTGGCCTTTGGCACCCTGGGCGACCAGGAAGAGCTGTGGCAGGACCAGGCCAAGGCCGTGGAGTCCGCGCAAACCAACTTCACCGCCCCGGTGTCGGTGGGCGTGCTGTTGGGGCAGAAGTTTAAGAAGCAGGGACACGGCACTATCGTGGCGCTGTCTTCTGTGGCGGGCCAGCGTGTGCGCCGCTCCAATTTCGTCTACGGCGCCTCCAAGGCGGGCGTGGATGGTTTCTTTGTGAATCTGGGCGAGGCCTTGCGTGATTCCGGTGCCAAGGTACTGGTGGTCCGCCCGGGCCAGGTGCGCACCAAGATGTCCGCAGACGCAGGCGAGGCACCGCTAACCGTGGACGTGGAGGACGTGGCTAAGGCCACCTACGCTGCCGTCATTGACGGCAAGGAGTCCATCTTCGTGCACCCGCTGTTCCAGTACGTCTCTTTGGGCTTCAAGTTTATCCCGCAGGCTATCTTCCGCCGCCTGCCGTTCTAGTTGCGGCGTTTCTAGGCCCGGCCCGCCGGGCCCGGGCCGCCGTACCCCGGGCCGGCTAGTCCCGGCCCGCCGGGCCCTCAAGCTAAGCGCCCCAGCCCGCCATCCGCCCGGTTCACGTTCGCGGCTGGCGGGCTACGCCGTGCGGCGGGGAATATGGTTCACTAATTGCTATGAAATATCCCGCCAAGACGCAACGCCACCCGGACGTGTTGCGCCCTCAGTTGCGCACGGAAACCTACGCCACGGATTTGCTGCCTTTGCGGTCAACGTTGTTGGGTATTGTCAGCGCGGCGACGAGCGCGTGCGTGGTCACCCTGGGCGCATGGTGGGTGCTCAAGCAGACGTCGCTGCCGGCGTTTAACACCTCGATGGTCACGCGGGGTCTGGCCACGGTGGGCATTGTGGGCACGGTGGTGGTCACCGCGGCCCTGCTGGCGTGGTGGATCTTTGATGAATACCGCCAGCATGGCGAGCCCATCCGCCGCCCCACCTGGCGCACCGGGCTGACGTACCTGGTGTCCTATTTGGCACCCGCGCTGCTGGTCATTGCCTCGATTGGCATCCCGCTGTCTGCCACGCGCCTGTGGCTGGACGGCGTGCAGGTGGATCAAGTCTTCCGCACCCAGTTCCTCACGCGCACCACGGAGCAGGGCGGCTATGCGGACATGAACTACCTGGATATGCCCACGTTTTATCCGCTGGGCTGGTTCTGGCTGGGTGGGCGTTTAGCCGCGGTTTTGGGCCTGCCGGGGTGGGAGGTCTTCCAGCCTTGGTCCTTGGTCTCGCTGGCGGTGGCCGGTTCGGTGCTGGTGCCCGTGTGGCAGCACTTGGTGGGCTCGCTGCCGGTGGCCACGGCTATTGCGGTAACTACCACCGCGGCCACGTTGTCTTTGGGGGCTGAAGAGCCGTACTCGGCGGTGATTGCCATGGGTATGCCGGCGGCGGTGGTGGTCTCTGCCCGCGCCTTCCAGGGTTCGTGGGCGGCAACGGTGGGGCTCATCCTTTACCTGGGGGTATCGGCGACGTTCTACACGTTGTATACCGGCGTCATCGCCTTGACGGTGGTTTCCTTGCTGGCTGTGGTGACCGCGGTCTATGAGCGCAAGTGGGGCCCGGTGTTGCGCTTGGTGTTGGTGGGGGTCAGTTCCCTGGCCATTGCTGCCCTTGCGTGGGGTCCGTATGTCCTGGCAGCTTTGCGTGCCGATGCCCCCTTGGAGTCCGCCGCCCAGCACTACCTGCCCAGCGAGGGCACCCAGATTCCGGCTCCTTTCTTGTCGCCGACGATTGTGGGTGTGCTCTGTCTGATTGGCATTGTCTACCTGGTGTTGCGCTGGGCGGATCCTGATGTGCGCGCGTTGATGTGGGCGCTTGGTGGGGTGTATCTGTGGATCATCGCCTCTATGGCGGTCACGCTGGTGGGCTCGACGTTGTTGGGTTTCCGCTTGGAGATTCTGGTGGTGCTGTTGTTGGCTACGGCCGGCGTGTTGGCGTTGGCAGAGATTCGCCTGGTGGGTGTGCACGTGCTCTATCCGGCGCGTTTCGATGTGCCCACCAATCGCGCTATTACCGCCGCGTTTGTGGTGGTGCTGTCCCTTGCAGGCATCTCTTATGCCCAGCAAATCCCGCGTATTAATGAGGACGCCTTGGATAACGCCTATGCGGATACCGATGGTTACGGTGAGCGCGCGGACCGCTTTGCTGCCGGGGCGGCGTCGTATTACCAGGAGATTGCAGATACCATTACCAGGCAAGGCTATGTGCCCAACCAGACGGTGGTGATGACGGATGAAAAGCTCTTCATGGCCTACCACCCCTTCCACGGTTTTAATGGGTTTACCTCCCACTATGCCAACCCGCTGGGGGAGTTCTCTGCTCGCAATGAGGCTATGGAGGACTGGGCGCTGCATTCGTGGGTGGACACTCCGCAGGAGTTCAGGCAGCGTTTGGATGAGGCCCGCTGGAAGGCCCCGGACGCCATCATTTTCCGCGGCACCCTGCCGGAGAAGGGCAACGAGGCAGAGCACGAGGGCTTCAAGATCCATATCGCGGAAGACATTTTCCCCAACCAGCCCAACGTGCGCTACAGGGCCATCTTCTACGATCCGCAGGTCTTTAGCCAGGGGTGGGAATTGTCTCAACACGGCCCGTTTGTAGTGGCAGTACGCACGGCCACCTAGCTGCGTCGTAGAATGTCCGGGTGACTGATACCTTCTCCCCAGCCCCCGCCCGCCTGCGATGGTGCGCCATCGTAGCCGGGATTGTGGGGTTTGTGTTGTTTCTGGCCACCCCGCTGCTGCCGGTGAAGCAGGTCCAGTCCAGCGTGCAGTGGCCGCAGCAGGACTCGCTGGCTTCCATTAATGCCCCGCTGATTTCTTTGGCCCCGGAGTCCATTGAGGCCGAGTTCCCCCTGGCCGCCACGGAGTATCTGCGCGAGGGCCAGGACTTGCTCTACGGGACGGTGCCGCCGGGGTCGAAGAAGGCGACCACTCGCGGTTTGTTCGTCCGCACGGGCGATGGTGGGCTGACGGTGGCGTCCTTGGATGACGTCCTGTTGGATTTGAGTCCGCAGCAGGTGGCTGCCTTGCCTGCCGATGCCGCCTTAAAGCTCAGCGTGACTGCCGATGCCACCCGGGTCCAGGTGGGCTCCCATACAGCCACCTCGGATGAGGATCTGCGCCCCCAGGTCACCGGTGTCTACACCGAGTTGGAGGACACCCCGGCTGCGCGGGCGGCATTGTCCAGCGCGCACGTGGACGTGGAGATCAACTCGCGGTTTACCTCTAGTCCCACCCCGCTGAAGCTGGCGGCGATGATTATTGGTCTGCTCATGGTGGCGCTGAGCCTGCTGTGCCTGTGGCGCCTGGACCGGTTGGATGGCCGCCGCATGGGCTTTATGCCGGCGACGTGGAAGCAGGTGCGCCCGCTGGACGGCGTGGTGGCTGCGGTGCTGGTCTTTTGGCACATCTTCGGGGCAAATACCTCCGATGATGGCTTTATTTTGACTATGGCGCGCGTGAGCGACCATGCGGAGTACATGGCTAACTACTACCGCTGGTACGGCGTGCCGGAGTCGCCTTTTGGTTCACCGTACTATGACTTGCTGGCGGTCATGACGCAGATTTCTACCGCCTCGGTGTTCATGCGCTTGCCGTCGCTGCTGGCCGGCCTGGTGGTGTGGTTTGTGCTGTCCCGGGAGATTTTGCCGCGTTTTGGGGAGCTGATTAATTCCCGCCGGGTGGCGCACTGGACCGCAGCGTTGATGTTCTTGAGCTTCTGGCTGCCGTATAACAACGGCATTCGTCCGGAACCCATGGTGGCAATGGGGGTGATGCTGACGTGGGCATCGTTCGAGCGCGCGATTGCCACCCGGCGTCTGCTGCCTGCTGCGGTGGGCACCATCATTGCGACCATCACCCTGGCAGTGGGCCCCACCGGCTTGTTTGCCGTGGGCGTGTTCTTGGTCAGTCTGCCGCAAGTCTTTGACATTATGGGCCAGCGGGCGCGCAGCGCGGGGTGGATGCCGTTTATCGCGCCGTTCTTGGCTTGTGGCACCGCGATCATGGTGCTGGTCTTCGGGGACCAAACCCTCGCAGCTGTACTGGAGTCGACCTCCGTGCGCACCCAGGTGGGCCCGTCGCTGCCGTGGTATTCGGAGTTTGCGCGCTACACCACGCTGTTCCAGGAGTCGGTAGATGGCTCCCTGACTCGCCGCTTTGCCATGTTCACCATGCTCTTTAGCTTGGGTCTGGTGCTCTACGCCTTTATCAAGGACCGGCGGGTGGCTGGTGCGGAACCTGGGCCCACCACGCGCCTGCTGTTGATTGTGGCGCTGTCCATGTTCTTCCTCATGTTCACGCCAACCAAATGGACCCACCACTTCGGTATCTACGCCGGTGTGGCGGGCGTGCTGGCGGCGCAGGGTTCTGTGGTGCTCTCCCAGATTGCGCTGCGTTCCTCCCGCGCCCGCACTTTCGCCTTGGCGGCGGTGACCTTCCTGATGGCCATATCTTTGGCCGGTTGGAATGCCTGGTGGTACGTGTCCTCCTTTGGTATTCCGTGGTGGGACCGCACCGTGCAATTCAAGGGCGTCGAGGCCGCCACGGTGGTCCTGGGCATCGCGCTGGTTATTGCTGCGGTGGGCGTGGTGCAGTCCCTGCGGCAGCGCCGCCGGCGCCGCTTCAGTGAGTCCGAGGCGCAGTTTCGCGCCGATGAGTCCCAGCGGGTCAGCCGCTGGGCTGGCGTGATGTCCGCCCCGATTGCCGTGGCCTGCGCGCTCATGGTGGCGTTTTCGATGGCCTCTTTTGCAAAGGGCTACGTCTCCCAGGGCCCGGCATACTCCGTGGGCCGGGGCAACCTGGCCTCCTTGGCGGGGCAGCGCTGCGGTTTGGCAGAACACACCCTGGTGGAGACCAATACGAATGAGTCCTTCTTGGAGCCGGTGCGCGGCACTCTGGCCGACTCTCTGGAGGATCCGGAGGGCTCGGGCTTTGGCCCCAGCAACATTCCGGATGACATCGAGCCGGAGAATCAAAACTCTGCTTCCGTGGGTGCGATTGCTAACTCCGGCAGCGAGGAGTCCGCTATCAACGCCGCCACAACTCCCACGGGCCAGAATGAGGACTCCGCAGAGGCCGCTGCTGAAGGCAAGGGGGAGCGCGCGGCTACTGGTGTCAATGGTTCGCACACGCACTTGCCGTTTAACCTGGATTACCGCCGCGTTCCGGTGATGGGTTCATATTCTGAAAACCAGCAGGGCACCGCCCAGCTGACCTCGCAGTGGTTCCACCTTCCCGAGGCTGCTGCCGACTCCCCCTTGCTGGTAGTTTCCGCTGCAGGCCGCATCTACCACCACGACGTCAACGGCGTTGAGCAAGAGGGCGAGGACCTGGTGCTGGAGTATGGCACTCTGCGCGGTGGCAGGGTAGGGGGCATCGGCAAGGCAGAGCTTTCCGATGTTGGCGCCACCCCCGAGTGGCGTAACCTGCGCCTGCCCCTGGCTGATTTGCCGGAAGAAGCCAACGTGGTGCGTTTGGTGGCGAAGGATGCCTCCCTGGATGAGCGCGACTGGATGGCATTTGTGCCGCCGCGCGTGCCTACCCTGGCCACGCTGAACTCGCTATTCGACGGGGAGACCCCGGGGCTGCTGGACTGGTCGGTGGCCCTGCAATTCCCCTGCCAGCGTACCTTTGACCACTACGCCGGGGTGACGGAGATTCCGCAGTACCGCATTCTTCCTGATTCCGCCGCGCAAACCTCCCTGACTGACTTCCAGTCCTTCAGCGGTGGCGGTGCGCTGTCCACGGCGGAGGCGGTGAACTATGCCTATGAGCTGCCCTCGTATCTCAACCATGATTGGGCCCGGGACTGGGGCGCGATTGAGAAGTATGAGCTGCGCACCAACTCCGCCGGGGAGGCCCCGCGCCTGGCCGTGGTCGAGCAGGAGGAAATCACCCGGACGGGCTGGTGGAAGAACTCCGACATGAAGATCCGCAAGGACCTCTAAACGGCGCCGGCTCAGCGCGGTGGATCAGTGCGGTGGCTCAGCGCGCCGGCTCACCGGCTGCACTCTAGGGGCGGCGGAAGTCCTCGCGGCGGCCGCGATTGTGCAGGCGCAGCCAGCCGATAAACCCGGAAAGGTCACGCCGCTGCACCAGGAAGAACCAGGCGAAGCGCGCAAATTCCTGCGGTAGGAGCTTGCGCATACCGCGCTGCCACAGCAGGTAGCCGCGGTTGCGGTAGGTGAAGAAGCGCTTGAACTCGCCGTCCGGGTACTGGGTGTGCATGCGCCCGCCCAGGATTGGCTTGAATTCCTCGGATCCGTCCGGGTGCAAATAGCTGGTGGTCAGGGCGGTGCCGAACTTGAGGCCAGAGCCCACAAGGCGGCGGTGGTACTCGACCTCATCGCCGCGGATGAACAGGCGGTAGTCGGGCACCCCAATGGTCTCCATGGCAGCAGCAGATATCAGGGCGCCGTTAAAGAGAGAGGCTATCCCGGGCAGGAAATCGCCGTCCAGCTCGTCCATGCGGCGGCGCCACACCAGTCCTTGGCGCAGAGGGAAGGCCAAGCGGCCGGGGTCTTCGAGGTTGCACACGGCAGGGGAGACCTCGTGGAGCGCGTTGGTTTCAGCAACGCGGTAGAGCTCCTCTAACACCCCGGGGTCGGCGGGGCGGCCATCATCATCGGCACACCACACGGCGTCCGCCCCCTTGGCAAGTGCAGTGAGGAACCCCAGCGCAAACCCCCCGGCGCCACCCAAGTTGGTGTGGGAGGCAATGTAGACAGCGCGGGAACCGGCCAGTTCTTCTACGAGTTGGCGCACGGCGTCCTCGGCGCCGTTGTCCACCACAATCACCCAGTCCACCGGGTGCGTCTGGTTCACAACTTGCTCCAGGGAGGCCCGCAGCAGTTCTACCCGCTGGTGGGTGACAATGACGGCGGCGGTAGTTCCGGAGGAGCGCAGCGGTGCGACAGGCGAAGGTGTAGACGGTGTGACAGGCATGGGCTCTATTGTGCCACCGCGTCACGTCTTTGCCGGGCAGGCCCGGCGGTGCCGTTTGCCGCCGCCGCAGTTACTGCGGCAGCTTGAAGCCCAGGGGCCGCAACTAATGCGGCAGCTTGAAGCCCAGGGGCCGCAGGTGATGCGGCGGCTTCAGGCCCTGGGGCCGCAGGTAATGTGGCGGCGGGCAGTTCCGTTGGTTCTTAGAACGGCAGCTTGAAGCCCAGAGCTTTGGCAGCGGCAAGGCCGCCGCCGAAGATGGCCAGCACCAGTGCAGCAATGGAGGTGCCAACGAAGATGTCCAGGCTGGTGCCCGGGGCCCAATCGTTCTTTTTGTCCTGGTAGATGCTGGACAGGAATGCGCGGGAGGCAGAACCAGCGGCGTCGGACTGAGCCAGCTCAATCAGCGCGGGGATGTCGGAGCTCTGCAGTTTCTTTGCCTCGGAGGAGGCAAATTCCTCACCCTTGGCGATGGTGGAGCCCACCGCGTCCGGGACGCCAGTCTTGTGCTTGGCGTACCCCTCGGTCAGGTGGCGCAAGGCCTCTAGGGTCTGCTTGGTGTCCAGCGAGCTGACGTGCTGATCGCTGGAGTTGGAGTCCTGCTGTGCAGAACCGGTCTGTGCAGCGGCTGGCTCCTGCGGAGTCTCAGCGGCGGTGGCTACGGCGGTGGACAGGGACAGTGCCGTGGCAACGGCCACGACGCCAGCGTTCAAGCGCTTCATATAAATCTCCTTGGATGTGAATGGAACTAGAACATCATAAAGCACAACACTCCACTGCGTTAAGCAGTGGAGTGGCGTTAAGCGGTGGAGTGGCTGCGGGTTACTCCCGCGAACGTGTTGCCAGAAAACCTGGCAGCACGGCTTAGAACGGCAGCTTCAGGCCCGGGATCAGGCCGGAGTTTGCCACGAAGCCGATAAGGCCCAGGATGGCGGCGGCGATGCCGGTGCCCCACAGGATGTCAGCGGTGGTGCCGGCAGGGTAGGAGTTCTTGACGTCATTTGCGTAAGAGGACTTGTAGGTCTCGAAATGAGATTCAGCGGTGCTGCCAGCCTTCGAAGACTGCTCGGTAGAACCCTTGTGAGGCTCGCTTTGACCGTTCTTAGCGGCGACTACGGCGTAGGTCAGACCTTCGAGAGCGGGAAGCGAGCTCTCGTTGGACGAGTCGGCAGCGGAAGCAACTCCGGTGGACAGGGACAGGGCGGTTGCAACGGCGACGGCGCCAGCAGCGAAACGCTTCATGGGGGATACTCCTTGGGTGAATGGGCAAGCCACAATCTTGGCTTTCGCTGAGAATTGTCGCATAAGAATCTGGGTAGAGCAAGTTTTTATAGGATTATTATTCATGGGTCGCAAAGCGACCGGATTGCGCTGATCGGATTGCAGCAACTGGATTGCAGTCATTGGATTGTGCTGATCGGGGTGACGCGAGTGGGGGGCCGCGAGGAGACAACAGGATCGAAACTCAGCAGCGAGAGCTATACGGCTGTTGGCTTGTCGGCTGGGTGTAGGGCTGGGAGTAGAGTCAGTGCGCATGAAAAACGTAGTAGACAATGCGGTAGGCCTAGCTCAGATTTGGCCGCCCTTTGGGTTACAGGTTGTCGCCACGGATGAGCGCCGTCGCATTGAGCTGCGGGCCCTGCGCGATGAACACATTGCGCAGCTAGCAGGAGTAACCCCGGAAGACATTTATGGCACCGACGTGCCGGAGTATGCCTTTAGTTGGCTGTTTGGGCAACCCCCGGTGTGGGCGGGAGCGCAGTTTAGGTGGGGGCATCGGGCAAGCATGTCCCCGCAGGAGTGGACGCTGGATTGTGGGGTTTTCCTTGACGGGCAGTTGTGCGGGGTGGTGGACCTGCGGGCGCAGAACTTTGCGCAGACGCGGGAGGTGGAAACCGGATCCTGGATTTACCACCGGTACCAGGGGCAGGGCATCGGCACGCTAGTGCGCCACGCGGTGGCGGTGATGTGTTTTGAGCACCTGGGCGCACACAGCCTGCGCAGTGGCTGGGTGGTGGGCAATGCGGCATCGGCGGCGGTGTCTGCCAAGCTGGGGTACAAGGTCTACCGGACCGCGGTGAATGGTCCCAACGGGCCGGACGGGGTGGAGCTGCCGGTGGAAGATGCCCGGCTAGATCGGAAAGACTACCAGCCCGGCGGGGTGAGAGTGCAGGTCAGCGGCGTCACGCCACAGCTGCGGGCACTGCTAGGAATTGACGGCCCGGGGATGACTGGCTAGGGATGACTGGCTAGGAATAGCTGACCAGAGATAGCCGGGAAGGGTGGCGCCTAACGCTCTTGTTCAAAGCGCGCGAGTAGGTCGCGGACGTACTCGCCAGCGCCGGGGCCCTCGTAGGCCTCCACCACGTCGGCAACCTCACCGGCCTGCTTAACCTCGCCGTGCTCAATCCACAGAGCGGTATTGCACAGCTGAGCCAGGAAGTCATTGGAGTGGGAGGCAAAGACCAAAATACCGGAGCGCTTGACCAGCTCCTGCAGGCGGACCCGGGCCTTGGCCATAAAGGCGGCATCGACAGCGCCAATGCCCTCATCAAGCAGGAGGATCTCCGGCTCAATGGAGGTCACCACCCCCAGCGCCAGACGCACGCGCATACCGGTGGAGTAGGTGCGCAGCGGCATGTTGAGGTAATCCCCCAGCTCCGTGAACTCTGCAATCTCATTCATCTTGGACTTCATCTGCTTGATGGTCTGGCCCAAAAACAGCCCGCGGATGATGATGTTGTCATAGCCTGAGACCTCTGGGTCCATGCCTACGCCCAGGTCAAAGACGGGGGCGACGCGGCCGCGGACATCGGCAGACCCGCGGGTGGGCTCATAGATGCCAGAGAGCAGACGCAACAGCGTGGACTTACCGGCGCCGTTGTGGCCCACCAACCCCACGCGATCGCCTTCGCGCAGGTGCAAATTGATGTCCTTGAGGGCCTCGACCACCACCGTGTTGTGGGCGTTTTTGCCAATCGAGCCGCCAGCAGTGGCTAACATGGCCTTCTTCAGGGAGCGGGACTTGGCGTCGAAGATGGGAAAGTCTACGCAGGCGTTGTAGGTATCAATGGAAACCATGATTATTCCTTAAAGTGACGTTATACCCAGTAGGACACGCGGAAGCGCCATTGGCGCATGGCCAGCGCGGCGATGAAAATGCCGCCGATAGTACAAGCGATCACTATCCACCAGTGATACGCTGCGACTTCCTGGCCAATCATTGGCGCGCGGACGATCTCCATGTAGTGATAGAGCGGGTTAATCTCCGCAATGCGCGCGCGCTCCGCCACGGCACCGCCGTTTTCCTTCAAGGTGTTGGTCATCCACACAATTGGCGTGACGTAGAACAGCAGCTGGGTTAGGGCCTCCAACAGTGGGGCGACATCGCGGAAGCGGGTGGCCACAATGCCAAAGAACATGGCCACCCACACGCCATTGACCAGCAGCAGAGCCAGCGCGGGGATAAACAGGAAGAACTCCCAGCCCAAATGGCGGGGGAAGATAAGCAGCAGTGCCACCCAAATGATCAGGTTATGGGCCAAAAACAGCGCCTGGCGCCACACCAAGCGGTACACATGGACCGAAAGGGGAGCGGGCAACTGCTTGATCAGGCCCTCATTATCAATAAAGACCGTAGATCCCTCCCTGATCGCACCCGAGATGAAGTTCCACATAATCAACCCAACGGTGACGTGCGGCAGGAACTCCGCCACGGGAATCTGAAAGAGCATCGAATACAGCAAGCCCAGTGCCGCAGCCATGACACCAGTGGCAACGGTTATCCACAGCGGACCCAGGACGGAGCGGCGATAGCGCTGCTTAATGTCCTGGATGCCCAGCATGAACCACAGCTCCCGCTGGCGAGCACCTTGGACCAAATCGGCAAAAGCAGCCCTGAGGGTCATGGACTCCGACTTGGGCGCGTCCCCAGTGGGAGCAGCGGTCATGCGGGCGACATCGGCGCGCAATTGATTCTTGTCTTGCACGTTAAAACACCCTATCCCCTTAGGCCGTCTCGCGCGCACCGCCCCGCCGGATCCTGGGCTAACCTGCGGAAAACGAAATGTCCGGGCTTCGGTATAGAGTAGGGGCGTTGAATGCGAAAAGGAAGGGATGCGATGACGGCATACGACGTCGCGGGCGTTCGGGGGTTGTACACCGGCCTGTCCGACGGGTGGACCTACCTCAACGCCCACGCAGCGCCGCAGATAGCGGAAAAAGTCTCCGCCGGGGTGTCGCGGGCCTTCCGTACTGCCAATGCCGTAGTGGCGCCAGAGGTCCTCGGTGAAGGCCAGTCCGGCACCCGCGCCGGGGCCCATTTTGCTGCCCAACCTGCAGGGACTTTGGAGGGGGAAGGGCATGTGGCATCGGCACGCATGGCTATAGCAGACCTGGTGGGCGGCAAGGCCGATGCCGTGGTGCTGGGCCCCTCCCTGCCGGTGCTCTACCAATCGCTGGCGCGTGCCATGGCGCCACTGCTGCGCCGCAATTCCTCCGTGGTGCTGTCTAAATTGGACCCGCCGGCGCTCTATGCCGCGTTTGCAGAAGGCGCCCATGGTGCTCAGGTGCGCTGGGCCCTGCCGGACCTGGGCACTGGGGAGCTACCGGCATTTCAATATGCCAAACTGGTGGATGGCTCTACTCGCCTGGTGGCGCTCAGTGCCGCCCATGAGCTGCTGGGCACCGTGACTCCGTTAGAGGAGGTTATTGAGCACGTGCGGGACCGTTCCCGCGCCTGGACCCTGGTGGATATCACGGCACTTGCGCCCTACCGGCCGGTAGACATTAACGCCACCGGCGCGGACATTGTGGGTGTGGACTTAGCGCAGCTGGGCGGGCCGCAGATTGCGGCGCTGGTCTTTAGGGACGCCGCCATGTTTAAGCGCCTAGACACACTCAGTCCCGATCGCACGGAGCACACCGCCGCCAAGTTGGAAACCGCGGTCTCCCCAGGTCTTGCCGGTGGCGTGGGGCCCTTGGTGGACCACCTGGCCCAGTTGGCTGGCGGCGAGCGTGGCCTGCGCCGGGTGCGCCTGCGTGAGTCCATGCGCGCCCTGCACAGCTACCTGGATGAGCTGCGTGTGGACCTCTACCACCTGCTCAGCGCGCTGCCGCAGGTCCATATTTTGGGCGTGACTGGTGAGGCCGCAGCTGAGGCCTCCGAGGACCGTCTCCCGCGGCTGACCTTCGCCGTGCGCGGTGTCCCCGCGCCCACCATTCACCAGCGGCTTTTTGATAACGGCCTGGTCACCACCCTCACCCCGCCCACGCCGCTGCTGCAGGAGATGGGCATAGATGAGCTTGACGGCACCGTGACCGTGGCCCTGGCGCCGTTTAATACCCGCCAAGATATCGAGCAGCTCACCCGCGTGGTGGCGTCGCTGGCTTAGCCCGGCGGGCTGGGCGGCCAGTGCCAAGCGGCTTGCGTCAGCCCCGCCTAGGCGTCTTCCTAGGCGTCTTCCTAGGCATCTTCCTGGGCGTCGCCGTCTACCTTCAACACCAAGGTGCCGGTGACCTCCCCGGAGTCCAGCGCCGCGTGGGCCTCGGCTGCTTGTGCCAGCAGGAACGTGGCGTGCAACGCGTGCTTAACGCGCCCGTCTTCCAACATGGGCCACACATTGGCCACGGTCTGCGCCACAATCTCTGCCTTGGCGGCGGCGTCCCGCGAGCGTAGCGTGGTGCCCTGAATGGTCAGACGCTTGGCCAACACCACGCCCAGGTTAATTTCTGCTTTGGTGCCGCCTTGCATACCAATCATCACCATGTGGCCGTCCTTGGCCAGTGCGCGCAGATTGCCCTTGAGGTACTTTGCCCCCATGATGTCCAGGATGACGTCGCAGGAGTCCTGCAGTTTCTCTGCGAAATCTTCCTCCCGATAATTGATCAGGATGTCCGCGCCCAGTTCCCGGCAGCGTTGCAGTTTCTCCTCACTACCAGCGGTTACCGCCACGCGTGCGCCTAGGGCCTTGGCTACTTGGATGGCAAACGTGCCGATGCCCCCTCCACCCCCATGGATCAGCACCGTCTGGCCTGCCTGTAGTCCGGCTTCCATTACTAGGTTGGACCATACGGTGCAGGCCACCTCGATGACGGCAGCGGTATGCTCCAGGCTAAAGCCTCGCGGGATGGGCAGCAGTTGCCCCTGCGGCACCGCCACGTACTGCGCGTATCCGCCCCCGGCTAGCAGAGCGCCAACCTCGGTGCCCACCTCCCAGTCAGTATCGCCGGCATCCACAATGGTGCCCGCTGCTTCCAAGCCAATTACTGCCGATGCCCCCTCCGGTGGCGGGTAGTGCCCCCGTGCCTGCAGCAGGTCGGCACGGTTAACTCCAGCCGCCGCTACTTTGACTAGTACCTCCCCAGGGCGCAGCTGGGGGGTGTCTACCTCGCCGAGTTCGAGCGAGCTTGGGTCCTGTTCATCACGCTGAATTATTGCTTGCATGCCACCACCCTAGTGCCCTGTGGCCAACTAGATGTATAGGGCACGAATCTAGTACTCTTGAGGGGCTGGCCTTAGACGCTAGCAATGGAGACGTGGCAGAGCGGCCGAATGCACTGGTCTTGAAAACCAGCGAGGGTTACACCTCCGCGGGTTCAAATCCCGCCGTCTCCGCAGAGTGCATTTCCCCTGGTCACTATTGACCGGGGGTTTTGCTATATCTGCGCTGGTTAGCGGCGTGCTACTATGTTGCCACAAGTGGCCAATAATTGCCATTAGACGCACTCACTACGTACCGTTAACGTACCGGCAACGTTCCGGAACGGACCAATCTAATAAGGGGCATCAATGACGCGAAAGAGGCGTACCCGCGCTGAGTGGGGAACAGTACGCAAGCGCAACAGTGGCCGGTTCACTGCGCAATACACCGGTCCGGATGGTGCACAGCACAGTGCTGGCGGCTCGTTCCCTACAGAAACAGATGCGCGCGGATGGCTCTCAGAGGAGCGAAAGCTTATCGACTTAGACACGTGGCGCCCCCCTGCTGCGCGCCGGGCTAAAGCAGGGGCAGACTCTGAGACAGTCGCGCAGTGGTTAGAGCGTTTTCATGAGCTACTAGAGCGCCGCCCTGAACCCGTGAAAGTGTCTACTATGCAGAATTACCGGAGGGTTACCCGCGTGCGGATTACGCACCCTTATGGCCCCGGCGCGCAAGATGCGGATGTGTGTTCCTTGCGTGATATACGCCTCGTGGACCTGACTAAGGCGGACGTATACCGCTGGTGGGACGGTGTGCAGCGGTGTTATCCGGAGGCTAAAACAGTCAATCAGCAGGCGTATAAGCGCTTGCGCGCAGCGTGCGCGGAGGCGGTAGAACGCGGCATACTTGCAACTAACCCGGTTGCGATTCCTAAGGCGGGATCAAAGATTGAGATCAAAGAAAAGTATCTACCTACTGACGGGGAAATTGGCGCGATTCTTGCCCAGGTCCCGGCGCGCTATCGTGTTTTAACCTCGCTCGTGTTGCATCACGGGGTGCGTATTGGTGAGGCCATAGCCCTAGAGGTGGCTGATGTGGAGGTTATTCCCCTCCCGGTGCCCTTTCTGCCTAGGGTTACTGTGACTATTAGGCAGAACGCGCAGCGTATTACCGATGGTGGCGGTACGCACATGCTGCTGCAGTCACCTAAGACTAAGGCCGGTAATCGCACGGTGCCGATTATGGCGGCGGACGTGCCCTATTTTTTGGACCACCTCGCAAGGTTTGCACCAGCGGAACCTACGGTGATTAGGCAGCAGATTAAGGGTACTCATTCAACGGGCCTGACCCCCTTGGAGTGGACATGGGCTAACCCCGGTTGCTAGCCGGAGAGAGGTACTGTGTGACCATGCCCCGTAAGACGTATTCTGAGCAGTTCAAGCGCGATGCTGTCGCGGTCTACGAGAACTCTATGGAAGGCTCCTTCAATTCCATTGCTGCAGATCTTGGTATTAACCGAAATTCCCTAGCGAACTGGGTCGACAAGTACGGCACCGGCAAGCGCGCTCGTCGTAGCCGTGAGCAGGCCCGTGCCCGGCAGGTTGGTGATGCTGAACGGATCCGGCAGCTTGAAAAGAAGCTGGCCATCGTCGAAGAAGAACGCGATATCTTGCGCAGGGCCACCTTATATTTCGCCAAGGAGATGAACTCGTAATCCGCTTCAAGTTCATCGATGACCATACCCACCGGTATTCGGTAAAGCGGATGTGTCAGGTGCTCGACGTACACCGGTCGTCGTATTACGCATGGAAGAAGGCCAAGCCGAAGCGTCTGGCTCGCAGGAGTGCTGATGAAGCACTTGGCAGGCAAATCCGTGAGGTCTTTGATGAGGAAAAAGGCCTCTACGGAGCCAAACGAATTGCAGCTGAGCTCTCCGAGCGCGACGACAGTAGCCCAGTCAACCACAAGCGCGTGGCCCGGGTGATGAAGAAATTAGGCCTGTACGGGTTTAGTAAGAAGCGCCGTGTGAAAACCACGGTGTCCGCTTCTTCCCGCCGGGTATTCCCGGACCTGGTCAAAAGGCGTTTCCGTGCTGATGAGACTAATCGTTTGCTTGTTGGCGATATCACTTACCTGCCTATCCAAGGAGGAACAAATCTGTATCTCGCGACCGTCATCGACTGCTATTCACGCAGGCTGGTCGGGTTTTCTATTGCTGATCACATGCGTAGCGAGTTGGCCATCGATGCCCTGGAGGAAGCACTCAGGCAGCGCGGAAGCCTTGCTGGGGCGATCTTCCACAGTGACCACGGCAGTGTCTATACCTCGAAAGAGTTTCAACAAAGCTGCCGCGACCTGGGAGTTATCCAGTCCATGGGTGCGGTGGGAACGAGTGCCGATAATGCTCTAGCGGAGTCGTTTAACGCCACCCTCAAGCGTGAAGTACTGCGTAATCGACGATGCTTCGCCTCAGTCGACCAGGCCCGCAGGCAAGTCTTTGCCTGGTGCGTCAGATACAACACCAAGCGACGACACTCCTGGTGCAAATACATGTCCCCCATACAATTCGAAGCAGCTACATGCGCTATCCTAAATGCTGTAGCTTAACCCATAATTCCGTGTCCACAATCCAGGGGTCGCGCCCAACGCGTACCCTCCGGTTATTAACGGTTACCGCTAGCGGTCACATGGTGATGGATACAAGCTATCGCAGTGTGCTTAGCCGGGCGAAAGAGCGCGCCGGGGTGCACCCTGGGATTAACCCACACACGGGGCGTAACTGGTTGATTACACGGCTTGCGGAGCAGGGGGCGCACTTAAAAGAGATTGGGAAGCTGTTAGGCCAGGATGATATGGAAACAATTTATGAGGTGTATATGAAGGTGCGCGCGGGGCGTACAGATGAGCTTATGGATAGGGTGAGTCAGTCGTTAGGGGGGTAGCTAAGTGCACATTTTGATTACCCTCATTGCTTGTGTGTTTTGTCACTTTTTGCGGCGTCCTACAATGCCCTACCCCGGCGCGAACTGGCAATGCTGTTTTCAGTCGTTTTCAGTCGTTTTCAGTCGTTTTCAGTCGGTGTGTGATTGCATAGGGGGAGAAAACAAGTCCATGCGGCGCAAATGCACAACTCGCACTGTTGGACACACCCGGCTGCGCGTGTACACCTGAGTCTATGCAAGACAGGTATTTGAGTTTGAAAGAAGCAGCGGAATACTCCGCGCTAAGCGTGCGCACCTTGCGACGCCATATTGCAGAGGGCCGTCTAGTGGCCTACCGCGCCGGGCGAACGATTCGCCTAAAGCCTGAAGATGTAGACGCACTATTTACCCCCACGAACGCCTGGTCCGGGGGTGTTGCGTAATGGGCGAGTTCACACCACGCGCCGGGCTCGCACAGTGGGGAGGGGTGTAAGCGTTGAGCAACCAAACACAAACCCCCGCCGTTGGGACACAGGCGGGGGATGTCATGCTGGCAAGCTATATGGAAAATCATAGCTGCATGGCAGGCACCACGCTAGCCGAAATGCGCATGGAAGCGGCCCTAGACTACGCCACCCGTGGCCTTGCAGTAGGTCCCCTGCGTGGCAAAAGGCCCCTCGTTGATGGTGGCTACAAGGCGTTTAGCAGCGACGTGGACACCGTGCGCAGGTGGTGGCAACGCTACCCAGGGGCTAACATTGGCGCCCGCCCGGGGCGCGGCATTGTGGTGCTAGATATTGATATTCGCAACGGTGGGCATGAGACATGGCAGCTTATTACCGCGAGCTTTGCCGTGCCTGAAACCATGGCGTTTATGACCGGCTCCGGTGGGTGGCATCTATGGTTTACCGTGCCCTATCTCGCGCCCCTGCGTAGTGAGCTCGTGCACCGTGGCTCCGGTATTGACATTAAGCACGGCGGGGCCGGGTACGTAGTTATGGCCCCGTCCGTCCACCCTGAAACCGGCGGGCTGTATGTACCCCATACATGGACCGATATAGCCCCCCTGCCAAAGGGGCTACTACAGCACGTGTTTAAGCCCCTACCGCGCCCTACCACCCCCGGGCGGGTTGTTGTCCATGCCGATGATGCCGGGGCCGGGCTCGTTCGCTTTGTTGCAGAGCTCGCGGACGGCAACCGCAACAACGGGTTGTATTGGGCGGCGCGCCGGGCGTTAGACAGCGGGCTAGACATTGAGGCGCAATTGTCCGATGCCGCCCGTGCGGTAGGTCTAGCTGATGCGGAAATTATCCGCACCCTTGCAAGCGCTCGTACCGCTGCACGTGGGACCCTCGTAGGGGGTGCGGCATGAGTGATAACGTGTCGTTTTCTGCTGAAGTGTTCGAGCTGCCTACCGTGGAACAGCGCGTAATAGCCGGTGATGTCGATACCACCGGTGGGGAAGTTGAGCTACCGGGCCCGGGTAAGCCCTATGAGGTAGCTAAGCACGTGATGAGCAACCTTTATTCGGGCCCTAGCGGGCGGGCGCAGTTGCTTTATTGGCGCGGGAACTGGTGGGAATACACCGGTGTGTGTTGGGAACAGTTCGCAGAGCAAGGCAAAGACGCAGACCTACCAATACAGTCTGACTTGTACCCCTTGTTTGCCAGCGCGGTATACCGCAAGGTGAGTAAAGACGTGGATACGCTCGTGCCGTGGGACCCCACTAGCGCAAAGGTTGGCGACGTTATCCGCTCGCTTAAGGCACGCGCGAACAAGGTGCTCGATGATAAGGCCAGCGCCCCGGCCTACATTGGGGGCACACCGGGCTTACCGGGCGATGCAGGGGAGTATGTGGCCCTACGCAATGGACTTTTCCGTCTTAGCACGCGGGAATTGGTGGACCATACCCCGGCCTTGTTCACCACCTATTCCCTGCCGTTCGACTACGACCCCGGCGCGCGCTGTGATGAGTGGCTGGCCTTTATCTATGACACGTTTGCTCATGACCGCAAAGGCGCGGAGCTGTTGCAGGAATTTATGGGGTATGTCATTGCAGGACGTACAGACTTGCATAAGGCCCTATTGATGGTTGGGCCTACTCGCGCGGGTAAGGGCGTCATCTTGCGAGTCATGACAGAGCTGGTAGGGCAGGCCAATACGGGGTCTACCTCGCTAGACGGGTTGGGCACAGACCCAGGCCAGGCGGCACTTATCGGCAAGCCATTAGCTACGGTAGGCGATGCTCGCGAGCCGTCGCGAAGCAACGGGCGCAAAGCAACCGAGTTCATTCTGAACGTGGTCGGAGGAGACAGCGTGTCTATTCAGCGCAAGTACCAACCAAATTGGACAGGCAAGCTACCTACTCGCTTTGTCATCGCCTCTAACGAGCTCCCGCGTTTCGTGGACGCCGCCGGTGCTGTGGCTAACCGCTTTATGGCCGTGCGATTGGTAAAAAGTCATCTAGGCAAAGAAGATCCCGGGCTAGAGGGCCGTCTACTGGCGGAACTACCGGGCATATTCAATTGGGCCTTGCAGGGGTTGGACCGGCTAAACGAGACGGGCCGGTTTACCGTGCCGGATACGATGGCGGACATGGTAGACGGGTTAGAGGGCCTGGCATCACCTGCTAAACGATTCCTACAGGACATGTTAGAGGTCACGGGCAACCCAAACGATATTGTGCCGCGCAGTGCTGTACACCGCGCATGGAAGACATGGCATGACGATAATGGCACCCGCGCGGCAAGCGCTGAGCAGATGGTTAATCAATTGAGCGCAGTTGATAGCCGGGTTGAGTGTAAGCAGTTACCCGTGCCCGGTGCGGTGCCCCCGCCTGGTGGCGGGCGCGTGAAGCGGGATCGCTATCTAGTGGGAGTGAAGCTAGTCACTAGCAACATTTTCTAAAAGTGTTTTATAGAAATGTCTGTGTCCTTGTGTCAATGCAGGTCAATAGGGTTTTTGGGCTTGTGTCTCCCTTGAGTCAGAGCTGTGTCACCTTGTGTCAGTTGGTCGCTGGCACAACCCTGGCACACCCCTGACACACACATGGCACAGGCCAAAAATAGGCGTTGAGCTGGGCGGACACAGTGACACAGGGTTTTTCACTATAAAAGACTTCTCTCAGAATTTTTCTGGACGCAGTGCTCCGATACCGGGGGCACAAGGTCGCGTTCAAAACGCGAGGGGGTCGCGATACACGACCCCCTACGGAGATGGAAGTGTTACGGACCTGACCCCCTTTTTGACCACAGACGCGCGCGCAGGCAAGCCCGGCGATGCCCTCGCGATGCGCGAGCCCACCCGGTGTAAGACACCCCACGCGCTCGCAGGGCGGCAAGTCTACCCATATATCCGTTCGGCGGATGTCTGCCACCCCCCCACGCGCTCGCAGAGCAGCAAGGGGCCCGTGGGGCGTATGCGCGGGCAATACCTCGCACCAGGCCCGCCGGTGGGGTAGGCATACCCGACCCCAGGGGGGACACCCCTCCCCCAACCACACACAAGCGCGGAGGGCAAAGAGGCTCCCAAGATGTACAGGTTTGGGGGTTGCGTTTTATAGGTGCGGAATAGAGGCGGTTATGGGCGCCGGGCTCAGCGGTGGGGTGGCATATCACCACCCCGGCCTAGGGGGTGGCATATCACCACCCCCCCGGCGCGCCGGGCAGTGAACCGTTCCGCTGTTCGTGGCGGTTGGGGTGCCGTGGTGGGGTTTAGAGTTTGTCCATGGCGGCAATGGTGGAGGCCACTTTGTAGGCGCGTTGGCTTATCATCTCTGATTCCACTCGCGCCATGGTGAGGCAGTAGGGGCAGAGGATCAACGGCTGCCTATTCCATCGCAGGGTATTCGGAATGTGTTCCAGTTTGCCTATGGTGGGCGGCTTACCGTCTGGCATTCGAAACACGCGCCCGGTGAACTGCACGCGGGTGGTGGGGTTTAGTGTGGTGCAGTAGGTGCCAGCGGTGGGGTCTTCCCCGGTGCACAGGTGCAGTGTAAGGGTGTCGCGTTCTACGCACCCCTGCGCGATGTGGACGCGGTTGTATAGGCCGGTGTAGTTGTCTGGTTGGTCAGCGGTGGGCAGGTCTTTGGTGCTCATAGTGTTACCTCATAGAGGTGGCGTGCTGCCGCGCAGGCGGGGCAGTCTTGTTTGGTGGCGTGATTGCCGATGGTGGCCCCGGTGCGAGTGTGTAGGCGTAGACCACAGAACGCATGGATGGCACCGGATGATTCAGTGTGGTGGACTAGGTGGCGTAGGCGTGGGGTGCCGGTGCCCCGGCGCGCGGTGGTTGGTTGGGGTGGTGTGTGGTGCATGGGGTGCTATACCTCGTGGTGTTGGGGGCCTGATACGCACAATTTACGTACCAGTTACGTACCGGCCCGGTTGGACAGTTTTCATTTTGCGCCGTTTACCTGCGTGTTTGTGCGGTTGGGGTTCAGTCCCCGCCGTCTCCGCCAACTGTAGAACCCCTGGTGAGTGTTCACCGGGGGTTTTGTTGGGTCGGGCTGGAGCTGTATATTGTGCGGCATGGCTGCGGAAGATGGCGGCCTGGTTATGATGCCAAACGTTCATCGAGGCGTGCCGCGTGTTGAGGCACGTCTTCCTCGTTTAGCACCATAATGTCCAGGTCGCGGCAAAATTCCTGGAATTCAAGGTAGTTTTCCTGCTGTGCTGCAGAATTAGGCTCTGTGGTGACTGCAACAATGCTAGAGCCACGAGGATCCAGAGTAATTGGCCCATGGGCGCTGAGTTCGCCACCTTCCTGGATTAGCTTATCGATCTTCAGAGTCCACGCATCAATGGCGGACCGGGTACCCCTGGGATCGGTCGACTGGAAGTTGAACGCCTGATTCAGCTCAATAACGTTCCCCTCATCCACAACAGCTAATGTGAGGTCAAGTTCGCGTCGTGCTACCCGGACATTTGTGTCAAAAATCGTCGCCCGCTCGAGGCGCGGAAATCTCCTGTAAGTGCCGCGGACATTACGGCGTACATGCCTGACATCGTGGTGACTGTGCTCGGTGGAAAACTCGCCGATAAGGGCGGAAAACAGCAGATCAACGGCCGTGTTGAGGTTGCTAGCGTCCATGGACTGCATCGAATGAACCTGGATGATGTTCTGCCAATGCCCACTGACAAACTCGAGATAGCTGGACAGCGTGTGCTGTCCAGCTAGGTTGAGTGGCTCAATGGGGGTGATTAACCTGTCGATTTCCGCCTGGAAATTCCACAGCGCCAGCTGAGTGGCTCCAGCTGAGTCTGATTCGTGGTAGATACCCCGGTCAGTGCGAAATTTACTTCTTGCGCAGCCCGTTTCAGGATCGATGACGATGACCCCGACACCGATGGTGGTGATGCCCATGGGGCGTGGAACCACACTCACGGTCCAATAGTGGAATCTCATGTCACTGCCTTTTTCCGGTCTTATAATCGCTCAGTAGCTTCCGAGTGTAGTCCTTGCGCTCAAGAACGTAGGAGATGAGCCTGGCGGATTTGTCTTCTGAAATACCCCATTCTTCTGGTAGGGCTTGGTGCAGTTCCTCCCGCAGCGTGGCGTCAAGGTTGTCGAGTGCGGTGATGGCCTTATCCCAGCAACTGCTGGGGATCGATTGGCGCAATAGGGGAATGTGTGGGATGCCTCCCGTATGATCCAACGAGGTTAGTTGCCATGGGTAGGGCAATGAGTCGAACCAGAATCCATGGTCAATGGACCATAGGGAATTGTCGTCCGCGTTATCCGTGAGGACTTGGAGGTCTTCTTGGACATTGCATAGTGCCCACATGGCAATGAGTTTGGGGATGTGATTGTGATTTGCGTCGTTATTAACGAAGGGAATGACGCTAAAACCCTGCTGTAGTGTGCCGGTGTGGAGATTTAGGGAACCAAATAGTGGTGTTCCGGTGAGACGATAACGCTCTGTTGAATCTCCAATCATGTGGCCGTGGAGGGATATTGGTACGTAAATTATTTTCCAAGGGCGCACGTGGGCGTTAAGGCGCTGGCCGATGATGCTGGCAGCCACCTCGTTGACTATAGCTTCGTGCCCGTGGTCACTCTCAATGCGTTTGCACCAGTAGTCGTGTCCGTCGTCGGCTCTGCCGAGGAAAGGGCGAGTCCCGGTCTTGTAGGCGACTTTTCCGGGGATTTGCAGGTAAGTCTTTTCGCTTCGAGTGCGGTGGGAATCGTTTGAAATGACGTTTTCAGAAGTCATTGGTTGTTCCTTATACATCGGCTTGCGAACTGTGCTGTTGCTCCAGCCAGGCGTTTATCCCGCCCCGCAAGGAAAGCACCCGGCTATAGCCGCGTTGGCGCAGCACCTCCACGGCTTGGGCGGAGCGCACGCCGCTGGCGCAGTGGATAACCGCAGGCTCATTGGGGTCCAGGTCCGGGTTATGCCCGGCCAGGAGATGGTCGAGCGGGAAATGCTCGGAACCGGGGATGTGTGCTTGGGCGCGTTCGCCGGCAGTGCGCACGTCGATAAGCCGCCAACCGACGGGGACATGGCGGGTTTCGGGGGCATCGTCAGGACGGGCGGGCACGGCGCCATTGCGGGACAGCGGAATGTACTCCCAGGTCCCGGCCAGGGCATCAAAGTAGCCCAGTGTGCCCACCAGGGGCGTTCCGGTGCCGGTAATAATTTTGAGCGCCTCTAGTGCCATGGCGCTGCCCACGGTGCCTACTACCGGGCCCAGCACACCAGCTTGGGAGCACGACGGCACACTGCCGGGGGCGGGCATGGTGGGAAAGACATCTTCGTAGACGGGCCCATGCCCGGACCAAAAGACCGACAGTTGCGCATCAAAGCCCAGGATAGAGGCCCATACGTGCGGAATCCCCAGCTCATGGCACGCCCAGGAGCACAGGTAGCGGGCGGGAAAATTATCGGTCCCATCCAGCAGGACGTCGGCCTCACGCAGGTGCTCCAGCGCGGTGGCGGCCTCCAAACGGCCAAGGCACACCACCTCCACCTCCGGGTTGAGCTGGGCAATGGTCGCCGCTGCCGACTCAGCCTTGCCCGTACCCACGGCAGCAGTAGTGTGCACTACCTGGCGCTGCAGGTTCGACAGCGACACCGTGTCATCATCAAAGAGCAAGAGCTTGCCGATGCCCGCCCCCGCCAGGTACAGCAGCGCCGGGGACCCCAGCCCGCCAGCACCGATGACGGCCACGGTTGCGCGCCGCAGTTTCTCCTGGCCTTCCTCACCCCACAGGGCCTCTTGCCTGGCGTAGCGGATGCTCATTCCAATCCCACCCAGGTGCTGGCGCCATCGCTGTGGTGCTGTTCTTTCCAGATGGGGACTTCGGCCTTGACGCGATCAGCAAGTTCTGCGGCAGCGGCAAAGGCATCGCCGCGGTGGGCAGCAGCCGCAATGACCACGAAGGCGCTCTCACCCACGCGCAGGGCCCCAGTACGGTGCGCGCACCACAGGCGGGTGCGTGGATGGGCGGCACTGACCTCCGCTGCTACTCGGGCGATTTCGGCTCCCGCACTCGGGTGGGCGGTGTATTCCAGCAGCTCCACGCCGCCGCGCCCGGCATCGTGGTCGCGTACGATGCCGTCGAAGGTCACCACTGCCCCCATCGCCGGGGTGGTCACAGTGGGCACCACCGCTGCGATGTCGAGGGGATCGGCGCTCATGTGGGCGCCCAACACTTTGCCCACCTGGGCTGCAACATAGTCCGGGTCAGCAGCGGCGGGCTGGCTGGCAGGCTGGCCAGGGTGGTGGCCGCTGTGGCCGCTGGGCTGGCCGCAACCAGAATTAGTGCTCATGGTTTCCTTCCAGAGAGGCAATGATGTGTTCTAGTACCGGCTCCAACACCGCGCAGCCGTCGCGGACCCCGCCGGTGGAACCGGGCAGCGTGATCGCAAAGGTGGTGTCAGTGACTCCGGCGATTATGCGCGAGACTGCCGCCGTAGGCACCCCCGCCGAGTGTGTATAAAAGGCCTGCGCCAGCCCGGGTAGCTCGCGGTCGAGGTGGGCGGCGACGGCTTCGACGGTGCGATCATCGGCAGTAATGCCCGTGCCCCCGGAGGTCACAATCACCGCGGGGCGTTCGGCAAAGGCTTGGTCCACCGCCGCGGCGATCTCGGCATCCGGCACCACGCGGGCGGCCTCCACCGTAAAGCCTTGGGCGCGCAAAAACTCCACGGCAATAGGCCCGGAGCGGTCCGCGTAGATACCCGCGGCAGCCCGCGTGGAGGCCACGATAACAATGGCAGTACGGTTACGGGTCATAGGGGGAACACCTCCACTATATCGCCTGGGGACAAAGACGCCCCGGCGGGAATGCGCACCAGAGCAGTGGCGCGTATGGCCTGGGCCAGCAGGTGAGACCCCGCGCCGGCTAATACTTCTGCCTGCATGCAGCCCTCCGGGGAGCAGGACACCACCGCGCGGCGGAATTGCTCGCGCCCATCCAAGCCCTGGACCCCGGTGGTCAGGCGTGCCCAGTGGGTCTGCGGCACTCGCCCCAGCACCGGCGCCACGTAAAGCCGGAAACTCACCAGCGTGGAGACCGGGTTGCCCGGCAAGCACAACACCGGTACCCCGTCCAGCTGGGAAATCCCCTGCGGCCCGCCTGGCTGCTGCGCCACATGCCCAAACCAGCCGTCTTTGTCCAAGATTTGGCGCACCACCTCGAACTTGCCGTGCGAAATTCCCCCGGAGGTCACAATCGCATCAGGCCCATGCTGCCGCACCGCCGCCTCCAAGGCAGCGCGCAGCGCCGCCGGGTCATCGTTAGTGCGCAGAAAGCCCACAATTTCTATGCCGTACTCCCGCGCCATGGCCGCGAGCATTGGCGCATTCGAGTCAGGAATCTGCGCCTGCCCCAGCGCGCCGCCGCCAGCATTCCCCTCGCCGTCGGCCGCGATCGACCGCCTGTTGGACTCAATTGGTCCGTCGCCAGCAATCTCCGCGCCGCCGGTGACAACCAGGATGCGCGCCGGGGCATAGACTGCAACCTCAGCTATGCCTTGGGCCGCTAGCGTGCCGATACCCGCCGCGCTCAACCGCGTGCCCTCCTCCAGCACACTGGTGCCCGCGGCTACATCGGACCCCGCCCGGCGAATGTAGCGCCCAGCCGGAACTTCTGGTACCCGGACTGTCTCGCCAGCAGCAACAAAGTGCGGGGGATCGCAGTCTTCCACCGGGACAATGGCCACGGTACCGGGCGGAACCATAGCGCCTGTCATAATCGGCGTGGCCACCCCGCTGGCAATCGGCTGCGGGGTATTGCCTGCGGCAACCGTGGCACCCACGTGCAACGTGGCGCTAGCAGCAGAGGCCAGGGCGTAGCCATCCATCTGCGAATTATCAAAACGCGGCTGGTCGTAGCGGGCGGTGACGCTGTGCGCCAGCACCATGCCGCAGGAACTATCAACGCTGCGGGTGACCACCGCGGGCGTCCCTACCGTCGCGCGGACGGCCTGCAGGTGTTCCTCATACGTGCGCATGCAAGCTCCTTTAGACAACAAACCCTGCCCCAGTGTAGGCCTGTGGCAGCAGGGGTGCGGGAGGGGAGGGGGCATCGGCAAGCTATGGCGTGGGGCAGTGGCATAGTGGAACCCATGCTTGATGTTCACTATTTTGCCGCCGCCCGGCAGGCTGCGGGCACGGCTGGGGAGTCCGTGGAGGTGCCAGCAGGGGCCACGCTTGCCGATGCCCTCGCCACCCTGCGCGCCACCCACTCCGGCACCACAGCCGCGGGTATGTCCTTTGCGCAGGTGCTGGAGCAGTGCAGCTTCTTGGTTGATGGGAGGAATGCGCAGCCGCAGGACTTACTGGCCGGGGCGCAGCGGCTGGACATCCTGCCGCCTTTTGCCGGTGGTTAGCCGCGCACCCGCAGCGGGGAGGTGAAGAAATTCACCACAGAGCTAGCCAGGCCCAGCACGATAGCACCGAAGATAGCGGCCCACCAGCCATCGATGGTGAATTGGCCCAGGTTGGTGAGCAGGTGGGTGAAGATGAACTCGCTTATTAGCAGCAGCGCGCCGTTAATCACGATGGAAAACAGGCCCAGCGTCAGGCACGTCAGCGGTGCGCCGAGCACCCGCAGAACCGGGGCAATGAAGGCATTGACAGCCACTATAACGGCGGCCACGGCCAGGAAAGTCGGCGAGGACGCAGGCTCTGCGGTCGCGCCAATTCCCGGCTGACCGGGCTCCAGGGGAGCAGGGGTGATAGTGATGCCCGGCACCAGGCTCACCGTCACCCACAGCGCAATGGCGATGGCCAGCACCTGGAGCAAAAGATTCCACAGAAAACGCATGGCCGCCAGCCTACCCGCCAGCAACGGGAAGCGGCGCGGCCGAGACCTTCTCCCACGCGGCTAGCAAACGCTCGGATTCCTCCTTAGTAGTCACCGTGATCCGGATGCCCTCTGGGAAGCTACGCACCAGCACCCCCTCCTGCGCTAAGGCCTGGGCTAAGTCTGGCTGTGCCCCCGGCAACCACACGAAGTTCGCCTCCGAAGGCAAGGCACCCAACGCCGCGGCGACGGGGCCGCGCTGGGCTACGGTGGCATCGGCACGCTGGGCAAGCTCATCTTGTGCGGCTAAGGATGCCACAGCTGCCGCCTGGGCCACAGAACTAATAGAGAAAGGAATGGCCACCTTGTTCATCGCCGCAATGAGCTCCGCAGGGCCAAAGGCATAACCCACCCGCAGGCCCGCTAGCCCATAGGCCTTGGAGAAAGTGCGCAAGCCCACCACGTTGGGGTAGTCCTGCACAGCCTGCGTGGCCACCGGCGTGTCCGCGGTGCGCACGTATTCAAAGTAGGCCTCATCCAAAGCCACCACCACATGCGCCGGGACGCGCTCCATAAAAGCGGCAAACTCCGCGCGCGTGACCGTGGTGCCGGTGGGATTATTGGGATTGCAGACGAAGACCACGCGCGTGCGATCCGTAATGGCCCCGGCCAGCGCGGGCAAGTCCACTCCGTGGTCACGCAGCGGCACCGGCACCGGGGTAGCGCCGTGGACCTGGGCGAAGATGGGGTAGGCCTCAAAGGAACGCCAGGGAAAGACCACCTCATCGCCTTGCGCGCAGGTAGCCTGAATGAGCTGCTGGCACAGGGCTGAGGAACCCGTGCCGACGGCCACCTGCTCACACTCTAGACCCAGGTGGTCGGCCAAAGCAGTGCGCAATTCCACCGCAGCCATGTCCGGATACCGGTGAGCAGTGGCGGCGGCCTTAGTTGCGGCCTCTACCGCTGCTGGCAGCGGCGGGACCGCAGACTCATTGGAGGACAACTTCAGCGCGTCCTCCTGGCGCTTACCCGGAACGTAGGCGGGCAGGGACTCAAGATCTGGGCGTATCATTTCTCCAACCCTAGTTGCCCTGCCCCCAGTTTTGTCAGCCGCCCGGGTACTCAGGTAGAATCGCTGCAGGCTTGCCTCGTGCAGCCATATGGAGACGTGCCAGAGCGGCCGAATGGGGCTCCCTGCTAAGGAGTTGACTTGTTTGCGCAGGTCCGGAGGTTCAAATCCTCTCGTCTCCGCAAAGTGCAATTCCCCTGGTCATTATTGACCGGGGGTTTTGCTATATCTGCGCTGGTTAGCGGCGTGCTACTATATTGCCACAGGTGGCCCCCAATAATTGCCCATTAGACGCAGTTGCTGCGTACCGATAACGTACCGGCGACGTTCCGGAACGGTGGTTTTAGGGTGGTGGTGGTTTTTGGATGGCTGGTGCATTTTCGGCGCGGAAGGCATCAAATTTTGCAAAATCGGGGGCCTTCCGCGCAGAAAACGGGTCACCACACCATGACTCCACAATTATGGCCGGAGACCGATGGGCGCGCTCATCAGCGTGAGGATTGTAGTCCAGCTGGGGGGCGAGTTTCGAGCCTAATGGTGGACTTTTGGTGGTGGGGCAGGTATCGTTAGTAAGCACAACCGGTGACAAGTCCCCCAGGGGGGGACTTCCCTACCTGATAGTAGGGATAGCCGGTTCCTTACGGACTTCCCCACGGTAGGAACCGAGTCGCCTCATGTGGTTCTATGCAGTGTGGGTACCATGTACACCGTTTTCCCTCGAGATGTCTTTGGACAGCCCATAAGTCATTGTCTATTCCTTTCTTGCTGCGGGGCTATGTGAGGCGGGTCCTGGTCGGGCTGTGCGTACGCGTCAGACATCAAGCCCCGGTTGGGAGTTAGCTTAGCCCCGTTCGAGCGGCCCTAGGAGAAAAGGGTGTGGGGACATTAACACAACGGCGCCTAAGTTTCGTACTATGAATGAGTTGGGCGCTTCCTGGTGCGCAAAGGAGCTGGGGTGCGCGAAGCTAGTAAAGGCGGTGATGGCAACGTGATGGAACCAAAGACCTACGTGGAGGCTTCTGTCGAATTAGAACGGATTCTGCGCAGTGAGGGCCAATTGGCCCCGCAGCGGGCGCAGGAAGTGCAGAACCTGGCGGTGCAGTTGCCATTGCGTGAACTCATCGCCTTGGTGGAACGCTGTAATTCTGTGCGGGCGGCGTTGTTGCTGCGATTGTTGCCGCGGGAGCTATCCATCGCGGTCTTTGATGCGCTGGACTTCGCGCAGCAGGCAGACCTTATCGATGAACTGGGCAACCAGGATGTCTTTGAATACTTCGACGCCCTGGAGCCGGAAGACCGTGTGTCGCTGTTGGATGAGCTCCCGGCGGAGATTGCAGACCGGCTGCTGCGTTCGCTGGATAAACCTGACCGGGATATTACGGGGGTGGTGCTGGGCTATAGCAAGGGCTCAGTGGGTCGCCGTATGTCCCCGGAGGTGCCGGACTTGTACCCGGAGATGACTGCGGGTGAGGCCATGGCGCGTTTGAAGGAAACGGCGGCAGACTTGGAGACCATTTATACGCTGCCTATTGTGCGCAAGGACCGCCGGCTGGTGGGCGTGGTCAGCTTCCGGGAGGTCTTCCAGGCTAAGGATGATGCCCTGCTGGGGGATCTGATGAAGGAGGCTGTTTATGCAATGGCCAACGCGGACGCGGAGGAGACCGCGCGTTGGTTCTTGCCGTTGGATATTTTGGCGTTGCCGGTGGTGGATGAGTCGCAGCGGCTGGTGGGCCTGCTGATGTGGGATGACGCCATCGACATTGTGGAAGAGGCAGACTCTGAGGACAGTGCGCGTTCTGGTGGTGCGGAGGCGCTGCAGCAGCCGTATATGTCCACGCCGCTGCTGAAGCTGGTGCGCTCGCGCATTGTCTGGCTGTTGGTGCTCGCACTCTCGGCGCTACTCACCGTGCAGGTGCTGTCCGTCTTTGAGGACACTCTGGCAGCGGCCGTGGTGCTCTCCCTATTTATTCCGCTGCTGACGGGCACCGGAGGTAATACGGGCAACCAGGCGGCTACGACAGTCACGCGTGCGTTGGCGTTGGGCGATATACGTAAGAATGACCTCGGTTCGGTTATGTGGCGCGAGCTGCGCGTGGGCATGTTGCTGGGCGCGGTACTGGGTGGTTTGGGCTTTGTGCTGGCCTCTGTGGTCTATGGCTTAAGCATTGGTCTAGTCATTGGCTCCACTTTGTTTTTGGTCTGTTCCATGTCGGCGACGGTGGGCGGGGCCATGCCGCTGATTGCTAAGGCAGTGGGCGCGGACCCGGCGGTATTTTCTAATCCGTTTATTTCCACGTTCTGTGATGCGACGGGCCTGATTATTTACTTCCTGATCGCTAAGACGGTATTGGGCCTCTAGCGGGGGTAATGGGGGAAATTCATTGTGGAAAAACCCTGAGGTACGGGTAGAGTTCTTGCGTACCCCGTATGCAGTAATGTGAATAACATTCACTGTTGTTTTGGGTGCGGGTAACTCTGAGAACGAAGGAGACGTGCGGATGAGCACCCCCATTACTCACCAATCCACTGCGCACACGGAAGGTGAAGATGACCACGGCGTGAAGGCCGCCGAGTGGCGCCGCCAGCTCATTGGCCTGTTTACTGGCCTGGCCCTGGCCTTGCTGGTGTGGTTTATCTTCCCGGCAGACGCAGTAGATACCGTTATGCAGTCCTCCGGTGCGAAGGAGGGCGCCGAATATACTCACGGTGCGCTGCGTGCGGTGGCTGCCGTGGTCATTCTCATGGGCGTGTGGTGGATGACGGAAGCGATCCCCCTGGCGGCCACCGCGCTGTTGCCGTTGGCTATTTTCCCTTTGGCGGGGGTGGGCACCATTAAAGAGGTCGGCTCGCCTTACGCCTCGGCCACCATTTTCTTGTTCATGGGCGGCTTCCTCATCGCCCTGGCCCTGCAGCGCTGGAACCTGCACCGCCGCATGGCCTTGGCCGTGGTCAACATTGTGGGCACTTCGCCTAAGCGCCTTATCCTCGGATTCATGCTGGCCACGGGCTTTTTGTCCATGTGGGTGTCCAACACGGCTACCGCGGTGGTCATGTTGCCCATCGGTACTTCGGTGCTGGCGCTGACTGCGGACACCGTCGGTGGCATGAAGAACCAGAAGAAGTTCGCCACCGCGCTGATGTTGGGCATTGCCTACGCGGCCTCCATCGGCTCCCTGGGCACCTTGATTGGTACCCCGCCAAACGCCTTGCTCAAGGGCTACATGGAAGAGTCTCACGGCATCGTCATTGGTTTTGGCGAGTGGATGCTGGTGGGCATGCCGCTGGCGGTAATCTTCCTGGTTATCGCCTGGGTCTTGCTGATTGCCATCTTCAAGCCGGAGATGGACCAAATCCCGGGCGGCAAGGAGCTCATCCGTAAGGAAATCGACGCCCTTGGCCCGTGGACTGGCCCGCAGGTCATCACCGGCATCATCTTCCTGGGCGCTGCGGTGGCCTGGGTGGCGCTGCCATTCGTCTTGGATAAGTCCTCTGGTTATGACGATGCCATCGTGGGCATCATCGCCGGCCTGTTGCTCTTCATTATCCCGGCGGATGCCAAGCACGGCACCCGCCTGCTGGATTGGAAGACGGCCAATGAGATGCCGTGGGACGTCCTGCTGCTCTTCGGCGGCGGCCTGTCCCTGTCGGCCATGTTCAACACTTCTGGTCTGTCCCTGTGGATTGGTGAGATGGCTAAGGGCCTGGGCTCGCTGCCCACCATCCTGCTGGTGGCTGCGGTGGCCTTGATGGTGCTGTTCCTGACGGAAATCACCTCGAATACCGCTACGGCGGCGACCTTCCTGCCAATCATGGGCGGTGTGGCTGTGGGTATTGGCCTCACCGACAGCGGCGACATCAACGTCATGCTGCTTACCGTCCCGGTTGCTCTGGCAGCCACCTGCGCCTTCATGCTGCCAGTGGCCACCCCGCCCAACGCCATCGCTTACGGCTCCGGACATGTGCGCATTGGCGATATGATCAAGGGCGGCATTTGGCTCAATGTCATTGGCACCGTGCTGATTACCTTGACGGTCTACTTGCTGGCCGTGCCTGTCTTTGGTTTGGTTCTCTAGGCCTGCCAGCCCCACTCACCCCAGTCCTGTGGCTGGGGTGTTGTGCTTTCATAGCTTGCCGATGCCCCCTCCTCTCCACCCTTTCCCTCTTCCGTGCCGCTCCACCATAAGCGCTAAAAGGCCTGTCTGCCTGGCGATTTGTCAGAGTTTAGGATGCTGGGTATAGTTACATCTCGTTGCACGGCAGTCAGCAAGGCAGTTGCAACGGTTAGCGCCCGTAGCTCAACGGATAGAGCATCTGACTACGGATCAGAAGGTTGGGAGTTCGAATCTCTCCGGGCGCACAAAACACCAGGTCAGGCCCCCTTTTTGGGGGTTTGGCCTGTGGTCGTTTTTCGTGTCTGCCCTGCTTAGGGCAATTTCGATACTACATGATTACCGGGGCGTTCGAGACGTTCGATGGTTTCATCCAGCTTCCGGGCCAGGAGAGCCAGCAGACCAGTAAGCCGCAGTTGCTGAGTAGGGCGCTAACCCGGCAGGCGCGAGAGGCCGCGTACAACGGTGGTTGGCTAGTCGGTCTTGTGGACGGGCGTGGGGCAGTGGCAAGTTTGACGGTGGAAAGATACTTCACGCTCTTGGACAAGGTGTTGCGGGACCAGCGGTTGTCCATCACGGAACAGGAGCAGTTGCTCAGGACGTGGCAGTCCGGGAGGTGTTACGGTTTGCGCAGTAGTGAGCCAGCGGCAGTGCTGCAGCGGCGCCAAATGCGTCACCGCCTTGACGCTAAGGGGCCACATATTTTTGTCCCTTGAGCCGTAGTCGGGCCTAATTGCCTAATGGCCGACATTACTGTTTTGCGGCGCAGTGCGCGGGCGGGTGGGAAGACGTGGCTTAGGGCGCGTGGTGCTCTGGTGGCAGCGGGGATTCTGGCTTGGAGGCGTCGTTGATCTCCCGTATTCGCTGGCAGAAATAATCTCGGTTGTCTTCTTGCATGTGCGCAAATTCCATGAGCACGCCTGGCCAGATGTGATACGTATCGACAAGGTCTTCCGCGATGCTGGATAACGGAGAAAATGAAATCTCACCCCACCTGATGCCAATGCCGACCCTCTCGGAGTATTCTGTGCCGCTTAGGGGGCCCATTGACCACTCGCTGGGCGATGTAGCGTTCAACCATGTTCCGGTTATGGCGAGGATACGGTAGACCTTATCCTCGTAGCTGCGTTTAGACGTGAGGATGTCGAGCACGATCTCGAAGGGAAATTCTTGCGAGCCTTCGGTAACTTGCTTCTGCTGGTCAGGTGTCAGCTCACCAAGCGTTTCGGGGACTACTTTCTCAAGTAGTTCCTCCAGCCGTTTCCCAAATTGCTCGTTGTAACTGTCTAACCACATGAGAATCCTTTCGGGTTATGCGGGCCGTATAATCCAGGCTCCCGCATTGTTGTTTAAAATCCTGTCGAAGAAGCAGGTAGCGGAACGAGCCCAGTACCCGGTGTTTTGCCGACTTCTTAGGATGTCGAGTTGGCTCCAGCATTCACTTTCCGTCAGATACACAAATTTGCTGTGGCCCGAGGCTTCATGATTTGGCTCTGGGGCGCCAAACGATGGAGCCAGCGAGGCGCAGAACGCAAGGATCATCGCCCCGAGGAGCATTATGTGCTTGGGACGGTAGCTGTTATTGGGGTTTAGCATGTCACTACTCCGTCGATGCGACCCTTGTGAAGGGCGATATTTGTGCGGGTACCAGCTATTACCAGTTTGCACGCTGAGTCTGCGGCAAACGCAAAGATTACTTTGACTCGTATGTCCCAATCGCAATGATTATAAACTTGGACGAAACCTTTTTCCGGTACCGCGCTGATGCAATCTGGCGCACGGTCGCTGGCAGAACGCAGTTTTCCAGTGGAACTGGAAGAGCTTATTGATGAGATTTCACCACTTTCTTCTACGGTGATAATAACCTGGCTGCTTTCATCATTCTCGAAAGCGTTTTCTGCGGCAATTGCGGGGGCAGACTGAGTGGCGGCTGAGAGGGCGACGGCACAAATTGCGGATGTAACATAGCTGTGGCTCTTGGACACTTTGGTTCCTTGGAATTGGGTGGAGTTCTGGGCGGATGCACGGCGTACCGTTAGGTATTTGTCGTGCTCCGAAAATCGTAGTGTGAAATGGCATTGGACTCGTGCTTGTTTTGAATCCGTTGCATTTCGCCTGGGGCTGGTCTCGTCCTATCTGTATTGTGGGGCACGTTTCTTCGTGCTCCTCTAGGCCACCTCTGCAGCGTAGCACAGAATCACGCGGTGCATCACGGGGGTGAATAATGGGCCACGAGGTTGCGGCCGGGTGCTGAAGCTGCGGCCGGTTGCGAGGTATCTTGGCGCCAGGGTTGCCGGGGTGCGCGCCTGGTGTGCTAGGGTAGTGAGCCAAGTCCCAACCTCTAGAAGAAAGTAACCTCGGAGACTGATTATGACCTTGATGCTGCACCTGTAGTTTTCCTCCGCCACACCGCAAGGTGTCCACGCGGGGTGCCAGTTGTGTGCCCTGCGTGAGGAGCCCCCGTTGTGGGGCTGTCACAGTATGCTTTCCGCACGCTTCGGCGATCGCGGTTGTCATTGCTTGGAGAACACATGCAGCAGCATAAAACGGATCATAAGACTGATCCGGAAACTTTCTGGACCGCGGTCCGCAGGGACCACCCCGACTATATTCGCTGGTTCGTCGCTGATACGGCTAGTGCGTTGGGGGCATCGTTAATTTCTATCCCTATGGCCATGGTCAGCCTTCACGTCACCGGGAGCCTGAGTCAGGCGGGCCTGGTAGGCGCCGCAACGTCTTTGGGTTCAATGATCATGACCATTCCGGCGGGGATGATCATTGATCGCTTCAACAAGAAGCGACTTCTGTTTCTCTATGGCCTCTCGTTATTTTTGATATGGGCTGGGTTTTCGGCTCTACTGGTGTGGGGCGTATTGAGCTTTCCGCTGTTGTTGCTGTTCGGGTTGAGTGCGGGACTAATAACCGGCACGTTCGGTGGTCTGACCAACGCCATCCTACGGTTCATCATCGGGGAGAAGCTCCTGGTGGCGGCGCAAGGCAGGAACCAGACTCGTGACAGTATCGTCTGGATGGCCGGATTGCCTCTAGGCGGTCTGTTGTATGGGATAGCCCCTGTGATCCCCTTTGTGGCGCAGGCTGTCGCGGGTCTAGGGCCCATTTGCGCGGCTAAGACGATAGAAGCCAACCTTGAACAGCCGGGTACGCGCTCGACGTACTCCTTCGAGGAGTTCTGGGCGGATACCAAGTACTCGTTGACCTGGATTTGGAAGTACCCAACCCTGCGGGCAGTGTTCGGGGTGGATCTTTTCGCGAACTTTGCCAACTTCTTCTTTATCGCAGCGGTCGATCTGTGGCTAGCGTATCTCCAGGTAGAAGGCTGGATAATTGGATTGGTCTCTGCGACATTTTCCATCGGCATGGTCGTTGGCGGCCTGGTGCAAGACCGGTTGATCCGACTCTTCCCGGCAAGCCGGATTATCTGGGTGACCATGCTTTGGCAGCTTGGCTGCTATCTCTTCCTGGTTGCGTTTTCACAGTACTGGCCGCTGATTGCCGTCGCGACATTCGCGGTCAGCATCCCTGCCGTAGCGTGGATGTCTTATTCGGGCGGATACCTGGTGCTGTCAGCTCCGCCGGAGAAGATTGGCAAATGCTCCGCCGGAGCCCGCTTGATGATGGGCCTGATGCCCGTCCTGGCGTCTGCCGGCGCGGGGGTAATGCTCTCGGCTGTCGGCTTCCGGCTCAGCATGGCTGTGTGTGCCGCGTGCGCGGCTGTGGCGTGGTTTATATCCACTAGTCAGGTGCTGCGCAGACTGCCCAAGGCAGCAGACTTTGACCAATTACCCGTCTACGACGGATGAAAGTGAGGAAATGATGAAAAACGCTCATATTGATGGTGTCACGTTTGACACGGGCGGACCTGCCAAGGCCAGCATAAAGGCAACCGGGCTGGCTTCGGTGAGAAACGGAACCACGCTTTTTGAAGACCTTGATGTCACTGTCGATTCCTCGACGAAGCTGGCAATCATGGGAAAGAACGGGGTGGGTAAATCCACCTTCCTGCACATTCTTTATGGTTCATTGCCGCCATCGGCCGGTGAATTGAGCCGGGTGGGCAGTGTCTTCCTTGTTGAGCAGAACCTTGAGGCGCCACCGCAGACGCTGGTAAAGGAATACGTTGAATCCATGCTGGCGGAATCGGTGGAATTGCTCCAACAGATCGAAGTGGCCTCGGAAGAGGTATCAGGTGAAATCCCTGGTGCGCAAGAACGCCTTGCGGAGCTGCTTGAGAGGGCCGACCGCGTGGGGGCATGGGATACTCAGTGGCGGCTGGAAAAGGCGTTGGATGCTTTTGGAATGATGCCTTACCTCCAGGCTCCGCTGGAGTCATTATCGACTGGGCAGAAATATCGGGTGCGGCTAGCAATCGCGTTGGCGCTACAACCCCAGTTTCTGCTGCTGGACGAGCCCACCAACCATCTTGATAAGGCGTCGATTGAGTTTCTGAACGGCCAGCTTGCCCAGCGCCGCGGCGGCACAGTGGTTGTTACCCATGACGGCGGCTTCGTGGAGAGATTTGCCACCTCGATTCTTGACTTGGACCCTACCAGGGACGGCAGCCATAGCGTCTACGTGGGCAGCCTGTCTAGCTGGAAAGAGAAGAAGGCCGCGGCACTTGTGCGCTGGCGCGAAGACTACGCAGAATACTGCGAGAGGAAGGCCGAGCTAGAGCGGCGGATGGTCGGCTACCGGGCTAAGCAGATTACGGGTTGGCGCCCGCCCAAAGGCACCTACCGGAACGCACGGGCCTCCAAGACGGCGGCCATCTTGAAGAGCACGGAACGCCTGATTGGTCGTATGGAAGCTGAATTGGTTGAGGTGCCACCGCCGCCGCAGGAGTTCAACCTTCCGGTGGTTTCTAGCGCGCAGGAGGAGTGGGCCTTTCGAGCATCTGAGTTGGTGATTACCCGCGAGGTGTCCCTACCGGGGGAGCTTGAGGTTGACGGCGGGGACAAGCTCCTTCTCTATGGCCCTAATGGATCTGGGAAATCCACCTTATTGAAAGCCTTGGCGGGAGAGCTTGCCATTCGGAGCGGGAAACTGGCGGTCAATCCAGCACTGACAATCTCATACTTGCCGCAAGTCCCGCCGCAGTGGGACTTGAACCGGACAGTGAGGCAGCTGTGTGAGGAGGAATTTGGCAGCAGCGCGGAGTACGTCATTGATTCTTGTGCAGTTCCAGCTAGCGAGCTGTCGATTAAGGCCTCGACCCTGTCAATGGGGCAGCTGCGCAGGCTGCAATTGGCGGCATGCCTGGCGGTGCCGGCTGGCTTAGTTCTGCTGGATGAGCCCACGAACCACATCTCCCGCGAATTTGTTGGGGTTCTCCTTGAGCACCTCAATTCCACGTCTGCGGCAGTTGTCGTGGCATCGCATGACCAGTTGTTCATCGAGCAGCTGGGCGGCTGGCGCGTGTTGTCGTTGGGAGGGGAGGGACAGAGGGTATGGGACACAACACAATCACCCGTGGTGTAATCTGGCTAACTAGATATTGGCAGGCAGATGAGGAGTTAGCGCAGTGGTGAAAAATATCCTGCTGATTGAGTCAATGGCTGCTGGCAATGCCCTTGTGGCCCAGCGGGCCGCAGAGCGCGGTTACCGGCTGCACATCGCCACGGCAGACCGCAGTCTGTACCCAGATGCTGAAGGGGCCGAGTTTGTAGATATTGACACCAGCGACTACCGGGTACTGCAGGACTATGTGTCCAAGAACAGTGACGACCTTGCTGCAGTTGCTAGCCCCACGGATGGGTGGGGAGTGATGGCGGCCCAACTACGCGATGAGTTCAGGTTTGCCAGCAGATTTTCGCGCGAGCGAGCTCTCACGGTTCCGGGACAAGGAGTGGGTGCGCAAGCAACTGGACCTATTCGGAAAAAACGGAGATACCAGCGCGGAAGCAGCAGGCGGTGCGTGGCGGTTTCCGCTCATCGCTAAGCCACGCCGCGGAACTGGATCGCAAGACATTCGCATTATCAGTACAGCTGAGGAGCTAGCGGAATTTCGCCAGTCGCATAACGCGACGCCGGACCAGGAAGTGCAGTGGGTTATCGAGCCCTACCACCAAGGCCCGCTATATTCGGCGGAGTGCTACACGGATGGCAAGAGTTTCTACTTTTTCGGCATAACCAATCGAATCATGTCGCAGCCACCGGAATTTGTAGAGGTGGTCAAGACCTTCCCACATGCACACGGGACTCCATGGGAAGATTCCGCGCGCGAGTGGACGCACAGCGTACTGGAAGCCCTTGGTTACAATGCCGGATTTGCGCATGTGGAGTTTATTCAGACGCGCGAAGGCTTCGAGCTGGTGGAACTCAATGCACGAATGGCGGGAGCATTGATCACCCCGGCGGTGGCTGCGTGTACGAATTATGACCCCTATGCGATGGTGATTGATGAGGCATTGGGCGCAGACGTTGAGGTGCCGGGGCATCGGCAAGTTCGGGGTGGCCACAGCCATGTCAGTCTGTACGCACACAGACTGGGCAAGCTCAAGCGTGTGGAGGGCGCGGAGGGCCTGAACGCCTTTCCTGGCCAACCTACCTGGCACCCCGCAAAGACGCTGGGTTCGCAGATTGAGCAGTTGGGGACGTACCGGGCGCGCATTGGCAATGTATCTGCGGTGGCACCCACGCCCGAGTTGGCGCAGGACCGAGCCATAGCGGCAGCGCAGAGTCTTTCGGTGGTTATCGAATGAGCCCAGCCACTACACTGATCCCCGGTATGGGTACGCAGAAGTCCCGGGTTGGCATTCTGCTAGCTGCGATTGTGATCTCCGGAATCACAACATTCATGTTCTATCCGCTAATTGCCCTAGAACTGATTGCACGTGGACAGTCCCCAGGTAGCGCGGGGCTTATCCTGGGGTTCCTCTCGGGCACGGGCCTCATCCTGTCTGGAGTAATCGGGTCTCTCAACGCGCGGTTGGGATCCAAGGCATTGGCCGTGGCGGGACTGGTGGTGCGCACGGCCGGCCTGTTGGTCTTTGCATTCCCGGTGGGTACACCCGTCTATATTGTGGGCGCCATTGTGGCTAGTTTGGGCAGCTCTGCCAATGGCTTGGCCATCAAGACGGAATTGATGCGTACTTCGGCTTCGCGCAATACTATTACTTTGCGTTCCATTGCGGTGAACCTGGGTGCATTGGTGGGGCCCTCTGTGGGCGGATTGCTTTACCTCAAAATTTCTTTCACGCAAATTGTCTACCTGGCCACGGCATCATATGTGCTGCTGGCCGTGGTGCTAGCATTTGTTAAATTCCAGCCGCCGGAAGCCGACGCTGCGGAAGCCCACGCTGCAAAAGCTGATACTGCGGCGGCTCAGGCTACAGTAGCCCCGCACCCCGCCGCCAACTCTGGCCGCGGCAGCACCGGGCTGGATGGCCCCTTCGTACTACTGCTGGTATGTACCTTTTGTTATTGGGCCATCTACTCCCAGTGGAATCTGGTGGTGCCCATCTACGCCACTGCGGGCTTTGGTACTCATCTTGGCTCTTCCTGGATATTTACCGGTAACGCGGTGTTGATATTGGCGTTGCAGTACCTGCTAATTGTCAAGGCGCTGAAAAACATCGCTGCAGAAATCATTCTGGGCGCCGGTTTTGTGCTGTTTGAGGTCGCATTCTTAATCCTGCTCACCAGCCCCTCAATAATTAGCGCCATTGCCTTCGCCACGGTATTTTCCCTGGCGGAATTGTTGATAAGTCCGACCTTGGACGAGGTCACAGCACAACTGCGGCAGTCCGGCAGCGGGCTTACAAAAGCCTTTGGAATTACCGCCACGGTCAGCGGTGTGGCCTCACTGCTGTGTTCTTTTGGGGGCGGCCGTTTGATAGATACATTTGACGCTGCTGGCGGAGTTGGTGCGCTAACCCTGCCCGTTGGGCTGGTCGGCATTGGCTGCGCGGTGGCCCTAAGTAGGAGAAAAACCCCATGATTTTTTATATATTAGAGGCCCGCAAAGCCATTATGGAGGCTGCGCAGTCCCAGGGCGGCGAAGGCATTGCGGTGGTTGCGCCCGGTGCAGACCACCATGATCTCGCAGGGTATCCGATTATTGAGGTTGCAGATGCTAAGAACCCTTTGCTGGTGGCTCAGGCGCTTGCCGGGGTAGCGGAATCTTCACCGCAGCGACAAATGTGCATCGGTCTGGGCGATGACACCGCGCAGTGTGCCCTGATGGTCAATACGTTTTTTGGCTGGGAGGTGGAGCACCTTCCCAACTTCACGTCCTTGGAGAGCATGCGCGATAAGCACCGTTTGCGTTGCACCTTGGGGCCCGGGCACCGCCTCAATGGGCAGTTTTGGACTGTGTCTGCCGATGCCGCTGCCGCCACTTGCACTCCCGACGCCACTCCCACCAGCACGTCCGCAGTGGTAGTACAGTTGCTGGAATCCTGCCCTAATGGTGTCGTGCTCAAACCTAATCGTGGTTCTGGAAGTAGGGACGTGCTCACGGTGCGCGATAAGGCACAAGCACACTCCGTTGAGCTGACGGGGGAGAGCTTCCTGGCAGAGGAATTATTCTTCGGCCCCGAGTTTTCGGTGGAAGGCCTGAGCTGGGACGGCCAGTACTTTCCACTGGTGGTTACGCAGAAAACTACGGGTGGGGCTACGGGCCTGGTGGAAACTGGCCAGCTGCAACCGGCGCGCATCGGCAAGCAAGAGACTATGGCGCTGTTTGCTGCGGCGGAGGAGGTGCTCGCGGCGGTAGGGTACCGCTTTGGGCTTTCACACATTGAGTTCATTCTGAGTGCCACCGGGCCGAAGCTGATTGAAGCGCATGGGCGCGTGGGAGGGGACCGGATTGCGGATATGATGCGCTGGTCTATAGGGGCCACGGCTTTTGAGATTCTCTTCCAGACCTATGTGACTGGCCAAGGGCCGCAGCTTGCCGATGCCCCCGCCTGTCACCCGTCCCCGCAGGAGGCTGCCATCCGGTTTGTGGATATGACGGGGTGGAAGGGGACCGATGAGCAATGGCGCCAGCGGGTGGCCGCGTGCCCGGGGGTGCAGGAGGCGGTGGTGCTGAAACCTGCAGGGCAACGCGGGTTGATTGGGAAATCGGCCGACCGGCATGCGCACGTGCTGGTGGCGGGCGACGACGCTTCAGCGATTCTGCGCGCGGTGGAGGAGGCACTGGGCTAGGGTGTGCTGGGAACACTCTTCCCTATCCTTGGAGCTTTAGGGTAATTTGCGTTAAAGCTCTCCAGGGGTAAAAATAAAGGCCGAGAAAGTGAGGACAAGGTCCCTCGCTATGAGTGGGGAAAGATCTGCAGGACAATTTGCGCCTTGTAGGTCTTTCCTCTTTTTCGGCCTAATTGCCTAATGGTCAAATGTTGACCACCATCAGGATCTATTTCATGCGGAAACGCTGCCTCTAGCGCTTCCTCCGACAGCCGGACACGATTCCTTGGGTAAGGCGGGGGATCACCCCCGAATTTTGGTACCTATTCCCACCGCGCTTCCCGTGGTGTAATCTAACCCTGCCCTAACTCAGGTTAGGCTTAGTTTACCCTTCTGAAGGGTCATTTTAAAGCACACAGGATGGAGTACGCACGTATGTCTTTGCGTTTGGTAGGCAGTCCGCGGCGATGGACTGCAGCATTAAGTTCTTTGCTGGTGGCCGTGTCCCTGGCCGCCTGCTCCGGTGGGGCAGATTCGAGCTCTGCCAGCAGCGAATCCGCCTCTGGCCAGGCCACCTCCAGCCAAGCCATGAGCAGCGAGGCTGGCTCCAGCAGCGCCATGGCGGCAGGTGACGCCAAGGCCAACGGGAGCTTCCACGTCACCGACGTGGCCGGGCGCGACGTGGCTTTTGAGAAGCGCCCGGAGCGTATCTTGCTGGCAGAAGGCCGCGGACTCTTTGCCACCTCGCTGCTGGATAAGGATGAGCCGCTGCGCAACGTGGTAGCGGTGGGCAATGACTTCCACACCGCCGCACCGAGCTACGAGGCCAAGTTTGCGGAAGAAAACGCCGCTTACAAGGACCTGCCGCGGGTGGGCCACATTGCCAAGGGCGATGTCACGGTCGAAAACCTGCTGTCCTTCAACCCGGACGTAGTGGTGATGACCCTCGACCACAAGAAGGCCGCAGAATCCAATGGTTTTTTGGACAAGATGGATAAGGCGGGCCTGAAGTACGTGTTCACGGACTTTAGGCAAAAGCCCCTGGAGAACACCCCGAAGTCCATTGAGGTCTACGGCAAGCTCTTTGACCGCGAGGACAAGGCTGCGGAGTACACGGAGTTCTACACCAAGAAGGTCGAAGAGATTTCCCAGCGTGCGGCGAAGCTCAAGGACAAGCCCACCACCTTCCTGTGGCGTGCTGCGGGCCTGAAGGACTGCTGTGCCACGGTCAAGGAATCCAACCTCGGCGACCTGGTGGTGGCTGCAGGTGGCACCAACCTTGCCGATTCCCTCTTGGACACCGAATCCGGTGACCTCACCCCAGAAAAGATCCTTGAGCAGAACCCTGAGCACATCATTGCCACCGGTGGATCCTGGGCCAAGAACCCAGACAAGCCCGAGGTCCTGCCGCACGTAGAACTCGGCTATGCCGCCACCCCAGAGCAAGCATCAAAGACGCTGCAGGGCCTGCTGGCCACCCCCGGCTTTAGCGAGCTGCGCGCACCAAAGGAAGGCGACCTGCACGCGGTCTACCACCAGTTCTATGACTCCCCGCTTAACGTCTTTGCCCTGGAACAATTTGCCGTGTGGCTGCACCCGGAGGAATTTAAGGACCTAGATCCGGAGGCGGACTTTGCCGCCTTCCACAAGCAGTGGCTGCCATTTGAACTCTCCGGCACCTTCTTTGCCACCCTGAATGGCTCCCACCGCTAATGCGCAGGCCTGCTCACTGGCCTGCACAAAAGGAGGCAGCAATGACTCAAACGCTTAATCAAGACGCGATTATTGCGCAGTATCGACGAGCCAGTGCCCGCAAGGTGGCCATCATTGCGACGCTGACTCTGGGAGCAGTGGTGGCCTTTGTGGTGGCTACGATCATTGGCCCAGTGGACTTAAGCGTGCGTGATGTCGCCCAGGGCATCTTCCGTCCGGATAGCGTGGATAGCACCACCCGCACGGTGCTGTGGACTTTGCGTCTACCGGCATCGGCCATGGCGGTCCTCATTGGGGCATCGCTGTCACTATCCGGCGCCCACATGCAAACTATTTTGGACAACCCGCTGGCGGAGCCATTTACCCTAGGCATCTCGGCGGCCGCAGCCTTTGGAGGCGCTGCCTCCATCGTGCTGGGGTGGTCCTTAGTGTCGCACCCGCAGTTTAATTTGGCGGCGGTGGCGTGGGCATCGGCCCTGCTGGCTGTGGCCATCGTGGCAGGTGCGGCGGTGTGGAAGTCCGCTAGTGCAGAGTCGATGATCCTGCTGGGCATCGCTCTGGTCTTCCTTTTCCAGGCCATGCTCTCGTTGCTGCAATACCGCGCCACCACTGAGGCCCTGCAACAAATTGTGTTTTGGACCATGGGGTCGCTGCAGCGCGCGAACTGGGCGGCCAATGGGATTATTGCGGCATCCCTAGCCCTGGCCATCCCGTTCACGGTGATTAACGGCTGGAAGCTCACCGCGCTGCGTCTGGGCGATGCTCGCGCCGCGGCACTGGGTGTTAATGTCACTCGCCTGCGGGTATCCACGCTGGTGGTGGCCTCTCTGCTGGCGGCCAGCGCGGTGGCCTTTGCCGGCATCATCGGCTTTGTGGGTCTGGTCGGCCCGCATGTTGCGCGCATGTTGGTGGGTGAGGACCAGCGCTACTTTGCCCCAGCTGCCATGGCTAGTGGCGCCATACTGTTGGCCGGGGCGCACGCAGTGTCTATCAGCATGGTTCCAGGCATTGCGATCCCGATTGGCATTATTACCGCCCTGGTGGGTGTGCCCTTCTTCGTGGGGCTGGTGCTCTTCCGCAAGCGCGGGGCTTGGGGGTAGGCGATGTTAACCATTACAGATCTGCATGTCTCTTATGGTCGACGCCAGGTTCTCCGCGGGATCAGCGCTGGCTGTGGTGAGCCCGGTACGGTCACCGGCCTCGTGGGACCCAATGCTGCCGGCAAGTCCACCCTGGTCAAAGCCGTTGCAGGGGTGTGTCCCATTGCCTCAGGCCAGGCCCAGGTGGAGCTCGACGGCACCGTGTTGAAGGGCCGGGCCCGCCAACGCGCACTGGGCTATGTGCCCCAGGATGTGCTCTCCAGCGCCAGTCTGACGGTCTTTGAGTCCGTGGTCATTTCTGCCCGCGGTGCCGTCGAGGACCCCTTGACCGCCAGTGCCGAGGCCCTGGAACGATTGGGCATAGCTGGCCTGGCGCAGCGCAGTGTGCGGGAACTCTCCGGCGGGCAGCGCCAGCTCGTGGCCGTGGCCCAGATGTTGGTGCGCCGTCCCCACGTGCTGCTGCTGGATGAGCCCACCTCCGCCCTGGACCTGCGCCACCAGGTTGAGCTGCTGCAGCTCACCCGCCAGGAAGTCCGCGAGCGTGACGCCGTGGCCCTGGTGGTCTTGCACGACCTCAACCTGGCTGCGCGGTACTGCGACCAATTGCTTGTGCTTGCCGATGGCCAGGTGGTCGAGCATGGCACTCCCGCCCAAGTCCTGCGGGCCGACCTGCTAGAACAGGTCTACGGCCTGCGGGCCCGCGTGCTCGATGATGAAGGTACACCCGTGGTGTGCCCCGTCGCCACGACGTGTGGGTAGTTTTTGGTACCACTTGCGAACTATTCGGGTGGGGCGTAGTGTGCTGGGGAACACGTTGTTCCCTATCTTTGGAGTTGGTCATGAGGCTCTTTTGTCGCACGTTGTTGGCGGAGGACCTCAATACTAAATGCTGAACTTCAATTTGGTGGACTTCATCCTCAATTTGCTTTTGCCCCTACTGGTTACATTTTTCGTGAGCTTTCCTTTGCTGGCGGCTACCAAGAGCCGAGGTGGTACTGCGGCCCTTAGGCGTGTGGAAAAGGTGTGCGCTGTCGCGTTCTTATGCGCGCTGGCTCCCCCGGCAATCTGGTTGAGTTGGAACCCTACTACCTCGCCAATGGAGACGTTAACGCAAATGGCACCTGGAGAATATCCGGAATGGCAAATTGCCGCGTGCGTTGTCACGTTGTGTCTGGCTTGTGGATCCTTGGGAGTAAGGCTGATTAATAGCAACACTGAACTGGTCCTGTCCTCTCTCATGGCGGGCCTGGGCTTTGCTGTGGCTTTTACCTTGGGTGCTGGATTTCCGGAGGTGACTTCGCAAGACGGGATTGGACAGCTACTGTGTTTCATTGGGGTTGGGGCGGGCACGTTCGTAATCAACCTGGGCGTGTGGGTGGTACGCTCCTACATCTGGAAGTGGCGGCAGCAACGCTCGCGTGGGCCGGCGAGCTCGCCACGCTAATAGTGCTTCGGGTCAAGACACGCTAAGTCAAGACACGCTAAGACAAGACACGGCTAAGGATGAAACCTGAGTTAGGTCAAATTGGTGTGGTTCGAATCATATTGACACGCTGACCTGCATGGTTGGGTCTGTGGTGTGCTGGTTTGTCTGACTAAGAGGGTGGTTGTGGGGGTGGGATTATGCTGTGGGGTATGTCTCTGCCTCGTATCCGTACTGTTCCGACTGCCTCTGGGGCCACGGCTGTCCAGGTGATCTGGCGCTATGTTGACCGCAAACCGGTGCTCGACCACATTGGATCGGCTCATAGCGATGAAGAATTAGCACTGCTTGTGGCCAAGGCGCAGCGTCTGATTGACGGTGACCAGTTGGCCTTCGATATTGACACCACAGGTGGTGTGGGCAATCGGGGTGCTACGGGGTCTGCTGATAGTCCATTTGCCATCACTAGCGAACGTGCTGGGTATCTTCTCGATGCTATTCGTGGCGCGTTTAGCGTGCTCGGGTTGGATACCGCCACTGGAGATGATCGTGTCTTCTATGACTTGGTGGCAGCGAGGATTATCTCACCAGGTTCGAAATTCGAATCAATCGAAACGCTAGAAGAAGTAGGCGTCCAATCAGCGTCCTACAGCACGATTCAGCGCCATCTGCCTGGGTATGCCACGGCAGAGTTTCTCGACAGGATCAGTGGCGCTCTTGCCTCGTATGCTGGTATTGGCCCCGGGGTGATTGTTCTCTACGATGTGACCACGCTGTACTTTGAAACAGATAAAGAAGCAGCTGCGCAAACCGGGTTTTCTAAAGAACGTCGGCTAGAGTCACAAATCACCGTTGGCATGCTCACTGATGCCACGGGTCTGCCGCTATCGATCGGGGCGTTTGAAGGAAACCGGGCAGAAACCCACACGATGCTACCGATGATTCAGCGCCTAGCCCAGGCCTACAACCTCGATGACATCACCGTAGTTGCAGATGCCGGAATGTTCTCCGCAGCCAATAAACAAGCCATCGTTGACGCAGGCCTGGGCTACATCCTTGGGACAAAGCAACGCGAGATCCCTGCCGTTATCAACTCCTGGCGCACACAACACCCAGGCCAGGACTACACACACGGCCAAATCTGGAGCGCCGTGAACCCGGCCGGGGTGGATAAGCAAGATGGCAATGGTACTCGTTTAGTAACGTACTACCAGTACTCGCAGGACCGGGCGCGCCGAACGCTCAAAGGTGTAGCCGAGCAGGTCGCAAAAGCTGAGCGTGCTGTAGCTGGCACAGTGCCAGTGAAGCGAAATCGGTATGTCAATCTCAAGGCACCACACAAGGCAGTCAATTACAAACTCGCCGAAAAGCACCGGGCACTGGCCGGGATAAAGGGATATGAGACCAACCGCCTGGATTTCACCGCAGAACAAGTCATTGATGCCTACCGGCGGTTATTCAAGATCGAGAAGTCATTCCGGATGGCGAAATCAGATTTGCAGGCCAGGCCAATCTATCACCGCAAGAAAGACTCCATCGATGCCCATCTTGCAGTAGTAATGTGCGCAATGGCCTGCGGCCATGTTCTCGAACAGGCCACCGGTCTATCACTAAAGCGCCTGGTCCGGACACTGAAAAAGTACCGCTCAATCACCCTCAACATTAACGGCCAGACCGTCTACGCCCACGCCCCACTACCCGCCGATGTCAGCGAGCTCATCGAAAAGCTCCCAAAATCTGACTAAAATGACCTAACTCAGGTCGCGTGGGCCGGCGAGCTCGCCACGCTAATAGTGCTTCGGGTCAAGACACGCTAAGTCAAGACACGCTAAGTCAAGACACGGCTAAGGATGAAACACATGGCTAAATCAGACAATCTGCGCGTCAGTTATCCCGGTGTGATTGCTGGGGCCATCCTAGGCGGGGTCATGGCCCTGGCTACGGGAACCTGGTGGTGGCTGCTGGTGGGGCTAGCCCTGGGATTGGCGGCGCTGCCCCTGGTGCGGCGAGCGCCTGATCCGGGTAAGTCCCGTAAGCACTGGGATGACAACTTCCGGGACTGAGTTTGTGGGTTCCCGGGGACTAGGACCGCGGTCCCTCCCGGACTAAAACACCTCTATGCGCCCACCCATAGATTCCGCTTGGCGCAGCTGGGAGACCCAGCCATGGCCGCCGGGGGATAGCCGCAACACGGGGCGGGAAGAAATTTTTACCGGGCTCACCGACTCCGCGCGTGCCCCGGAGCGTGCCTCCAGTCGGGTGCGCGCGCTATAGCCAGCGCTGGCAAGCTCAGCAATAGAAGGCTCCGGCGCTGCCAGGCTATCGCGCGCGGCGTGTAGGAGCACCAGGATCTCATCCAAGGCTTTGACCACTGCCGGTGCATTGGTCTCACACATCTGGCGCACTAATTCTGCGCGGGTACCGGCCACGCGGGTGGCGTCTTTGAAAGAACCAGCGGCTAGCGACTGGGCCAGGATCCCGCCGCGGTCACCAACTACGGCCAAGGATTCTGCCAACACGTGCGGCAAGTGGGAGACTCGCGCCACGGCCTCATCATGGCCGTCCACGCGCACCGGCATGGCCTCGGCCTTGACCATGGCGGTCAGGCGCACCACGTCGCTAAACAGCGCCGTCCACTCAGGGCCGACCTTGTCCACCTCCGTGGCGTAGTCATAGGTCACCGCCCAGGCAGCACCAGCAAATAACCCCTGCTGGGAGTTATCCCAGCCCGACTGTGCCGTGCCCGCCATGGGGTGCCCGCCTACATAGCGGTGCTGCATGTCGCGCTGCTTAATCAGCTCATAGACGTGGGATTTCACTGAGACGACATCGGTAATCCCGGTGGTAGGGGCGTGCTGGGCAATCTGGTCCAATACGCTGGCCACGGCCCCAAAGGGTACGGCAATGACAATGAGTGCTTGCTCGGCTTCCGCGCGGGTTAGGACTGTGGTCAAGTCATCGGCCACATCGTAGCCTTGCTTGGCGGCGCGCCGGGCCCCGGATGTGGAATGGTTGTATCCAAATACGGGGTGGTTGCGTCCAGCAAGGTCGCGCAAAAGCGAGCCACCAATGAGTCCGAGGCCAATAATGCACACGGGGCGAGAGAGAGTATATGGATTCACATGACAATTGTGGCATATTCCGACTAACCTGACGAGGTATGAGCATGGAATTTGACCGCGAAGTTAACCGCGGGTCGCAGCAGCCAGAACTGTTGTCCTTCGCTGTGACCGCCGCGCGCGGGGAGGGCACGTGGGATGTCCGGGCCTACCAGGAGGACTTCACCGACACCGCCACCTCCATCAACGCGGTGCGCGCCCTGCGTGCAGAGGGTGCCGCCTTAGCCTTGCTGTGCGTCGATGATGACTATTTTGTCCTGGTCCGTCCCGTCCCCGGCGGTGTGCGCATGTTGCTTTCCGATGCCACTATGGCCGTCGATGACTCCTTTGCTGCAGGTTTCCTGGAGTTGCGCGACCTAGACGTCCCAGATATTGACCCGGCCGAGCTTGATGATGCTGATCCTTTTGGCGACGGCGACTTCGACATCCTCGAAGACCTGGGTTTGGATGAGTTCCAGTTGGCGGCGATCATCGATAACGAGGAGGACTACGCTTCCGATATGCTGCTGCGTATTGCCGGTGAGCTGGGCTTTGGGGATGAACTCGAAGAAGCCATCGAGAAGTAAACCCAGTGGGGGCGGCCGCCACATCGGGAAAGGCAATCCACTCGGGGCCGGCCACCTGGCAAACGGGCACCTACCGAACGGGCAGTTAAGGCACGATCAGCTCGCGAAAGGGCAGTTAGCGGACGGACACCTACCGAACGAGCTTTTAGCGGCCGGGCTGCGGCGCGCACAAGAGCGCATGCGATTTGCATTGGACGTTGCCGCTGCGACCCCGCCGGGTGACGTGCCGGTGGGGGCTGTTATCTACGATGCCGCCGGACACGTGCTAGCCACCGGCGTCAACCGCCGGGAGGAGCGACGCGACCCTACAGCGCACGCGGAGGTCGAGGCCATTCGCGCGGCGGTAAAAGAGCTGGGGGATTCCTGGCGGCTGACGGATTGCGAGGTCGTGGTCACGCTTGAACCGTGCGCCATGTGCGCCGGCGCGCTGGTGGGGGCCCGGATTGGGTCCATCGTCTTTGGTGCGTGGGAGCCCAAGACCGGGGCGTGTGGTTCGCTGGTAGAAGTCCCGCGCGCGCCGGGGTCGTTGCACGTGCCGCAGGTGCGCGGTGGCGTGCTGGAGGCAGAATGCGCGCAGCTGCTAGCAGACTTCTTTTCCGGCCGCCGGGGCCCGGCGTCGGGCCATTAGACGCTTCCTGCCAGCCTCGCACCGCTCATCAACGGGGTGTTATGTGATTAATTTCACCCCATGGGGCCGTGGGACTTACGTACTATGGTTGGCATGGCTGATTTCGAGAACAAAAAAGATGAAGTATTGGGCTCCGCAAAGGAAAAGATTGGGGAGGCCACCGGCAACACTGACCTTGAGAACGAGGGCAAGGCTGACCAGGTCAAGAGCGACGTTAAGGAAGCAGCTTCTGAGGCTGTAGACGCCGTGAAGGACAAGGCCAACGAGGTCATCGGCAAGCTCAAGGGCGACTAAGGATTTTGCTCACTGCGGACCACTGCTTTAAGCTGGTTCGCGGTGGCGTGTCCGAGCGGCCGAAGGTGTTCGCCTCGAAAGCGAATGTTGGGTAACCCCCAACCGCGGGTTCAAATCCCGCCGCCACCGCCGCAGACCCCAACCTGTTTACACAGGTTGGGGTTTATTTTTGGCTGCGCCCGCCGGCCGTTAAAGTGGGCCTAATGGCCCGGAGAGTGCTAGAACGGGCACGTGGAGAGAGGAACTTAAACCGTGGCACAGCTGCTGTTCCGAGTAGGCCGATGGTCCTTCCTAAACAAGTGGAAGGTCATTGTGGCATGGGTGTTATTGGTGGCCGCCGCTGGTGGCGCCACCCTCGCGCTGATGAAACCCATGACCAGTGAGTACTCCATCAAGGGCACGCCGGCCATTGATGCGACCTACCGCGCCATGGAGCTCTTCCCAGAGTCAGGCAACCCCGCCAACGCGCCTTCGGTGAACTTGGTGTTCCAAGCCCCCGAAGGCCAAAAGCTCAGCGACCCAGCCAACTACGTAGCGGTCCAAGAAGTGGTGGACTACATCAACACCCACCTCAACCTGGAACCGCAGCAGCGCTGGGGCAACCCCCTAGACGTCTCCCCGGAAATTCAACGCCAGGTAATCGACCAATTCACCTCCATGGGCCTGCCAGCAGAGACTGCCCGCCAAGACGCGGATAACCTGGCCATGGTCAACAAAGATGAGACCGTTGCGTACACCACCTTCGACTTTGATGCGGAAAGCCCCTACTCCGTGGATCCTGCAGATAAAGACGTGGTCACACAAGCCATGGAGCTGGGCCGCAGCAAAGGCTTGACGGTCGAAGCCGGTGGGGCGGGTTTTGGCGATGAAATCGCCATCAACTCCACATCGGAGATTATTGGCCTGGCCGTGGCATTCCTGGTGCTGATTTTTACCTTCGGCTCGCTGGTCTCTGCCGGGATGCCACTGATTTCCGCCGTGGTGGGCGTGGGCCTGGGCGCGATGGGAGTCATGATCGCCACGCACTGGGTCGAACTCAATGATCTCACCCCGGTGTTGGCCGTGATGATTGGTCTGGCAGTTGGCATCGACTATGCCCTGTTTATCATGTCGCGCTACCGCCAAGAACGCTCCCGCATGGACGGCCCCGACGCCGCAGGCATGGCAGTGGGCACTGCGGGTTCTTCGGTGGTCTTCGCCGGCGCGACGGTGTTCATTGCCCTCTTCGCGCTGATCATCGCGCGAATTGGCTTCCTCACCGCCATGGGCCTGGCCGCCGCAGGTACCGTGGCTATGGCGGTGCTGGTAGCCCTCACACTGGTGCCCGCCGTGCTGGGACTGGCTGGCGACAAGGCTTTCGCCGGACGCGTCCCTGGAGTTGCTGGCAACCCTACGCGGGCGCAGACACGGGTGGGGAAGCGGCATCGGCAGCGTACGACCCTGGGCAACCGCTGGGTGCGCCTGGTCCACCGCGTGCCAGCGCTCATCATGGCCGGGGTGGTGCTCAGCCTGGGTGCGCTGGCCGCCCCCGTGCTGCACATGGAGCTTGCACTGCCAGCAGATACCACCTCCAACCCGGATACCACCCAGCGCCGCGCGGCCGACCTGCTTTCTGCCGGCTTCGGCCCCGGCGTCAACGGCCCCTTCCTGGTTATTGTCAACGGCCAAGACGTCAACCCGGACTCTGCGGCACTGGCGCCGCTGGTCAACTCCCAGCCGGAAGGCAGCCCTCAGGACAAGGCCACCTTGGCATCATTCCTCTACGCCACCGACAAGCTCAAGCAAGTGGGCGGGGTCAAGCACGCACAGCTGGTGGGCCTAAACTCCGAAGGCACAGCGGCCCAGATTATGGTCACTCCCACCACCGCGCCTACCGATGCCACCACAGTCGGCACCGCCACCGCCCTGCGCGCCGCCAATGCCGAAATTGCCGATGCCACCGGAGTCGAAGTCGGCATGACCGGCCTAACCGCCGTGCAGCTCGACATCACCGAACGCCTCGAGGCCGCCATGGGTCCCTACCTTGCGGTAGTGGTGGGCCTGGCGATTGTGCTGCTGCTCGTTGTCTTCCGCTCCATCATGGTGCCCCTGGTAGCGGGCCTAGGCTTCCTATTGTCCGTGGCCGCCGCGTTCGGCGTCACGGTAGCGGTATGGCAAGACGGTCTGACGGGATTGGTGTCCGCGCCAGGGCCGCTGATTTCTTTCATGCCGATTTTCCTTATCGGCGTGACCTTCGGCCTGGCCATGGACTATCAGGTCTTTCTGGTCACCCGCATGCGGGAGCACTACATACGCCACCCCCAGGGCACTGGCAACCAGTACACACCGGTGGACGAGTCCACCATCATCGGCTTCACCAAGGGCGCCCGCGTGGTCACGGCTGCGGCGATCATCATGATTGCCGTGTTCGTGGCCTTTATCAACCAACCGCTGCCGTTCATTCAGATTTTCGGCTTCGCGCTGGCGGCGGGCATTCTCTTCGACGCCTTCTTCATCCGCATGTCGCTGGTCCCGGCCACCATGTTCCTCATGGGCCGCGCCACCTGGTGGATGCCGCGCTGGCTGGACCGCCTGCTGCCCACTCTAGACATTGAGGGAACTGCCCTGGAGGAAGAATGGGAGGCGCGGCACCCGGAGCCAGCCGGTAAGGTGTAGCGCATGCACACTGCCGCACACACCCCGCCCGCTCTGAACCAAGATTTGAGTTTTGAGGTGACCACGCGCCTGGGCCAACCCGGCCCCGGCAAGCATGGCCGCACCGGAGTCATCCACACTCCGCACGGCGATATTGCCACCCCCGCATTCATCCCGGTGGCCACGAAGGCGACGGTCAAGACGCTCACACCGGAGCAGATTCGCTCCACTGGGGCGCAGGCCATTTTGTCTAATGCCTACCACCTGTACCTGCAGCCCGGCCACGATGTTGTCGATGCCGCCGGAGGCGTGGCCGCCTTCGAGAACTGGCACGGGCCCACCTACACCGACTCCGGCGGATTCCAGGTGATGTCCCTGGGCGTGGGCTTTAAAAAGGTACTGGCCATGGATGTTGCTAACCTCACGGAGCAGGACATTCGCGCCGCGAAGAAGGAGCGTTTGGCCCAGGTCGATGAGGACGGCGTGGACTTCAAGTCCGTTATCGATGGCTCCAAGCACCGCTTCACCCCAGAGGTCTCTATGCAAATTCAGCACGGTCTGGGCGCGGACATTCTCTTTGCCTTTGATGAGCTGACCACGCTGGTGGATACTCGGCAGTACCAGGAGGAGTCCGTGGCACGTACGCACCGCTGGGCGCGCCGTTGCTTGGAGGAGCATCACCGCTTGACGCTATCGCGGGCGGATAAACCCCGCCAGTCACTGTGGGGTGTGGTGCAGGGCGCCCAGTATGAGGATCTGCGCCGCCAGGCTACGCGTGGTTTGCTTGAGCTTTCCGATGCCGCCCAGGCCGCCGGCAAGCGCGGCTTTGGCGGGTTTGGCATTGGTGGGGCCTTGGAGAAGGAAAACTTGGGCACCATCGTTGGTTGGGTGTGCGATGAATTGCCGGAGGACAAACCCCGTCATCTGCTGGGCATTTCCGAGCCGGACGATATTTTTACTGCTGTCGAGGCCGGGGCGGATACTTTTGACTGTGTTGCGCCGACTCGCTTGGCTCGCCGCGGTGGGGTGTACACGCTGGATGGCCGGATGAACCTGACTAATGCTCGCTTTAAGCGTGACTTTAGCGGCGTGGATGAGGAGTTCGGCGGCTATGTGAGCACGAACTATTCGCGCGCGTATTTGCACCACTTGCTCAAAGCCAAGGAGTTCCTGGCGGGCACCTTGTGCACCATGCACAATCTGGAGTTTATGATTCGCCTCGTCGACAACATCCGCGCCTCCATCGACGGCGGCTACTACGAGTCCTACCGCGACGAGTTCCTGGGCCGCTACTACGCCGCCAAGCCCTAACCCCGCTCGCCCTCCGCCTCAGACACCCGGGCCGCCCGCGTAGTCACCAACTCCGCCCGCACGTCTAGCCCCTCCGGCTGCCTGTTGTTGGCTGCCGTGGGGCTGGGGTGTTGCGCTGAGTTGCGTTGGGTTGCGCCGCTAGCTTGGAGCGCTACGCCGACTATTGCGCTGAGCCCGCACGTCTAGCCCCTCCGGCGGCCTGTTTTCGACTGCCGAGGGGCTGGGATGCTGCGCTGCTTGCCGCGCTGCCTGCCCGCGCTACTCGTTGCGCTGCGCTGCGGGCGCGCGGGTTAGTTGGTGGGGCTAGTCGGCACCGGGACACCACCACCGGGTGACTGCCAAGCCACCTGCCCACCAAGCCTTGTCATCCGGCCCCGCCGGACGGGCACTCCTCCTGGCGGGTGGTCTTCATTGGCACCATTATGGTGCGGGCATAACACCGTGAGGTTCTTGATGTTGGTTTCCCCACCATCAGCCCACGACGTGATGTGGTGGATCTGGCATTTATCAAACGGCACGTGACAGTCCAACCATGCACATTCAGGGCTCTCCGCGGCAAGGAGGAGGCGCTGCTTGTCGGTAGCAAAGCGCTCCATACGGTAGACATCCACCGGACCGTGCACCCGGCTTAGGATTGCGACGAACCCGTGCTTGAGCAAAATGCGCTCAGCTAGTTCTTTCCCAGTCATCCGCGCCCCATTATTCGCCCGAACAACAATGTCCGAATCGGCGAAGTTTGCCCCGGCAGGGTTGGCTGTGGTGGCACTGGTGTGGGTGTTGCCCGTGAGGTCTGCACCGGTGCCGGTGGCACTGGTGTGGTTGCAGTCGGAGACGGCGAGCAGCTTGGCGAAGGTATCCAGCTGCAGGGTAATCATGGGGATGTAGTTCAATCGCCCGGCACCACCTTCACCGCGTACTAGGTTAAAGAAGCTTTCTGCTGGGGCGGATTGGTCGATGGCATCGTAGACATCGGTAAGGTCCACATCGCGTGCGGTAATCGACATGGTGGCTGTGCCGTTGGCGTAGCGGCGTATAGAGACTTTTTCTACCGGGGTGTCATCCTTTGGGTTCCATTCCCGGCGTAGTTTACGCGCCACAGTGGTGAACTGGCCTGCGGGTGTAGCACACAGGTGTTGGCGCATTCTCCATTGTTGGGTGGTTTTGGTTTTGGTGACTTCGCGTTCTATTTCTTGCATGGCTATTAGCCCGTGTCCGTGGCGGCGGGCGCCTTTGATAGCGCTCCTTTGCCTGCGGCTAGGCTGACCGGGCCCGCAGTACAGCCGGTGGAGGCGCACCAGGAACTCTGCGGTATCTGGTGCAACGCCTAAGCCCTCCAGGTCTGTGGTGGTGGCATGCTCTAGCTGTGGCAGTGCGTCGATGACGCTGCCTAGCAGGGCGGCGATGTTGATCTCGTTCATGGTTGTGACGCTAAGGCGATTGCGCAACCCTGCGCAAGGGGAATTTTGGGAAAACCCGAAATCTGTGGATAACTCTCCGAAAATGTGCACTCTATTAGACAATTGTCGAAGAATTCCACAGGAAGAATTCCACAATCGTGACATAATCTAGCCCCGCACGGGCAAACGGGGCGCTGGCTCAGCTCGGCCCGGCAATAAGACAGCGGCGCACACGCGGGGCGGGTCCGCAAAATGGGTTGCGTGGAACACGGGCGGTCTGTGCCGCACGGGCGGACTGCGGCGCGCACGCGGGGAGGGGCGCGGATTGCGTTGCGCGGAGAGCACGGACGGACTGTGGCGCACGCGGGAGGGGCATCGGCAGGCTAGGGCTGCGCAGCGTAGTCCTCGCGGCGCTTGACCCAGGCGATAACGCGGGTGGTCAGGGGCAGCAGCACAATCTCAATCAGGGTTTTCCACACAAACCCCACGGTGACGTAGTTCAAGAAGCCGCCAAAGCTGTCAATGCCGATGACGGGAGCGGCGATGGCGCAGAAGATGAGGGTATCGCCAAATTCGCCCACCACGGTGGATGCCACCAGGCGCCCTACCAGGCCTTGCTCACCAGAGCGCGCTTTCATGCGCGTGAGCGTCCACGCGTTGAGCAGCTGCCCCACCAAATAACCGGCCAAGGACGCGAGGAGAATCTGCGGCAGCAGCCCAAGGGTGGCGGCAAAGGCCTCCTGGCCTTCATAGAAGTCCGCGGCGGGCAGCCAAATCGCGATATAGAAGCACACGGCCGCCAGGATGGCCATGGCAAAGCCGATGTAGATGGCCCGGCGGGTGGAGGTGAAACCGTAGCACTCAGAGAGTACGTCGCCCACAACGTAGGCCAGGGGGAAGAGGAAGAAGGCGCCATCGGTGATGAGCGGGCCTAGGGCGACGCCTTTGGTTGCGGTGATGTTCGAAATTAGGAAGGTGACGACGAACACCGTGACCAGCCACGGGTACAGGGTGGACTGTACCGGGATGAATCGGATGCTCTCGCCACCGGTTGGGGTGGTTGCGGTTGCCGATTGTTGTTCCATGGCAGCTCATCTTTCCACGGCGGTTAGCTTCTTCCGGCAGCGGGTGCGCATGGAGGCAGCGGGTGTGCACGAAAGTAGCCGCCGGTGCAGCTCTGCCGTGGTGCCCAATGGCTATGCGCGCTGCACACGACAGCGCGCCCGGGGCTACTTTAGTAGCCATCGCGCGGGTGGGTGGGTGTGCACCTTTGGGCGAGCTTTTCAACGCCATTTCCGCAGCATAGGCTATGTATCACTTGCTCAGGACGGCCAGTTAGAGCAAGTCCCCAATACGGGTAGTTCGTGTTACTGCAACCTTAGAAGGAGATCCATCATGATTACTCTGATCATTGACGCTATCACCGGCATTTTCAAGACCCTCCCGGAGATCATCGGCGCATTCGGCGGCGCAGGCTCCTCCACCGCTAACTCGGTGGGTTCCTCCGCTTCCTCCGTTGCTGACTCCGCTGCTAATGCCACCAAGTAGCAACTAGCCTTTCAGCCCCCGCCCCGGGTTTCGCGCCTAGGCCGGGGGCTGTGGCGTGCGGCTAGACTGTGGGGCTATGTCTGCTTCCCAGCCTGCCCCCGCCAACTCTGCTGATGCCGCGCTTGCCGATACCGCCCCTGCCGGACGCTATGCCCCCAGCCCCAGCGGGGACTTGCACGTGGGTAATTTGCGCACGGCGCTGGTGGCTTGGGCGTGTGCGCGCAGTTCGGGCCGCCGCTTTGTGTTGCGGGTGGAGGATATAGACACGCAGCGATCTTCGGCGGAGTCGGCGGAGCGGCAGTTGGAGGATTTGGCGGCGTTGGGCTTGGAATGGGACGAGGTGCTCTACCAGTCCCAGCGCCATGAGGCTTACGCCCAGGCTTTGGGGCGCCTGCCGCACTATGAGTGCTATTGCTCCCGCAGGGATATTCAGGAGGCGGCGCGGGCGCCGCATGCCATCCCGGGGCAGTACCCGGGGACGTGCCGGGAGCTTTCTGCTGCCGCGCGGGAGGCCAAGCGCGCTGAGCTTGCCCAGGCGGGTAGGGTGCCAGCGATCCGTTTGCGTGCGCAGGCGCGGGAGTTTAGCGTGCGGGATCGCCTGGCCGGGGAGTATACCGGGGAGGTGGATGACTTTATTTTGCGTCGTGGCGGCAATGTGGCCCAGTTGCCGGAGGCGGGCCCGGATTGGGCGTATAACTTGGCGGTGGTGGTTGATGATGCCTTCCAGGGCGTGGACCAGGTAGTGCGGGGGGATGACTTATTGTCTTCGGCTCCCCGGCAGGCCTTTTTGGCTAGTGTGCTGGGCTACCCGGTGCCGGAGTATGTGCACGTTCCGCTGGTGCTCAACGCTGCGGGGGTGCGGTTGTCTAAGCGGGATGGGGCGGTGACGTTGCGGCAGCTGCGCCAAACGCACTCGGTTGCCGAGGTTTTTGCCTACTTGGCGGCGAGCCTGGGCTCGCAGGCGCGTGAGGCACAGGAGTTGGTGGAGACGTGGGGAGCAATTCCGCGGGAGCCGGTGGTGTTTGGCGGGCTGTGAGCGGACTATGACGGGATGTGACTCGAGCCGAGATACTTCATTTGATGAATTAGTAGCGGCTTAAACTGCGGAGTATAGTTGCTCCAGTGCGCACCAGTTGGAAAATATTTACACGAGATATTGCGCGCCTCGGCCGAACTGCTAAGGCCTGGATCATCATCATTGGCGTCCTGATTACACCCGCACTGTATTCCTGGGTCAATATCAAGGCGTTCTGGGATCCCTATGGCGCCACCGCAAACATTGCTGTCGCTGTGGTCAATGAGGACACCGGCGCCCGGACGAATGTTACGGGTCCGGTCAATGTCGGGGCGCAAGTGGTGCGAGAGCTAAAAGACAATGACCAGCTCGGGTGGCAGTTTTTAGACGCGCGGGAGGCGCAGCGCGCGCTCGAACGCGGGGACATCTACGCCAGTATTACCATCCCCGCGGATTTCAGCGCGGACCTGGTGGGCATGCTAGACGGGACCTTCCACCAGCCCCAGCTGATCTACCGAGTGAATGAAAAGATCAGTGCCATTGGGCCCAAGATTACCGATACCGGGGCCAACAAACTCACTGAGCAGATTGATGCCTCCTTTAAAGAGCAGGTAGCCAAGGCCGCGACTACCGCTGTGCGTGTTGAGGGCAAGGACATTGATGCCCGCCTGTCTAGCGCCCGTGAGCGTAGTGAACGCTCCCTGGCCAGTACTGTCGAATCCTTGGGGGAGGCCGAAGAGCGCGTGGCAGCCGCCCGGGCTACCTTGGCTGGCTCGCGGGATTCGCTACAGAGCGCCGACGCCGGACTGGAAGCTGCTGCCGCGGCAGTCGAAGACGCCCGCGCCGTGTTAGTGCAAGTCCAAGAACTAACCAGCCAGGCGCAGGGGATGGTGGGGGACTATAGTGCGGCATCATCAAGCGCGATAGTGGATAGCACCGCAGCGGTGGCGCAAGGAACGGCCCAGGCCCGCGCCACTGCGGCCGAGCTGAGCGCCGCCTTGGGGGCAGCCGGTGGGCAGGTGGAGCGCCTGCACGGCAACGCGAACGCCGCAGTCAGCGCCGGCGAGGATACCCTGCGGCAACTGCGCGGCCTGCTGGACTCCGCAGCGCTAAGCCCCGCGGTGGCCGCCCCGCTGCGGGATTCCCTGGCTGGCATTGAGGCCGCTACTGGACGCAGCCGCGCCCTGGTCAGCCAGATTGATGCCCTGGCTGCCGATACCCAGCAAGCCGCCCGCGAGCTTAACGCCGCTGCCGATGCCGTGGCCGCCGCCGGGCAAGAAACCCAGGCCCTGGGCCAGAGCCTCCAGGACACCGTGGGGACGGCCGTGCCGCAGCTCAACCGCACCATGGCGTCGCTGAGCGCCCGGGCCGGGGCTTTCGCTGCCACCCTCGATACCCGCAAAGGCCAGGTAGAAGACGGCAGGGAGCTGCTGCGGGGCATCGGCAAGCAAATGGAGGCTGCAGACGGTGCCCTGGCCAGCTTCGGGGAAAACCTGGACAGTCTGCGCACCAGTGTCGATGCCACCCGCCGAGACCTGGTGACGTTGGCTGCAGCCACCCGGCCGGACGCGCTGAGCACCATCACCGGGCTAAACTCCCAGGAAATCGGGCACTTTTTTGCGGACCCGGTGGAGGTCACCAGTGAGGCCGTCTACCCTGTGGGGTCCTATGGCTCCGCCATGGCTGCGCTGTTTACTAACTTGTCGCTGTGGATTGGCGCGTTCATGCTGATCGTGATTTTCAAGGTGGAAGTGGACCGGGAGGGCTTTGAGCGCATCAGCGTGGGCCAGGCCTACCTGGGGCGTTTCCTCCTGCTGGCGCTGTTGGTGGTGGCCCAGGCGGTGGTGGTTACCGTCGGTGACCTGGTCATTGGCGTGCACACCGTCAACGCCCCCATGTTCGTGCTCACCGGCGTTCTGATCGGGCTGGCGTATTTGAGCATCATATATGCGCTGACTTCGGCGCTGGGACACCTGGGCCGCGGCCTGGCCATCGTGCTTATTATTCTGCAGATTCCCGGCGCCTCCGGGCTCTATCCAATTGAGATGATGCCCGACTTCTTCCGCGCGCTCTACCCGCTGCTGCCGTTCTCCTATGGCATTGATGCGCTGCGGGAGACCATTGGCGGGTTCTACGGCCTGCACTATCTGCAATACCTGGGGGTACTGGGGCTGATGTTTGTGCTGGCCTTCATCATCGGCCTGCTGGGGCGCCGGGGGCTGGCGCACTTCAACCTGTTGTTTAATCGCGACCTGGCGCGCACTGAATTTATTAACGCCGAACGCGTGCAGATTGTGGGCGACGGCTACCGCATTGCCGATGTCCTGCGCGCCCTGCAAGGCCCCGAGGCCCTGGCCGCCGACTTGGAACGCCGCACCCACAACTACCGGCGGTGGATCCGCTGCGCCGCCTGGCTGGGTGTGGCCGGCATGGTGGTTCTGGGCGTCGTGGCCTGGGCGGTGCCCAGCCAAAAGCCGCTGCTGCTGGGAATTTGGACCCTGTGGTGCATGCTGCTCATTGCCGTGACCTTGCTGCTGGAGTACATCCGGCAGTCCGTGGCCCAGTCCACGGAGCTGGTCCACCGGGATCAGGACTTCTTGCAGCATTCCGTGGCGGCCCGCGGCCAAGGCGTGCACATTGATGCCGGCACCACAGCCGACGGTCCCAGTGCAGTCGACGGTCCCAGCGCAGCCGACGGCGACGGGGCTATCGCAGCCGACGGTCCCAGCGCAGCCGACGGGAACGGGGTTAGCGCAGCCGACGGTGGCAGCAGCGACAAGGAAGGAGCCGAAGCATGAAGCACGCCCTAGAGGTATTCCGCACAGACTTGCGCCACGCCCGCAACAGCGTGATGGCGTCGGTGGTGCTCTTCGGCTTGGTGGTTATCCCTTTGCTGTTTACGTGGTTTAACGTGCTGGCCACGTGGGATCCATTTGATAACACCAGCCAGCTCAAGGTGGCGGTGGCCAGCGAGGACACTGGCTACGACAGTGATATCCTTCCGCTGCCGATAAATGTTGGCGAACAAGTCCTGTCCCAGCTGCGCGCCAACGAGCAACTGGACTGGGTGGTCACTAATTCGGAGGATGCCCTGGACGGGGCGCGCTCCGGCGCCTATTACGCGGCGATCATCTTGCCGGAGTCCTTCAGCACGGACATGCTGACGTTTTATACCCACGGCTCCCATTCGACGGATATTGCGCTCTACACTAATGAGAAAAAGAACGCACTATCGCCGAAGATCACCGGCGCGGGTGCAGAAGGCGTGTCCTCCCAGATTGCAGAGTCCTTCACCGAGACCCTGGGCGAGGTGACCCTGGGCGTGGTGGCTAACCTCAATAGCTTTGTGGATTCCGGCGACACCCAGGCCGCCCTGGACCGCGTGGAGCAGCGCGCGGCATCTGCTCAGGAGCAGATGCGCAGCAGCGCCCGGACCGCGCGGGCCCTGTCTGATCTGGTGGCCTCCACCGTCCCGCTATTGGATAGTGCGCAAAACATCCTCAACCGCCCCACCCCGGAGATTCCCCCGGCCAGTGGCGGTGTGGACGTGCCCACTGAGGCTCTTGATGCCGCCCTGGCACGCACCGTTGAAAGCTATGGCACCGTGCGTGAGCGGGTGGCAGCGCTGCAACGCACTGCCGACTCCACCCGCCAGACCCAGGCCGGTGCCCTCAATCTTCTCGCGGATCAGGTTGAGTCAACCACCGCGGGCTTCCGCGGCATGCGAGATTCTGTTAATGCCGCCCTCAGTCCTATCAATCCCGCCCAGGCAGCCATCATCACCGGCCAACTGGACCAAGTGATTGCGGCGCAGGACGCGGTGCAGGCGCGCTTGCGGGCGGCGGTGCCGGAAGGGGGTATCGGCAAGCAAGAGCTCGACAGCCTGGACAAGGCGCGGGACTCTATTGCTGGTCTGCGGCAATCGGAGCTGCGTGCAACGGTGCAGGAGCTGCAGGACTCCCTGAGTGGGCTGCGCGGGACGCTGTCCGGGCTAGACACGCCCACGGAGCTAAACACCGACGGGCTGCGACGCACGCAGGCGACCACCGCCAACCTGGCCCAAACCCTGGATGAGCACGCGCAGACCCTAGGGGAGCTGCGCCGCGAGATTATCTCTGCCCGCGACACTGGTGACTTGTCCGGGCTAGCCAAGCTCGCCGGCGCCGACCCCGATGCCCTGGCCAGCGCCCTGGCCGCCCCCGTCGGCGTGGAGCGCCAGGCTGTCTACCCCGTGACGAGCTTCGGCGCGGGTATGGCCCCGCTGTACACCACCCTGGCACTGTGGGTGGGGGCGCTGCTGTGCTCGGTCTTCTTGCGTACCGATGCCCCCGTGGGCTCCCCGCGTCCCATCGCCGCCTACTTTGGCCGCTTTGGTATTTTCGCCCTCCTGGGTGCCGCGCAGTCCACCCTGGTCAGTCTGGGTCTACTGTTCTTTGTCCAGATTGAACCCGCGCATCCCGTGCTGCTGGTTGTGGCCTCCTGGGTGGCGTCTGCGGTGTTCATGTTCCTGATATATGCGCTGGTCGCCGCGCTGGCCAACGCCGGCAAAGCCCTGGCGGTTCTATTGCTGGTGATTCAGATTTCTAGCTCTAGCGGTGCTTACCCGCTGCACCTGCTGCCCGAGTGGTTCCAAAACATCAGCCCCTGGCTGCCCGCCACTTACGCCATCCGGGCTTTCCGCGCCGCCATCGCCGGTACGTATCACGGCGACTTCTGGCTCTCCCTGCTAGCACTCTTGGCCTTCGTGATTCCCACCCTGCTCCTGGGCACCGTCCTGCGCAAACCTTTGGAAGCCTACACCACCAAGCTCAACTCCGCGCTGGAGTCCACCAAGCTGATGTAGCTGCTGGTGGGCCCTGTTGCGCTGCTCGCGCTGCTCGCGCGGCGGCTCGATGGCGCGGTGCGCGGTGACCCGTTTTCTGCGCGTAAGGCCCACGATTTTGCAGGCGCAAAATTGATGCCCTTCCGCGCAGAAAATGCACCATATTAGGCGGCCCATTAGGGGGCCTGTTCAGGGGCAGATAAAAAATTTCCCCGGACCCGAAGGTCCAGGGAAATCTACTGGCGGAGGATAGGGGATTTGAACCCCTGAGGGATGTGACTCCCGCACGCGTTCCAGGCGTGTGACATAGGCCGCTAGTCGAATCCTCCGCTGAGAAACATTAGCAGGGTGGGCAATGTGGGGCAAAATCTGCAGGTAGCTCAGGGATTTGCGGAGGGGCGGCGGCATAGGATTGGCGCGCAAGGGGGTGGCGCGCTAGGATATGGGAAGGATTTCGCGTGGCGTACATCCTGTGAACTCCCCCAGGGCAGGAATGCAGCAAGGGTCAGCAGGCTCTGACGGGTGCGCGGAATCCCTTTACACTTTCGGGGGAGGGGGCTTCCAAAACGTGGGTTCATTGTTAGTATTAGGCGAACGCTAGTCACCGCTGGCAAAACACTTACTCACACTGAACTCGAGGAGGAGCGCATGTCGCTGCTTTCGTTGGACTCCGCGCAGCTGCAACAGCTGATGGAACGCACTCGCAAAGACTACGAGGAACTGCAGGCCAAGGGGCTCAAGCTAGACCTCACCCGCGGCAAGCCATCCAAGGCGCAGTCCGACTTGGCTAATGATCTGCTCACGCTGCCGGGGGAGAGCAGCTACACCGATGCTGCAGGTAACGATCTGCGCAACTATGGCAACCTAGAGGGCATCCGGGAGCTGCGTGAACTGTGGGGCAAACTGCAGGGGATTAGCGCCGACCAGCTGGTGGCAGGGGATGCTTCTTCCCTGAACATCATGTTTGACCTCATTTCTTTCGCCTACACCTTTGGTACCAATGACTCGCAGCGTCCCTGGGGCCAGGAAGAGACCGTGAAGTGGATTTGCCCAGTTCCGGGTTATGACCGTCACTTTGCTATCACGGAGCGCTTCGGCATTGAGATGATCACCATCCCCATGCTCGAGGACGGCCCGGACCTGGGCGCGGTGAAGGAGCTGCTGCAGGACCCGCAGGTCAAGGGCATGTGGGTAGTGCCCATGTTCTCTAACCCCACCGGCTACACCATCAGCGACGCTAAGGCACGTGAGCTGGCTAGCCTGGAGGCCGCCGCCCCCGACTTCCGCGTGGTGTGGGACAACGCCTACGGCGTGCACACACTGACCGAGGACTTCCCGGAGATCCTGCCCATCATCGACTACGCCGAAGAAGCCGGTAACCCCAACCGCTTCTGGGTGATGTCGTCTACCTCCAAGATCACCTTCGCCGGCGGTGGCGTGGCGTTCTTCGCTTCCTCTAAGGCCAACCTGGATTGGTACTTGGACATCGCGGGCATCCGCGGGATTGGCCCGAACAAGATCAACCAGCTGGCTCACCACCAGTTCTTCGGCTCTGCGGAGGGTGTGCGCTCTGTGATGCGCCGCCATGCCGCATTGCTGGCGCCCAAGTTTGACGCTGTGCTGCGCATTCTCGAAGAACGTCTGGGCGAGTACGAGGTTGCCCACTGGACCAAGCCGGAGGGCGGCTACTTTGTCTCCCTCGACGTGGTCGACGGTACCGCCTCGCGCGTGTGGGAGCTGGCCAAGGACGCCGGAATTGTGCTGACCAAGGCCGGTTCTGCCTTCCCGCTGGGCCAGGATCCGAATGATCGCAACTTGCGCCTGGCTCCTTCGCTGCCGCCGCTGTCTGAAGTGGAGACCGCCATGGATGGCGTGGCCACCTGCGTGCTGTTGGCTGCGTTGGAGAAGCTCAGCGCCTAAGTCCGCTTGGCGCGGGGCCGCCTTGCGCCCAAGGCCGCCCTGCGCCCAAGGCTGACCTGCGCCCAAGCCCGCCTAGCGCCTACCCCGGGGAAGGAACCCATGAACGGTGAAGAGACCGCCTATTGGCTGGACTCTGTGGTCCCAGCACCGCTGGAGTTCAAGGACGTAGACGGCCACCGTCTGGCGTTGGCGGATGTGGGCAAGGGGGAGAACTTGGTGGCTACCACCCGTTTTGCGGAGGTAGACACTGGTTTGCAGGCTCATGACCCGGAGGATGGCCGGGATAAGGACGTACGCTGCGAGATTGTGGCTGTGGCGCGCGCTGGGCAGGCAGAGATTGCCCAGGTGGTCATTGAGGCCGCAGAATTGCTTGCCGATGCCCGCGTGATTCCCGCCCAGCCAGGCACCCTACTGCCCATGCTGGGCCCGGGCCGCCATGGGGTATTAATTGCGCCGTATCTGTGGGGTGGGCAGGCCCCGCAAGTCAAGGAGCCGGACCGTTGGACGCTGGTGGTTCAGCTGGTGGTGCTGAGTGATTCGGAGTATGCCTACGCGGTAGAAGAAGGCGTGGCTGCGCTGCAGGAGGCGGTTGCAGAGAATGATATAGATCTGCTCGACTGGTCTCGCTTGACTGTAGACTGAGAAACCGTGGCTCTATACCGGAAGTACCGTCCAGCAAGTTTCGCCGAGGTCGTTGGCCAAGAACAGGTCACGGCCCCTTTGTCGGCTGCCCTTGATGCAGGGCGTATTAACCATGCTTACTTGTTTTCGGGTCCACGCGGTTGCGGTAAGACGTCTTCCGCGCGCATTATGGCGCGCTCGCTTAATTGCGCGCAGGGGCCTACGTCGCGCCCGTGCGGGGAGTGCGACTCGTGTGTGTCGTTGGCCCCGGGTGGACCGGGCAATCTGGATGTGACGGAGCTAGACGCTGCTTCCCACAACGGTGTGGAGGATATGCGTGAGTTGCGGGATCGCGCGTATTACGCCCCGGCGGATTCGCGCTACCGTATCTTTATTATTGATGAGGCCCACATGATCACTCCGCAGGGTTTCAATGCCCTGCTGAAGGTGGTGGAGGAGCCCCCGGCGCACCTGATCTTCATCTTCGCCACCACGGAGCCGGAGAAGATGTTGCCCACCATTCGTTCGCGTACTCACAATTATCCTTTCCGGCTGCTGACCCCGTCTGCGATGAAGGGCCTGCTGGAGCGCACCGTGGCCGCGGAGAATATGCATGTGGAGGACCTGGCGTATCCCATGATCATCCAGGCCGGTGGCGGTTCCCCGCGCGATACGCTGTCCATCCTGGATCAGTTGCTCTCCGGTACTGGCCCGGAGGGCTTGTCTTATGAGATGACGCGGCAGCTGCTGGGCGTTACGGATATTACCGTGATCGACGGTGCCATTGCGGCCCTGGCTAATAATGACAAGGCCGCGCTCTTCCAGCTCATTGATACCGTAATGGAGGCTGGCCACGAGCCGCGTCGCTTCGCCATTGATTTGCTGGGGCGCTTGCGGGATCTGTTGGTGTTGCAGGCTGTCCCGGACGCTGTCGAGGCCGGGCTGGTGGTCACCCCTGCCGATCGCGTGGAGCACCTCCAGGCCGAGGCCGCCAGTTTCCAGCCCGCGCAGCTTGCGCACGTGGCCGCTACCGTTAATGAGGAGATGGCCAACCTGCGTGGCGCTACGTCGCCGCGTTTGCTGTTGGAGATTCTGGCCGCCCGCCTGTTGGCCGCGCCCGCTTCCACCCCGGCGCCCGCCTCCGGTGCGCCGTCCCCCGCCCAGTCCGCCGCGGCTGCCGCAGCCCAGTCTTCTGGCTCGTCTGTGGTCAGCTCCGGCGCGGAGTTGCTGGCAGCCCGCCGGGCGCGCACCCAGGCTAAGTCTGCCGATGCCCCCAGTCCCGCACCGTCCCAGACCCCACCGCCGCAAACTCAAACGCAGCAGGCGCCGCAGCAACAACCGCAGCAGCAACCCCAGCAGCAGGAAAAACCCGCGCCACCGGTGGAGCCAGCGGCGGAGTCCGAGCCCCAGCGCCAGCCGCAACCCCAGCAGCAGGCGGAGCCTGAGCCCCAGCCGGATCCGGAACCGCAGGGCAAGCCGGCGGACGGCGAGGTCCTGGAGACCATCCGTTCGCAGTGGGCGCAGCTGCGCTCCGAGGTTGGCCAGCGCAACAAGGTCGCTGAGATCATGCTTACTGAGGCCCGCGTCCTCGGCATTCGCGAAGGCACCGTTGTGCTGGGGCACACCACAGGGGCGTTGGCGCAGCGTATTAATGCTGAGTCGAATAACCGCGACATTGTGGCAGTTCTGGAGCAGCGGGTGCGTCCAGGGTTGAAGGTGGAGTGCATTATCGGCTCCACGCCCGAGGCCGCGGGCCTGCCACCTTTGGCGCCACCGCCGCAGGCGTGGAACCCGAACTCGCCAGCTCGTGAGTCCGCCCCGGCTGCCGCCGACAAGGAGCCTGAGAGTCCTAACCAGCAGCAGATCGCCCAGCCACAGGACACTCCTGCGCAGAATCCGCAGGAGCAGAATCAGCAGTCGCAGGGTTCCCCAGTGCAAGAGCCCCAGCCGCAGAACAACGGATGGGGAGCACCGCGGGCTATCGGCACGGAGACGGCCTCGCCAGCGCCTGACAATGACGCGCCCGCAGAGTCCGCGGTCGAGGCTCAGCCAGAGCCTATGAAACAGCCGCAGCCAGAACCACAGCCTGTGCCTGCGTCAGCGGCTGCGCTAGCCTCTGAGCCAGCGCACCGGTCGCAGTCTGAGGGCGAGCAGGGAGGGTGGCGCGAGCGCATCGCGCGTGCAGCCCAGGTCAGCGCAGAGGCCGAGGAGGAGTGGCAGCGCCACACGCCGTCTTTTAGCAACGGCGTGCCGTTGCCGCCAGAGCCTGCCCCGGAAGAAGACAGCGCCCCGCCGGAGGACGTCTACGCCGCAGCGGAGCCAGCGCCCGCGCCTGCGGACTCGTGGTCGCAGCAGCCGGCACCGCAATCGGCTGTCGCGCAAACACCCGCCCCGCAGCCCGACCCGCAATCAGCGGCCCCACTGAAGGAACAGTCCCAGTCCGAACCGACCGCCCGGCCGGAGCAGGCGCAGTCGGCACAGGCTGCGGGGCCAACGCAGAGGCAGTCGGCACCGGATCCGGATTCACAACCAGCGCAGCAGTACAGTGCACGGGAACGCCTGGCCCGAGCACAGGCCGCGGCGGAGGAGAAGGAAAGGGTGCGGGAGGGGGCATCGGCAGACTCTGTAGTCGATGCCAGCGCGCGGGACGAAGAAGAACGCATGATGGCAGCCGAGGCCCAAATAGTCGGCGAACGGGACCACCGCACCGCCACCGAAATGGCTGTGGACTTGCTCAAGCAGGAGCTCGGCGCGCGACTGGTGTAAAACGCTACACTGGGACACCGAGCCAAAATAATGAAAGGTTATTGAATATGACTACCCCGGATCCGCAGCAGCAGGCCCTCGACATGAACGAGCTGATCGCGCAGGCTTCCCGCGTGCAGGCAGAACTGGCCCGCGCGCAGGAAGAAATCCTCAACACCAAGGTCACCGGCACCGCCGGAAATGGCCTGGTCAAGGTCACCATGACCGGCGGCGCAGAGCTGGAAGAGCTGGAGATTGACCCCTCTGTTGTTGACCCCAATGACGTGGACACGCTGCGCGACCTGATCATCGGTGCCTACAAGGAAGCCCACGCAGCTGCCGCCCAGCTGGCGCAGGACAAGATTGGTCCGCTGTCCCAGGGCATGGGCCAGTCCCAGCAGGACTATGACGGCCCTTCGTTTAGCGACGTTTTCCGTGGCGCACAGCAGTAGCGCGCGGGCCGTGGCCTAGAATCGCAGACCGTGGTTGTCCACGGTCTTTTCTATTGTTTTATTTCGGCGTTGATGTGCCGTTGACGTGGCGTCGCTGTGGTGCTGAGTGTGTGAAGGAGCTAATGCGTGTTTGAAGGCCCATTGCAAGACCTCATTGATGAGTTCTCTCGCCTGCCCGGCATAGGGCCCAAATCCGCGCAACGCATCTCTTTCCACCTGCTGCGCACGGACCCGGAGGACATCACTCGCTTGCAAGAAGCGCTGGGGGCCGTGCGCGATGGGGTGAGCTTTTGCCGGATCTGCTGCAACATCTCCCGCGAAGATGTCTGCCGGATCTGCATTAATTCGCAGCGCGACGCCACCACAATCTGTGTGGTGGAAGAGCCCAAAGACATTCAGGTTATAGAGCGAACCGGGGAATACAGCGGGCGCTATCACGTGCTGGGCGGCGCGCTGGACCCGCTGGCCAATGTTGGGCCGAAGGACTTGAACATCTCCCAGCTGCTGCAACGCATAGCCGGGGTTCTGCCGGACCGGGAGCTGGCGGACTCCACGGAGCAGGAACCGCTGTACGATGCCACCCCCGAAATCTCTGAGGTCATCCTCGCCACCGACCCCAACACCGAAGGCGAAGCCACCGCCGCCTATCTGGTGCGGCTGCTGCGTGACTTTCCGGACCTGACCATCACCCGCCTGGCCTCCGGCATGCCGCTGGGCGGCGACTTGGAGTTCGTGGACGAGCTCACGCTCTCGCGCGCCTTGTCCGGGCGGCAGTTGGTCTAGGCGGTAGCTGGTGTAGGGGTTAGCTGGCTGCAGGTGTCTGCTGGGGTAGGTGTTGTCCTGGGTCGGGATTAGGAATGCCGCGGCCTGCAAAGGGATAATGTGCGTAACCCTATCCGAAAGTCGAGGAGCAAAGGCAGAGCAATGTCACCACATTTCCTAGCAGCGCTTTTCTCCATTGGGTCGATCATATTTTTGATCGCAGGTTGGAATGGCATATACAACCTAGATCAATTTGCAGTCGACGCGGAGACTATGAGCGGGTCTAATTTTGTCTACTAGCATACCCACCGAGCGCTCGAGTACCTATCAATTTCAGGAGGACTCTTGGTTACTTCGATATTGATTAACTTGGTCGGTGTATATCAGGACAAGCGCGAACTGGAAGCGGAAACTAGGAACGCTGGAGACTAGGTGGCGAGGCGTTTACACGCCTACGCGCCTGCGAGCCGGGCGCCTACGTGCCTAGGTGCCCAGGCGCTCAGCGCGCAGGCGGTCGACTGCCGGCAGGTCCAGGGGCTCGAGGTCTTGCAAGCGGATGCCCATGGCTTGCGCCAGCAGCAGGTCAGCGAGCTGGGGTTGGGCGCCTGACTTGGCCCCTCAGGGTGTGATTAACTTAACCCTTGACGCCTAGGCCTGCAGTTTTGGTCCTGAGAGGCCGGGTTTTCCGCACTAAGGGGGTAGGGGACGGGGTTGGTTGTAATGTGGTTTTTGTGAGCCCGTATATTCGTACCGTTACCACCGCCTCAGGTGCTACTGCTGTGTAGATGGTGTTAGGGGAACGAGCAGGTAAAAAGGCGATGAAGCATATCGCCTCAGCCCACGGTGACTATGAGTTTGTTGGTGTAGGTGTTAGCTGGCTGTAGGCGTCAGCCGGAGTATCGCTAAAGTGCCTGGTGCGAACACTGAAGAATTACCGCTCATTCACCCTCAACGTTGGCGGCCTGACCGTCTATGCCCACGCCCCACTACCCGCCGATATCAGCGAGCTCATCGCAAAGCTCAAAGTCTGACTAAATCGACCTTACTCAGTTCTAGAGAGAAGCATGGAGTGCTAAGAAGTGGGCAGTGTCACGCTCTGTCGCACTAGCATCAATTAGTTGTGCCTGATAGGTTTTCCTTGACGAGCAAAAACTTGGAAGGTGAGGTTCGGTTCATGGATAGGTCAAATTACTTGAACGTGAAACTGTCTGAGGAGTTTTTCCATATCTCATACACTCCTACAAACTGGATGACTGTTCCGGAAAAGTGTCTTGAGGCTATGGAAAGCTGGGAGCCTATTGCGTCGGAGACGCTGCCAGAGTTTGACTTTAAGAAATTCGTAGATCAGTACTCGAACCATGCGGCGGTCCTTGAAGATTTGCGCGGGGCCCTGGGGAGCGGAATAGTGGAAGATATTATTCTTATACTGGAGCACGAGGAATTTCTGAAGGGGCCAAAGGGCAATTTACTTCACGATGGATTTACTAACCGCCGCAAGATTGAAATAGCCGTGGAGCAAGGTGTTGCGATTGAGGTGGTAATTCCCTCATTTGCTGGAAGGCCGCACAATCCGGCCGCGCATCGACGGGTATCTCCTGATTTGGGAGAAGTCTATGCACTATTGCGTCTATGGGATATTTCACGTGCAGTCCAGTCTGTTTACGTGCCGGGCATCAAATTCACATTAATTCTGGATGGTAAAATCTACCGGCCGTTTTATGGGTATTCACATGACGAGGCGGTTCCTTATCAGAGGAATCTAGATAAGCAAATTGAGAAGCTTGGTGCTGCCGGGTTCCTTAGGACTGTTGATATGTGGGATCTTTATGAAGCGCGCCGCACGGACGTTGATTCAATAGAAGGCGAGGTTCGTGAGTATGTAACCAGGCAGTGGAACGATGCGGATCTTCCTGCGAGAAAGGAGCTCATTGCGGCACTTAGGCAGGGGGTTGAGACAACCCCGATCACCGTCGCGTTAATTGAAATGTATAAGAGTGGGTCTTATCGGCAGGTGGACCTCAAAGAGTTCTTTGATCGCGCAGAGCAATGTACTTTGGCCCGCGCGGAGCACGCGGCATATGAGTATACTGTCCTTTTGACCGTCATGCGGCGTTTAGAGCTGGTTCAACGTGCATTTCCTCATGCTATTCGTGGTACTGTTCATCCTAAACCTGACCAGTATTCTCCGATAATGCGCAGTGCAGATACTGTCGTTTCGCCGTGGCATGGGACAGCAATTCTTCGCTTGGATGGCGAGATTGTCACGGAATATGAGGCAATAATATTCCAGGAGCCGAGCCGCTATAAGGCATGGTTTATTGACGGCGATGAAGCTCCATTCTTTTATGAGGAAATTGCTGGATAGTGGTTGAAGAGCGTGTAGGCCCTGTGAGATATGTAGTGGGGAGAATTTGGCCAATAGTCATTACTCAGGCGTGCGTAGCAACTGGCGTTGGTCTTAATCTAACTGTTGCATCACTGGCAACGGTGCAAGTTACTGGAGACGAGCGATTTGGCGGGTTAGCGCAAACCTGCACAATCATAGGAGCTATGGTCCTTACGATTGTTGCAACCCAAATTGCCGCGCGGTGGGGCCGGATTATCAGCCTGCGTTTTACCATCATATTTGCCATTGCAGGGTCAGTTGTTTGTGCTTTAGCGGTAGGGCTAGGTAACCGTGGAGAAATCCTGTTGTTTCTAGGCTTATTCTTGCTTGGAGGCGGCACGGTAAGTGCTCTGAGTGCGAGATTTGCGGCTGTAGACAAGCTTGGGTCAGGAAACGATAGTACAGCCGCAGCAGCGATCGCCGTGGTACTCATGGGCTCCGCCATCGGTTCGGCTGTCGGACCCAATCTTTACGGTCTTTTCGCGGAGTGGGATCCCCAGTGGCTTACGCCCATGCAGATGGCATTCGCGGGCTCAGCCGTCTTGTTCATGTTGGCTCTGGCACCTCTTGTTGCGGAGCGGCGCCGCAGCTATATGCCCGTCGGCTACAGGGGGCGTTCCTCTCTGAAGAAGGTACGAGTGCAGTGGAATCGAAACGTCATCACTGTATTCCTGGTGGCAGCATTCAATCATTCTGCGATGATTGCGTTGATGACCATGGCGCCGCTGCATACTGATCATCTTTTTGGCCCGGCGGGGTCGGGTTTGGTCATGACAGCACATTTGCTGGGGATGTATGCATTCGGAATCTGGGTTAGCAAGGCTCTCAGTAAAATCGGACCTCAGGCGACGTTATTGCTCGGGGCAGTTATTCTTGTTGGATCTGCGGCTGCTTTGATTGTCCTCCATCACTTACTTATCTTCTTCATTCTGGGCCTTTTCGGGGTAGGTTTGGCCTGGTCTATAGGAATGATTACAACGTCGTCACTTGTATCTAGGGTGTCAGATGTCGACCAGCGGGTCGCACTCCAGGGTGGCCTAGATTTTGCTATCAATGTTGCTGCGGGGATAAGTTCTCTCAGTGCTGGCTTGATAGTAGCCGCTGTGGGTTATCCCGTCCTGGCCGCAATCGTTTTGGTGACTGCCTGCAGCTTGATACTTCTTTTTGCATTGGTTCCCGGACCGCCCGGCGTTGCCTCTGATGGCTGGGAGAAATAGAGAACCAGAAGCTCGGGGCCGACGGTGCTGGCACGCCTAGACGCTCAGGCGCTCAGCGCGTAGGCGGTCGACTGCGGGCAGGTTCAGGGGCTCGAGGTCCTGCAAGCGGACGCCCATGGCCTGCGCCAGGAGGAGGTCGGCGAGCTGGGGATTGCGGGCCAAGGCCGGGCCGTGCATGTAGGTGGCAATGACGCTGCCCTGGGTGGCGCCCTCGGCGGTGCGCTGGGAGGGGGCATCGTCAAGGTCAAGCGTGGCGGCGGAGTCAGCGTTGCCCACGCCGCGGGTCACGCGGCCCAGGGGCTGGGCACCAGGGCCCAAAATGGTGGCGCCTTGGTGGTTCTCAAAACCGGTCAGGGGCTCGGTGAGCTCCGCCGTGATGCCCGCACCGGTGGGAGTGGAGGCAACCTCACCGATGGCACGCTGCTCCAGTGCCACGGTGGTGGCATCCAGCAAGCCCACGCCGTCAACCACACGGCCAGATGCGCGGAAAGACTCACCCAACACCTGCAGGCCGGCGCAAATGGCAAAAATAGGCCGGCCAGCGTGGGCGGCGCGGGTTAGCCCGCCGTCCGCAATCAAGTGCTCCGCAGCCAGGATCTGGGCAGTGTCCTCGCCACCGCCCAAGGTGTAGACGTCTAGGGTCTCCGGGACGGCCTCGCCCAACTTGATGGCATGGATCTGTGCATCGATGCCGCGCAGGCGGGCGCGTTGGCGCAGGACCAGGGCGTTGCCGTCGTCGCCGTAGGTCCCCAGCACATCGGGGAGAATCAGGCCGATATTAAGCATTGTCTGCCTCCTTGAGCTCCTTCTGCTCTTTGAGCAGGGCCTTGCGCAGGTCGCGGAAAGCCGTGTAATTTGCCAGCACCTCCACGCGCCCCGGCGGGCAGGCCTTGATGGCCTCTAGCGGGGAGTCGATGAGCTCGTGGGAAATATCGGCGTACACCAAGCGCACGGCCAGGTCCGTGCCGCGCTCCCCAGAAGCCTTGACCGCTAGCGAGGCAAAGTCTTCAAAGCGCACATCCCACAGCCAGGACATATCTACGCCGTCGGCTACCTGGCCGTTGGTGGCAATCACCAGCCCCGCCGCATCACGGTCCACCATGGACAGCGCCTCTTGCCAGCCGGCGGGATTCTTCGCCAGCAGCAAGCGCACCTCGTGCTCGCCTAACGTGATGGTGGAGTAGCGGCCCGCCACATCATCGACAGACTCGCAGGCACTCACGGCGTCGGCTAGCCCTACCCCGCAGACCTCCACGGCCGCAGCGATAGCCTGGGCGGCGTTACCGCGGTTGGCGTTGCCGGGCAGGCGCAGGCTAAGCGGCACGGGGGCATCGGCAGACTCAGGCGTCCACAAACCTTGCGCATCCACGGACCAGGAAGGTTGCGGGCGGCGGAACTCCCGGCCATCTGGCAGTGGCTTGACCGCCCACCAATTCTGCCCCTCACGGGTGATGTGGCCGCCGGTGCGGGGGCAGGTGACGGACTCGCCCAGCCAACCGGCTCCCGCGGAGACCCAGATGACATTGGGGGCGTCATATGCCACAGAGGTCATCAGCACGTCATCGCAATTGGCAATAACTGTCATCTCCGGGTGGGCCTCGACAGCCCCACGCAGGGCGCGCTCAATCTTATTAATCTCGCCCACCCGGTCTAGCTGGTCCCGGGAGAGGTTAAGCAGCACCAGGGCCTGGGGGGAGAGGGCATCCGCCACGTGTGGAACGTGCAACTCATCGACCTCCAACACCAGGTGGGAGGCGTCCTTGGCGGCTAATAGGGCGGAGATGATTCCGGCGTCCATGTTATCGCCACCCTCATTGGTGGCGACGGTGTGCGTGCTGCGCACGGCGGTGGCCAGCATGCGGGTGGTGGTGGACTTGCCGTTGGTGCCGGTGACTAGCACCGCGGGGCGGCCTGCACTTAAGGAGGACATGATGGTGGGGTCCACGGCGCCGGCTACCAGGCCGCCGATCATGCCCCCGGCGCCGCGGCCGGTAGCGCGGGAGGCCGTGGTCGCTGCCCTGGCTGCCGCAATGGCCACTGCGGTGCGAGCGGAACGCAAAGCGCTAGTAAAACTCATGCGTTCCAGCGTAACCCGCGCGCGGGCTTAGGTGCCGGAAGCATGGCCGGAACCGCCCCGCCTGCGGCGGCCCCCGCGGCGGCGCCGACGCTGTTGGTTGTTTTTGGCCGCGCTGGCCTGGGCTGTTGCGTTGCTGGAGGTAGCGCGCCTAGTGGGGCGGCGTTGGGAGCGACTATTAGCGTTGGGCACCGTGGGGTTGCGCTGCGGGGACTTGCGCGTAGTGCCGTCGGTCTCCAGGACTGCCTTGGCCTCGGCGACATCGTCAAGCAAGAGCAGGAATTCCTCATCGCTGACCAGCGGAATGTCCTTGCGGTGGGCGTGCATGGCCTTGCCAGTTAAACCGGCGTTGTCCTGGGCAGCACGAGGAAGCTGATTGCATGCCACAATGGAGGTCTCTCGGCTGAGCTTTTCCACATAGTTCAGCTCCGCGCGCACGCCCGCGGCAATGAGCACGTCCGGGTCTAGGCCCACCTCGGGGGCCACGGCAAACTCCATGCCCTTGCGCAGCCGCCCGCCGTGGCGCCATACGCCGGGGTTGGTGTGTAGGCGCGGGGCCTGGGCAGCATCTACCCGCACGTCGCTGCGCTGCAGTCCGAAGCGGTCCGCGCGCAGCTGCTGCGGGTCCAGGGTGGCAAGCTTCCCAGTGCGCAGGGCAAACAGCAGGTCTATCAGTAGCTGGGTGGCCTGGCGCGCGCTGTGGCGTGCGGGTTCTTGGGCCCGGTTTGCCGATGCCCCCTCATACTCACCCAGTCCCACTGCCGCAGCCACTGCCGGGAGGCGGACATCGTGAAGTGAGAGCTGTTGACGCCGGGCGGTGGCCAGGGTGTCGATAATGGCCACGGGACGGGGGACGTGGCCGACCTTGTGGCGGCGGCGCCTGCCCCTACTGCGGCCCCGGTTGCGTGCCCGATTAGCCCGGGCTGCAGCTGTCATGGCGCGGCGGGATTCGGCGACGAGAAACCCCCAGGCCTCTGTGCTGTCATGCACCACCAGGGTGCGCCCGTCGATGAGGCGGTTGAGGGTCTTGAGCTGGGTAGAAAAGAGCTGGCCTTCGGCAAAATCCCCGGAGCTAAGTCCGTGGTGATGGCGTGGGCCGGGATCGCCTTCTGGGTTGAGCACGGTGTGGAATTCTTCACCGAGTTCCCCGGCGTCATTGAAGGTCAGGGCGTCGATCAGCAACAACCGGGAGGTACTGGGGTGGATGCCGGAAGCCACCAGGTGGACCGCCACGTAGGGGTACGTGGCGATGAGTTCCTGGCGTTCGCGTTCGCGCTCGCCCTGCTGCGCTGCAGGCGACTGCTGCGCGTCTGCCTGACTTTCCGGTGTGCGGGGCGCTGGGGTGGCGGTACTCATTGGGACCAGTCTAGTGGACGCGCCCGCTGAGTCTGACACCGCGCGCCGGGGCTTAGGCAGGCTCGATGGCGCGGCGGCCCACCGTGGCTTCCCGGGTGGGGGTGGGTTCTACTGTATCTGCCGGGTGCGAGTGGGTGACGCAGATTTGTACCAAACCCGGGAACAAGATGTAGAGGGGCGCGCAGCGCTCCGTGGGATCCGGCACTGCCCTGTCGCCGTTTGGCGGGGGCGTGACGGCCATGGATGGGGTGGGCGTCACGCTCGGAGTGGGCGTCATGCTCGGAGTAGGCGTCATGCTCGGTGTGGGCTCTGGCTCTGGGATGGGTTCGGGAGCGGGCTCGGGTTCTGCCTCGGGTTCTGGCGAGGGTGCTGGTTCGGGCTCAAATGGCTCGGGGGAATCCAGCGTGTCATCGCTATCCGGGGAGGGGTCGCCGGCCCCGTAGGTGTGGATGGTCCGAGTTTGCTCGGCAGTGGAGGTGGTCGAGGTTGCCGACGTGGGTTCCGTGGGCTCGGGAACGGCCAGCGTGGGCTCGTTGAGCTCGGCATCGCTGAGCGTGGTTTCCACGGTCGTGGGATCTACCTCGGGGGCGTCGCTGACGGCCAAGACCGGTGGCAGCGTCCCTTCTGCAGTTGCCGGAGTGGTCGCAGCGGTCGACGCCAAGGCGCCGCTACCGCCCTGGACATTGACGAACTCTGAGGGGCCACTGGGCGCAGGCGAGCTCACGGCAGCGGTGCTGGGTTGGATGCGAAGCGTCTGGGAGGGAGTCGGGTTACTAGCCGGGGGAAGCGGCGTGGCGGGGACATCGCCTGTTCCGGAAGTGTTTTTAGCGGCAGCGTCATTATGCTGCCCAGGCACGTGGGTCAGGTCCGGCCACAGTTCCGCCAAGGCCAGCAGAAGTGGGCGCGAATCCTCCTGTTCGCGCAGCTGGGCCAGGGTCAGCCCCTGGTTGCTGTCCGGGCGCGCAGGCTGGGGTGTGGGAGCGGGCACAGACGCGTGCTCACGCGGGGTTGGGGATGCAGGGGTCCCGGGTTCCACCGTGACGCGCGGGGTGGTCGCCTGAGCGGTTGCGTTGGCAGCGGAGGTGCCGTGCACCGTAGGGGTGGACGTAGCCGAGTTGCGCGCGGTGGCGGTGGTGCTTGCGTCAGCCGCAGCGGACTGGGACTGGGACTGGGACTGCGACTGGGGCTGGGAGGGGGAACTGGCAAGCGCGGACTGCGGGTCTTCGGGAGCAGGGGTGGTGGTGGGGGCTGCGTAGCTAGACTCAGCCGGCTGGTTGATGATGCTATTGGCAGCAATGCCCAGGCCACCGACGGAAAGGACCGCGGTGGACACCGCTGCCAGGGCCTGCAGACTGAAAGTGCCCGCCGTGGTAGCGGCGGCAGCTGCGGTGGTACCAGCGGCAGTGGCGCTAGCAGAGACCCCCACAGTAGCCCCGGCGGTGCTGGCGGCTCCCGCGGTTCCAGTAGTGCTGGCACCTACGGCAGAGGTCCCGGCAGCTCCCGTGCTCGCCGTGGAGGAGGAAGCGGCCGTGCCAGCCGTCGAACTGGTCGTGGACCCCGCAGGAACTGGGCCGCCGGTGGCGCCACCGGCAGCAGAGGCAGCACCTGGACCAAAGAAATCCGTGGTGCGGATGGAGGCCGCTGCGCGGGCAGCAGATGCGGCGGAAAGCACCATTGATGTGGTGGCCGCGGTTCCTGCCACCACGGCGAAGGAACGGTTACGCGTCGAAGCAGGCTGCGCGTAGATCACCAAAGAAGGCGTGCCGTTGTTTAAGTGGTAGTAGCCGCGGGCAACGGCCATCAGACCGGTGTGATCGAAGCTCAGAATTGTATCTGCCAGCACGCGGGCGTCCTCGCGGCTTAGCGATCCCACAAAGGTGTTGTCCACATAGGCAGACACGGCGCGGTAGCCCAGGAAAGACCGGGCGCGCAGGGTGACCAAGAAATGCTGCGCAGTAGTCGGGTAGTGCGCCAAGGTGGCCGGTATGGAGGTGATGGGGAAGGCCCGCTCGCCCTCCAACATGCCCCAGCGAACCTTGGGGGGATTATTGGCGGGTACGCACAGTCCCGGGGCGGGCAGCAGAATGTGGGCGATGGGATAGCCGTCCTCATCCAAAGCGAACTCTGCTGTCGCCTGGGGGTACAAGCCCGCGCTGAGGATCCACTCCAGCTCGGAGTAGGTGGCTGTGTCCTCTGCGGAGAGGTAACCGATCTGGTTGTCCTCAATGCGTACGGCCAGGGACTTGGATTTGGAGATGCGGCCCAGGGTGACGCAGTGGCGTTGGGTGGCAGAGAGGGCCTCGTCAGAAAAACGGGCAAAGGTCTCCGGCTCGATGCCCCTGATGTGGAGGCGCCGGGTTTCGCCAAATCCGCGGTGAGGCACCACGTAGGAGGTTGGGCTCATAAATCTAGACCTTAACTGGAGGGGGCAAAGCTTAACGTGGGCGCGCAAGACGCAAAGGACCACGGGCCGGGCGGTCTGTTGAAGCGGCGAGTGACTCGTGCATCAAAAGCGCCGGTGGAAGCCCTTGTTGTTTACCTTTATTCTACTCCGATTCTATGTCTGATGCCCGAGTAGACCTAATTGTTGAGTGTGGGTGTCTTAAGCGTTTTCAGGTATCAAGGCCCTGAGCTGGTTAAAACACGTAAAAAGCCAGGGAAATTAGCACCGCAGCTGCCGCAACCAGGACTAGTGCTAGGAGAGCCCACGTTCCCCAGCGGCTTGCGCCGCCACCGCCGGGCTTGGTGGAGTGTGCTGTATCCGCTCCGGGGTATCCGGCTGGTTGCGCAGTGGGATACCCCGCGGGCTGTACCGCCGGGAACTCGCCGGTGGCATTGAGCGGGCCGGGCTGCTGTGGAGTCTGAGCCAAAAAGGTGGTGGTCTCAAAGGAAGAGGCCTCACCGCGCATGGGGGCCGCGTGGGTGACATCGGCGGCGTCGAAGTCCTTGGCGGCGGCGTAGAGGGTCAGCGTGGACTCGTCACCGCGCGGAGCCAAGTAGCCGCGAGCAATGACCATCACGCCGCGCTGTTCATGTTGGGCGATGGTGGGTGCCAAGCGGGCGGCATCATCGTCTGCCAGGGTGCCCACGTGGTGGCTGCCCAAGTGAACCTCCACCCCGGCCGGGCTGGTGCTCAGCTTGAGCAGGACATGGACGCGGGAGCGAGGGTGGACTCCCAGGGCATCGGGAAGCTGTGTGAGCACCGCACCATGGCCGTAGAGGCCCGGGGGCAGTAGCACATAGGGCTGCGTGGGCGGATTATTGGCAGGGATGCACAGGCCCGGACGCGGCAAGCGCAGGTGTGCGGTCGACGCCAAGCCATTGGCGCTAATGCGGGCAGTGACCTGGGGGGTAAGCCCTTGGTCCAGCAGCCACTGCAGTTCGGGATACTCAGCACAGTCAGCTGCCGGCATGATGGCCAGGGGAGTGCCGTCGAGGCGCACGCGCAGGCCGGCCACCGCAGGATCCGCGTGAAGGGTGACGGGGTAATCCTGGGTGCCAGACAGGCGGGCAAGAGGAGAGCCCTGCAGGTTGTGCAGGGCTATGGACCGGGTGGCGCCGAAGCCGGAGCCGGGGATGATATAAACCGCGGACATGCCAGCCAGGATAGCCCGGGCCCGCGGGCCGGGGAAATCCCCGGGCGGTGGACTGGCCACCCAGCGCGGTTGGCGGCCAAGCGGCCAAACGGCCCGGCGCGGTTGGAGGCCTAGTTGCTCAGGGCGCGGTTGACGGCCGAGGTCATGGCGCGCAGGGAGGCGTTGGTGGTGGAGCCGGCAATACCCACGCCCCACACCTTGGAGCCGTTGACGTCGGCGGCCACGTAGCAGGCGGCCTCGGCGTCATCACCAGCGGAGCGGGCTTGCTGGGAGTATTCGATGATCTCGAAGTCGATACCCAGGCCCTCCAGGGCGTTGGCGTAGGCGGCGATGGGGCCGTTGCCCTTGCCCTCGATGGTGGACTCCTGGCCGGCGTAGACCACCTTGACGGACAGGGTGACCTCGCCGTCAATGGTCTCGGCGTTGCGGATGGTGGTGGAAATCTGCTCCAGCGGGGTGTCGCGCTCCAGGTACTCGCGGGCAAAGACGTCCCACATGTTCTTGGAGTTGACCTCGCCGCCCTCGGAGTCGGTGATGGCCTGGATAATGGCGGAGAACTCGCCCTGCATGGCGCGCGGCAGGTTGATGCCGTGGTCGGTCTTCATAATGTAGGCCACGCCGCCCTTGCCGGACTGGGAGTTCACGCGGATAACGGCCTCGTAGTCGCGGCCCACGTCCTTGGGGTCGATGGGCAGGTAGGGCACCTCCCAGGTGGTATCGCGCAGTTCTTCCCAGGACACTTCGGTGTTGTTGGCGCCGGGGCGGACCTCGTTGGCCAGGGCGTCCAGGCCCTTGTTGATGGCGTCTTGGTGGGAACCGGAGAATGCGGTAAAGACCAGGTCGCCGCCGTAGGGGTGGCGCTCAGGGACGCGCAGCTGGTTGCAGTACTCCACCGTCTCACGGATCTTGGGCAGGTCAGAGAAGTCAATCTGTGGGTCCACGCCCTGGGTCATCATGTTCAGTCCCAGGGTGATCAGGTCCACGTTGCCGGTGCGCTCGCCGTTGCCAAACAGGCAGCCCTCAATGCGGTCTGCACCGGCCAGGTAGCCCAGCTCAGCTGCGGCAATGCCCTCGCCGCGGTCATTGTGCGGGTGCAGGGACAAAATGATGGAGTCGCGCTTGGCAAAGTTGCGGTGCATCCATTCGATCTGGTCTGCGTAGACATTGGGGGAGATCATTTCCACCGTGGACGGCAGGTTGATGATCATGGGATTGTCCGGGGTAGCGCCCATGATGTCCACCACGGCGTCGCAGACCTCTACGGCAAAGTCGAGCTCGGTGCCGGTGAAGGACTCCGGGGAGTACTCCCAGCGCCAGTTGGTGTCCGGGTAGTCTGCGGCGATCTCCTTGATCAGCTCCGCTGCGTCGGTGGCCAGCTTCTTAATGGCGGGGCGGTCCTTGCGGAAGACCACGCGGCGCTGCAGCTTGGAGGTGGAGTTGTAGAAGTGAATGATGACGTTCTTGGCGCCCTGGCAGGCCTCGAAGGTGCGGCGAATCAGGTGCTCGCGCGCCTGCACCAGCACCTGGATGGTGACATCGTCCGGGATCTTGTTGCCCTCGATGATCTCGCGGACAAAATTGAAATCGGTTTGGGAGGCGGACGGGAAGCCGACCTCAATTTCCTTGTAGCCCATCTTGACCAGCAGATCGAACATGCGGTGCTTGCGGGCGGGGCTCATGGGATCAATCAGCGCCTGGTTGCCGTCGCGCAGGTCTACCGCGCACCACTGCGGGGCGACGGTGATCTTCTTGTCCGGCCAGGTGCGGTCCGGCAGCTGGACGTCTTCGACTTCCTGGGCAAAAGCCTGGTAGCGGGCAAAGGGCATGGCGGAGCCGCGCTGCTTATTCCAGGAGGGCTGGCCTTCATTGCGTGGGCCGGTGGGAGTGGTGATCTCGCGGGGAGCAGAAATATATGCGTCATTGGGGGACATGGGTTAAATCCTATCGTCAAAAGGGTGGCCGGCGCCGCAGAATATCCGCGACGGGGGCCGACCTTGTAAACGATGAGGCCTAAATCCCGCCGCGGTAGATTAGGAGAAGATCTACGCGCTGGAAAGTCATGCACGCCACAGTACGCTATTTCTCATCACATGGCAACTGGTCTCATGTGCTGAGATCTTCCGGCGCCGCGTTAGGATAAGCCCATGTCCGTTCCCCGTCTGGAAGTACCTAAAGCCCTGGGGCAAAGGTTGGGCCCTAGCTTGCCGATGTCCCCCGCACCCCACCCCGCCATGTCCGCCGGGACCGCTGCCGGGATTGCCGCAGCCATTGCGCTGGGCGGTACAGCGGTGCGCATCGGCATGCTGGCCTGGCTGGCGGCGGCACAAGACAGCACCGGCGCGGCCGCGCACGCTGGTACCGGCGTGGCCGGGGATACTGCCGCTGGGCCCGCAGCACAACCCGGTGTGGGGCAGCTGCTGGACTCCTGGGATGCGCAACATTATCTGGGCATCGCCAAGCATGGCTACGCCACGGAAGAGTCCTTTGCCTTCTTTCCGGCCTACCCGGCGCTGCTGCGCCTGGTGGGCGGCACGGTGGCTGCCGGTTGTGTGCTGAGCGTCGTGTGCACCGCAGTCATGGCCGCAGGGGTGATGGCCCTGGCTCGACGTATGGGCGCGGGACTGTGGGGGCAGGTGGCCGCAGCCATCGTGGTCACCAGCGCGCCCATGTCCATCGTCTTTGCCATGCCCTATACCGAGGCCCTCTTCGGGGCACTGGCCGTGTGGGCGTTAGTACTACTGGTAGACCGCAAATGGATAGCTGCCGGGGTGGTGGTGTGCGCCCTAGGCGGAGTGCGCCTGACCGCGGTGTGCATGATTGCCGCCTTCGCGGCCCTGGTGCTGCTGCGCGGCAGAGGCCAACCGCGGGCGTGGGTAGGCCTGGCGCTTACACCGTGGGTCTTAGTAGGTTATCTCGCCTGGGCCAGCGCGCACTTGGAGCACGGCTACTTTGGCTTGCAGCGCGAGCACTGGAACTCCGCCTTCGACTTCGGCGCGGCCACGTGGCACTGGCTGGCCACCACGCTGACCACCGGCACCAACGTGGGCTACCTGCTCTCCACTGCGGCCATGGTGGCGGTACCGCTGGCGCTGGTACTGGCCTGGCGCCGGGTGGACCTGGGGGTGTGGCTGTTTAGCGCCGCGCTGGCGGCGAACGTGCTGCTATCCGATGGTCTCATGCACTCCCGGCCCCGCCTCCTGCTGCCCGCCGCACTGTTGGGCATTCCGTGGGCGCTGCGCGCTGCCGCCCGGCCAGTCCCGGGCGCGGTCTTAGTGGGGGCCTGGGTGCTCTTCGGAGCGTGGTTTAGTGCTTATATGCTGGTCGTCTTCGAGTGGGCGATCTGATGTTTCTTTCCAGCGCCCGCCTGGAGCGCGTAGAACCCGACTGGCCGGATTACCTGGCCAACCTCCCGGCCGTGCAATCCCTGGTGCGCCAACCGCTGCGCTTTACACAATCGGTGACGGTCCTTGTAGGCGATAATGGTGCCGGCAAGTCCACCCTGGTAGAAGCCATCGCGGTGGGCATGGGCTTTAACCCAGAGGGCGGTTCGCGCCATACCCGCTTTGAGACGTATGCGCTCAGTGACCAGGACCGCTCGGTGTCGCCCTTGCACTACCACCTGGTGCTGGCGCGCCGGGCGAATCCGCGCGATGGTTTCTTTCTGCGCGGGGAGTCTTACCTGGAGTTGGCGGATTATCTGCAGGCCCTTGGCCCTGGCCCAAACCCTAATAGCAGACTGGACCGGTTGGGGCAGTACTCCCACGGGCAGGGGCTCATGCTGCTGTTGGAGCAGCGCTTTCACGCGGGTGGGCTGTTTATTTTGGATGAGCCCGAAGATGGGCTCACGGTGGCCAACCAGCGCATTGCGGCAGAGTATTTAGCACAGCTGGCGGGCGCGGGCTCCCAGATTATCCTGGCCACGCACTCGCCAGTGTTTATGGCCATCCCGGGGGCGCAGTTGCTGGAGATTTCCGCCGCGGGCATCCAGCCCACCGCCCTGGAGGCCACGGAAGCCATGTCCGCCGCGCGCGAATGGGCCGCAGACCCCCTGGGTACCGCCTATTTTCTTACCCACCCGGAGGTCGACTGAGATGTATGTGCGCCGCCTGGAGCTTGCCGATGCCCCCTCAGCCCCCACCCCTGCCTGGGCCTTGGAGGTTCCCGCCGTGCGCGGTCTGCAGGCAGGCCCGCTGGACTTATCAGCGCCCATTACTGTGCTGACCGGGGATAACGGGGTGGGCAAATCCACGGTATTAGAGGCGATAGCCATGCACTATGGGTTTAGCCCAGACGGCGGCCCACTGGCGGTGCTGCCACCGCAGCCGTGGGTGAATCCACTGCGGCACTGCACTACCTTGGTGCGCGGCGACAAGGCTGCAGATGGCTACTTCTTGCGGGCGGAATCCCATTATCGTGTGGCCGCCACCTTTGCCCGCACCCGGGCCACGGCGGAAAACTGGTTGCACCGCTCCCACGGGGAGTCCGTCTTCGGAGTGGTAGAGCAGTCTTTTTCTGGCCGTGGCCTGTTCTTATTGGATGAGCCCGAATCCGGGCTGTCCCTGGTACGCCAGATGGCGTTGTTGGCAGAAATCCACCAAGCCGCGCAGGCGGGGGCGCAGTTCATTGTGGTTACGCACTCGCCGGTGTTGGTGGGGCTGCCGGGTGCGGTGCTCTACGAGTTCACCGCACCCGGCCCAGCAGGGCCCGGCGGGATCCAGCGGCTAGTGGATGTTTTTGATACCAGCGCCTACCGGCAGCTGGTGGCCTTCCTGAACGCGCAACCCTGACCGCGCGGCCTTAATCGCGCGGCCTTAATCGCGCGGCCTTAATCGCACAGGCTTAAGCCGTGCGGACCGCCGTGGACGCGGGCACGGGGCTGCGGGAAAGGACAACGGTGGCCACTGCCATGGCCACCAGCGCGGCAGCCATCAGCGCCCACCCGGCGGCAGAAGATACTTGGAATTGCTCGCCCAGCACCCAATAGCCCAGCCCAAAGGCCACGACGGGCTCCACAATGGTCATGGCCGGTAGCGAATGCTCCAGGGGACCGGCGTGGAAGGAATACTGCTGGACCACCGTGCCAGCTGCGGCCAGCGTGATAAGCAGCCACAGCTTCCAGTTGCCCGCCACGGACCATAAGGAGTCCGCGACCGCGGCGTCCACCACGGCTTTGGCCAACAGGGCCACGTAGCCATAAATCATGCCGCACGCAGTGCCCAAGGCTAGGGCGCGTTGCTGGCGGAAATACCAGCCCGCGCCGCCCAGGGCCAGCAGTGCCACTGCACCTAGGAGGAGGGCGGAGGGCCAGTGATTGGGGGCATCGGCAGACTCGGCTGGGGTAGGGCGGCCATAGACCACCAGGACGGCTACTGCAACGGTGAGCACCACAGACCACCAGACCTCATGGAAAGGCATGCGGCGCCCGGCATAGCGCGCGGCTAGGGGCAGGGTAAACATCAAGGACAGCACCAAAATGGGCTGGACCACCAGTAGGGTGCCAAAAGCAAGCGCGGCCAGCTGCAGCGCATAAGCCACCACGGCCGCGGCAGTGCCCACCCACCAGCGGGGATTGCGCATGGCGGTGCGCATGACATTGCCCCGGGCCCGCAGCGCAATGCGGTGGCGCACCACCGTGCCCCAGGCCACCACCAGGGCAGAGGCCAGGGCGCACAGCACTGCGATGACGTTTCCTAACACTCGTACCACCTTACCGATTCCCGCCGGATGCCCGGGCGCCGAACCCCTGGGCACTCCTGCGGCAATCTCGCGGCTATCCCACGGCAATCCCACTACATTCCCACGGCAATCCCCCCGCAATCACGCGGTTATCCCACGGCTATCCCGGGGGAATCCCGCCCAGAAAGTGTCCTGCACAATAGAATTGGCGCTGGTGTTTCTTTAGCGGCACTGAGCGGGTAATCTGTAGGAATTGACTACTAAGCAATAGGTATTACCTCAAAACATCGAGCGCAAAGGCGCAAAGGAAGGTGGCTGAACGCCCGTGGCCCTCATCGTGCAAAAGTATGGCGGTTCCTCGCTGGAGTCTGCAGAGCGCATCCGCGCCGTCGCGGAGCGCATTGTTGCCACCAAAAAGCAGGGCAATGACGTGGTGGTGGTGTGTTCCGCGATGGGAGATACCACCGATGAGCTGCTGGACCTGGCCGCCCAGGTCAACCCAGTGCCGCCGCAGCGGGAGATGGACATGCTGCTCACCGCCGGCGAGCGTATCTCTAACGCCCTGGTGGCCATGGCGGTGGAGTCCCTGGGTGCGCAGGCGCAGTCCTTTACCGGCTCCCAGGCTGGCGTACTCACCACGGAGCGCCACGGCAACGCCCGCATTATTGATGTCACCCCGGGTCGCATTACGGAGGCCCTGAGTGAGGGAAAGATTTGTATTGTGGCCGGCTTCCAGGGCGTCAATAAGGACACCCGGGACGTGACCACCCTGGGCCGCGGCGGCTCAGACACCACGGCGGTGGCGCTGGCGGCCGCCCTGGGGGCAGATGTGTGTGAGATTTACTCGGACGTCGATGGTGTGTACACCGCAGACCCGCGCATTGTCCCGGACGCCCAGAAGCTAGAAAAGCTCTCCTTTGAGGAGATGCTGGAAATGGCCGCCGTGGGCTCCAAAATTCTGGTCCTGCGCAGCGTGGAATACGCCCGCGCGTTTAACGTACCCCTGCGAGTTCGCTCGTCTTATTCAAATGATCCCGGCACCCTGATCGCCGGTTCGATGGAGGATATTCCTGTGGAAGAAGCAGTACTAACTGGTGTAGCAACGGACAACTCTGAGGCGAAGGTGACCTTGTTGGGCATCCCGGACCGTCCGGGTGAGGCCGCGAAGGTCTTCCGCGCAGTCGCGGACGCTGAGATCAACATTGACATGGTGCTGCAAAACGTCTCCTCCCTGGAGTCCGGCACCACGGACATCACCTTCACCTGCCCGCGCGCCGATGGGCCCCGGGCAATGGAGATCCTGACCAAGCTGCAGGCAGAAGGCAACTGGTCCAAGGTGCTTTACGATGACCAGGTGGGCAAGGTCTCCCTGGTCGGCGCCGGCATGAAGTCCCACCCCGGGGTGACCGCGGACTTTACCGAGGCCCTTCGCGATGTGGGCGTGAACCTGGAGCTCATCTCCACCTCAGAGATCCGCATTTCCGTGCTGGTGCGCGAGGCTGACCTGGACAAGGCAGCCCGGGCGTTGCATGATAAGTTCCAGCTTGGTGGCGAGGAAGAAGCCACCGTTTATGCTGGTACCGGACGCTAAACCCACATTGTTTAACGTTTAACGTTTAACGTTTAAGGTTTAAGGATTTTTACCATGACCACTGTTGCAGTAGTAGGTGCCACCGGTCAGGTGGGCCGCGTGATGCGCTCCATTTTGGAAGAGCGCAACTTCCCCGCAGACACCGTGCGCTTTTTTGCCTCTGCGCGTTCGGCGGGCCAGGAACTGACCTTCCGCGGCGAGTCCGTGGTGGTGGAGGACCTAAGCGCGCAGACCCAGGAGTCTTTGCGCGGCATTGACATTGCGTTGTTCTCCGCTGGCGGGGCCACCTCTAAGGAGTATGCCCCGTTGTTTGCTGCCGCCGGGGCCACCGTGGTGGATAATTCCTCCGCGTGGCGCAAGGACCCGGAGGTACCGCTGATCGTTTCCGAGGTTAATCCGGGCGATAAGGACCAACTGCCCAAGGGCATAATTGCCAACCCCAACTGCACCACCATGGCGATTATGCCGGTGGCTAAGGCTTTGCATGATGCCGCCGGACTGACCACCATGCACGTTGCCTCCTACCAGGCGGTGTCCGGTTCCGGGCTGGCTGGCGTAGAGACCCTGGCTAAGCAGGTGGCGGAGATTGGGGACCGCAACGTGGAGTTGACGCACGATGGTTCCGTCCTGGAGCCAAATGAGCTGGGCCCCTACGTGGCTCCCATTGCTTTCAACGCCCTGCCGCTGGCTGGCAACTTGGTGGATGATGGCTCTGAGGAAACCGATGAGGAGCAGAAGCTGCGCAACGAGTCCCGCAAGATTCTGGGCATTCCTGAGCTGAAGGTGGCTGGGACGTGTGTGCGTGTGCCCGTCTTTACTGGCCACACCATGGTGGTGCACGCCCAGTTTGAGCGCTCCCTGACCCCGGACCAGGCTCGTGCCTTGCTTGCCGATGCCCCCGGTGTCCAGGTCGTGGACGTCCCCACCCCGTTGGCTGCAGCCGGCATTGACGCTTCCTTGGTGGGCCGTATCCGCCAGGACCAGACCGTTGATGACAACAAGGGCCTGGTCTTCGTGGTCTCCGGCGATAACCTGCGCAAGGGGGCGGCGCTGAACACCATCCAGATCGCGGAACTGTTGGTCTGATATGCGGTGGTCCCGCTCAGTACTGGTACTGATTGTTGTCCTCAGCGTGACGCTGCTGGGGGTTGTGTACTGGGCGGGCTTTGGGGGGCGGCGCGACCGCGTTGCACAAGAATGGACCCGGCCGGGTAATTTCATTGTGGCCTATGGCCCGGTTATTGAGCCACCGTTTATCGCTGGCAAAAATAGGTACTATGTGTATAGTCCTAGCGGCGAAAGGTTGGATAGCCAGAGTGGGGCGGGCCATTGGTACCCGGGCGTACTGGGGTCTACGCAGGCGAGCTTGTTGTCTTTTGACCGTTCGCTTCGCCATTTTCGTAAAGACGGCTCGGTTGTAGACGTTTCTCGGACTGGCCACCAAAACTATATGCAGATGTCCCCAGAGGGCAACTTGGCGGTGGTGGGCATTCAGGGCGATGGCACAGCGAACGGGGTCGAAACGATTATGTTGTTGCGGGCTGATGGCGCTGTGTTTAAGCAGAGGATCCCCTTTTCGTCTCATTCGCTGGACTTGAGCGAGGACCACGTCATTGTCATGGGCACTTCCCCGGAGGGCACACCGCAGCGGAACCGAATCTTCGTCATGGACGCTGACGGTGGCGGTGGGGAAGTTGCTCTTCCCCAGGACTACGATGCAGCTTTCGTGCCCATGAGGTACTCCACCGTGAATTACATGGGGGACGGGGTGTTCGAGATTTTGCAAACTGACCGCGTGGACAATGGTGAGGAAGGGGAGCGGACAGAGGTCACCGCGTTCGAAGTCCGGGTAACCGATTCCCGCGCGCAAGAGCTTGAGACTCAACAGGTCCGCCACCGGGTGATGACCCGGTACGAGGATGCTGCGGTGAGTGACAACCTGCCGTATGGGGAAAGCGGATTTATCGATGCGGACGGAAAGGTATTCATTAGCCGCCGCGATAGCGAGAAACCAGAGTATATGGGCACGGTGGCGGACTTTGCTGAGGAAGGTTTTCTGCGGGTCCGTAGCAAGGCGGCAGATCCTAAATTCGCTCTGAAGCGCGAGGGCTACGTGGAGATCCGCTCCTGGAACAACCCGGAGCGGGTAGTCGCTACCCTCAACACGGAGCGCTTTGCCTGTCGCATTGAGCAGTGCGGCATTGCCGCCGTGACAGAAATCAGCTGAGCTACGCTGGCCGAGCCAAGCTTGGTTAGTGGGCCCAGCGTACGAGGTCAGCTGCGCGGGTTAGTGCCGGGAGATCAGGACTGGGAGGGGTTGGTGCCGGGGGCCTTGGGGGCATCGGCAGGCTGAGCGGCAGCGGCATCGGCGGCATCGGCAGACTCTGCGGCAGTCCCGAAGTCCAAATCGGACTGTACGGTGCCCTCCTTGGCGGTGGGCTCGGTGTGGACTACATAGGTGACGGAGGGGTGTGGGTCCTCGCGGTCGTAGTCCTCGAGCTCGGCGTCGGCCTCTAGGTCATCATGGATCTCCTCGGCCAAGGCGGCGATAAACTCCGGAGTGGCCATGTTGGAAGCTTTCGCCAGCTTCCGCAGCTCCTTTTCATTCTTCTTGGTAAAGCGCTCGCGGGGGTCCAGTCGACGCTGCACCAGGGTGCGGGCGCGGGAACGGCGGTCGGCTTCATCGGTAATCTTGTCCCGGTTCTTAATCCAGCTAAAGACCATCACACCAATCATGAACAGACCAATGTAGCCCAGGATGGGGTACACGAAGCCCACCAGGGACTGGAAGCCCACGGAGGACAACAGGAAGCCAATGACACACGCGATGGCGTAGACCGGGTAGAAGCGCTTGGGGTTGCCGCGAGTCAGGCGCTTGCCCAGGGCGTAGAACATGCCCACGGCGGTGTTGAACACCATGCCGTAGATGATGAACGTCATCACATAACCCAACTGCGGGTTGATGTGGCTAATCAGCGCCAGCACCGGCATGTCCTCGCCGTTGACCTGCGGGGCGGCAAAGTACAGGGAGACCACCAGCAGCACCAACAAGAACACCATGACGATGCCGCCGAAGATACCGCCCAGGCCCACTGTCTTGTTGTCCAGGAAGTTACCGCCGATAACAATGGCCATCGAGACTGCACAAATGGCGTTGAGGCCGGTGTAGTTCAGGGCAGAAATCCAGGGGTTGCCGATGGCGGGGTTGACGTTATTGACGGCGTACTCATTGAAGCTGACCAGGTCCACATCCGTGGTGACGATGGTGTAAATGGTGGTAAAGCCAATAAAGACGATGATAAACGGGGTCACCACACCAAGCACCGTGGTGACCTTATCGACGTCCAGCAAGCCGACTAGGAGCACCAGGATCAGCATGGACAGACTGCCAACCCAGATGGGTACGGAGGGGAACTGCTGGGAAATGTTGGCGCCGCCACCGGCGAACATGACGAACCCGATGGAAAACAGCGTCAGAATGGTGCCCCAGTCCAAAATGCGGGAAGTGATGGGGCCGGAGACCTTGGAGTACACGGCGGTGTGCTCGGTTGCCTGGAAGTAGGAGCCCAGCTGCAGAAAGGCAATGCCGGCGATGACCATGAGGATGGCGGACAAGGCCATGCCCATCAGTCCCTGGTTGCCGAAGGCGACGAAGTACTGCATTGCCTCCTGGCCTGAGGCAAAACCTGCACCGACAACGACACCCACAAAGGCCATGGAAATAGCTATGGCGCGCTTAAGCATGTGAGAAAATCCTGTCTTCACACGTGCCGGGCCCACGCTTGGTAGCTTCGTGGGCCCGGGTCGACGGTCGATTTGGCACGTGTGTATCTCCCTCCACCGTAACGAGTTGGCCGGGAGCATTCCAGCAGCGTACAGCCTTGAGAGGGCTGGAAGTAAAGATATTTCGCGCTAAAACCGTACACAGCTAGTGCATTTGGCCTTGCATAACCGATTGGTAACAATCTGCTTAGAATGCTGAGTTTCCGGCTGCTTGGCTGAGATCCTTGCGGGCGCGGGCCACGCGGGAACGGATGGTGCCCACGCGCACATTGGCAATCTTGGCGGCTTCTTCGTAGGTGTAGCCCAACACCTGGGTGAGGATGAGGGCTTCGCGGCGGTCGGGAGGGAGGGCATCGACAAGCGCACGGGCGTCAATCCAATCGGACCAGGCTTCGGTGCTGGTGTTGGGGGTGCGGGCGGCGGCGTCCTCATATTCGGTGGCGGACTTGCGGGGGCGGGCCATGTCGTGGCGGATATTGTCCACCCACACGCGCCGGGCCAGCGAGAGCAGCCAGGTGCGGGCGGAGGAGCGGGCGGCGAAACGGGGCAGCGCGCCGATGACGCGCAGGTAGGTTTCTTGGGTAAGGTCGTCGGCGATTTCTGGGCCGCCTAAGTGGGCCAGCAGGCGCCACACGTCACCTTGGGTGGCTTTAATGAACTCCGTTAGTGCGGCGCGGTCGCCTCGTCCGGCGCGGAGGGCCAGGTCGGTGACGCGGGCGTCGTCGGCAGCGGAGTGGTGGTTCACAAGGAAAGAACTTACCAGGCTGTGGGGGTGCCAGGCGGCGTCATCCTATAAATGGCGGGCGATTGGTTGCGAACGCCTATAAACGGACGTAGGCTATGAAGCATGTCCTATTAATCGTGCTTCGTAAGCGCGCTTCCCGGAACATGGAGCCCCGGAAAGCGCCCAGGCCCATCCTTACCGGAAGAGCCCGGAAAACCACACTAGGCCGGACAGGACTAGACGCTTAGCGGCACGGACCCATACAGGACTGGACCCACATAGACCCCACAGGCGACTACAGGCCTCAAAGGCCGCCGCAGCCGACCACAGGCCTGCAGTGGCCGCCGCAGACCGGCGGCCACTGCAGGCCCTAACAGAAAGGAACAACCCCATGACTGATTCCGCAGCTGACAAGATTCTGAACCACGGCCAGCGCCCAGCCCCAGAAAGCCGCACCACGCCCACCACCCGGCCATCCGGCCAGCCGGTGGCAAGCGAAAACACCTCCATGACCGCGGGACCCCAGGGCGCGAACGTACTCAACGACCTGCACCTGATTGAAAAGCTCGCCCACTTCAACCGCGAGCGCGTCCCGGAGCGCAACCCGCACGCCAAGGGCCACGGCGCCTTCGGCGAGCTGCACATCACCGAAGACGTCTCCCAGTACACCAAAGCCAAGGTCTTCCAGAAGGGCACCGTCACCCCGATGGTGGCACGCTTTTCCACCGTCGCTGGCGAGCAGGGCTCCCCGGATACCTGGCGCGACGTCCACGGCTTCGCGCTGCGTTTCTACACCGAGGATGGCAACTATGACATCGTCGGCAACAACACGCCCACCTTCTTCCTGCGCGACGGCATCAAGTTCCCGGACTTCATCCACTCCCAAAAGCGGCGTGGCGCCAATGGCCTGCGCGACGCCGACATGCAGTGGGACTTCTGGACCCGCAACCCGGAAACCGCCCACCAGGTCACCTACCTGATGGGCGACCGCGGCACTCCGAAGACTTCCCGCCACCAGGACGGCTTCGGCTCCCACACCTTCCAGTGGATCAACGAAGAAGGCACCCCGGTGTGGATCAAGTACCACTTCAAGACCCGCCAAGGCTGGGACTGCTTCACCGACGCCGAGGCTACGGAGATGGCCGGCCTCAACGCCGACTTCCAGCGCGAAGACCTCTACAACGCCATCGAGGCCGGGGACTACCCCATCTGGGACGTCAAGGTCCAGATCATGCCCTTCGAGGACGCGGAGAACTACCGCTTTAACCCCTTCGATCTGACCAAGACCTGGTCCCAGAAGGACTACCCGCTGGTAGACGTGGGCTACTTTGTACTCAACCGCAACCCCCGCAACTTCTTCGCCCAGATCGAGCAGCTGGCGCTAGACCCGGGCAACCTGGTCCCCGGCGTGGGCCTTTCCCCGGACCGCATGCTGCAGGCGCGCGCCTTCGCCTACGCGGACCAGCACCGCTACCGCATCGGTGCCAATTACAAGCAGCTGCCGGTTAACCAGCCGCTGAACCAGGTCAACACCTACGAGCACGAAGGCTCCATGCAGTTCCTGTTCAACGGCCCTGAAGAGCCGGTGTACTCCCCCAACCGCCACGCCAAGGGCACCGGCTACTTGGATAACACCGAGGTTAACGTCCGCGAGGAAGCCCACCAGGCCGCAGACCTCTACGTCAACCCGGACCCCCACGGTACGGACCTGACCCGCGCACCTTATGTGCAGCACCCGGAGGACGGCGACTTTGTCCAGGCCGGAATCCTCTACCGCGAGGTTATGGACGACGATGAGAAGGAGCGACTGGCAAACAACATCGCCGGGGCAATGGCCGGGGTCTCGGAGCCGACCGAACAGCGCGTCTACGAGTACTGGGACCAGGTCGATGAACTCCTGGGCCAGCGCGTGCGCGAAGTCTTCGCCGCCTCCAAGTAAAACAACCAGAACCGAACAACGGCGCGCCTGCCAAACAAGATTGCAGCAGGTAGATAGGTTATTGGAATGAGATCCTTCCTACCTCTCCTCCTGCTGCTGCCGGTCTTGGCAGGTTCGCTCTTTGTTAGTTTTGGCACCGACTGGGCTCCGGCAGACGCCTGGGTGGTCCGGGAGGACAACCAGGACTCCGCCGGGGCGCGCCGGGCGGCCGGTGATGCACAGGCCCAGGCCAGCTTGTTGGCCAGTGGCGCTAAGCAGCTCAAGGAAGGTACCGCTGCTTTGCAGGAAGGCGCCCAGCCTTTGGGCCAGGGGGTGCAGGAGCTTGCCCAAGGCTCAGCACAGCTTGCCGATGGCCTGGTGGAGCTGCAGGCAGGCACCGGCCGGCTTGGTGAAGGTGCCACCCGCGTCGCTGACGGCGTCGGGCAGGCGGTAGACCAAATTATTGGCGTTAATGCGGTGCGGGGGCAGATCATTGAGGCTATAGATTCAACCTTGGGGGACTTGCGGGGTAAGCAATCGCCGGAGGCGAATCAGCTGCGTGGGCGGCTGCAGGAGCTTAAGGCACAGGCAGAGACCTTTGAGTTGGACCAGCAGCTAGCGGGGCAGTTGGTGGAGTTGAAGAATGGTTCGCGGGACATCGCCAATCAGCTGCATGTGCCGGGCTATGCCTACCATGATGGCATTTACCAGGCGACCAAGGGGGCACAGGAGCTACGGGCGGGCCTGCAGGAGTTAGAAGCCGGAGTGGCGGAAGCGCAAAAGGGCGTGGCTGAGCTAGACGGTGGCGCAGGCCGGATCTCACAGATGGCGCAAGACAATTCCCGCAACGTGGGCAATATCCAGCGCGTGTTGCCTACCGCGGCGCCTGGTGAGCCGGTCTTTGACCCGGCTGTGACTGTCTTGCTGTCAGGGCTGCTGCTGCTGGGCGGCGCGGTGCTGGCGCGGCTGGGGCGCTGGACAGGCCTAGCCGGGGTGATAGGCCTGGGGGCGGCCGGTGCCGGGGTGGGGTATCTGCTGACGGATATTATCAACCCGCTGAGTGTCGCGGCGTGTGTGGCCGGTGCTGGTGCTGGTTGGGCGGCGGTGCGCGTGCTGGCCGCCGGGTGGGGCCGCAAGGCCGCGGTGATTAGCTCTGGGGTGCTGGGGGTGGCTCAGACCGGATTGTCGGCTTGGCTGTGGAGCGAGGCAGCGGCCGGCGAGGTAGTGCACCGGGCGGTGATGGCGGTGGCAAACCTCTTCCCCATGAACTGGACTGTGTCAGCTATCACTACCAGTGGAAACGGCGGACATGCGCCGTTGATTTGGGTGTCTTTGGGGGTCCTAGCGGCCATTTTGCTGGCCGGGCTCTGCGCGCCGGCTGCCCGCGAGAAGCAGCCTTCCCTGGCAATTGAGCCTTAAACGTATGAACAAGCTGTGAATGTGTCCGATTCCTAGGTTTTTCGGGCACATCGGTGTTACTATAGCAATTGCTCACGATGCCCGCTTAGGGGGCGGGCGCGCAGCTTTCGAGCTGTCAAGTGAGTGATAGGGAATAGGGACGACGCGGTAGCTGTAGGGGCGCCGCGTCGTTTCCCATTTTCCGGCCTAATGGTCAAAATGTGGGTCCCAAACTGACGGCTTAGGGGCCGATTCATGCCGGATTGGCGGCGGGCTCGGTTCGGTTGTGGGGTCCGGGCGCGTCGATCTGACCGGCTGAGGCAGTCCGGTCCGGCTGTGGTGTTGGGCGCGCGGACTTGACCAGCTGGCTGGTGTGGCTTGTTCCTCTTGCCAAGGTTGCCGGCCGTGCGGGACTAGCCGACTGGGGTCGGTTTATTCCCGTTGCGGTGGCTCCGGTGAGTGCGGCAGGCTTGGTGGTGGGTCAGGGTGTGCGGGGCTGGGGATATACCACGGTGGCCCGCCCCAGGGTGGGAACCAGACAATGCGCCCGTTGATTCGGTCGATGATGCCTCTGCCTGTGGGTTTGGTGGGGTCATCGTCGTTGGTGCCGTTGTGGTACTTGCACAGTGGTACCAAGTTAGACGGTTCTGTTTGTCCGTTGTCTTTGTGGCGGCGGATGTGGTGGATTTGGGATTCTTCGGCAGGCTTGTTGCATCCGGGCCAGGCGCAGGTGGGGTGTTCTGCCCATGCCATAAGGCGTTGTTTGTAGGAGGCAGAGCGAGCCGTGTAGAGATTGACTGGGCCAGTAAAGGGGTGGATGAGGGTGATAAGCCCAATATCAGCTAGTTTGCGGGCTACGAGTTGGGCGCCGGTCATGCGTGCGCCGTTGGTGAGTTCCACGGTGATTTCTTCGCCGTGGCCGTGGATGATTGTGTCGAGGTCTTCGAGGCGGATGATGACGTTGGTGCGTACTTGGGGCCTTGCGGCATGCGGGACGGAGTCGTCGTTGTCGTCTGTGCCGAAGAAGATGGTGTGGGCAGCATCAACCAACTCCACCGGACTCGGCCGGTAAGGCCTGCCCGGAGCCCGACCGGTGCCGCCACCATCGTCACCGTCGTGGTGGTCAGCGTCGTGGTGGTCAGCGGTGTTGCTGCCGCTAAGGTCAGCGTTGGCCCGGCTGCCCGTGGTGTCGGGTTCTGCGCCATTGAGGTCGGGGTCGGCGTTGTTGTCCAGGCCGGGGAGGGACTCTTGCGCGGCGTGGGCTTGGGCTTCAGCAGCGGCTTGAGCGTCAGCGGCTGCCTGGGCTTCGGCGGTGGCTTGGGCGGTGAGGACTCCGTACATGTCGGCTACGGCTTGTGGGGTGTCTGTAATGGACATGGTGTGGTTGCCGTTGGCCCGGCGTGTCATGCGTACTCCGCGCTCGGGGTTGGATTGTTTGGAAGGCCCGCGGAAGTCTGCAGCAGCGGTGTCGTGTTCTTGCCAGGGCAGTGAGCATAGCAGGAGGCGTAGTTCCCAGCGGCGGTCTTTGCTTACGCGGCTGACGTGTTCTTCGATGCGGGTGAGGGTGCGTAGGCTGTGGCCTTGCTTGGTGGCAAAGTCACGGGCAGCGGCTTGGGCGGTAGCAAGGCTTTTGGCCTGGGCCTGGGCTTTGGCCGCGGCACGGTCACGGGCTTCGGACTGGGCAGAACGGTTGCGGGCCTGGGCTTTGGAGGAACGGTTGCGGGAGGAGGGGGCATCGGCAGGCTCGAAGTAGACCTGGACCAAGTGGGCAAACTCTGCGGCAGTAGTACCGTCAGCACCCATGGCCAGGAAATCCTCGGCGCTCATGCCAACGCACTCGGCGACTAAGTGGATGCCCCGAGACTGGATGGTGAAAAAATCCCCCGCGTACATGGCGCACAGTCTAAACCGCAGCGGCCACCCGCGCAAGGGGTTTCGCGGTATTCTTTCGGATAACCTGGTTGAGAGCCTGAAGGAGGCGAAAATGGCAGCACGTTGGCTGTATGTGGCGGCGGTGCTTTTCTTTGCGTGTGGGGTGGCGCTGTTCTTTGCTGTGGATGGCTGGACGCGGTGGTTCTACCCACTGGCGGGGGCACTGAGCATGGCGGTACTGGTGTTAGAAGCGCGCAATAGGAGCAAGTAAACGGCGCCGGTAGGAGCCAGTAAACGGGGCTGGCAGGCCGGGCGCATAAACCCCTCACCGTGCATAACGAAGCCGCCGCACTGCTAAAACAAATGTCTAGCTGCGCGGCGGCGGTCCAGCCGAGGGGCTGGGGTGGTGGTCGGGATAACAGGATTTGAACCTGCGACCTCTTCGTCCCGAACGAAGCGCGCTACCAAGCTGCGCCATATCCCGTTCTCGCTTGAGTGCGATACCTGAAATACTTTAGCCCCCACCGCCGCCCGGCACAAAACGCCAGGCAGCCGGGGTAAAGGGGCCCGAACGGGGTAGGGCGAAGGCGCTCTAGGCAGCCGGGGGCGAAGGGCCTGTGCCGGCTCGGCGGTGGGGGTCTAGCCGCGCTCGGTAATGTGCACCAGTGTGGCAGAAGGGCAGCAGAAAACCCTAAAAGGGACAAACTTGGACTGGCCCAGGCCGTTGCTGACGTGCATGTACATCTCGCCAAAGCGGTGAAGGCCCTGCACGCGGGCGCGGTCGATGCCGCAGTTGGTCACCAGCGCCCGCGAGCCCGGTAGGCACAGCTGGCCGCCGTGGGTGTGCCCGGAGAAGGACAGCTGGTAGCCATCGGCGGCAAAGCGTTCCAGCACCCGCGGCTCGGGGGAGTGCACCAGGGCAATGGCCAGGTTGGAGTCCGGGTTGGGGGTACCGGCGATGCTGGCGTAATCATCCAAATTGTGGTGCGGGTCATCCACCCCGGCGGCGGCTAGGCGCACGGGACCAATTTTGACCTCGACGCGGGTATGGGTGGCATCATGCCAGCCGTGCTCCATGAAGGCCGCGCGCATGCCCTGCCAGGGCAAATCTACATATGAGGGCTCATTTTTGCGCCCCAGCAGGTAGTTGACGGGATTGGCCAGGCGCGGCGCCCAATAGTCATTGGTGCCAAAGCAAAACACCCCGGGGCGCGATAGCAGGGGGCCTAGGGCGCGCAGGGTGTCGGGCACGGCGCGGGCATCGGAAAGATTGTCCCCGGTGTTGACCACCAGGTCCGGCTCGAGCTCATCAAGCTGGCGCACCCAAGCAATCTTGGCTGTCTGGCCGGGCACCATGTGCAGGTCGCTGACATGCAGAATGCGGAAGGATTCGCGCCCCCGCAGGGTCCCCGGTGGCAGCAGCGGTACCTGGACTTCCTTGAGCTCGAAGGCTCGGGTCTGCTGGAAGGCCCAGGCGGCGCATCCCGCGGCGATTCCGATAGTGCTCGCAGCGGCGGTGAGGGCTATGGTGCGTAGAGATTTCACGCTCACCAACTCTACCCCGGTGTATGTTTGGGGACATGCTTAAAGAAACTATTCGCGCAGATTTGAAAGAAGCCATGAAGGCGCGGGAGAAGGAGCGCACCAGCGCCATCCGTTCCCTGTTGGCGGCCATCCAGGCGGAGGAGACCAACGGTTCGCGCCATGAATTGGAGGACGCGGACATTGTCAAGGTCATTGCCCGCGAGATTAAGAAGCGCCGGGAGTCCGCCCAGGTTTATGCCGACAATGGCCGCCCGGAGTTGGCAGAGGCAGAGCTTGCCGATGTCCCCTTCCTCGAGGCCTACCAGCCCCAGCAGCTCAGCGATGCGGAGCTGGAGGCGTTGTTGGATGGGGTTATCGGCACGCTTGAGGCCCCGGTTGGTATGGCGCAGATGGGGGCAGTGATGAAGGCTGCTCAGGCGCAGGCCGCTGGTCAGGTGGATGGCAAGAGGCTTTCCGATGCCGTCCGGGCCCGCCTCAGCTCCTAACCCCGGGCTGGCGCTGGGGTTGGTCAACGGTGGCCAGGCTGGCGCCGGGGTTGGCCAGCGGTGGCCAGGGATAGCCGGGCCGGGCTAGTTGTTCAGGCCGAAGGCATTGCGGAACTCATTGGCCAAGTTGCCTAGTTGTTCTTCTAGGCTCGGGGCAGGCCGGGGAGCAGCAGGGGCAGGGTCAGAGTTGCCCGGGGATGGGTTGGCCCCTGGCCGGGCAGCACCCGGATCGGTGGTGGGGGTGGGGGCACCGGTGCCATCGGAAAGCTGCAGCACTACCTCACCACCTGGGCGCAGCGGGCCGGGGGATTTGAGGGCACGGACCACGGCGCCGTAACCCACGCCGAAGCCGGGCACCATCCTGGTGGTCACGGTATAGCCCGCGCTTTGCAGGGTGGCGGTGGCCTGCGACTGGGACATGCCGCGGACGCTGTCTAGGAGGGCATCGCCAGTGGTGCCCTTGTTGTACTGGGGGTTATAGGGTGGCAGCACGCCCTGGTCCACCTGGGAGGCCAGCGCGAAGTAGGTGCGGGCCGGCTCCATGCCGCCGAAGAGGGTCCCTTCGACGCACTGGCGCACCGGCGCGGTGCACAGCGGGGCGTTGGTGGTGCCGTCGTTGTAGATGTAGGGCGCGGCCGCAAGACCAGAGGCAAAGCCCAGGAAAGCAGAAGACTTATTGGACTCGGAGGTACCGGTCTTGGCGGCAGTAGGGGCGCCGAAGCCAAAGGCGCGGGCGGAATCGGCGGCGGTGCCCTTGGTGGTGTCCTGGCTCAGCGCTGCGGTCAGGGCGGCGGCGACCTCAGGGTTCAAGGCGCGCTCGCACGGCGTGGGTTCGATAAAGACCTGGTTACCGTCGCGGTCCGTCACCCTGTTGACGGGGTTGGGCTCGCACCACATGCCCTCGGCGGCGATGGTGGCGCCCACGTTGGACAGCTCCAGGGGATTAACCGCGGTGGGGCCAAGTGTGTAGGCACCCATGTTGGCATCCTTGGCGGCTTGGGCGATGGAGGTGTTTTCGCTAAAGGAGGCGTCCTCGGTATAGGAGCGCAGGCCCAACTTGACGGACATGTCCACGATGGCAGGCACGCCCACCTGCTCCAGGAGCTGCACAAAGGTGCTGTTGGGGGAGTGCGCTAGGGCATCCTGCAGCGTCATAGTGGGCTGGTAGGTGCCCGCGTTTTCCACGCAGTATTTATCCGGCGGGCAATTGGCGGCGCCGCCATGGCCCAAACCAGAGGCCTCATAGCGGGCAGGAACGGGAACAGTTTCCTGGATGCCGTAACCTGCGTCAATGGCCGCTGCGGCGGTAAAGAGCTTGAAAATGGAACCCGCGCCGTTGCCCACCAGGGAATAAGGCTGCGGCAGGATCGTCTCAAAATTATCCTGGTCCAGCCCGTAGGCGCGCGAAGACACCATGGCTACGACGTCGCGGTCATTCTTCTCCGGGACCAGCACGCTCATCACCTCTGCCACGCCTTCTGCGGTAGGGGAAGTCTGGCCGTTGACGGCAGCCTGCGCGGCGTCTTGGATATGCGGCACCAATGTGGTGTCTACCGTATAGCCGCCACGGGAGAGTTCTTCCTTGTCCAGGCCCTTGGAGGCCAGGTAGTCCAGCACGAAGTCGCAGAAGAAACCACGGTTGCCTGCAGTGATGCACCCATTGGGCAACGTGGCAGGCCTCGGGAGCACGCCCAGGTCCTGGCCGGCCAGGCGGTCGGCTTCTTCCTGGGCCAGGTGGCCATTAGTGACCAAGGCTTGGAGGACAAGGTTACGGCGTTCTACCACGGCATCGCGGTTGGTGTAGGGGTTGAGGTACTCCGAGGATTGCACCATGCCAGCCAGCATGGCGGCCTGCGCGTAGTTAAGCTGCGCCGCCGGGATGCCAAAGTAGGTGCGGGCGGCGGCCTCAATGCCGTAAGCGTGATTGCCAAAGGGGATGAGGTTGAGGTAGTTGCTCAGAATCTCATCCTTACTCAGCGACTTATCAATCTGGGTGGCAATGCGCATCTCCCGCAGCTTGCGGGCCACAGACTGCTCGGTGGCGGCTTGGCGCTCCGAGTCGGTCTCCGCGTCTACCAGCAACAGGTAGTTCTTCACGTATTGCTGATTAATGGTGGACGCACCCTGGGAGACCCCGCCGGCTAGCAAATTGGTGGCGACGGCACGGAAATTTCCCTGGATGTCTACGCCCTCGTGCTCGTAGAAGCGGCGGTCCTCGATGGAGACAATCGCGTCTTTGATGGTGTGGGAGATCTGCTCCGGAGCCACCGGGTGCCGGCGCTGTGTATAGAGGTAGGCCAGCGTGCCACCTTCGGCGTCGCGAATGGTGGTCACACCCGGAACGTTGCCGGCCTCCAAGTTCTGGACATCAGAGACCATGGCCTGGGTGGTGGCCTTGACGGCTAGACCGCCCAGGCCTGCTGCCGGGGCGCAGGCGAGCGCCACCAAAAGGCCCACCAGGACCGTGGCCACGAACATCTGGCCCAAGGCTTTCAGATAAGTCACCCCCATAACCCTACGTGTCTTGGGAGCTAATGAAAACGGTCGCCGCCATAAAACGCGGCGATTTTCTCCAGCAGACCCCCCTAAAGTGTGATGCGCTAGACAAGGCGTATGGCGTGTGAATACACTTACGGCTTCAGTACCCCTAACCCCTATCGCGTGGCCCGCCACGCAGCCGCTAGGAAGGAGCGCACCCCTAATGACCGTCCGTTTGAAACCTGCTTCCCGAGTCAACCCGATTGTGTTGCGTGGCGAGTGGGTGCGGAAAGCCAACTGCCGCAACTGCGACCCGGACGCCCTCTTTGTTCGCGGTGCGGAACAGCGCAAAGCAGCCGAGATTTGCGAGGAATGCCCGGTGCTGAACCAATGTCTAGCAGATGCCCTGGATAATCGCGTGGAGTTTGGCGTGTGGGGCGGGCTGACAGAACGCCAACGCCGCGCCCTCTTGCGCAAAAACAGGCACATCAAGTCCTGGGCGGACTATCTGTCCGCCGGTGGCGAGCTGATCGGCATCTGAGCCGCAGCACGCTGCGGCGCGCCGGGACACGAAGCGGTACGCCCCTGTGAGAGCGGCCCGGTCGCGCGCACCGTTGGACAGGCAGCGGCGCGCCGGGAACTGCCGGGTGCCGTAGAATGGCCCGCATGACTAAATGGGAATACGCAACCGCGCCGGTACTCACGCACGCCACCAAGCAAATCCTGGACAGCTGGGGTGAAGATGGCTGGGAATTGGTAACCATTACCCCCGGCATGAACCCAGAAAACGTGGTGGCCTACTTCAAGCGGCCGGTGGAGGAGAACTAATGAGCTTTCTGGCTAAGCTTTCGCAGCTCGGATACGAACTACCACCAGTGGCCAAGCCGCTGGCTTCCTACGTACCGGCGGTGCGAGTAGGCAACCAAGTGTGGACCTCCGGCCAGCTGCCGCTGCGCGACGGCGCCCTGCTGGCAACCGGCAAGGTAGGCGCCGAGGTCGATGCCCAACAGGCCGCAGATCTGGCCCGCGTGGCGGTCCTCAATGCACTTGCAGCTGTGGATGCAGAGGTGGGGCTAGACAACGTCACCCGGGTGCTCAAGATCGTGGGTTTTGTCGCTTCCAGCCCGGACTTTGTAGAACAGCCGGCCGTGGTGAATGGGGCCTCGGACTTTATTGGCGAGGTTTTCGGGCCAGCTGGCCAGCACGCCCGCTCCGCCGTGGGCGTGGCGGTGCTGCCGAAGGACTCCCCGGTTGAGATCGAGCTCATCGTAGAAGTTAGGCAGTAGGCCAGGCGCGGATAGGTTAGGCTGGAAACCATGGAACACCCTGCATATGCCCAACTGCGCCAGGTCACCCAGTCCGCAGGCGTAGTGTTGTGCGACAACCCCTCTTATACCGCACTGGAAGGGACTAATACCTGGATCATTCGCGCCCCGGAGGATGACCGCGCCATCGTGGTCGATCCGGGGCCGGAGGATGAAGGCCACCTCAACGTTGTCACCGCTCGCGCCGGGGAGGTGGCACTTATTGTGCTCACTCACCGCCACGATGACCACGCCTCCGGTGCCCAGCGCCTGCGCCAACTTACCGGAGCCCCCATCCGGGCTTTCGACGCTAACTACTGCAATGGTGGCGAGCCCCTGAGCGATGGGGAGATTATCGCTTTGGATGATGTCACTCCGCGGCTGGAGGTGGTCCACACCCCGGGCCACACCGCGGACTCCACCAGCTTCTTTGTCTGGACCGGGGAGCCGCACAACTCCCGCCTGGAGGGCATTTTGACTGGCGACACCATCGCGGGCCGCCACACCGTCATGCTCTCCGAGACTGATGGGGACCTTGGTGCCTACCTGCGTTCCCTGGACATCCTCGAAGCTCGCGGAAAAGACGTATCCCTGCTGCCGGGCCACGGCCCGGATTTGGATGACGTCTCCCAGGTAGCCCGCAAGTACATCGACCGCCGCCACCACCGCCTGGAGCAGATTCGCGAGATTCACTCTCGCCTGGGCCAAGACGTGGACCTCAAGACCATGGTGGATGAGATGTACGACGACGTGGACCCAGTGCTGCGCCACGCAGCGGAGCAGTCCACCCGCACCGCGTTGAAGTACCTGGCGGAACAACCCGCCCAGTAGTTTTCGGCTGAGCAGCCCGTTCAATAGCGCGCCGCTTAGCGCTAAGCGTTAAGCGGCGCGTTTAGCGGTGCGCTAAGTGCTAAGCGGTGCGTTTAGCGGTGCGCTAAGCGTTTAGCGGTGCGCTAAGTGCTAAACGCGAACGGCAAAACGCAACAAAGGCCCGGCAAAAACTGCCGGGCCTTTCGCGTGGGCGCGCTAGCGGGCGCGCTTTGCCAGGTGCTCCGTATCCACGATGAGCACGGACTTGCCCTCCAGGCGAATCCACCCGCGGTGGGCGAAGGTAGCCAGGGCCTTATTCACGGTCTCACGGGAAGCACCCACCAGCTGGGCGATTTCCTCCTGAGTGAGATCGTGGTTAACGCGCAGGGCGCCGCCTTCCTGGGAGCCGAAGCGGTTAGCCAGCTGCAGCAGCGTCTTGGCTACGCGGCCGGGAACGTCGGTGAAGATGAGGTCCGCCAGGTTGGCGTTGGTGCGGCGCAGGCGCCGGGCCAGGACGCGCAACAGTTGCTGGGCGATGGCCGGGTGGTCAGCGACCCACTGCTTGAGCATCTCCGAGTTCATGGTGGCAGCGTGGACCTCCGTCACACAAACAGCGGAGGAGGTGCGCGGGCCCGGGTCGAAGATGGACAGCTCGCCGAACATGTCCGAAGGGCCCATAACGGTGAGCAGATTTTCACGCCCGTCCGGGGCGTGGCGGGCGAGCTTAATCTTTCCGGAGGTGATGATGTAGAGGCGGTCGCCCGGTTCACCTTCCTCGAAAATGGTGGCGCCGCGCGGGAAGCGGACCGTTTCCATCTGCTCAATGAGGTTCTGCACGGCCACCGGATCTACACCTTGGAAGATGCCGGCGCGGGAGAGGATATCCTGTACGCCTTCCACTTATCGCTCCTTGAAGAAAGAATTGGCTTTCATATTTGGGCTGGTTGCCTGCGGGAGGTGCCTTTAGCGTGCGCCCCACACAGCAACGGTTCCCATACTACCGTGTAATAAGTCACTTATGTTAAACACGCTCCAGGCAATCACAAGCGCGGGTCTGCCACGGCAATCACAGGGCTGCGGCCAGTGGCCTGGCACGGCGACACGCTGCCGGTCAAACAGCTTAGAGCTCGTTTTCTTCCAGCTTTTCCATCACGACTACAAAGACTCCTAAGGCGATGGGCACGATGATAACTAAGGCAATCACCGTCCCTACACTACCGGGGTAGCCGAGCTTCCGCCACAGCCAGCACCCGCCGTCCGTCACAGCCAGCACCCGTCGTCTGCCACAGTCAGCACCCGTCGCGGCACGCTACACTAGGGCCCTATGACTGTTGCGCACCCCCTGGGTCTGCCTGGCGCCAATGCTGAGCTGGCGCGCTGCTACCCGGACGCCCACTGTGAGCTGGACTATAGTAACCCGCTGGAGCTCACCGTGGCCACGGTGCTATCCGCGCAATGTACGGATGTGCGTGTCAACCAAGTCACGCCGCAGCTTTTTGCCCGTTACCGCAGCGCGCAAGATTATGCTCAGGCCACCCGCGCGGAATTGGAACAGTTGCTGCGCCCGCTGGGTTTCCAGCGGGCTAAGGCCGGGCACCTCATTGGCTTGGGGGAGGCCCTGGTGGCCAAGTGGGGCGGACAGGTGCCCACTGCGGTGGAGGACTTGGTCAGTCTGCCCGGCGTGGGCCGCAAAACTGCCATGGTGGTGCGCGGAAACGCCTTTGGGTTGCCTGGTTTGAGCGTGGATACGCACTTTGCGCGCGTGTTGACTCGTCTGGGGCTGGTCACTGCGTCGACCCCGTTGGGTATTGAGAAGCAGGCCGCCGCACAGTTGGAAGAGTCCGAGTGGACCCAGTTTTCCCACCGCGTTATCACCCACGGCCGCCGCGTGTGCACGGCCCGCCGCCCCCGGTGCGCGCAGTGCACCCTGCGCCCTGGTTGCCCCACAGGAGTCCAGCAGTGAAAAACCGCAGTGTAGTGCTTTCCGTTGTGGCTATGGTGGTGCTGGCAGTCCTAGTGCTGGTGGCTGCCCGTGCGGCGTTATCGGGCGAGTCTGCCGATTCCCCCTCGGCCAGCCCCCCAACCCTTGACCAGGGTGCTGCCCCGGTCAGCGTGGCGCAGCGCCCTGATTGCCCTACTGGCCCCATTGCGGGGGTGGACCTGCCGTGTTTGGGCGGTGGGGATACGGGGGCATCGGCAAGCTCTGGTGTGACAGTAGTTAATGTGTGGGCCTGGTGGTGCCAGCCTTGCCGCAAGGAACTGCCACCCCTGATGGAAGTCGCGGAGCGCCACCCCGAATGGACCGTGGTGGGTGTGCATGCGGACGCCAACGCCGCCAACGGGGCCGCGTTCCTGGAAGAACTGGGGCTGGAGCTGGCCAGCTATCAAGATGATGCCAATACTTTCGCCGGCACGCTGGGCCTTCCCGGGGTGGTGCCAATTACGCTGGTGCTGCGCGACGGGGAGGTTGTGGGCACGATTGTGCAGGCCATGGACAGTGCTGCAGAAATCGAAGCGCGGATTGGGGAATTTCTATGACTAGACGCACCAGGATGAAGCGCTCCAGCGCATGGCTCGACCGCGCGCGGCAGATGGACCCGGGCGTGGTGGAAGACATTTTGGGGCAACGGCGTTTTTATACGGACCCGCCGGCTCGGCTCAAGCCTGCGGCGGTGCTCATTGCGTTATCCGGGGATGGAGTGGAGACGGGGGAGGTGCTGCTTACGCACCGTTCGCCCAGCATGCGTTCGCACTCCGGGCAGATTGCTTTCCCCGGCGGCCGGCTGGACCCGGGGGAGACCCCGGTGCAGGCTGCGCTGCGCGAGGCGCGGGAGGAAACCGGACTGGAGGAAGCGGAGACCACCGTGCTCTCCGCGTGGGACACGGTGACCATTCGTGCCAGCGGGCACCCGGTGACCCCGGTGCTGGCGCATTGGCATGCGCCGCGCCAGCTGGAGGTAACTAGCCCCGCGGAGGCCGATGATGTCTTTGCGGCTCCCCTGGTGGAGCTGTTGGACCCCGCCCAGCGCTTGCAAGTGGGCTTTCGCGGCTGGCAGGGCCCGGCGTTTTGGCACCGGGATTACCTCATCTGGGGATTTACCGGTGGACTGTTGGCCGCTTTGTTCCGCCACACCGGCTGGGAGATTCCTTGGCGGCGCCACGAAGTGCACGGTTTGCAGGATGTCCTGGCGCGCTCGCGCAATAATGAGCGCTAAGGTTTAATACTTGTTTATCCGTTCCCGCCGCCGGATCCGGCGGAGAAAGCCAGGTACGTATTCGTGACTCCCGCACTCGTTGTTGACATCGTGCTGGTGCTGGCTGGCGTCGTGGCGATGTATAGCGGTTGGCGCCAGGGCGCGTGGGCCTCAGTGCTGGGTTTTGTGGGAATCAGTGCCGGACTTGTGCTGGGGATGGTTATTGCACCATCGGTGATGGCGCTGACTCCGCAGGTGGTGATCCGCTTCCTCCTGGGGCTGGGGGTGGTGATTTTGCTGGTGGGCATCGGCTACCTGGTCGGTGCTGGGCTAGGGGCAGCGATGCGCGACCGCATGCGCGGCCGGATGCAACAGCGGGTGGACTCCCTAGTGGGGGCGCTGTTTCAACTCCTGGCAGTGGCTCTGATCCTGTGGCTGGTGTCTATTCCCTTGGCCTCGGCACTGTCTGGAAAATCCGGACAAGGGATTCGCGAGTCACAAATCTTGGGCGGTATTAATGCGGTGGCCCCGGCGCAGCTGCGCAATCTGCCTACGGGACTGGCGGCCATGCTCAATGAGTCCGGCCTGCCGCCACTAGTAGACCCGTGGACCAGCAATGCGGAGGTGGAGGCCCCGCGGATTGAGGTGGAAAACCGGGAGCTAATTGAGGCCCTGCGCCCGTCTGTCGTGCACGTTCTGGGCGATGCCGAAAGTTGTAGCCGTCGCCTGCTGGGCTCTGGGTTTGTCACGGAGGAGGACTACGTGATTACTAACGCTCACGTGGTGGCGGGTACCAGCGTGGTCTCGCTGGATACCGTGGTAGGTGTGAAGGAAGCCGAGGTGGTCTACTACAACCCAGACGTCGATATTGCTGTGCTGCACTCGGAGGGCCTGGGGTTGAGCCCGCTGCCGTGGGCGCCGGAGCCTGCCCAGCGCGGCCAGGATGCGGTAGTGATGGGGTTCCCACTGTCGGGTCCATTTACGGCCTCGCCCGCACGGATTCGCGAGCAGTTAAGGATTGTGGGCCCGGATATTTACGCCCATTCCCGCGTGGAGCGTGACGCCTATACCGTGCGTGGCCTGATTCAACAGGGCAATTCCGGCGGGCCGATGATCGACGACAACGGCCAGGTGCTCGGCGTAGTTTTCGGCGCCGCGGTGGATGACTCTGATACCGGTTACGCCCTGACTGCCGAGGAAGTCCGCGGCAACATCGGCGACATCTTTGCCCTGCGTGAGCCCGTAGCCACTGGCGAGTGCGTGAGCAAGTAGACCCTGCTAGGCGGGCTAATCTTCGGCTTGCCGATGCCGCCTTATGTGCCAGGGAGCCACCCGACCGGGCTGATCTCGAGAATCCAGAGACGTAGCCCTATGGTCACGTTCCGCCGCCTCATGACATCGGTCACTTGCACGGGAACCGGGTATGAGCTACGCTACAGACATTCGCATCGAGCGATATGCAGCATTTAATCAATTCCCATGGGGAGTGCTATTCAATTCTTTTTGGGCTTCCTCGAGACATGTACTTGCGGCAAGCATTCCCGAAGATAAAAGAAGCATCCGTATGGCCCCATCCGCTGAATTAGTGACCAGAAAGATCCTGGCTGCGTCGGCATTTCTCGGCGGATTGGGCGGCAGCTTGATGCCACTTCTTTTTAACTATGCTTTAGTCGCAGAGCAGGGGATCCCACTGCACATAGTTTCGGTCATCTTGCTCGCGGGACCCTGTGGCTTGCTCCTTGGAAACCGAGCGGTCCTGCCGAGACTGTCCGGATTAAACGCCAAAGTCCTTATGCTCATGGGGCATGGTAGTTTTGCCATAGCCCTTCTGCCGATCCTGCTCTTTTCTAATTCACCAGTGGTGATCTTTTTATGCTTATTCACCGCCTTCGTTGGGAATTCGCTGTATCTCCCTGCACGGTCTGAGTACATACTATTTGTAGGTAATTCCTCTGGCCTTTCGGCTTCTGTCAGTTTTAGGGGTCATTTGAGGTTCCTCACATACTTCTCAACCGGTATAGCGTCTGTGGTTGCCGTTGCAATTCTCTACTTTCAGTACGGTTCAATTCTGCAATTGGCGGTGTTCGTAAATGTTGCGACTCGCTCGGTTTGTGCCTTGCTCATTAGCCAACTCCCTCGTTTGCACGGGAGCAAGGGGCGCCAAGATGAGGCTGGTAATGCCGCGGAGACTACGGACTGTAATCTCCCTAGGCCCGTTGTACCGAAGGCATACGTTGCCACAGTAGCGGCATTAATTTTGGCATCCGCGTTGTGCGGAAGCTACGTCGTCGCGCTCCCGCTGGTGGTAGCACAGCTCAACGTCGAGGGCGGAGAGATCTATCCACTGCTGCTTGGAGCTATGACAATCCTGGCGGCATTCTTGCACCGCAATGAAACCCTGAAGCACTATGCCAGTCAACATCAATCAGTAACGCTCACCACCTCCGTTTGGGGTTCCGCATTGGCGTTCCTAATTCTGTTCGGGTCTTTAGCCATTGAGCATGCAGGTAGCCTTGTGCTCACCGCAGCCAGCATAAGCATGCTGACTGTCTGTAACGTCGCCATAGTCACGCTACACTGGGAATACTCTTACCAGATGCCAAGTGCGCGTATTTGGTAGGGGTGTTCCGGGAAGGTGGTCGGGGTGGTATTCCGGGTTGTTGGTAGGGCTGCCAGCCCGGCGTTGCATAGCCGGGCTGGCGTTTGGGGTTAGGTGTTCGTGTTGTCGCGGATGGTTGCAAGATGCTTGCGCATGTCAAAGTCGCCAATTTCTATATGGCGCCCGCTGCTGATCCTGCTGACGAGTGAGTCTGCTCCGACTCGGTTGGGCAGGGCTTTGAGCCAGTAGCCTGCACTCGATTGTGATGAAATGATGGTCGGGAGTCGGCCGTCTCTTTCAATTAGGATTTTGGTTAGGTCGTCTTGACCACGGGAGTCTATTCCAAGGGTGAGAAAGTCGTCGATAATCAGGACATCGACATTCACGAGTTTTCTCATCACCGTTTCGTATGATTCCTCGTTGGGCAAGAAGGCCGCCAACGTGGACACCAGCTGGTCAAGGCGGTAGTACAACACCGAGTACCCTGCTTGGCACGCTGCAACTCCTAGGGCGCAGGCAATGTAGGTTTTCCCAGTTCCTGCAGGTGCCAGCAGGTGCAAGTTGGTAGGGTCTTCTCGCCAATTGGTCCTCGCGATGCGTTCTAGCGCTCGGGTATTGATGCCTCGTTGTTCGGGGCTGATGATTTCAGCGAGGGTGGCATCTGGGTACCGAAACTTTGCCTGTGCGATGGCTTTGGCGATGTTACGCTCGGTTCGACGCTGGGCGAGGATATCGGTGGCTGCGATGAAGATATCTTCAGGTAGCGCATTGGCGTAGTCGTCGTTGGCGATGAGCTCGAAGTAAACCTCGGCGAAGGTCGATAGCCGTAGGGCGCGCAGTCGTGCCCAGGTGGTGTCATCCAGGTGATCCATGGTTTAGGCATCCTTTCTGTTAGTGAAGTGCTCTGCTGAGCGGATGAAGACCTCTGATTCCAATCCTGTGATGTCGATTGGCCCTGGACTGTGTTGCGTCTGCGGTGCTTTGGTGGCAGGACGATTGTGGTTGATGCTGGATTGCACGCGCTGTATTACTGATCGAGCTGGAGCTAGCTCGTGGTCCAGGATGTACTGGCATGCCGGTTCCAGGGTGGTGCCATTGTGGCGCTTACCCAGCGATGCCAGGATTAGGCTGGCTTGTTTCATCCCCTTCGGTACGGCTGTGGCGTAGCGGTCGAGGACCTTTTTGATTACCGCTATCGTCGCAGTTCCGTAGGATGAGGCCCAAGAGAGCAACTCGTCACGGGTGTAGGCTTTCGACGTTGAATGTCCATCGGGGCTGTGTGTCGGGTCGGAGGAGTACCGATAGCGAAATCCGTGCAACCGAGGATGCTCAGCCACTAGCTGATCGAGGTAGAAGATACTAACCGTTGAGTGGGTCAGACGTGCTCGTACCGTTTTGCCCACCAGGGTAAATGGCACTGAGTAGTACTGATAGTCACAGGTGACGTGCCAGGACCGGTCTACTTTTAGGCTGCGCCACAACACTTCAGTGAACCGATCCTGAGGCAGAGCGCGCATCAGTGGGCGTTCGTCAGCATCAAAAAGCTCTCGCCGGGTTAGCCCATCGCTGCGCTGGCGGACCTCATTAATGTCGTCAATACGTTCAGCGATCGCTTCGTTGAGCTCTTCGAGACTGTAGAATCTTTGCTGATCGAAATAGCCCAGGACCAGCGAGTACACGGTTTGTACTGCGCGTTCAACGGCAGCCTTATCGCGTGGCTTTCCAGGCCTGGTCGGCACAATGAGAATGTCGTAGTACGCAGCGAAGTCAGCATAGCGATCCGTGATCGCCCGATAGGAAGAGTTTTTCTTCGGCCGATAAGTTGCTGTCGACGCGTTGTCAGGAACAATAATTGCTGGTAGAGCACCAAGATAGTCCAATGTGGCGACATGGCAGTCGATCCAGTTGTCCATCTTTTCGTTCCTGGCTGCCTTCGCAAACAACATTCCTGAATACGGGCAGACAGCCACGAAAATTGATGCACGAAACGCCGTCTTGCCCGTCGCAGGATCTTCGATAGCGACTTTATCGCCAGCCCAATCCACATACAGCTCCTCACCGGGTTCATGGTCAATGACCTCGGTGAGTCCGTGGGTTTTGATGTAGGCTGCCAACCCATTACAAAACTGGGCGTACTGGTATTTCACCATCCCTGGCTCGGCTGGCAAGGAGTAATACTTCTCCCACAGCATGAACCTGGTCAGATGCTTGTTCTTCGCCAGCTTATCCGCAAGAGCCTTATAATCCGGCTGGACATACGCTGCTTTCCTCGCCCTGCGTCCATCCGGAAAATGCTCGTCAAAGAACTCCGGGGACAATCCCGCAAACGCCTCAGCAGTGATGTCATAGGCGTTGATGACATCGATCACGCGAGCAATATCGCGATTGGAGCACCCCAAGGCAGAAGCAATCGCATCGTAGCTTTTGCCTTCCAACCGCATCGCCATGATCTCTTTGAATTCAGCCATGAACATGGCCTCCTTAGTCATGAAAACGTGTCACGGTGCCACAGAATTGACGACACCGCCACACAGATCATGACCCGACCACCTAGCCAGAAACACCCCTACCACCTATGCAGACTACCCCGACCAAATACCCGCAATCGGCACGTTGCCACAGTTACGGTATTAATTTTGGCATCCGCATTGTGCGGAAGCTACGTCGTCGCGCTCCCGCTGGTGGTAGCACAGCTCAACTTCGAGGGCGGAGAGATCTATCCACTGCTGCTTGGAACCATGACAATCCTGGCAGCATTCTTGCATCGCAATGAAACCCTGAAGCACTATGCCAGTCAACATCAATCAGTAACGCTCGTCACCTCCGTCTGGGGTTCCGCAGTGGCGTTCCTAATTCTGTTCGGGTCCTTTGCCATCGAGCATGCAGGTAGCCTTGTGCTCACCGCAGCCAGCATAAGCATGCTGACTGTCTGCAACGTCGCCATAGTCACGCTACACTGGGAATACTCTTACCAGAAGCGAACCACAGAGACGACTCGTGCTTTTGAAGCTATGGATAGCTTCTTGCAGACATGTATCGGGTTAGTGGTTCCTAGTGCCATATCCCTGTTCCTGGGGTTTTGCTCTCTCAACGTTTTCTGGGGACTGGCAGCTGCCTTTGCGTGCTTTGGTGTGTATCTTCTGATCTCCATCAAGGTCGATGCTCTTCCTGGCATGTAAGGAGACTTCCTCGCCCGCCTTAGGCCGGCTTAGTACTATGCATTAACTTTCAGAGGGGACCTTGAGCCGCCCATAAAGGGGGATAGGCCCTAGGGAACGCGATGACTCTAGGGCCTACCAGGGTGGTTCATGCAGTAGGTAAAGCGCGCAGTTGGCAGAAGTAGCTACTCGGTAAGACCCAAGTTGGCGCCGGTTCCGATCTCGATGTGCAGGCCCGGAACCGAGTCGATGAGGTTGCGGGTGTAGGGCTGCTGGGGGTTGTCAAAGACGGCATCGGCAGTGCCTTGCTCGACAATCTTTCCCTTCTGCATGACCACGATGTCATCGGCGGTCTGACGGACTACCGCGAGGTCGTGGGTGATAAACAGATAGGACAGCTGCAGATCCTCCTGTAGCTGCGCCAGCAGGTTGATGATCTGGTTTTGCACCAACACGTCCAGGGCGGAGACGGCCTCGTCGAGCACGACTACCTCCGGGCCCAGGGCCAGCGCGCGGGCAATCGCAATGCGCTGGCGCTGACCGCCGGAGAGCTCATTGGGGTAGCGACGCATGGCAGAGCGTGGCATGGCCACCATGTCCAGCAGCTCAGCCACGCGAGCCTCGCGCTCCTTGCGGGAGCCTACCTTGTGCAAGGCCAGCGGCTCCTCGATGCACCGGTAGATCGAATACATCGGGTCCAAGGAACCGTAGGGGTTCTGGAAAACCACCTGCATCTTGCGGCGCAGGTTAAACAGCTCCTTCTTCGACATCTGGGCGGTGTCTTGGCCCTCGTAGATAATCGAGCCTGAGGTCGGCTGCAGCAATTGCAACACCATGTTAGCCACGGTGGACTTGCCGGAACCAGACTCGCCCACGATGGCCATGGTGGTGCCACGGCGCAGGTCAAAGGAAACATCGTCTACGGCCTTGAGCAGCTTCTTTTCTCCCCGTTGACCGCGGATGTCGAATTCCTTGGTGAGGTTGCGGACCTGGATGACGGGGGCGGCATCGGCAGACTCAGCACCATGAGAGTGCAGCTCGGCGGTGTCCAACCCGGCCTCGCGGGCGGACTGGATGCGAGAGGATGCCAAGGACGGTGCGGCAGTGACCAGGCGGCGGGTGTAGGGGTGCTGGGGGTCGCGCAAAATCTCGCGCGAGGGACCAGACTCCACAATACGCCCGCGGTGCATGACAATGAGGTGCTCGGCGCGCTCGGCGGCCAAGCCCAAGTCGTGGGTGATAAACAACACCGCGTTGCCCAGCTCCTGGGTCAGGTGCTCCAGGTGGTCCAGGATGGTCTTTTGGACGGTTACGTCCAGGGCGGAGGTGGGCTCATCGGCAATAAGCAGCTTCGGCCGGGCAGCCAGGCCCATTGCGATCAGGGCGCGCTGGCGCATGCCACCAGAGAACTCGTGGGGGTACTGCTTGGACCTGCGGGCGGCATCGGGAAGACCGGCCTCCTCCAGCAGCTCCACCACGCGCTGGTGGCGCTGCGAGCCGGGGACCACGTTGTTGGCCTTGAGGGACTCCTCAATCTGGGTGCCAATGCGCCACACCGGGTTCAGATTGGACATGGGGTCCTGCGGCACCAGACCAATTTGGGAGCCGCGGATGGCCTCGAACTGCTTGTTATTGAAGTGCGTGATGTCCTGGCCCTCGAAGAGGATCTGCCCGCCGGTGACCTTGCCGGTGCCGGGCAGCAGGCCCAGAATCGACATCGCGGTAGTGGACTTACCGGAGCCGGACTCGCCCACGATGGCCACCGACTGGCCCGGGTAGATGCACAGGTTTACGCCGCGGACCGCCTCGACCGTACCGGTGGAGGACTCGAAGGAAATCTGGACGTCGCGCATCTCCAACAATGGCTGTGGATTAGCAGGAGATTGCTGTGCGTGGTTATCTGCCATGATTAACGTTTCCTTGCCTTGGGATCCAGGGCGTCGCGCACGACGTCGCCCATCATGATGAAGCTCAGGACCGTCAAGCCCAGCGCGGTGGCCGGGTAGAAGAGGACCTCAGGGTTGGTGCGCAGGGACTGTTGCGCCTGCGAGATGTCGCCGCCCCACGACACGATGGTGGGCGGCAAGCCGATGCCCAGGAAGGACAGCGTCGCCTCCGCCACAATAAAGGTGCCCAGGGCCACCGTGGCATAGGAGATGATGGGGGCCGCAGCGTTGGGCATGATGTGGCTAAAAAGGATCTTGGCATTCGAGGCACCAATGGAGCGCGCGGAGGTGACGAACTCCTCGTTCTTCACACTCATCACCGCACCACGAGTAATGCGAGCAATGGACACCCAGCCGAAAGCACCCAGGACCACGGCCACCGTCAGGATGGTGCGGTGCTCCTTGAACAGCTGCATGACCACAATGGCGGCCAGGACCAGCGGGATGGCGAAGAAGACGTCCGTGATACGGGAGAGCACGGCATCCAGCCAGCCGCCAAAGTAGCCGGCCAAGGCGCCGATGATTGAGCCCAATACAGTGACAATCAGCGTGGAGAGCACGCCCACCGCCACGGAGGCCCGGGCGCCGTAAATCAGGCGCGAATAAATGTCGCAGCCTTGGCGGTTGAAGCCGAACACGTGGCCAGGCTCTGGGCCTGCTAGCGAGCGGGAAAGCTCGCAAAAGCGCGGATCCGTGGAGGTGAACAGGCCGGGGAAGGCGGCCATGGCTACCGCTACGGCAATCATGGCGGCCGCGACCCAGAACAGCGGGCGGCGGCGCAGGTAACGCCAGGCCTCACCCCATTGGGAAGACGGGGCGGACTCATCCTTGACGGCATCGACAGCACCGAGTCCGGTCTCATCCGTTTCTGCGATGAAGTGCTCTTGGCCGGGGCGCGGGGAGGCGGTTTCAAAATTAGGCATAGCGGATCCTCGGATCAAGTACGGCGTACAGGAGGTCAACCAAAAGGTTGGAGATGATGTAGATCATCACCAAGACCGTGGTGAAGGAAACGATGGTGGTGGGCTCACCGCGCAAGATGGCCTGGTACATCGTGCCGCCCACGCCGTTGATGCCGAAGATGCCCTCGGTGATAATCGCGCCCGTCATCAGCGCGCCCAGGTCCGCACCGATGTAGGTGACTACCGGGATGAGGGAGTTGCGCAGCACGTGGCGGTTCATGGTGGTCGCGTTGGGCAGGCCCTTGGCGCGGGCGGTGCGCACGTAATCCGCGCGCAGGTTCTCGCTCACCGACTGGCGGGTCAGGCGAATGACGTACGCAAAGGACATGGCGCCGAGCACGATGGCGGGCATGAGCAGTGACTTGAAGCTGGCATTCGCACCCACCGTCACCGGCAGCAGGCCCCACTTGATGCCCACCAGATACTGGAAGACGAAGCCCACCACGAAGGAAGGCACTGCGATGACTACCAGGGAGAGCACCAGGATGGTGGAGTCGAAGACGCCGCCGCGGCGGATACCGGATATCACGCCGAAGATGATGCCAAAGACAGACTCAAAGACGATGGCCATTAGCGCCAGCTTCAGGGTGACCGGGAAAGCGTTGGCCATCACCTGGGTAACAGGTACGCCAGAGAAGGTGGTGCCGAAGTCGAGGACCAAAATGCCCTTGAGGTAGAGCAAGTACTGGACCAAGAAAGGCTTGTCCAGATTGTATTCGGCCGCGATCCTTTCGCGGGCCGCGTCGGTGAGGCCACGGTCGCCGCCTAGGGCTTCGACCGGGTCACCGGGCATGAGGAAGACGAGCGCGTAGATGAGGAAGGTGGCTCCGAGGAACACCGGGATCATCTGCAACACGCGTCGCCCGATATAGCGCAACATTGGATGAAGATTCCTTTTCTAAGTAGCTTCCCATTGCTGGATAAATCATAAGCAATGCCAGGTGTGGAAACTAAGCGGGTGCAGGCAGGCAAGTAGCCCTACTCCGCAATAGGACAGGGGGAGTAGGGCTACCGGGTGCGTTCAGGCGCGAAACAGTAGGGCGCCTTATTTCTTGGTGATGTCGGTGTATTCCGGCACGGACTTCCAGTTGAAGACCACGTTATCTACGGCCTCGGAGTAGCCGCCGGTGACGTTGGAGTACCACAGCGGGATGGCGGGCAGGTCCGCGAAGAGGAACTCCTGTGCCTCGTTGTAGATCTTGGCTGCGTCCTCCGGGGACTTAGCGGTGCCGGCTTCCTTCAGCTTGGCGTCGAAGGCCTTGTTGGAGTAGTCCGAGTCATTGGAACCAGCGCCGGTGCCGTAGACGGCGGACAGGAAGTTGCCGATGGACGGGTAGTCTGCCTGCCAGCCAGTGCGGAAGGCGGTGGTGATGGTGCGGTTGGTGACCTCATCGCGCAGGGACTTGAAGTCCGGGTAGGGAGCGCCGTTGGCCTCGATGCCCAGGTTGTTCTTGATCTGGTTGGTCACAGCGTCCACCCAGCTCTGGTGGCCACCATCGGAGTTGTAAGCAATCTGGAAGGAACCGGAGAACTTATCAATCTCATCCGCCTTGGCCCACAGCTCCTTGGCCTTGGTGGGGTTGAACTCCAAGACGTCATTGCCCTTGATGCTCTCGGAGTAGCCCGGCAGCACCGGGGAGGAGAAGTCCTTGGCCGGGGTGCGGGTGCCCTGGAAGATGGTCTCAGTTACTGCGTCGCGGTCGATGGCTAGCGACAGTGCCTGGCGGCGCAGCTTGCCTTCTTCGCCCTCAAAGTGCTTGAGGTTCTTGGGCAGGCTGAAGGACTGGAACACCGCGGCCGGCTGGTTGACTGCGCGATCCCCTAGGTCGTTTTCGTAGACAGAGAAGGCGGAGTCCGGAATGGCATCCAGCACGTCCAGGTTGCCGGCTAGCAGATCTGCGTAGGCGGAATCCTGGGAGGGGTAGAAGATGAACTTCACGCCATCGTTCTTAGCCGGGGTCTCCCCGGTGTATTCCTCATTGGGGACCAGGATGGCGTCCTGGTTGTGGTTCCACTCGGCCAGCTTGTACGGGCCGTTGCCCACCGGGTTCTCCCCGAAGCCGTCCATGTCTTCAAAAGCGGACTCCGGAAGCGGGAAGTAAGCGCTGTAGCCCAGGCGCTGCGGGAAGTCTGCCTCGGGGGCAGTCAGGGTGATGGTGAAGGTCTTATCATCGACAACCTTCAGGCCCTCCAGAGACTGCGCGCCCTCCTCGTAGCCCTTGATCGGCTCAAAGAAGTATGCGCCCAGCAGGTCGTTGGCCACGGCGTAGTTCCAGGCGTCCACGAAGGAGTGGGCCGTTACCGGGGTGCCGTCAGAGAACTTGGTGTCCTTGAGCTTGACGGTGAACTCGGTGGAGTCCGCGTTGGATTCGATGGACTCGGCTACCTCATTGTGGGCCTTGCCGTCGGCGTCGTAGCGCACCAGGCCGGCGAAGAGGCTATCGACAATGCGCCCGCCGCCGGTCTCATTGGTATTTGCCGGTACCAGCGGGTTTTGGGGCTCGGAGCCGTTGGTGAGGACGTAATTGGTGCCGCCCTTGCTGTCGGAAGTACCGGAGGCGGAGTCGGAAGAATCGGAGCTGCAGGCCACCAGGGCCGTAGACAGAGCTGCTGCAGTTGATAGCGCAACAATCTTCTTAATGGGCATGGGGGGTGTTCCTCCATCGTGAGAGATCTGGGTCCTGTGGTCAGGCTTGTAGAACAACGTACTGTGTAACGGTGGTAACACACAAATATGCCTACTGAGTCCTGTTAGCACACCACCCTATTATCTAACAGGTAACCAAATCAAGGCAGGGGTTCTTACAGACCCTCTTGGGCCAGCCAATCACGCACCACTGCCACGAATTCTTCTGGCTGTTCAATGTGCGGCAAGTTCTTGCTCCCGGCCACGTGCGCAGGCTGTAGCTGGCGCGCCCGCCGCCGCGCCCGCCGCAGCACCGGGCCCCACAGCCGTTGGTTGGCATGCAGGAACAGTACGGGGGCATCGGCAAGCACGGAGCTCAACTGTGGCACGGGGGCAGTGAGCAGGCGGTGGTTCCACAGAAAGCCACGGAAGGTATTGCCAATTAAGCGCGCCTGCCCCCGCAGCGCGGCAGTCTCCCGCACGCGCGGGCTGTCGCCTGCCACATTGAGCCGCAGCTCAGTGTCGGTGAGCATACCCCACGGCGCCAGGCGCACCAGGGGCAGCCGCACAAGCAGGGTGCGCAGCAGGAGCCACCCAAAATCCCAGGGACGCGCGTGCATAGCCCGGCGCAAATCCCGCGGGTGAGCCCCCGAAATGGACACCACCCCGGCCACCCGCTCCGGGCGCTCACACGCAGTAGCCCACGCCAGGCCTGCAGAGGTGTCATTACCCACCAACACGGCGCGGTCGTGGCCCAGAGCCTGGATGGCCCCGGTGACATCCCCAATGAGCACCCGAATGTCCTGGCCCAGCGCCACCGGTGGCTTATCGGAAAGCCCATAGCCGCGCAGGTCCAATGCGGCCACGTGGTAGCCTGCTGCGGCAAGCGGCTCGAGTACGTACTGATAATCAAACCAGCCGCCCAGGGATCCGTGCAGGCACAGAATCAGTGGGCGGCTGGGATCCCCCAAGGTGGCGGCGTGCAGGCGCAGGCCGCGGGTGTGGAGGTATTCATGGCGCCACGGCCCGTCTAGTTCAACTACAGACGGCGGCAGCGCAGGCGTCGAAGCCATAGCAGGGTTAACGCGGCCCCTTAGGTGTACAGGCCGGACTGCGGGTTGGTCAGCTCCTTGGAGCCCTTGGAGCCCGGGATGACGTTTTTAAGCTCTTTAGCAGAGGCGATGGTCTTTTCCGGGGACTTGACCTTCTTGACGTTCTTCAAGCCCAGGAGGGCCAGCACGCCGGCGAGCACCAGCATAATCAGGAAGACAATCAGGAACGCTGCCCAGCGGTCAAACCACAGGTGGCTCAGTAGCTCTGCCAGGAAGAAGAAAAAGAAAAAGGAGCTATACAGTGCCACAACACCGGCGGCGCCGAAGAGGCCGGCGCCAATGCCGCCCTTCTTAGCCGCGGCCGCCAGTTCCGTCTTTGCCAGCTCCAGCTCGGAGCGAACCAAGGAGGAAATCTGCTCGGAAGCATTGGACACCAGCTGGCCAATGGAGGCCTCACCGGACTTGGAGGTGTCTACATCGCTGAGCGGGATGGCGTTCGCGCGCGGGGCGAAGTTCTCAGAGCCGTCAGTGAATAGTCCGTCTTTGCTCACGGGGAAAAACCTTCCTTAGGTGCTTTAGCTCACCCTTCTGCTCACCCTTCTGCTTATCGCTGTGGCTGGGCTAGGGTTGGGCTAGGGTGCGGTGTCTGTTAAAAAGTCTGCCCACTATCCTAGCTAATTATGAGCGAGCATGACCCGATGGCCCCGATGATGTCGCAATCCGGCGTTGCCGATGCCGTCGCAGCCGCCACCGCCGCCATCAATCGCGCTCACCGCCGCCCAGCCGGGTTGCGCAAGCCAGAGATAATCTCCGCAGAGTCTTTGGTACGGGGCGCCCGCGCCACCTCAGCTGCAGGAATGCGCCCTGTGGAGGAGTTGGATGCGCTGGCCGGGCCGGAGCTATCTGCCTACTCGCACCTGGCCCCTGAGTTGCTGGCTACCACCGTGCGCACGTTTGCCCGCGCCCCGCTGCAGGTCTTGGCCAAGGTGGCAGTGTCTGCTGGTGGGGCTGCAGAGTCTGCCGATGCCGACTTAGCCCAGCGTTTGGCAGTATTCATCACCCAAGGCACGGGCCCCAGTTTTGATCGTTTGGCCCCGGCGGTGGTGCACCTGGAAATTGCCGCCAGTGAGCTTTTTGGTCCACATAGTGAGGTGGTGGCTCGGGTGGCAGGCCGGGCGATGGCGGTGCATACGGGGCTGGACCCGCGGGGCTTTGCGGTGCCTGAGGTGTACTTGCGGCGGCATCGGCAAGCTTATGGGCAGGCCTTAGCAGACTACCGGCAGGGGCGCGCGGCGGCAGCGGTGGTGTTCATTCTGCGGGCCTGGGAGGCAGGTGGGCAGGAGGCCGACGCCATCGCGCAGGCGGTTTAGGCTGGCGGTCTAAGCAGGCGAGCTATCCGCCCATGGGTGTGGCTTGCCCGCGAGCCACAGACCGGCGGCAATGACGGCGGCTACTCCAGCAACCACGGAGGCGCCAATGCCCACCTCGCGGGCGCCGGGCATGGTAAATAGCGGCACCGGGTCGCGGAAAGCGCGCAGGTCCCAGCCGTGCTCCAGGGCGTGTTTCTTTAGCGCTCGGTCCGGGTTGACGGCCACCGGGTTGCCCACCATCTCCAACATGGGGATGTCCGTGGCAGAGTCCGAATAGGCGAAGCTGTGCTGGAGGTTTATCCCTTCGCGTTGGGCAATCTCGCGCAGCGCTTGAGCCTTAGCGGGCCCCTTGCAATAGAAGAGGATTTCTCCGGTAAAACGGCCGTCGCGCTGTTCGAGTTCGGTGGCGGCGACTACGTCTACACCTAGTTCATCGGCAATCGGTTGCACCAAGGTGGTGGCCGAGGCGGAGATGATTACCACGGTGTGGCCTGCGGCTTTGTGGAAGTTAATCAGCTCACGGGCTTCCGCGTAGATGGCCGGGGTGACTACGGTGTGCATGGTGTCGCGGACAATCTTTTCGACTTCTTCCACGCTCCAGCCGCTGACCATGGCGGTGAGCTGGTCCCGGGAGGCGTCCATCTGTTCGCTGGACTGGCCCAACATCATGTAGCTGGCTTTGGCCAGGGAGATCTGGAGGGCATCACCGGGCTTAATGAGCCCGTTGTGCATGAATTCTTTGCCAAAGGCGTACGCAGACGAGGTGGCGATGATGGTCTTATCGAGGTCGAAAAATGCCGCTACCGCGCTGGAGTGCAGCGCGGGTACCTGTGCGGCGCTGGGCCGGTGCGGGGTCTGCGAAGTCATTGTCCTCGAGTCTAGTCCGTACACCCCGCAAACTCCGCAACAGTTGTGACGGATGTGACTTAAGGGGTGAGCTCTTCTGGACTATCGCTGGGGGTGGTGCGAAGGTTACGGGTAGATTATGTCGCCACTTTCCCAACTTCTATTCAGTATTTAATAGGGCTGTTGCACAGGAGTTATCCACAGGCAAGGCCCCAATTGTGCACTCGAGTGGGCAAACAAGGCCAGTTATCCACAGATCAGGAAAATTCCCCTTGTGCACTAGCGGTCGCACGGGCGACAGTTGGGGCATGACTACTCAGACACTGCCTTCCGGAACTCACGTTGAGGCTGACAAGGCCTTCATCCTGCTGGCGCTTAGCGATCCCGTGGTAACCCCAGAAGCCGCCCACGCCGCGGCAGCCACTGGCGCGGAGGTTTATACATGTGCAGACCCGCGCGATATTGCCCGGTTGATTCCCCGGGCGCGGGTGGTGATTGCAGATGCGGCCACCGCCGCCCTGGTAGCCGACCAAATTCGCGCCCGGGAGCGTAGCGCCTCTGGTCCGGGTGGCGGCACGCCATGTGAGGTCTTCTTCGTAGCCCCAGAGCCCGGCCCCTTGGATTATGAGGCCGCACTGCGTTGCCATGCGCGCGCTGCCTTTTTGCTGCCTGCGGAAGCAGGCGAGCTGCTCGCCGCGCTGGCAGAAGCCGTCCATAACCTGACTCCATCTGGTTCACCGGCAGGCAGCGGTACCCACCGGCGTCTGGCCGTGCTGGGTGCGTGCGGGGGAGCGGGCAGCAGCACCCTGGCCGCGAGCCTGGCGCGCACGTGGGCGCAGTACCGGGCACACGGTGGGGTCAGCGCGGGCGGGCGGGGCGCGGGAACACCGGGCGCTGGAGGGTTCGGCGAGTGCGCCGCGGTGCTCATTGACTGCCACCCTCATGCCGGTGGCTTGGACCTCATGCTGGGCATTGAGGAGCACAGCGGGGTGCGCTGGCCGGAGCTCAACATTCGCGGCGGGAGCCTGGATGCTGCCGATATTGTGCAGGCGCTGCCAGCTACCAGCGATGGCATCCGTGTTCTTAGCGGCGCACGCAGCACCGTCGAAGACCCCTTCGTGTTGCGCCCGCAACTGCTGGAGACCATCAGCAGCGCCCTGCGCGACACCCCGGTGGTCTTGGATGGGTTACCGGTAGGCGGTGCGGAGACACACGAGGCCACACCCACGCAGCCCGGGCAGGTGCGCTTGGAGCAGGCGGACCACGTGGTGTTGCTGGTGCCCGCAGAAGTCCGCGCGGTGGCTGCGGCCAGTACCCAGTTAGCGCGGATTCGCGCCCATGGCGTGGCCCACAGCGTCGTGGTGCGCCACCGCGGCTGGTCCTCCCTGGATGTCGCGGATGTGGAGCACGTGCTGCACGCCGATGTCACCGCAGAAATCCCGCACCTGCGCTCCTTGCCCAAGCACATTGAACTCGGTGGGTTGCCGCTGCAGCTGCCCCGGGCAGTGCGCAACCCCTGTGAGCTCATCTTCGACGCGGCGGGGTGGCAGCTATGAGTGCGCTAGCCGCCAATCGCGTAACCCACCAGACAATGCACCACGCCTTGGCAGAAAAGATGGCGCATATCGTGGCCGCTGAACCCGCTCTGGCAGCAGACCCGGCCGCGTTGGCGCGGCGTATTCGCGTGGAGGCCGGGGTCATCAGCGACGTCGACGTCCTGGCCATTATGCGCCAGCTGCGCAATGACACCACCGGCCTAGGCGTACTGGAGGCAGTGCTGGCGCAGCCCGGGGTTACCGACGTGGTAGTCAATGGACCGGATCAGGTGTTCTTCGACCGCGGCCAGGGCCTGGAGCGCGCAAGCGTGCGCTTTGCCGATGCCGCCGAAGTCCGCCGCCTGGCCACCCGCCTGGCAGTAGCCGCCGGGGCGCGTTTGGATGATGCCCAGCCCTTCGCCGATGGCCGCCTCACCCGCCCCGATGGCGCCGCCATACGCATTCACGCCCTACTGAGCCCACCGGCGGTAGGCGCACCTTGTCTGAGCCTGCGCGTGTTGCGCCAATCCCAAACCAGCCTGGAAGCCCTGGTAACAAACGGTACTGTGCCAGAAGACATCGCAGCACTGCTGCGGGGACTGGTGGCACACCAGGTCTCTTTCCTTATCATCGGCGGAACCGGATCGGGCAAGACCACCTTGCTATCCGCGCTATTGGGGCAGGTGGCGGCGAGCCAGCGCATTATCGTCATCGAGGACACCACCGAACTGGCCCCTGACCACCCCCACGTGGTCAGCCTGGTGGCGCGCCGGGCCAATGCCGAAGGCAGCGGAGAGATCTCCTTGTCGCTCCTACTGCGTCAAGCGCTGCGCATGCGCCCCGACCGCATTGTGGTGGGCGAAATTCGCGGCGCCGAGGTGGTGGATCTCTTAGCAGCACTTAACACCGGCCATGAAGGTGGTGCCGGCACCCTGCACGCGAACTCCCTACAGGAGGTGCCCGCCCGCGTGGAGGCGTTGGCTGCGGTAGGCGGGATGGACCGGGCATCAGCACATTCCCAGCTGGCCGCCGCGGTGCGGGTGGTCTTAGCCATGCGACGGCGCAGCGACGGCACCCGCGAGCTTGCTCAAATTGGTCTACTAGAGCCGACTCCCGGCCAGCAGCAAGTCTGCGCCCAGGTGGTGTGGGACTCCACCCATGGCCGCCGGGAAGGATTCGCCCAATTGCTCGCCCTGGTCGGCTGCGAGGAGGAGCGATGATTCCCCTGAGCGCCTCCACGGCGTTGTCCGCCCAGTGGGCCGGTGCTGGTTTGGGATTAGCGGCCCTCGCGTGTGCGCTGCCCGTGCCCCCGCTGCTGCCACCGTCCCTGGCGGCGAACCGCGCCGGGGCACACTCCCGCTCCCGGCGTCCCAGCGAGCGGGCCCGCGGCGGTGCACTGTGGCTGCTGGCAGTGGCTGTACTAGGGGGCATTGGCATGGGCTGGGCGCACCCCAGCGGGGTGATAGCAGCGGCGCTCATTGTAGCTACGGCGGGGTGGGTGCTGCGCGAGGGCTGGTGCAGGCGGCATCGGCAAGCTCAAGATGCCTGCTTGAGCCAATTCCTGGGCACCTTGACCGCAGAGCTGCGCGCCGGGGCCACCTTTCCGGGAGCTATGCTGCACGCGGCCCAACAGCTAGAATCCGGGCCAGCACCATTGCGGGCCCACCTGTTGGCGGCTGCGCACGTGGCGCGCACCGGCGGGGAAGTCAGCGCTGTCTTGCGTGCGGGCGCACTCTCTGCTGCCGAGCCTACCCCGGGCCAGGAAACACCCCTGCAGCACTTTGCCAGCATCGTGGACGTGGGGCAGCGCTATGGAATCCCCCTGGCGCAGGTCTGTGAGCACGCCCAACAGCGCCTGGATGCGCAGCGCCGCCATGACCAAGCCACTCGCTCGCGGCTGCAAGGACCGCAGTCCACAGCGGTAGTACTGACGTGTTTGCCCGCAGTGGGCATAGGCATGGGTGCCCTGCTGGGCGCGCACCCGCTGGGATTCTTACTCGGCGGTGGGCTGGGCGGGATAGCGCTCGTGGTGGGCACCGCCTTAGTCTGCGCGGGTTTTGTGTGGACGCGGCTGCTGTTGCGCAAGGCGGTGGCGCTATGAGTACTCTCACCTGTGGATTTGATACCGCACAAGCCGGGCTCTGGGCGCTGGCGTTGATGCTGGCGGCGGCTGCAGTACTGGCCGGCACCATTGATGATGACCGCCCCGGGCACCACCCCCGGGGACCAAAGACCCCACGAGCTAGCCCAGCCACGCAGTCCCCCGGCGTGGTACGCCCGCGCGGGCTGCGGGGGCGCCTGGCCATCCTGGCGCGCCGAGTGGCAACCCCCACGCCGAATTACCTGGTAGCAGCGCATGATGTGGAACTCTTCTCCGCTTGCCTTCAAGCGGGTTTGGGCCCTGCGCGTGCGGCTGCTGCGGTCGCGGAAACCTCTACGCACTCAGCGTGGGCAGATACCGCGGCCTTGCTTGCCCTGGGAGTGGAAGCCCACCAAGCTTGGCAGCCACTGCGCGCGGTGCCCGGCCTGGGAGACGTTGCTGCCCTGGTGGTGATGTCTGAAAGCTCCGGCGCGGCCATCGTCACCGGGTGCGGGCGCTTGAGTACACACCTGCGGCAGCAGGCTGAGGACCTAGCCACCGCTCGGGCTGAGCGCGCAGGCGTACTCATCGCCTTGCCCCTGGCGCTGTGCTTCCTCCCGGCATTCATTGTGTTGGGCCTAGTACCCATCATTGCCGGGCTGGTGGGCCAGATGTTTTAAGCGCACCACACCCGGGGGCTTGCCCCTCCACTTCCAGCTAACCCATACCTATCAAAGAATATAAGGAGATAACCATGAATAACACTGCTGTGCACTGCGACGTTTCGCACTGCGAGGAACCGACCGTACAAGCCGCGCTGACTCAGCAGCCTGCGCCCGCCAAGCAAGCGAAGGCGAACCACCTGCAGCGGCTAGGTACCCGCTTGGGGAGTGCCTTGAGCGACGAGCGCGGAATGACCACCGTGGAATACGCCCTGTGTGCGGTGGCCGCAGCTGCACTGGCGGGCATCCTCATCGCCGTAGTTAATGGTGGTGCGGTCTCGGAGGCCTTCCAGTCCATCATTACCGATGCCCTCAATAACCGGCCGGGCTAGCGCCATGGCGTGGCACGGGCGTTGGCGCTGGCTGGGTACAGACCGCGGCTCTGTCAGCGTGGAGGCCGCGCTGGGGTTGAGCACCCTGGTGCTGGTGGTCATGGCCATGGTCGCCGCGATTGCCACCATGAGCTCCCACCTGGCGGCGGTGGATATTGCCGGGGCGGCAGCACGTGCTTATGCCATTGGGCAAGACTTCACGCCCCCGCGCGGGGACGTGGAGGTCCACCAGGAAGGCGAATTAGTGCGGGTAACCGCCCGGGTGCCGGCACCCTTCGGGGTGATGCAGGCCCAGGCCGTCTTCCCACTGGAGGTGGTGGGGCAGTGAGTCCCTTCCGTGAGGTACGTGCCCGCCTCTGCCGCGCGTGTATGTCCCAGCGCGGCAGCACTAGCGTGGTCACCGCCGGGTTGTGTGTGGCGTTGGTGGGGTTGATGCTCACTATCGCCGGGCTGGGCAGCGTGGTGGCTGCACGCCACCAGGCTCAGGTTGCCGCTGATATGGCAGCCATTGCCGGGGCCTATGCCGCCTACCAGGGCAATGATGCCTGCGCCCAAGCCCGCGAGATCGCAGCGCACAACCACGCCACCTTGAGCCAGTGTCAGCTTGCCGATGCCGCCGCTGTCGCCGTTAGTGCCGATGTCGTTGTCACCGTCACTGTGCGCCGGAGTTCTGCCACAGCGAAGGCCGGGCCGACTGCAGGGGATTAAGGGGCGGCATCGGTGTGTGCCGTCATGCTGACCAAAGCCCCCAGCAAGGCGATGGCCCCCGCCTTATCCAGGGGGTTGTTGCCATTGCCGCATTTAGGCGATTGCACGCAGGAAGGGCAACCGGCTTCGCATGGGCAGGAGCGCACGGCGTCATAGGTGGCCTCGATCCATTCGGGGAAGCGGCGGAAGCCTTCATCGGCAAAGCCCGCCCCGCCGGGGTGGCCATCGTAGACAAACACGGTGGGCAGCTGCGTGTCCACATGGAGGGCGGTAGACACCCCGCCGATGTCCCAACGGTCACACGTAGCCAATAGCGGCAGCAGGCCAATGGCGGCGTGCTCGGCAGCATGCAGAGTGCCCGGCGTGGCCCCGGCGGTGACGCCGATTTCGGCCAGCACCAGGGGATCGATGGTGTAGGCCACCGCGCGAGTGCGCAAGTTTTGCGCCGGCATGGCAAGCGGGACTTCATCGCCCACGGTGCCATCGGGCAGCCGGACCTGATAGCCGGTAACCCGTTGCGTGACGTCAACCTCCACGTTGGCTACCCACAACCCCGGAGAGTAGTTCACCAGGCCTTCGGCCTCGCCAACAATGCGGATGTCCGTATCAGAGCGCGCAGTGGTGGTGTAGTCCGGAGTTTCTGGGTGAACTAACGCCACGTAGTCGGTGAAGTCCAAAGCGTCCACCACATAAGACTCGCCCTGGTGCAAGTACACCGCGCCGGGATGGACTTGGCTGGCTGCACGGGCGGAATCCACGGTGCCTAGCAGTCTGCCGGTGGTGGCGTCCACAATCATTACCTCGGTCCCACTTCCGCCGCGCAGCGTCACATGGGAGTGCGCGGTCTCCGGGCGCAACCCTGCGGGGTCGTCGCCCGCAGGCAGTGGCACGGCAAACCAACCCCGCTCCCGGCGGCGCAATAGGCCCTCGGCTTCTAGTTGGTCCACCACTCCCTGGGCGCCCCATGCGGTTATATCGTCTGGTAAGAGGGGCTTTTCTACCGCGGCGCAGTAGACGTGACCGTATAAGATGTACGGGTTAGCCGGGTTGAACACGCTGGCCTCAACGGGCCGGCCCAGTAGTGCCTGCGGGTGGTGGACCAAATAGGTATCCATGGGTTCATCGCGGGCAACCAAGACCACCAGGGAGTCCTGGCCGCGCCGTCCCGCGCGGCCAGCCTGCTGCCAAAAACTCGCCACAGTTCCCGGAAAGCCCGCGGTTACCACGGCATCGAGACCACCAACGTCTATGCCCAGCTCCAATGCATTAGTGGTGGCCACCCCCAGCAGCTCACCGTTGTCCAAGGCGCGCTCCAAGGCCCGGCGGTCTTCTGCCAAGTAACCGGCCCGGTAGCTGGCCACTCGGCGGGCAAAGTCCGGTCTGCCCAAAGAACCCGCTAGTTCCTCTTGGGTGCGCAGCGCGACCGTTTCTGCGGAGCGACGCGAACGCACGAAAGTCAGCGTGCGCGCACCCTGGGCCACTAGGGTGGCCATGATGCCAGCGGCCTCCGTGGTGGCGGGCCTGCGCACGGGGGCACCATGTTCGCCTTCTGCGCCTTCGATAAAGCCTGGTTCCCACAACACCACCGTGCGTGCTCCCGTGGGGGCGCCGTCTTCGGTTACCGCGCAAGCAGGCCGGCCGGTGAGCCTTTGCGCGTGCGTGGCCGGGTCATTCATCGTCGCCGAAGCCAAAATGATGACCGGATGGGAGCCATAGTGCGCGCACGACCGCAGCAGCCTGCGCAGCACCAGCGAAACGTGGGCCCCAAACACCCCGCGATAAGAATGGCACTCATCGATCACAATGAACGCCAGCCTGCGCAGTACCCGCGCCCACCGCTGGTGCACCGCTAGCAGGGACATGTGGATCATGTCCGGGTTGCTAAAGATGAACCGGGAGGAATCCCGGATCCCGGCGCGGGCCTCCGCCGGGGTATCGCCATCATAGGGCGCCGGAAAGACATCCCGGAGCTCTTCGATATCAGCGCACAGCGACTGCACGGCGGCCAATTGGTCAGATCCCAACGCTTTAGTGGGGGTGATATACAGCGCGCAGTCGGTCCGGTTTTGAGCCAGGCGCGAGAGGATGGGCAGTTGGTATCCCAAAGACTTTCCAGACGATGTTCCGGTGGAGACCACCACGTCGGATCCTTGCCATGCCGCCTGCGCCACCGCAGCTTGATGGGTATACAAATTTTGCACGCCGCGATCCTGCAAAATGTCCTTGAGCTGCGGCAGCGTCCACTCCGGCCATTCGGCATACGTGGACGGCTTCGGTGCCATTGTCTCCTGGTGCGTACACGTGGACTCCCGGAAGCGACGGCTAATATCCTCAAGCAGTTCTTGTGCCAACCCGGGCCGCGCGCTGGTCTGAGAGGCCGCAGAATCAGTGCTTTCTGACTGTGGCTGTGCCATGTGGAATTACCCCCTTGGGAAGAAATATCTCCCGCAGCCTATCGCTTTGGCCCAAAACGTGCCACACTGGTACCCAAGGCAGACGCCCGTTAGCGCAGTGTTGTAATAATTGCTCGCAGACCAGGCTTTACCAAGCGAGCACCCTTTGAGATATCGGGTAGTTCGGCGGATGCCCGCAGTATTCACTACCCCGTAAGGACAACTCTTTATGACAACCCAAGCACTAACCGGCACCGTCAAGTGGTTCAACGCTGAAAAGGGCTTTGGCTTCATCGCCCCCGATGACGGCTCCACCGACGTCTTCGTCCACTACTCCGAAATCCAGGGCAACGGCTTCCGCAGCCTGGAAGAAAACCAACACGTCAGCTTCGAGGTCGGCGACTCCTCCAAGGGCCCGCAGGCACAGAACGTCAACGCGATCTAGCTCCTGCTGTGCAGCCACGCACCGGTAGTCCGTACCCCGCCAGGGGTGTCGGGCTACCGGTGTTTTGCGTCTAAGCACCGCTGGCAAGGTGTAGAGTGACCGGATACCTACCGCACTGGGGCGCCGTGTAAGCATCTGGACAATAAGGGAGAGCCCATGAAGTCGATTCGGTATCTGTATCTCGGGTCCAATGTCTTGGACGCCTTTTCTGGCCGGACGGCGGGCCTGATTACCCAGTTTATCGTGGTCAATCAGCTGGGCTTCGAGGGGCGGCAGCTTGCTGTACTCAATTCTTTGTCCATCGTCCTCTATTTGCTCGCAGCGGTGCCCATAGGAAGGCTGGTGGATTCCCTCCCTCCGCTCCGAGTGCTCATAGGTTCGCTAGCGGTAAAAGCGCTGTTGTTGAGCGCTTTGGCGGCGCTCTATGTGGCTGGTGGGTTGTCTTTCTGGACCATCTTGATCTTGCAGGTAATGCAGTCTTTTGTCGGCATGTTCATCGACAACTCACAAGTCATCACTGCCGTGAAGATTCAAGAGGCTACCCCAGGGCCGAAGCTGGTGGCCCGGCTCGAGGCTGCGGATAGCGCAGTGGGAATTGCGGCGCCCGGCGTGGTATCCCTCCTTGCTGCCGGAGAGTTCTACCGGGAAGGTTACTTGGGCGCTGCTGCCCTAGGGATATGCGCTGCCATGCTGATAGCTGGCCCGGTCAGGCTCAGGTTAGCTGGCACGCCGGGGTTCGTGGCATCGGCAGAGACTGCCCAGTCAGAGGCCGCACAGCCAGACTCCGCACAGCCAGAGCCTGCACAGTCAGAGGGCGAAGTTAGAGCAGGTTCCTTCCTGGACGGCTTCAGACTGATCATCGCAGACCGTCAGGTCCTCCTCCCCGTACTCCTCATCGCCGCAGGGAATTTGGGCCTGGCGTTTTCCGATACCCCTCAGACGCTCTTCCTCTTGCGCGAGACAGCATTGGACCCTTCGGCCTACGCCAGTTTGAAAATGTTCGGCGCTGGCGCGGGCTTGGTGGCATCGCTGATTACTCCGCGCATTATCGATCGTTTCAGTTTCTTCCGGCTGGTTGTCGTAGCCACCTTGGGGCAGCTTGTGGCAACGCTCTTTTTCTTGGCGGCGGTGCTCCTGCGCAGCCAGGTGTACTACTTGGCAGCGGCTTCATCTGTGGTGTGGACCATGGCAGTGGTGCTCATCAACGTTGCAGCGATGGACTACCTCGTCAGTGCTTTGCCCAAGGGCAAGATTGGCATAGGGCTGGCGTCCATGCGCATTGTGTGTATGGGCGCAGTCCCAGTGGGGGCCATGCTGGGTGGATACATTGTGGATTATGTCGGCTATACCTTCTCCGCCGGGCTGTGGACGGGCATGGCTCTTGCCACCTTCGTCCTGGGCATCAGCTTGGGCCGGCGGCAGACTTAGCCCCTGCGTTAAGGGGACTTTCCCCTTAAGGAGTTTCAGCCACCCCACGGCGGGCGTCCCACCAATTGGCCAGAGAGTTTTGGGCCTTCTGGATGCCAAAGCCCAGGGCAACGGCGGCAATGAGAGAGACCACCATGGCAATCGCGGGATTGCCGGCAAAAAGTACGCCGCCCACATAGCCCACGGCCAGGGCTTGGAAGACCCACAGCAGCACGCCGAAGGTATCAAAGAGGAAGAACAGTGGCCAGGGGTAGCGCATGGAGCCTAAAAGGATGGTCATAAACAGCCGGGCAGACGGGATGAACCGAGCGATGATAATGGCCGCACCTGCACCCCGGCGCATGTTGCGCTTGACCCATTGGAGGGCATCGTAAGCCTTAGAGCCCTTCTGTGCCCGGTTGATCAGTGGCATCAGCCGCCCGCCCAGGGCAAAGCAGAGGTTATCCCCGGTCACCGCGGCGGCCACAGCTACCCAGAACATGGTGGGCAGGTGGGGCTGACCTTGGGACCCAGCCCAGGTACCCACCAAGTTCAGGGGAACCTCCGAGGGGAGGACGGGGATAAAACAGTCCAGAAATATCAGCGTGCCCAGGAGAGGATAGATCCACTCCGTGAGCATGATGGCCTCAATCCAGCTCAGCAGGGTCTCCACCATGCGCGGCAAGCCTCCTTTTCTTCCGGGTCTCTTCGTGGCACGGCAGCAGCTTCCAGTGCTGCACCGCACCGCTGCCCATGTCTGCCGCCTACGTCTGCCGCCCGTCGGCAGCCAGGCACTGCGGGCGTGGCAGGGCGCGGGTTAGGGTGCAGACTGTCGCCACGTTCTAGGCGTGCACTTTACACCGCCGCAGGCGTAGGAGTGACTTCCAGACTCCACCCTGCCGGTCTCGAACGAGACTCCAGTCTTCTCGGATGTCAGGCTCTGGGATTGATGGCGCAGCCCACGCTCCGGGTATCAAAGTGGGGACCCGCTCGGGGGTGTCTTTTTGGTTTCTCTTGCGAACTATCTCCTTGCGGCGTAGTGTGCCTGGGAACACACACTGTTTCCTATCTTTGGAGTTGTTCATGAGACGACCAGTGAGGGGTGTAGATGCTTAACTTCAAATTACTAGATTTCTTCCTGAACTTGCTGGTTCCCCTCATACTTGCAGCGCCACTAGTTATCCCGGCGATAGTCGCTTCTGTTCGTAAGCGTGGAGTGGTCGCGGCCAAGTATATGGCTAAGATTTCCGCAGTTTCCTTTGTGTGCGGCTTGCTCCCTCCGGCCTTATGGTTGAGCTGGAACCCTACTACGCCTCTATCGGTGGTTTTGACTCAGCCTGCACCTGGTGACTATCCGACCTGGCAGTTGGTCTGCTGTGCCTTAACGCTAGTCTTGTTCTGCGTACTAATGGCTGTTTGTCAGGTTCGCACCTTTACTGGTTTGGTGGTCTCTGCTCCCTTGGTAGGCATTGGAGCCGCGGCGGCTTTGACACTGGGGTCCGGATTTCCGGAAACGACTTCTCAGGATGGCGTGGGCCAGCTTATCTGTTTTGTGGGGGTAGGAGTCAGTGCGTTCTTTATTATTCTGGCTGTATTGATTGCGCGGTCCTATGTTGAGAAATGGTCGGGGCCGCCGGCTTGGGGTGATGTGTAAGGGGGTTGGACTCTAGCGGCTCTGGTCGGCCATAGCGGTTCAGCGCCCCTATTAAATACTGTATGGTTTCCCAGGAGTGGGCTTGCTGTGTACGCTGTGTACGCTAGGGAGACATATTTTTATATTCGCATCTGCGAAAGGGATGAAATTCACGTGGCAACTGGAGCTGGGCCAGGCAAGACCCTGGTGATTGTGGAGTCGGCAACCAAGGCCAAGAAGATCCAGCCCTACCTTGGTAGTGACTACATTGTTGAAGCCTCGGTGGGCCACATCCGGGATCTTCCCCGCGGTGCTGCCGACGTGCCGGCGGCCTATAAGAAGGAGCCGTGGGCGCGTTTGGGCGTGAACCCGGAGGACAACTTCAGCCCGCTGTACGTGATTAGCCCGGATAAGAAGAAGAAGGTCGCGGACCTCAAGGCCAAGCTCAAGCAGTGTGATCAGCTCTACCTGGCCACAGACCCGGACCGCGAGGGGGAGGCCATTGCCTGGCATTTGCTGGAGGTGCTCAAGCCCAAGGTGCCGGTGCGCCGCATGGTGTTCAATGAGATTACTAAGTCCGCCATTGTGGAGGCCGCGAATAACACCCGTGAGCTCGACGTTAATCTGATTGATGCCCAGGAGACCCGCCGTATCCTGGACCGCCTCTATGGCTATGAGGTCTCCCCGGTGCTGTGGAAGAAGGTTATGCCGCGCCTGTCTGCTGGCCGGGTGCAGTCCGTGGCTACCCGCGTGATTGTGGAGCGCGAGCGGGAGCGCATGGCTTTTGTCTCTGCTTCCTATTGGGACTTAAGTGCCCTGTTGGATGCCGGTTCTGCTGCTGAGTCTGCCGATGCCGCCTCCAGGACCTTTGCTGCCCGCTTAAGCGCCGTTGGGGGCCAGCGGGTGGCTGCCGGGCGTGATTTTGATGATCGTGGCCAGTTGACCAGCAGTGATGTGGTGGTGATTGATGCCGCCCGGGCGCAGGCGCTGGCCGATGGCCTGCAGGGTTCGAAGCTTAATGTGGCCGGGGTGGAGCACAAGCCCTATACCCGCAAGCCCTATGCGCCATTTATGACTTCTACGCTGCAGCAAGAGGCCGGGCGCCGGCTGCACTTTACCTCTGAGCGCACCATGCGCATTGCGCAGCGTTTGTACGAAAACGGTCATATTACCTATATGCGTACGGACTCCACCTCGCTGTCCAAGCAGGGGCTCGATGCCGCGCGGGCCGCAGCTACCAGCATTTATGGCGCTGAGTATGTGGCCAGCTCCCCGCGGGTCTATGACCGCAAGGTGAAGAACTCGCAGGAGGCTCACGAGGCCATCCGTCCGGCAGGGGAGAGCTTTGCTACCCCTGGCCAGCTGGCTAAGCAGCTGGATGCGGAGGAGTTTAAACTCTATGACTTGATTTGGAAGCGTACTGTGGCCTCCCAGATGGCAGACGCCAAGGGTACTTCCATGAAGGTCACTGTGGCCGGCCTGGCCGTGACTGCTGAGGGCGGCGTGGATGTGGAGTTTTCCGCCACGGGGCGCACGCTGACGTTCCCGGGATTCCTTAAGGCTTATGAGGACGCCGTGGAGTCCGAGACGGACAGGGCCGGGAAAGCCGGGAAGACCGGGAAGGCGGGCAAGGATAAGCCCGCCAAGGACGAAGACTCCCGCCTGCCTCACCTGGAGGAAGGCGATGGCCTGGTGGCCAAGGAGGTCACGGTAGACGGCCACACCACCAACCCGCCGGCGCGCTACACGGAAGCCTCGCTGGTGAAAAAGATGGAAGACTTAGGTATTGGCCGTCCGTCGACGTATGCCTCCATTATCAAGACCATTCAAGACCGCGGCTATGTGCTCTCCCGCGGCAACGCCCTAGTACCCAGCTGGGTGGCCTTTGCTGTGGTGGGATTGTTGGAGAATAACTTCACGGAGCTGGTGGACTATGACTTCACCTCCTCGATGGAAGACGAGCTTGACGCCATCGCTGCTGGTACCGAGGACCGCACGGAGTGGCTCAACGGCTTCTACTTTGGCAACGCAGATGCCACGGAGCAAACCGCTGGGTCTATCGCCCGCCACGGCGGCCTGAAGTCGCTGATTGACGTCAACCTGGAGGCTATCGACGCCCGCCAAGTTAATTCCCTGAAGCTCTACACCGATAGTGAGGGGCGGGATGTCTTTGTGCGCGTCGGGCGCTTTGGCCCCTACATTGAGCGCGCCGTAGGCCGCGACGCCGAGGGCAATGTGGAGTATCAGCGTGCCAACCTCTCAGAGACCGTGACCCCGGATGAGCTCAATGAGGAATTGGCAGAAAAGCTCTTCGCCACCCCGCAAGGCGGCCGCGAGCTGGGCCTCAACCCGGCCAATGGCCGCATGATTGTGGCCAAGGAAGGTCGTTTTGGCCCCTACGTGACTGAGCTGGTACGCGATGATGAGCGCACCAAGGCCGAGGCCGAGGCCCTCGAGGTGGTGGCGCAAGAGCGCGCTGCCGAAGACGCGCAACGCGCCGCCGAGGGCAAGCGGGCAAAGAATTGGGAGACCAAGACGGCCGCCAATCAAAAAGAAAAGCGCATTGCTCAGTACGTGGAGGACTCCCTCAAGCCGGCGACGGCCTCGCTGTTTTCTACCATGGAACCGGCTACCGTCACGTTGGAGCAGGCCCTGCAGTTGCTCAGCCTGCCTCGCGAAGTCGGTGCCGACGATGACGGGGAAATGATTACCGCCCAAAATGGCCGCTACGGCCCGTATCTGCGCAAGGGCAATGATTCGCGTTCTTTGGCCTCGGAAGCAGAGATCTTCACCATCACGCTGGAGCAGGCTCGCGCTATCTATGCCGAACCGAAGCGCCGCGGCCGCGCCGCTGCCCAGCCCCCGCTGAAGACCCTGGGAAATAACGATGTTTCTGGCAAGCCCATGGTGGTCAAAGACGGGCGCTTTGGCCCCTATGTCACGGACGGCACCACCAATGCCTCGCTGCGCCGTGGCGATGACCCAGAGCAGCTTACCGATGCCCGCGCCAACGAGCTGCTTTCCGAGCGCCGCGCCAAGGAAGCTGCCGAGGGTGGCACCGCAAAGAAGACCACCAAAAAGTCGACCAAAAAGGCTACAAAGAAGGCCGCTAAGAAAGCTACAAAGAAGGCCGCTAAGAAAACTACAAAGAAGTCCACCAAGACCTCCGTCAAACAGACCACCAAGAACGTGGTCAAAGCGGGATCGCGCAGGTAGGCGGCTAATACCATGGTTGCTAGTGGTCGAATCACGCTCCCGCGCAGCCTGCGCCGGGCCGGTGCGGACTTTAGCCAGCGCAGCCGCGAAGGCGCCCACGCCGCCTGGCGGGGGCTACAGCGCGCCCCGCTCAGCCGCTGGGCGGCGCTGGCCTGCGGGGAATCTGCGGCCTGGGCTCACGTTTTAGGCGCACCGCGCCTAGCCCGCGGTTTGCACGCCGGGTCCTATGTATTGCTGGCGTGCTCCACCCCGCGCCCGGACTTAAAACTGTCGCTAGCGGCTGGCGCAGTAGGCACGCTGGCCAAGTCCGCACCGGCCCCCAGCGCGTGGGGAACCACCGCCCTCATCGTTCACCACGGGGTCTTGGCTGCCGCGCTGGCGCGCCTGGGCGCGGGCAATACTGCCTCCGGCTGGGGCCTGCGCGCAGGGGCCTGGGCCACAGGAGTGCTGGCGGCGGGGAGGGGGCATCGGCAAGCTACTGCCTTAGCTGGCGCGGCAGCAGCGGCAACCTCGGCCCTGGCGGGCGATGCCTGCCTGCGCCGTCCGCAAACCTGGGGTGCCTCCCACGGGGCCAACCTGCTGCTGGCCGCAGAAGCCGCCACCTTGGCACGCAGCCTGCGGCCCGGGCGGCTAGTGGGAACCGGACTGGCCGCCGGGGAGGCTGCCACCACCACCGTGGGGACCTACTTGCTTGTCGACGCCCTGGAACACGCCTGAGGAATTAGCCAGCTGCGGGCGCATTGTGGGTCCGTAGGACAGCCGGCGGTGCAAGTATTCAAAGGGGCCGGGCTTGCCCGCCCACTCCAGCAGGCAGGCGCCCACCAGCGTGAGCACCCAAATCCCCAGCGCCAGCCCCGCCTGGGCGGCAGCCGGCGGGTTCCAGCCCAACAAGAAGGGCTGCGCCACAATGCTAAAGAGCACCGATTGCATGAGGTAACCGCTCATGGAGCGCTTGCCCAGCGCCGCCGGGATCCGCAGCAACACCGGGACGCTCGCGCCGTTCCACACGCGCTGCTGCACGCCATTGAGCACCAAGGCCAAGAAGGCCAGGATTCCGGGGCCGGTAAGCGCGCCAAGGAAGGTATTGGCGGTGGACAGGGCCGACGCCCACGCGGTGGGCAGCACCCCGATGGTGCTCAGGCCCCACGGCAAACCCAAGCCGATGGCCACCGTGGCCCCGATGGCGGTCCAGATGCCCAGCTCACGGCGGTGGGAGGGGACATCGGCAAGAACGCCGCGGCGGGCCCAGACAAACCCAATGAGCATCAGCGGCAAGTACTGCAGCCAATACATGGGCAACGTCAGCAGATGCCCCATCAGGAGGACGGAGTTCAATAGCAGTAGCTCTGGATAGCTCTGGGGTAAAAAGCTGCCGGAGCCATCCCCGGAGCCTAAAGAGACAACACCCGGGGCGACGCCGCCGAGGGCAGCCACCCCCGTGGCGCCAAGGATCCCCAGCAGGCAGTTGAAAGCCAGCAAACCATACGACAGCCGCAGCAGGGTCTTATCCCGCCAGGTAAAGATGGCGGCTATGAGCATTCCTGAGGCGCCGTAGATCAGCATAATGTCGCCGAAGAAGAGGAAGATCAGGTGCAGCGCACCAAAAAGCGCCAGGAAGCCATAGCGGCGCAGCAGCACCCGCCGGGTAGTGGGCAAGGGGAAGCCCCGGCGCCACAGACTCATGACAATCAGACCAATGCCAAATCCCAGCAGCGTAGAAAACATCGGTAACCCGCGCACATGCGTGGTGATTGCGGTGAAGACAACGACCGCTTTATCCGCAGTGCTCTCCACGCCGCCAAAGTGCGACCCGGGCGAGCCGGGGTGCGTGGGAAACCACGCGGTGGGTGCGTTGGCCAGGGCTATGCCCAGCAGGGCCAAGCCGCGGGCGACATCGGGAACCAGCATGCGGGGTGGGGCGGTGGTGGTGGGGGAACTCATGCCCACTGACTCTAGCGGGGCGCCCGGGCCCTGGCTAGGGCAGCCGTGCCCAAGGTAGGGCCGCGGGGTGGGGCGCAGGCTTAGGAGCGGTCCGCCAAAGTGGCGCGCACCGGCCGGGCAAGGCGTGTCATACGGCGGCGTCCGCGCAGCTCAATGGACTTCATAAAAGTCCACCGGGCTTGCTCGGCCTCGTTGGCGGTCTTGAGGGTGGCAGCGTTAGTCAGCACCCGTCCGGGGGTGTCTTTGGCTAACTCGGTCAGACGGGCGGCCTCATTGACGGCGTCCCCAATCACGGTGTACTCGAAGCGGTCCGCGCCGCCAATGTGGCCGGCCACCACGTTGCCAGCCACCACGCCGATGCCCGCCTCCAGCTCCAGGTCGCGTAACTCCAGGCGCAATTCGCGCGCGGCTTGCAGGGCCAGTGAAGTGGAGTCATAGACATTGTGTGGCGCGCCAAAGACGGCCAGGGCGGCGTCGCCCTGGAACTTATTGATAATTCCCTTGTTGCGGTGCACTACCGTAACCACGCGCTCGAAGAACCTGTTCAGTTCCTCTACCACTTGCTCAGGTGGGTGATTAACGGCGTAGGTGGTCGAGCCAATCACATCGACAAAGATGACGCCCACCTTGCGCTCTTCCCCGCCCAATTCGGGGCGTTCCTCCAGGGCCTTTTGGGCTACCTCGGTGCCGACGTAGCGGGCGAAGGTCTCGCGAACTCGCTGGCTTTCGCGCAGGCCGTGCATCATCTCATTGAACCCAGCCTGCAGGACGCCTAGCTCTGAGCCGTCATAGATGTCTACCTCTACCGCGTTATCGCCCAGGCGCACGCGGCGGATGGCGTCTTGCAAGTCCAAGATGGGGTCCACCACGGAGCGCATGGCAAAGAAGGTGCCAAAGTAGCCCGTCACCAGCGCTGCCAAGGCAAGGGCCGCGATGGACACCGAGACGTCTGCATTAAACCACCCCGCGTGGCGGGCCCACATGAGCAGGATAATCCCGCCCAGCGGCACCGCGGACGTCATCAACCATGCCGAAATTAGCCGGTACTTCACCGGCGGCTCTAGCGTGGAGTCCTCAAAGCGGCGCGCCAGGGCCAGCGCTGCCACGGGACGCACCAGGTGCTCTGCTTGCAAATAGGTCAGCAGCACCACACTCATCGCCGCTAAGGAGGTAGAAATACCCACCAGCACTGCCAGGCGCGTGGAGGACTGCGTGGCGATGATCACGGAAATCACAATGCCAATGCCCCACACCAGCGCCGCCACCCCAGCTTGGTAGACGGGGATGCGCATGACTAACCCCCGCACCATATTGGGGTCATGCGCCTGCGGGTTGCGCTGCCAGTCGATGACCGGGCGGAACAGCAGCCCGGTCACCAACATGCCCACCAGCACCGCAAAGCCCAGGTAGGTCAGGGCAATGAGCCACAGGTTGGGCACCGCGGTAGTAAATTGGGCGATCTCTGGCATGGGCAGGGTGAGCACAAAGACCATGATGGCTACTGCGCCCACGATGTTGCTGCCCAGTACCGCGGCGGCATACTTGGGCCACTGGGTGTGCAGCAACCAACCGGCCGCGCGCAGGAGTCTGTTCATGACTTCATACTCTACTAGGCTGGTGCGGGTGAACCCCCAGAATGTTGCTGCCTTGCTTGCCGATACCCCCTCGGTCCGCGACACCATCCTCCGCGCCGCCGCTGCGGGCTGCAAGTTGCCTGGCTCCGACCCCCGTGCACTGGCGCACTCCTGGCTGTTTACCGGCCCGCCGGGGGCGGGGCGTTCTACTGCCGCTTTGGCGTTGGCGGCGGCGTTGATGTGCACTGACCAGCCCGGCCAAGGCTGTGGTGCCTGCGAGTCTTGCCGGGGAATCTTGCAGCAGCGCCAGCACACTGACTTGGTGTTTATCAGCCCGCAGGAGCTTTCCATTGGGGTCGCGGGCGTGCGGGAGATGATCCACCAGGCGGCCTCCTTGCCCACGGTGGCGCCGTATCGGGTGGTGATTTTTGATAATGCCGATCGCCTTACCGACGAGGCCGCCAATGCCCTGCTCAAGACCGTGGAGGAGCCGTCCTCTTCCACTGTGCTGGTCCTGTGCGCCCCCACCGATGCCCCGGAAGACTTCTCCCAAACGCTGCGCTCGCGCTGCCGCCACCTGTATATACCGGCGCCTTCCGTGGAGCGCATTGTCGAGATTTTGCAGGCTGAGGGGCATAGTCCTCAGGATGCCCGCCTGGCCGCCGTGACCTCCCTGCGCCACGTGGGTCGGGCGCGCCGTTTGGTCAGTGATCCCATGGCGCAGCGCCGCCGGGCTGCGGCCATCAACTTGGCGGAGTCTGTATTCCACGGCTCCGGCGGTTATGCCGCCGCCACTGGATTGTTGGCCGCCATTACGAAGGAAGCCAAAGAGGCTTACCAGGAGGCTGATGCCAAGGAGATTGCCGCAGTAGAGCTAGCCTATGGCGCCGGCGCTAAGGGCAAGGGCGCAGCCAAAGCCCAGCGCGAGGCCAAGTCCGCGGTCAAGCGGGTAGAAGAATTGCAGAAGAAGCGGGCCACCCGCCGCCTGCGGGACCTATTGGACTTGGCTTTGGTGGATTTGGCAGGGATTTACCGCGACGCCCTCATGGTCAAAGTAGGTGCCAACGTGGAGATGACTCACCCCGATTTCGCTGGCCTGGCCCAAGAATTGGCCGCCAAAGTCAGTGAGGAAGGCCTGGTGGCCGCCCAGGATGCCATCCGCACCTGCCGCAATCACATTGCTAATAACGTTGGTCCTGCCTTGGCCTTTGATGGCCTGGTGGGCCGGTTGCGCCAAGCCTGCGGCGCGCGCTAAGTGCCCCCTACCCCGCATACTCCGCCTAGAGGTTGCGCACCGAGGTCGTGCGCCGAGGTTGTGCGCCGAGGTTGTGCACCGAGGTTGCGGCGGGTCCGCGGCAGAATTTCTGCAAAAGCCTTGCTGTGCGCTAAGCTGATTAACCGCTGCACGCAACGCGCGCAGCACGCCGCCTTAGCTCAGTCGGTAGAGCATCTCACTCGTAATGAGAAGGTCGCGAGTTCGATTCTCGCAGGCGGCTCTCGTGCGCTTGATACACAATATGGCACACGCTCAGCTAGACAGAATCGGGGTAGCGCAGTGACGCTGATGACTTCCACAGGTAATCTCTACGCCGCGGATAAAGACCGACTGCGCGAAATTCCGGAAGTCCTCTCCACTGAATCCATAACGACTGAATCCATAACGGCCGTGCTCAACCAGAGCCTGGAGGATTTTTATCTTGGCCGTTTCGACAGCTTCGATAGCCTCGGAATGTAAAGCACGCGGTCATGGCAGGGGATGCATACGAGGTCTTACTTACCTCCACTGCGCGCAAAGACTTAGACAAGCGGCTGCGCAAATCCCCCGCCAAGAAGGACAAAGTGGCTAAAGCCGTCAAGCGTATGCGCGAGTTCGGCCCCACGTACCCGTCCTTCAACACTCACCAGGAGAAGCGCACCTCCAGAGCCGATGACCCTACCTACATCTCCTACGTGGAACACAACACCCACGGTGCTTGGCGCATGTACTGGAAATATGCGCAGGACAAGATTGTGGTCCTCTACATCGGCCCGCACCCCTAGTCTGTACCAGTAGTCCGAACCCTTGCCTGCGCCCGGAGGCCTGCCCCCCACCCAGGGCGTAACACTTTTTAGAACTGTGCGGCGTGGCCCGGGAAGGGGGAGTAGGGCTGGTCTTCTTCGCGTAGTCCGATTGGTGCCCAGGGTGGGCGCCAATCGGTGCGTCGGAGTACGTCTGGGGAGATCCACCCGATGGTTATGCACGCCAGCAGGTAGTTGTCTCCGGGATAGTCGGCATTAAGCCAGTCCATCTCAGCGATTGCGTGCTCTTTGTAGTCGAAGTGGTAGGGGGAAACGCTGTCGTATTCGGAATCGTGTCCCGGGCGCGGCCGGGCCGAGATGAGCCAAATTTTATCGCCCAGCTGTGCCGGGGCGCTAAACCCGTTAATCTGCCTCCCATAATCCACTGTTAAGGAATCGGCTTGCCACGAGGACAGCTTAGGGTACGAACGAGGTGCCAAGTGCGCGTATTTGGTAGGGGTGTTCCGGGAAGTTGGTCGGGGTGGTGTTCCGGGTTGTTGGTAGGGCTGCCAGCCCCGGCGTTGCATGGCCGGGCTGGTGTTTGGGGTTAGGTGTTCGTGTTGTCGCGGATGGTTACAAGATGCTTACGCATGTCAAAGTCCCCAATTTCTATATGGCGCCCGCTGCTGATCCTGCTGACGAGTGAGTCTGCTCCGACTCGATTGGGCAGGGCCTTGAGCCAGTAGCCTGCACTCGATTGCGATGAATTGATGGCCGGGAGTCGGCCGTCTCTTTCAACAAAGATTTTGGTTAGGTCGTCTTGACCATGGAAGTCAGTGCGCATGTGGTCAGCAATAGAAAACCCGATCGACCTGCGGGAATAGCAGTCGATAACGGTCGCGAGATACAGATTTGTTCCTCCTTGGATAAGCAGGTAAGTGACATCGCCAACGTGCAAATGGTTGGTCTCATCGGCACGGAAACTCCTTTTGACCAGGTCCGGGAATACCCGGCGGGAAGAAACGGACACCGTAGTTTTCACACTGCGCTTCTTGCTGAAGCCGTACAGGCCTCATTGCTTCATCACTCGCGCCACGCGCTTGTGGTTGGCTCGGCCAACTGTCGGGCGCGCTCGGAAAGTTCAGCTGGAATTCGTTTGGCTCCGTAGAGGCCTTTTGCCAGTGCCGTGCCTGCCGACCCAGCACGATAGGGGATTCGCGATTGGAGCACCCCAAGGCAGAAGCAATCGCGTCAAAGCTTTTGCCTTCCAGCCACATCGCCATGATCTCTTTAAATGAAGCCATGAACATGGCCTCCTTAGTCATGAAAACGTGTCACGATGCCGCAGAATTGACGACCACACCACCACACAGATCATGACCCGACCACCTAGCCAGAAACACCCCTACCACCTATGCAGACTACCCCGACCAAATACCCGAAATCGGCACGAGGTATTTCGTTCATCATCAGTTCTTTGTCTTCCCACAAGTAGTAGGCGAGAAGACGCTCGGGGTGGAGCTGACGCAAATCGCCGTGATACTGTTGTCCTGGGATTTTCATCACCGCTATACTCCGCATTTATCCCGAAAAGATGGGGGGTATGCGGCCTAATGGTCAAAATGTGTTGTTTTTCGGCGTGTCGTCTTAATGGTCAGAATGTGTTGGTGGGGGTTAGTGGATGGTGCCTTTCCTGATTCCCATACTGTGGTTGTAGTCAGCGTCGATGGCGTTGTCGAGGAGTGCGGGCCGCCCGTCGTCGTGACCGTTGGCGGTTTGGCGCTCGTGGTGGGCAAGGATCGTGGCTTTGGCGGTTGCGTCCTTGCCCCAATTTTGTTCTCTGGCGATGTCTACGGGGTCGGTGGTGGTGTGTTGTGTGTGGGTGTAGAGCCACCAGTCGCAGGCGATGCGTTGATGTTCATCTCTGAGGCCTCTGTGGGCGTGCAGGAGGCTTTTTATCGGGGAGTTGATGCCACCTTCTAGGCTGTTGGTGGTGCTTTTATAGGCGATGGTGCCCTGCTTTTCGGTCAGGTAGGTAAACAAGTGACCGGCCTTGGAAAGTCGCACCAGCTGCATGTAGGCGGCTCGGTGGGTGTAGTGGGTGTACCACCATCTTTTGTTGTGTCGCTTCGATTTCGGGATCTGCTCAAGCGGGGTGTCTTTGACGTAGCTTTTCTCATTGAGCTGCGTGTTGAAGGTTTGGCCGAACTTCTGCAGCTTTATCGTCCAGTCGGCGGCCTGGTCGAGATCGTCTATGTGCAGTAGCTCTAGGGATAGTCGGCGTAGTGCCTTGCCCATTGCTGATGTGGGATGAAGACCTGTAGCGGTTTGGATATTTCGTTTGACGTGGACGAGGCAGCGTTGGATTTTGGTCTCAGGCCAGGTGTTTCGGATGGCTTTTGCTGAGCCTTTATGGCCATCTGTCGTTGCAATCAGTGGCGGGGCAATAGTGTCGAGTAATCGGCCGTAGGCCCAGGAATCTTCGGTGTATCCCCAGAACCATGAGATGACATGGTCGCAGTCGGCTAGGACAAGCAGGCATTTTGTGTTGAAGTATGTCCCATCGATAAAGACCTGGTCATAGACCCGGTGGGGGTCTGCTGGCATTGGTGGTTGCACGTACCAGAAGGTGGCGAAGCGGCGTTGGAGTGTCGATACGCTCACGTTGTGTATCTTGGCCAGCGTGTTTAGTGAAATTCCGCTGGTGAGCCAGTCAACGAAGACTCTAAACCACATCGCTTGGCCGGCGTCGTCGTGGCAACGGGTAAAGGTGTGCCCGCACTCCTTGCAGCGCCAACGCTGGCGGCTACTCGTAGTCGTTCCATGCTTGATACTTCGCCCGGCGCACACCGGGCATGGGGGATGTTTAGTACTCATCCCCTCATCGTCTACGCCCCCATATCACACTTGGTCGGTGGCCTGTGGGATTTCAGTGCATTGACCGCTCATTTACCCCAGAACAGTAAATCATTCCTAATACCACCAGCACGGAGCACAGAAACAGACAAATTCACCAACACATTTTGACCATTAGCCCGGGTATGCTCGGGCGTAATGACGGCGACGGGGTAGGAACACTTTCATAGAGACTCCCAGGGGTTGGAATACTGACAGGGTCGCCTCGGGACGCACAAGCCACGGTGAGGGGAGGCGATAGGTGGCAGTGTAGGGCATCGGCAAGCTGTGCGTGGGAGACGGGCTAGCTTCGCGGGGCACCAACGCGGGATGGGCGGAACACCAAGTCATCCTCGCGTATGGGGGCGCTGTCATCGTGAGTAGCCACCACAATGTGACGATCTTGGGCGCAGCGTTCAATCAGGGCCCACACCTTGGCGCGCGAAGAGGCATCAAGACCACTGGTGGGCTCATCCAAGACAACCAAGTCACCGTCTGATACTAGGGCCCGCGCGATGGCGATGCGCTGCCGCTCGCCGCCGGATACCTTGCCTTCTTCACCGGCAACATCACGCGAATGGTTGGAGCCTTGCGGTGCAAAGGACTCCAGGCCCACAGTGCTTAAAATGTCCCCAGCGGCCTCGCGAGAAATATCGCGGCCAAAGATAACGTTATCGACGGCCGTTGCATTGAGCAGGCCCGGGGACTGCTGCACATACCCAGAGCTGCGCGGGACCTCTACCTCAGAGGAATTAAGCCCCAACAGCCCCTCTAGCAGCGTAGTCTTACCCGTACCACTTTCACCGAGTACCCAAATGGGGCGGTGGGGCGGTTGGGTCAGGAGTTTGGATAATTCTGCGACTTGGTCATGTCGGACGACTGACTGGACATCTTCGGCCCGGCGATGGGGACGGATCTTCTCGCTCGATTCCTTCTGCTGGGAAATTGCCACGGCCAGGGAAGAAATACCAAAGCCCACCGTCTGCAGCGGGCCAATGGCTGCTACCGCGATTCCCACAGTTGACACAATCGCACCGATCACTTGCCCGTCCCCCAATGGGGTGCGGTAGCTAATTGTGAAAACCAGAGTACAAATTGTTGCCGCCAAAATTAGTCCTTGAGCCAGGTATAAACGGCGCGTGGCGGCGTAGGAGGCGGCGCCTGCTTTTTCCACGGTGACGCGATCGGACCGGTACCGCGAATACAAGAACTGCGGGACGCTAAAAACCACGGCTTCTTTCCATAGGCCCAAAGAGTTGCCAAGCACGCCAAAGCTTCGCATATTTTCTTTGAAGAATGCCGCCTGGGCCTTTTGGTGAGCTGCGATGAGGGGTTTGCTTGCCACCGCATACAAGATAGCGGCCGCGGCAACTATGAGGCCTTCCACCCAGGAACTGGCCACAACTACCGCCCATACGCCGGCTACCAGCGACAACACAGCAGGAAAAACTGAAAGGTAGAGCCCCGCCAGGCTATCACGATAGGTACCAGCGTTAGTGTCAATAGCAAAAGAGATCTCGCCATTATCCATCTGGTGGCGCATGCTTGGATCGGCTGTAATGCTGTCCTTAAGTGCACGGGCCATCACCGTGGACTGCAAACGTTGCTCCACCAGGCCATACAAAGGGTAGATTACGTAGGTCAGTGAAGACCCAACCAGCCACAATAGGGAATACACGATAGCTACCCGGCCGGCGGTTGTTAAAAACTCGGTTCGATCGGTCGCAGCCATCAAAGAGCCAATACCCCGGCCCAGCGCATACGGTGCCAGCACAGTAGACACAGATGAGACAACAATCGTTAGCACAATCAGAAAATTCCTGCCCGGCGATGTCTGCCAGGCCTCGCGGACAACTTTGCATAGGTGTTGCAATGTAGACCTCCAAATAGGGAACTATGTATTCAAAAGTTTGAGATTCCTGACTTGGCTCATCTTAGTGTCAGTCGTCACTGGGGGAGCCGTATTGGGCAACCAGCTCAGCAAATGCGGAGTTGGTGCGCAAAAGCTCGCGCGGTGGGCCAGCTGCGACGACGCGGCCTTGGTCGAACAAAACCACGAAGTCCGAGCGCAGCGCGGAGGATACTCGGTGGGTAATCAGAACAACGGAGGTACCGTGGTCTGAGCCCGCGACAATCTGACGGCAGCTGTGTAGCAAGTGCGCTTCGGCGTGGGCGTCGAGCGCAGAAGTGGGCTCATCAATAACCACCAGATCAGCCTCGTGCGAACCCAAGAGGCCCCGGCAGTTGCCCAAGCGCTGCCACTGGCCGCCGGAAAGCTTCACACCATCATCCCAACTGGCACCAATGTGGGTGTCTTTGCCGCGGGGCAGCCGCCTAAAGACCGCCGCAGCGCCGCTCGCCTCTAGCGCAAAATCCTGCTGAGCAAACGGACCATTCGCACCGGCCTGCGGGAGGGTGGCGGCTTCGTATGCGGTGAGTTCCCAGTGGGAAGGCTGCTGTGGGATGCCTGCCAACGTGAACACCCGGGTGCCCTCGGCATTGGTGGTATAGCTGCGGCTGTTCCAGGACAGCGTTCCAGAGGAAGGCCTGCGCACATCGCGCAGTAGCATGGCCAGGGTAGATTTACCAGAACCATTCTGGCCCATGACGGCAATCAGCGATGCCCGAGGCAGCTGCAACGATACCTCGTGTAGCGCCGGAGCAGAAGCACCTGGGTAGGTGTAGCAGACCCGGTCCAGAGTTATTACGGAGTCGGAGCGCGTCGGTACGGTGTCAGACTGCGGCGGTACGGTGTCTGACTGCCGTGGTACGGGAGTATCGGCGGTCAAAGGCGTTGCCCCGGCGCGCAGTACGGATTGAAAGCGGGCATACTCGCGGTATGCCTGGGAAAGATCGGCATAAGCGAAGCGAAGGCCAGAAAGCAAGGTGGCGAGCTGCATAATCGTAAACACTGATACCAGCGACGCTTGCGGGGACAACGAGTCAGCGCCCCGCCAGACAATAAGCCCGCCTGCGCCGAAGTAGAAACAGCTAGCCAGTGCATGTAACCACGTGATGCGCAGATTGGTGCGTTGCAGGGGAGCATTCCACAAGTGGACCCAGCCAGCGAAGGTGCGCAAATACCAGTCACTAGCGCGGTAGACCCGCAATTCAGTAGGGAGCGAACTGCCCGCCACTGCTTGGGCAAAAAGCTGAAGCTTGCGCTGGTGGGGAGCCACGGCGGTATCGGCAAGCTCTTGCAGTTTCTCCGCCCGAATGCCAGCCCACAGTGCGGGGACGCAGGCGGGCAGAATCCACAGGAAATGGGGGTTAGACAGCGCGGCGGCGGCCACCAGGAGCACAGGCACACTAAGGTTCACCACGGCCTGGAAGGTGCGCACCATGGCCTCGCCCAGGACGGTGTCGCGTGAGCGCAATAGGGACAGGGCCTCCTGGAGCTGGGAATCTTCAAGGTCATCGAGGTATTTAATGCTGCTAAGCGACTGCGCGATGCGCTGATTGGACTCAGCAGCCAACCGCGTGGCCACGTCAATCTGAGTGCTGCCAGCCATGGGACCAAGCAACTGGACTGCGGCCATCACCAGGACAAAGTACGCAATGCCCGTCCACTGCGGGACGTTCCAGCTGCCCAGCTGGCCGGTGAGTGCGACGGCCACCGCAGTGGGGAACAAAACGCTGCCCAGACTAAAGAGGTTAAAGGTCAGCAGCAGTGCACCAGCGCGGGCAGGAAGGTGGCGAAGGAAGAATCCGCACATGGCAATCCGGGCGCGTACGGGGGAGATTAAGGGGGTCATGGAAACTCCTCTAGCAAGGGTGGCGGGTTAGTCGGCGTCGAGGGAATAGAGGCGTCGCTGGGTGCGGTACATCTGGGAATATGTTCCACCGAGCGCGAGGAGCTGGCTGTGCGTGCCTTGCTCCACCACTTCACCGTTGGCGAGGACAATGATGCGGTCCACGTTCGTGATGGAAAACAGCCGGTGGGTGATGACAATGAGGGTATCGGTGGGATCGGCCTGGTGGAGGACCTGCCCGTACAGGGCCTTTTCGGCGTAGATGTCGAGTGCGGAGGTGGGCTCGTCAAGAATGAGCAGCCGACCCCACGGCGCTGGGGCAGTGACCAGCGCGCGGGCGATGGCGAGCTTTTGCCACTGGCCGCGCGAATACTCGCCGTCCGCGTCGTGCTCGGCTATGAGACTCCCGATGCCCAGGGCTTGCGTGATTGCCCGATGGTTGGGGTGCAGGTGCTCGCGGCCCAAGTATATGGACTCCGTTGCTGTCAGCGGTGGGCGCATGAAGTCTTGGGCTACCAGGCCGATGCCCCCACTTCCTGCAGCTTTGTGCCGTGGGTTGCCGTTGTCTAACTGCACCGCTCCGGTAGTCGGGGTGAGCTCGCCCGTGAGCAGCTTAATTAGCGTCGACTTGCCAGCACCGTTTTCGCCGACGATGGCCACTTTCTCTCCGCGGGCAATGTCGAGGTTCAACCTGTCGAGCACGAGGGAGTCCCGGTAAGAGAAGGAGACGTCCGTGAAAGTAACCAACGGTGGGGTGTTCGTGCCGGAGGCGTTGTGGACAGGGGAGCTGGCAGCGGTGCCGCCAGGGGTTTCGGCGGGGGCATCGGCAACACAAGCTGCGGGGGACTGAGCGAAAGCGAGCTGGCGCAACATGGACTCAAACTCGATGGCGTGGAGCTGCACTGAGCCCAGGGTGCCCAGGCCTGCCAGGCCGGGAGCGGCTACCACGATGGTGCCCAGGAACGCGGCATAGTCGGTCCCCGGCTGCCGCACAGTCCAGACGATATAGAGGAAGAACACCAGAAAGAAGGGGGCGCTCGCCTTGAGGGTTTGCGCACCCAAGCGGCGAGTGCGAGTGGCTGCAGTGTCTAGCTTCAGCGCGGTGGCGGCGGTGAAGCGCTCCCGCAGGAGGCTGCCTAGTTGGAACAGTCGCGACTCCTCTGCAAATTCTGCCCCCGTGAGAGTGTGCCAATAGAACTGGGCGCGCTGCGCCGGTTGGTCCGTAGTACCGGCCAGATCTTGGTGCATGACCGCTTGGTATTTGGAGGTCATGGCGCCGGAATACCAGGTGGCTGCCCCCACCGCTAGGCCCAGAAGGAGATTCCACTGGCATAGCAGCAGCACGGAGACTGCACCGGAAAGCCGCTGCTGAAAGACGTAGAACACCAGGGAGATACCTTCTTGGCCTACCCAAGATTGAGTTTGGGAGGCCAGTTGGCCGTGCGGGTGGGCCAGATCCCGCGCTAAGGCGGCAGGCTGAAGCCAGGCGTGCAGCCTGCCCTGGAGTCGGTAGATGAGGTGGTCTGCGGCTGCATCAATGAGCGGGACTGCGACCAAGACCGGCAGCAGGGTCAGGAAAGCTGCAGAAAACTCGACTGCGCCTTGTGCGGCCTGAGCAGCCAGTTGAGATACGGAATAGAGCAGGTAGAACTGTGCGGCCTTAGCCGCTACGGTGCCCACAAGGGCCAGGGAGGTTAACAGTGGTGCAATGCGCCAGGCGCGCTGGATTGAAGTAAAACCAATGAGGGTGTCCATAGGATATGCGTTAAGGGGCGGTGCCCCTGTGCCTTTCTGGTGGAGAGTGCAAATACTGATTGAGCTGATAGCTGTGCTGCATTCGTCATGACTATCCACCTCCGCAAGACCTATGGTGACGGGTTCTTCCCCAGTAGACTACCCCACCCGCCGCGGCGGGCACAGGAAAACTGTGCAGAAAACTGCGCAGAAAAATGGGCCGCTAAAGCAGCCGCGGCACCACCTTGCCCGTGGGGTTGCGCGGGAGCCGGTCGCGGAAATGGACGTCCCGGGGGATCGAGTGGGAAGCCAGCTTTTCATCCACAAAGGCACGAATGCTGTCCTCCGTGAGGGCTTGGCCCAGGGCGTCCTTGGTGCGCACCACCCACACGGCAATGCGCTTGAACGTATCCGGATCATCCACGCCGCCGGAGTAGACCTCATGAACCCCCGGCATGGTCTCCAGGACCTCGGTGACTGACTGAGGGTGCACGTTTTCCCCGCCGACGATGATCATGTCATCCGCGCGGCCCAGGACATGCAGGAAGCCATCGGCGTCAAAATAGCCCAAGTCGCCAATAGAGACCAGGCCCTGGACGCGCTCGACTTCCATGCCGGGCTTGGTGTAGCCGGTGAGCGTCATGGAGTTGGACAGGAAAATCTCGCCCACCTCCCCCTGAGGGACCTCCACGCCATTGCTGTCCAAAATCTTCATGGTGGTGCCAGAGGCTACCTTGCCGCCAATGGTGGGATCCGCCGCAATCTGCTTGGCGTTGGCCACCGCGGCCAAGGTCAGCTCCGTGGAACCGTACACATTGGCCAAGATGGGGCCAAAGCGGGCGATGGTGTCCTGGACCAATTGCGGGGACAGAGCATGCCCGGAGGAGGCAATGAAGGTAAGCGAGGAGGCATCGTAAGTACCGGTGGGATCTGCCTCCACCATCTGCTTGTAGAACACCGGCGAGGACAGCAACCCATCTAGCCGATGCCGCTCAATGTCCTCCAAGCAGGCCACCGGGTCAAAGACGCGGCGGGTGACAATGGTGTTGCGCGCCCCCAGCGCGATGTTCAGGCACGCCCAGCCCCAGGTGTGGAAGATGGAGGCGGTGAGCTGGACCTTCTGGTCCGCACGCCACGGCATGTTGGACATGATCGTGCTGAGCACCGCTGGGAAGGCCGGCTCCGGGCGGATGATGCCCTTGGGGATTCCGGTGGTACCGGAAGACATCAACACAATCGGCCCATGGGAGGGGAACACCGGAAGTTTGACCGCAGAGAAGTCCCGGGCGCAGACTTCCGCCAGGGTGGGGAGCTCCTCAGGTAGATGCGACGGCACCGCGTCAGCTGGGTCCACATGGCCGATCACAATGTCTAAGTCCCGGCTGTAGTTGTCCGGCAGGCGCTCGAGAAACTCCGAGTCCACCACCAGGTGGGTGATCTGGTTTTCCTCCAGCGTGCCCAGGAGCTGCTCCGGAGAAGAGCCGATGTTGAGCAAGTAGATGGTCGCGCCCACGTAGCCCTTGGCACCCAAGGCGGTGACAATCGCGCGGCCGTTGCGGGCCATCACACCCAGCCGGATGGGGGAGGCGCCGCTGGCTAGAGAAGAGGCGGCGGCGTGCTGCTGTAAATACTTGGCAAAGGCGCGGGCGTGATCGCGCAGCTCCTGGTAGGTCAGCTGGCCGTCATCGTCGATCAATGCCACGCGCTGTGGGCAGGTTAGCGCCCCCTGCTCCAGCTCGCGGGCGGTAGTGAAACGGTAGCGCGCCAGGACGGCGGGCAGGGCGGCAATGGCCTTGGGGCCGCCCTGGGGGCCGATAATGCCAGAACTTAACAGGGTACGGGCTAGTTGGCCTGCGGTTTTCGCGTGGAAAGGTAGGCGGCGAAGCTGGGCGAGATTCATGGGGCTTCCTCAGGTGTTGCGGGCGTGCAGGGGCAATGGTCTGTGTTTTGGGTCTGTGTTTTGGGCGAACATGCAGTATTCTGCTTTAGGAGTTACCGAAGTGACAATATAGTGTATTTTTGGCCGTAAACGTAGAGGGGGGTGTGCGTCCGCCACCCCTGGGCCAAAAATCTGCAAAACAGGGAGGAAGTCCTCATGCGCCTGCGAATTAAGAGCGCCACTGCCGTCGTCGCTGCCTGTATGGCTGCGACCAGTCTTTTTGCCCCCGCGACCGCCCTGGCGCAGGAGCGCAACCTTGTTGCCTTCGGCGACTCCGTACTCGCCAACCCGAACGGTAACGACTATCTGAGCTCCCGCCTGGGGCCCGAGGCCTCCAGCGTGCGCAACGGCCTGGGCTGCCCGCAGTCCAATAACTACGCCCGCCGCGCCGGGGCCATGATGGGCATGCCGGTGCGTGACTTCTCCTGCTCCGGCACGGTGACCATGTCCCACGGTCCGCACATGCGCGCGCAGATTGATGATGCCATCCGCACCGGCGCCCTGACCCCGGCCACCGCGCGCGTGGTCTACACCGTTGGCTTCAACGACACCTATAACAACCCGCGGCTGAACATGCAGCAGATCCGCGAGCAGTGGGTGCGGGCCAACGTGCCCCTGATCCAGCTCATCCGCAACGCCGCCCCGAATGCGCGCATTCAGATTGTCGGCTACCCCACCATCGGCGATAACGGTAACTACTGCCTGTTTAACCTGGGCGGTTCTTCCTCCCAAGCCCCCATTCCGCTGCCGCAGGTCCAGGACTGGGAAAACAAGGCCCAGTGGATGCAGGTGGACCTAGCGCGCGCCACCGGCGTGGAGTTCCTGGACTTGAAGCCAGCCACCCGCCACAACGGCATGTGCGCCAGCGATAGCCAGCGCATGTGGTCTGGCCTGGTGGATTTTGGGGCAGGCACCCAGTACCTGCCCCTGCACATCAACGAGCGCGGCCAGCAGTACGTGGCCGGCATTGTGGCGCGCTCCTAACCGCGCTTAGGGCCGGGCCGCGGCGGCTTCTTCCTCGATGGCCTTGAGGAAGACCTCCACAGGCTGCGCGCCGGAGATAAACTGCCCGCCTACGATGAACGCCGGGGTGCCACTAATCCCTATCTGGCTGGCATAATCCCGCGCGTGCGCAATCGCCTGGTCATACTTGTTGCTGGTGGCATCCGCCCGGAAGCGCTCCAAGTCCGCCACACCGGCTTGCTTGGCAAAGCGCACGAAGTCTTCAATCCCATAGTTCGGGTGGCCCGCCACATCCTTGCTGGCGGAGTACAACTCCCGCTTGAACTGCTCAAATTTCCCCTGCTCAGCGGCCGCGCGTCCGGCCTTGGCTGCGGCAGTGGCGGCGTCGCCGTTGACGGGGAAATCATTCCACTCAATCCGCAGCGTGCCCTCGTCCACCAGCTTGCGCAGCTGGGGCTCCACCTCGTTGGCATGCCGGGCGCAGAAGGGACATTCAAAGTCTGAAAACTCTGACATCACTACCGGCGCGTCCACCCTTCCGCTCGCAAAAGGATCGCCGTCAAGGCGCCGGTGCACCTGCGCGGCCTCGCTCAGCTGCGATAGCTCCACGCCCGGCCCCCACAGCGTTGCGCCCTTGCCCCGGTCAGGTGTGCCAGAGCTTGCCGATGCCCCCGCTTCCTCCCCGTTTACTTCCGTTGCTGAATTGCTGGGGCTGCCGCTTGCGGTCGACTCTGCCAGCTGGGTGCCATTATCCGGCCGGGTGAAAGCGTACACTGCTAACCCGGCCACGGCTGCCGCCACAATGATTGCCAGCACCAGCACCGGCCAGCCGATACCGCGAGGGTTGCGCGAAGAACCAGACATCTCTCGCTACGCCTTCTTTACCACGGATGGTTTCAAGGACATGGCCCCAAAGCCATCAATCTTGCAGTCGATATTGTGGTCCTCCGGACCGGCACCTGCATCAGGGTTGAGGCGAATGTTACGGACCTTGGTTCCTGCTTTGAGCGGCTGGGAGGCACCTTTGACCTTGACGGTAGTGGTGACGGTGACCGAGTCGCCATCGGCAAGCACATTGCCCACGCAGTCCTTGATGGTGGCGGGGGCGGCATCGGCAGACTCAGCCTTAGAATCAGCCACAGCGGCAGGCCACTCGTGGGCACACTCGGGACACACCAGTAACGGCGGCATTTCGTAGGTGTACTCACTCGAGCACTCGGGACAAGCGGGAAGTGCAGTCATAAGCCTAAAGCTAGCACGGGGCCTGGACACCACCATCGCTGGCCGCCGCCTCCAGGTAGAGACCATAACCAGACTTGCGCAACGGGGCGGCCAAATCCAGCAGCGCCTGGCGGGTGATAAACCCGGCCTCAAACGCCGCCACCTCCGGTGAACCAATGATGGCACCCGTGCGTTTCTGGAGCACCTCGACGTAGGAGGCGGCCTCGCTCATCGAGTCAATAGTGCCCGTATCCAGCCACACATCCCCGCGCTGCATACGCTGGACGTGGAGTTGGCCGCGGCGCAAATACTCCTCATTAATCGCGGTGATTTCCAGCTCCCCCCGCGCGCTGGGGGCAATGGTCTTCGCGATGTCTAGGACCGAATTGTCATAGAAATACAGCCCCACCACCGCGTGATTGGACTTCGGTTGCGCAGGCTTTTCCTCGATGCTCAACGCGCGGCCATCCGCGGCGAATTCCACCACGCCATAGCGCTGCGGATCAGAGACCTCATAGGCAAAAATGGTGCCTCCCGTTTCGCGGCGTTGGGTCAAGGCTGCTGTAAAACCGTGGCCGTCGAAAATGTTATCGCCTAACACCAGGGCCACCGGGGAATCGCCCACAAAGTCTGCACTAATGAGGAAGGCCTGTGCTAAGCCCTCCGGGCGGGGCTGGACCGCGTAGTGGAGCATCAGGCCCCACTGGGAGCCATCGCCCAATAGACGCTGAAACGCCGCAGAATCCTCCGGGGTGGTGATAATGAGGATCTCGCGGATACCGGCCTGAATCAGCGTGGTCAATGGGTAGTAGACCATCGGCTTGTCATAGATGGGCATGAGCTGTTTAGAAATGCCCTTGGTAATCGGGTACAGCCGAGTGCCGGAGCCGCCGGCGAGAATAATGCCCTTGGTGGGTTGCATGGGGTTTAGCCTAGCGGACGGGGCAGGAACGGGGGCCTCGGCAGGCATGGCGGCCTCGGCAAGAACGGCATCCATTTTCAGTAGTGCGCGGCAAATGAAAATCACGGTAGGGTGGTCCGCATGAGTGAGATTGTGCAAGGAGTAATTGCCCGCAGCAAAGGCGCCGACGTTGAGACCGTGGGTGTGGTCATCCCGGAGCCGGGCGCCAATGACGTGGTGGTCAAGGTTGCCACCTGCGGCGTCTGCCACACGGACCTGGCCTACCGCGACGGTGATATTGAAGACGCCTTTCCTTTCCTACTGGGGCACGAAGCCGCCGGTGTGGTCGAGCAGGTAGGCAGCGACGTCACGCACGTAGCCGAGGGCGACTTTGTGGTGCTCAACTGGCGCGCCGTGTGCGGCGAGTGCCGGGCCTGCAAGAAGGGCGAACCCAAGTACTGCTTCAACACCCACAACGCTTCGAAAAAGATGACGCTCGAGGACGGCACGGAACTCACCCCCGCACTGGGCATTGGCGCGTTTGCAGAAAAGACACTGGTCCATGAGGGCCAGTGCACCAAGGTCGACCCGGCGGCGGACCCCGCGGCGGCGGGACTGCTGGGCTGCGGCATTATGGCCGGACTCGGCGCGGCCGTAAACACCGGTGAGGTGCAGCTGGGGGAGTCCGTGGCGGTCTTCGGCTGCGGCGGCGTGGGCACCGCGGCCATTGCCGGTGCCCGCCTGGCAGGGGCTGCCACCATCATTGCGGTGGACCTGGACGATAACAAGCTGGCCACGGCCCGCGAATTCGGCGCCACCCACACCATTAATTCCACGGGCAAGTCGGAAGAAGAAGTCATCGACGCCGTACGGGAGCTCACCGGCGGGTTTGGCACCGACGTAGCCATTGACGCCGTGGGCATCATGGCCACCTGGCGCCAGGCGTTCTACTCGCGCGACCACGCCGGGCGCATGGTCATGGTGGGCGTGCCCAACTTGACGGCCACCATTGATATCCCCGCCATTGATCTCTACGGCCGCGGTGGGTCCATCCGCCCCGCCTGGTACGGCGACTGCCTGCCAGAACGCGACTTCCCCGCCTACATTTCCCTGTTCCAAAACGGGCAGTTCCCGCTGGATAAGTTCGTCAGCGAGCGCATTGGGCTGGGCGATGTCGAAGCCGGATTCACCACCATGAAGCAGGGCAAAGTCCTGCGCTCCGTGGTGGAGCTTTAAGGAGGCACTACATGCAGATCGAGCAGTTTGTTACCGCCGGGAAATTCCGCCTAGACGGCGGCGAATGGGACGTGGAGAACAACGTCTATGTGCTGGCGGCAACGCCGGGCGCAGACGCCGAGGTCTACATCGTGGACCCCGCGCACGATGCCGCCGAAGTCTACCGCCGCGTGGGCGACAGGCGCGTTCGCGGCGTGATTTTGACCCACGCCCACAATGACCACTGCGAACTGGCCCCAGAGGTCGCCACCCATTATGGCGTGGACGTTTACTTGCACCCGGGCGACCAGGAGCTGTGGGAAGAAAGCAATGGCAGCGCCCCGTACCAGCCGCTTGCGCACGGCCAGACGCTGCACCTGGGCGAGGAGGAAATCACCGTCCTGCACACCCCCGGGCATAGCCCCGGCTGCGTGGTGCTGTCCATCCCCAGCGAGGCGGCACTCCTGAGCGGCGATACCCTATTCAACGGCGGCCCCGGCGCCACTGGGCGCAAGTACTCCGACTTTGACACGATTATCAACTCTCTGCGCGAGGTAGTTTTTGCCCTGCCCGCGGACTATCGTGTCCTGCCCGGGCACGGCGACTCCACCACTATCAGCGCCGAGTCCGCCCGCTTAGACGAGTACATTGCCCGCGGTTACTAATAGCTTGCCGATGCCCCTTTCCCGCACCCGCCTCAGCCCCTTACCGGGCTAGGCTGGGTTCCCTCCCTGCGCGCCGCAATAGTCTGCCGCTGCTCCCTCTCGCGTGCGTCCCAATCCGCCCGTGCGCCGCACAACGCAGTTCGCGGCCCTTTCCCGCGTGCGCGCGCCACAGTCCGCCCGTTCTCCACGCAACCCATTTTGCGGCCCCTCCCCGCGTGCGCCACAGTCCGCCCGTTCTCCACGCAACCCATTTTGCGGCCCCTCCCCGCGTGCGCCGCTGTCTGCCCGTGTACGGGGCAGCTTGGTTTGTGGCCCCTTTTCCCGTGCTCGCGCCGCTGTCTTATTGCCGGGCCGGGCTGAGTCAGCACCCCCGTTTGCTCGTGCGGGGGCTAGATTATGTCACGTTTGTGGCATTCTCCCTGTGGAATTCTTCGACAATTGTCTAATAGAGTGCACATTTTCGGCGAGTTATCCACAGATTTCGGGTTTTCCCAAAATTCCCCTTGCGCGGGGTTGCGCTATCGCCTTAGCGTCACAACCATGAACGAGATCAACATCGCCGCCCTGCTAGGCAGCGTCATCGACGCACTGCCACAGCTAGAGCATGCCACCACCACAGACCTGGTGGGCTTAGGCGTTGCGCCAGATACCGCGGAGTTCCTGGTGCGCCTCTACCAGCTGTACTGTGGGCCCGGCCAGCCTAGCCGCAGGCAAAGGAGCGCTATTAAAGGCGCCCGCCGCCACGGACATGGGCTTATCGCCATGCAAGAAATAGAACGCGAAGTCACCAAAACCAAAACCACCCAACAATGGCGAATGCGCCAACACCTATGCGCCACACCCGCAGGCCAATTCACCACCATGGCACGCAAACTACGCCGGGAATGGAACCCGAAGGATGACACCCCGGCAGAAAAAGTCTCTATACGCCGCTACGCCAACGGCACAGCCACCATGTCGATAACCGCTCGCGATGTGGACCTTACCGATGTCTACGATGCCATCGATCAGGACGCCCCGGCAGAGAGCTTCCTTAACCTGGTTCGTGGTGAAGGTGGTGCCGGGCGGTTGAACTACATCCCCATGATTACCCTGCAGCTAGATACCTTCGCCAAGCTGCTCGCCGTTAACGAATGCAACCACACCAGTGCCACCGGCACCGGTGCAGACCTCACGGGCAACACCCACACCAGTGCCAGCGCAAGCAGCGCCAACGCAGGCAATGCCAACACCAGCGGTGCTAACGCAGGCGGCGCGGGGGAAGCTGGCGACATTATTGTTCGGGCGAATAATGGGGCGCGGATGAGCGGGGCGGAGCTAGCCCAGCGCATTTTGTTCAAGCACGGGTTTGTCGCAATCCTAAGCCGGGTGCATGGTCCGGTGGATGTTTACCGTATGGAGCGCTTTGCTACCGACAAGCAGCGCCTCCTGCTTGCTGCGGAGAGCCCTGAGTGTGCGTGGTTGGATTGTCACGTGCCGTTTGATAAGTGCCAGATCCACCACATCACGTCGTGGGCAGATGGTGGGGAAACCAACATCAAGAACCTCACGGTGTTATGCCCGCACCATAATGGTGCCAACGAGGACCACCCTCCGGGAGGAGTGCCCGTCCGGCGGGGTCGGATGACAAGGCTTGGTGGGCAGGTGGCCTGGCAGTCACCCGGTGGTGGTGTTCCGGTGCCGACTAGCCCCACCAACTAACCCCCGCGCCCACAGCGCAGGCAGCACGCCAAGCGCGACGCGGCAAGCAGCGCAGCAAGCAGCGCAGCACCCCAGCCCCACGGCAGCCGAAAACAGGCCGCCGGAGGGGCTAGACGTGCGGGGTTGGTTAAGGTGTGAGGCGGGCGAGGTAGAGAGCCAGGGCGGCGCGCCAATTGCGCGGGCGAAAGCCAGTGGCCTCCAACTTGGATAAATCAAGGGTGGACTCGGCGGGGCGCGGGGCTTGGGGGCCCGCTAGTTCCTCATACTGGGCGGTTGTCACTGGGGTGACCCCTGCTGGGTCGGCGCCCACGCCGATGAAGGTAGCCATGGCGACCTCGTCGCGGCCTACGGCATCGCCAGTGCAGGAGAGGTTATAAATGCCGTAATCTGCCCCCGAACGCAGTAAGTGGACGATGCCCGCCGCCAGATCATCGGCGAAAGTGAGCCGCCCGCGCTGGTCGGAGACCACCGCAGGGGTGGCCCCACGGCGGGCCAGGGAAGCCATCGTGGCGATGAAATTTGCGCCATCGCCAAACACCCAAGACGTGCGGATAATGTAGTGGCGTGGCGCGCCGGCCGCAGCTGCCTCCCCGGCTGCCTTGGACGCGCCGTACAAGCTCAACGGGGCTGGGACATCAGCCTCCGTATAACCCGACGTCTTCGCATGAGCCGGGGCCGGGTTGCCAAAAACATAATCACTAGAAACGTGCACCAGGGTCAGATTGTGCTCCGCAGCAATCGCCGCCAATCTGCCGGGTGCTAACGCATTAACCTCCCACGCGCGGGCGCGGTCGGACTCTGCGCCATTGACATCGTTAAACGCGGCGCAATTGATAATCGCCTCGTACTGCTTCCACGGCCGCTGGGGCGGATTACAGACATCAAACTGCTCGCGGTTGCAAAACTCGGCCTCAGGCAGGAGGGCACGTAAAGCGCGCCCAAGCTGCCCATTGGCCCCGGTGATGAGGATGCGACGGGGAGGCATCGGGGCGGCATCGGCAAGCTGAGGATGCCCCAGGTCCTTGGCAGAAACCTGGGTGGGGGGCAGCGGCCAGGACACCGCAGACAGATTGACCATGGAATACTGCGCATCTGGCGACCAATGATCATTGACCAAGTAGGAATAGACCGTAGCGTCCTCCAAAGCCTGGAAACCGTTAGCCACCCCGCGGGGAACGAAGAAAGCGGTATCCGGCCCCAGCTCCGCCGTGACCAGCTGGCCAAACGTCGGGGAGCCCTCCCGCAGGTCACACCACGCGCCAAAGACCCGGCCGGCGGCCACCGAAACCAGCTTGTCCCAAGGCTCCGCGTGCAAACCGCGGGTAGCGCCGCGATCCGCATTGAAAGAAATATTCTGCTGCACGGGGCGGAAATCCGGCACGCCGGCGGCCAACATTTTCTCGCGCTGCCAATTTTCCTTAAACCAGCCGCGGTTATCGCCGTGCACATCCAAATGCAGGCGCAATAAACCGGGAATGGCGGTGGGTTCGGTGTGCATCAATGCTCCTTGGGGTAATCAGTGGCCCTGGGCGGCGTAGGCGGCCTCCGTAGCTTCCTTAGCCGCGTGCCACCATTGCGGGTGCTGCGTGTACCACTCAATGGTCTGGCGCAAGCCGGCCTCAAAATCTGCGAAAGCGGGCTGCCAGCCCAGCTCCGCGCGCAGTTTGGTGGCGTCCATGGCATAGCGCTGATCATGGCCCGGGCGGTCGGCGACGTGTTCATAAATGGGACGCCCAGCAGCGTCCGTGGCACCCATCAGGCGGCAGATGAGCTCGATGACGTCCCTATTGCTCAGCTCTGGCTGGTCAGCGCCGATGTTGTACGTGTGGCCCAGGCGCCCGCGATCGAGGATGTCAAGCACCGCGCGGTTGTGATCGTCGACGTGAATCCAATCGCGCACCTGCGCGCCCGTGCCGTAGAGCTTCGGGGTGCGCCCGTCGAGGATATTCGTAATCTGGCGGGGAATGAACTTCTCAATGTGCTGGAAGGGTCCGTAATTATTGGAGCAGTTGGAGATGGTGGCGCGCAGGCCGAAACTGCGCACCCAGGCGCGCACCAGGTGGTCTGAACCCGCCTTGGTGGCCGAATAGGGGCTCGATGGCTGGTACGGGGTGGTCTCGCTAAAGCGCGTGGCGGCGCCGAGCTCCAAGTCCCCGAAGACCTCATCCGTAGATACGTGGTGGAAGCGGACGTCGTGGCGGCGCGCGGCTTCAAGCAGCGTGAAGGTGCCCACCAGGTTGGTGTGGACGAAAGGGGCCGGGTCGCGCAGAGAGTTATCATTGTGGGACTCCGCGGCGAAATGGACCACCGTGTCCGCGGCGGCGACCAGCTCGTCCATAGCGGCGGCGTCTGCGATGTCGGCTTGCACCAGCTGCACCCGGGCCGAATCTAGGCCAGCCAGGTTCGCCGGATTTCCTGCGTAGGTGAGTTTGTCCACCACCACGATGGAGACCTCCGGGCGGGTGCGGGCCACCATATGCACAAAATTCGCGCCGATGAATCCGGCGCCGCCGGTAACAAGCATCCTTTGCATGGGGCATAAGTTTACCCAGGGGTGCAGCGGTGCCAGGCGACCGGCGCGTAGTGCGGGGCACGGGTGTTGGACCGGGCGCGACGGGAGATTGGTGTGGGGCGAGGCGCGGCACGGGTGTTGGACCGGGTGCGACGGGAGATTGGTGTGGGCCGGCACGCAAAAGCGGGCGGCAAGAAAACTCTCACCGCCCGCTTGAGTGTTGCGCGGAGCTACTTGGCGTAGAAAGCGCGCCAGAAGGTGGCCCAAGAACGCTCCAGGTCCTGGTGCCAGCCCGGCCAGGAGTGAGTTCCGGCGTTGCGGAAGTTATAGTCCGCGGGGATACCCAGCTGATCCAGTTTGGCCTTGAAGTTGTGGGTGCAGTTGTTGACTGCGGCTTCGATGACGCCGCCTTCCACAATCAACTGTGCGGACCCAATGTGGGCCACCAGCGGGTCGACGCCGCGGGCCATGTGATAGCCCGGCAGGTCGGTGGCGCTGGCCAGACCCGTGGCGGAGGAGATGTAGAGCTCCGTGCCGCGCAGCTTGGCGGCGTTTAGGAAGGCGTCGTTGTAGCGGTTAGTGGGCGATCCCATGGGGCCCCACATCTGCTCCGGCTGGCCGCCGCCGCGGTTGACGGTCAGGCGCAGGAACTCGTACTGCGCCGGGTAGGCCGTCTGCGCGCAGCCAGCAAAGGAACCCACTGCGTCATAGAAGCCGGGGTTGTGCTGTGCCAGCAGCAGGGAGGATGTTGCAGACATCGACATGCCAGCAATCGCCCGCTTGTTGTTGGCCTGCAGACGTGCCTCTAGCGGTCCGGGCAGCTCCTTAGTCAGGAAGGTCTCCCATTTCTGTGGGCCGCGCAGATAGTTCGACTCCGGCGAGACATTCCAGTCCGTGTAGTAGGAGAACGCACCCGCCTGCGGGACCACTACGTTGACCTTCTTGTCCGCATAGAAGTTCACCACGTCGGACATGGACAGCCAGTCAGAGTTCTGCTCAGCGCTGCCCGCGCCGTTGAGCAGGTAGATGGTAGGCCGGTTGGGCTCACCAGCGGGAATGACCGCCAGAGGAATCTGGCGTCCGCCCATCGCGGGGGAGGAGGCCTGAAGTTTGAGCACCCGGGGGTCATTGCCAAACTTCTCGAACCACGTGCGGCTGGCTACCTCCGGGGTGACTTGCAGGTTGCTGATCTGTGATTGCGGTGCACCGCCAGCTGCTTGCTGCGGGGTCACGGTGGCGGCCTGCGCTGGGACAGCAAAGGCCGCTCCGGCCAATGCCACGGCGCTCAGCGACGCCGCAGCGACCTTTGCCGATAGGCCGGTGGTTAGGCCAGCCATCATTGCGGAAAGACGCGTGTGAGTCATGAAGAAGTCCTTCTGGGGTTCGGGTGCGTGTTTAGGCTCCGGTCGGGGCTGGTGCAGGTGCGACCACTTCAGGGGCCGGTGCGGGCGCACCGGAGGTCGGGCCCGCAGGAGCAGCAGGGGCCGGGGCTGCGGGAGCAGCGGCCGCTGCGGGAGCTGCAGGAGCAGTGGGCGCGGCATCGGCATTGGGGGCATCGGCAGTCCCGGGCAAGATATCGGCAGGCAGGTTCTTCAGGTCTGCAAGGTTCAGCTCGGTAACGGTCTTCTCAGCGGTCGGGTCAACGGCGCTGCGCAGGGCCGGGGCCGGAGCGGGAACGATGCCGCGGTTCGGGTCTTCGCCGTAGCCTTCCGGCTGGCCAAAGGCCTTGGCGTAGGTGTTCCAGGACTTCCAGATGTCTTCCTTCCAACCCGGCCAGGAGTGGGTGCCGGTGGGGCGGAAGTTCCAGTCGGCGGGGATGCCCTCGCGGTCCATCTTGCGCTTGAGCTGGGTGGTGCAGTCGTACATGGCTGCCTCGATGGCGCCGCCTTCGATGGTGACGGTGGAGGAGGACTTAAACGCGGACGACAGGTTGGTGTTGCCGTTTTGCAGGAAGGAGGACAGCATCTCATTTTCCCCGGGCAGGCCGGTGGAGGTGGAGACGTACACGTGGGCCCCGCGCAGGTTGTTGGAGTTGATCAGGGCGTCGTTAAAGCGGCTGTAGGCGCCGCCGCGCGGGCCCCACATTTGCTCCGGGGTGGCGCCGCCGCGCTGGACGGTCAGGCTGGTGTAGAGCCACGGCATGGGGGTGGAGGTGGCGGCGCAGCCGGAGTAGGAGCCCACGGCGTCGTAGAAGCCCGGGTTGTGTTCGGCGAGCAGGAGGGCGGAGGTTGCGGACATGGACATGCCGGCGATGGCGCGCTTGCCGTTGCCGTTGATGTGGTGCTCCAGGGGGCCGGGGAGTTCCTTGATTAGGAAGGTCTCCCACATTTGCTTGGTGTCCAGGTAGTCGGTCTTTGGTGCGTTGACCCAGTCGGTGTAGTAGGAGAATGCGCCGTCTTGGACTACGACGACGTTGACGTCCTTTTTGATGTAGAAGTCGATGAGGTTGGTGTTGCCCTTTTCGCCGTCGGTCATCACCAGCCAGTCGATGCCCTGCTCGGCACCGCCGGCGCCGTTGAGCAGGTAGATGGTGGGGCGGGAGCGGTCGAAGTTGCCGGTGGGGGTGATGACGGCCAGGTTGACCTTGGCACCGTCCATGGCGGGGGAGGTGGCGGTGAGGAACTTGACGTTCTTGCGCTTGTTGTAGGCAGGGGTCAGCCACTTGAGGTGGTCGGGCGGGTTGCTGATGAAGTTGCCGTCTTCGACGATGAATTCCCCGTTGTCGTCGCGCTTGAAGTACTTTTGGGCTTCTTGCTCGATGTCGAGTTCTTCGATGGTGGACAGGCGGTCTGCTGGGGCAACATTGTTGGGCCAGCGGGTTTCGGGCGCGTGTCCGGCGCTGGCGATGGGGGTGGTTAAGGCGCCTACGGCCAGGGCGGCGGCCGCGGTGGCAGAGGTGAGAGTCCTCAAGAGCTTCATGGATTGTTTCTTCCTGTGTGCGGTTGTCTTTGTCAACATCGTTGTGTAACTGGGTTCCGTTAGCAAGTTTCCGCCACGGCGGCGTGAAAGCTGGTGCTGGTGTGACAATTGTGTCATAATTTGCGGCGAAGCGTTAGTTCTAACGCGACGAATTTCCCAGATTTTTTAAGGACTCCCATGAACTTCCCCGTGAATTTTCCAGTGAACATTCCCGCAAACTTCCCTGTGAATTTTGAACAGCTCCTGGTCATGATCAACGAATTCCTCGGCGGCTTTGTCCACCAGGGTTCTTCCGCGCTGGCCGTTGGCGCGCTCAACCTGGGGCTGATGTAAGCACCTGAGCTTGCCGATGCCCCCTGGCCTCACCCCACTGCCCTGCGTGCGGGGTGGCCAGGCAGGGCGGGTTCGGGGTGGTGGGGGAGAAAATCGCGGTCCATGCAGACAAATAGGACTTAAGTACGTATTCTGTAGGGCGTGACTAATGAACATTTTGACGTTGTAGTACTCGGCGCGGGCCCCGGCGGCTACGTGTCCGCCATCCGCGCAGCCCAGCTGGGCAAGAAGGTTGCGGTTATTGAGAAGCAGTACTGGGGCGGTGTCTGCCTGAACGTGGGCTGCATCCCCTCTAAGGCGCTGCTGAAGAACGCAGAGGTTGCCCACATCTTCAACCACGAGGCCAAGGACTTTGGTATCTCTGGTGAGGTCAGCTTCGATTTCGGGGCGGCGCACAAGCGCTCCCGGAAGGTCTCGGAGGGCATCGTCAAGGGCGTGCACTACCTGATGAAGAAGAACAAGATCACCGAGATCAACGGTCTGGGTTCCTTCAAGGACGCCAAGACCATTGAGATTACCGAGGGCGACGCCAAGGGCACCACCGTCACCTTCGATAACTGCATCATCGCTACTGGCTCCGTGGTGCGCTCCCTTCCGGGCGTAGAAATCGGCGGCAACATCGTCTCCTTCGAAGAGCAGATTCTGAAGGAAGACGCGCCTAAGTCCATGGTGATTGTGGGCGCGGGCGCCATCGGCATGGAGTTTGCCTACGTACTGGCCAACTACGGTGTGGACGTGACCATCGTGGAGTTCATGGACCGCGTGCTGCCTAACGAGGACAAGGATGTCTCCAAGGAGATCGCAAAGCAGTACAAGAAGCTGGGCGTGAAGCTGCTCACCGGCTACAAGACCACCTCGATTAAGGACAATGGCGATAACGTCACCGTGGAGGTCGAGTCCAAGGATGGCTCCAAGACCGACACCCTGACCGTTGAGCGCTGCATGGTTTCCATCGGCTTCGCCCCGCGTGTGGAGGGCTACGGCCTGGAAAACACCGGCGTGGAGCTGACTGAGCGTGGCGCCATTGCTATCGACGACCACATGCGCACCAACGTTGAGGGCATCTACGCCATCGGCGACGTCACCGCCAAGCTGCAGCTGGCCCACGTGGCGGAGGCCCAGGGTGTGGTGGCCGCAGAGGTTATCGCCGGGGCAGAGACCCAGCTGCTGGGCGACTACATGAACATGCCGCGCGCTACCTTCTGCAACCCGCAGGTGGCCTCCTTCGGCTACACCGAGGAGCAGGCTCGCGAGAAGTTCCCGGACCGCGAGATCAAGGTCGCCACCTTCCCGTTCTCTGCCAACGGTAAGGCTGCTGGTCTGAATGAGACCGCGGGTTTTGTCAAGCTCATCGCCGACGGCGAGTTCGGCGAGCTCATCGGTGGCCACATGGTGGGCTCCAACGTCTCCGAGCTGCTGCCGGAGCTGACCCTGGCGCAACGCTTTGACCTGACTGCGGAGGAGATCGGCCGCAACGTCCACACGCACCCGACGCTGTCGGAAGCAATGAAGGAAGCTGCCGAGGGCATCGGCGGGCACATGATCAACCTATAGCCCAGCCCTTCCTGCGTGCCGCCTGCAGATTTTGTCGCCTGCTGACGTCGTCTGCAGGCGCATCGGCAGTTTTGGGCTAATAGGGAGCCACGGTAGAAGAGTGGGCGTCGATGGTCAGCGCTTCGTTGATGGCGGGGAAGGCGCGCTGGGCGCAATTGGTACGCGGGCAGGTGCGGCAACCGGCGCCGATGGGGGTAGCGGAACTGGCGTCGGTGAGGTCCAGGCCGGCGGAGTAGACGGTGCGGTCAGCGTGGCGGGCCTCGCAGCCCAAGGCGATAGCGAAGAGCTTGTTGGTCTCTGCAAAGCGGCCGCGGTTGTGGCCCACGGCGCGGGCAACCCACAGGTAGTTGCGGCCATCCGGCATCTGGGCCAGCTGGCGCACGATGACCTCCGGCTGGGCGAAGGTCTCATAGACACACCACAGCGGGCAGGTGCCGCCGGAATTAGAAAAGTGCACGCCGGTGGCAGATTGGCGCTTGGACATATTGCCCGCGCGGTCCACGCGCACGAAGGTAAACGGGATACCGCGCTGGTTGGGCCGCTGCAAGGTCGACAGCCGGGAGGCCACTGTCTCATAGCCCACGCCGAAGACCTGGCAGAGGTGCTCAATGTCGTAGCCGTCCTGCTCCGCGCGGGAGTGCGTGAGGCTATAGGGCAACAAGACGGCAGCGGCGAAGTAACTAGCGATACCGCGCTTAGCCAGGTTGACTGATGCCTGCGAGGTGAAGGGTTCATCGGCAATCAATTCTGTGATGTGCGAGTGGGCCTCCAGGAAGCACAGCTCTGCGGCCATGCGGAACGCGCGCTGGCCGGGGCTCAGGCGCGCGGCCAGCTCCAGGTGGCCGGTGGCAGAATCGAAACGGTGCAGCGTCCCATCGAGGTGCGCGTGGGTAGTGATGGTGACGTTGTGGGCCTGGTGCAGATGGCGGGCAATGGCGGCCTCGGTGTCGCGGATGCCAAAGGCCTCCACGCCCAGCTGAGCAGCGAGGTCCTCGGCCTGGTGGTCAAGGGAGTCCAGGTAGTTCTGCCGAGCGTAGAAGAAATCGCGGACTTCATCGTGGGGCATGGACAGAACCTGGGAGCCGGGGGCGGAGCGGCGAATGTCGGTGGCCAAAGTGAGCTTGTCGCGCATATTGCGGTAGCGGCGGTGAATGTCTACCAGGGTGCGGGCGACGGAAGGGTGGTTGTAGACCAGCTCGGAGAGCTCCTGGAGCTCCACAGGGGAGGGGGAAATTTCCTGGTCTTGGATCACGTCTTGGATTTCCGCCAGCAGGCGCGAGTCGTCATCACGGGAGAAGAAGGTGGCGTCCACGCCGAAGACTTCGGTGATCTTCATTAGTACGGGCACGGTGAGCGGGCGGACGTCGTGCTCGATCTGGTTGACGTAGCTGGCGGAAAGCCCCAGGGTGGCAGCTAGCGAAGCCTGGGAAAGATCGCGTTCGCGGCGCAGCTGGCGTAAGCGGGATCCCACGTAAGTCTTGCTCATGTGAGGTAGATTACCGCGTTTTGGCGGGGGATACACAACCTTTGCAAATGCCTTGTGAAGGATTGTGACGTGGCAGCGTAGAGGGGGCGCTGTGACGGGTGAGAATGCGGGGGTATCGTGCGAAAGTTTGATACCTAACGGGGTAGGTTCTTCACTCTATCGGGGTGCTGTGTGGAACGTCACAGGGCCGCTGTGAGGGGTGGGGAAATACGCAACATTCGAGTTTTCTAAATCCCACAACGCAAGCGTGTTGCGGTTTTTGAAATCCGCGTTTAAGGCGATCCTTACCTAAAGGAATTTCTCCGGAAATGGCTACCTTGAGTGTGGCTGGGAAATCGGTACCAATTCGACTAGTGGCCAGGGCATAGGCGTGCGTAAGGTTAAGGCGACTATGGAGGTGTCATGACTGTAAGAAATCCAGACCGTGAGGCAATCGCTCACGGCCGAATTACTAATGAAACAATTCGTACCAAGCCGGGCGTTCCGACTTGGGCACTCAAGCTGATCATGGCCGTCACCGGCCTGTTCTTCGCACTCTTCGTGGTGGGCCACATGGCCGGCAACCTGAAGATTTACCTGCCGGACCACGATGGTGCCCCAGCAATCGACCACTACGGCGAGTACCTGCGTGCACTCGGTGATCCGCTGATCCCGGAGGGTCACGCCCTGTGGATCGTGCGCATTGTGCTGCTGGCCTGCGTGCTGGCGCACATCTACGGCGCGTTCACCCTGATCTCGCGCTCGCGGGCATCCCGCGGCAAGTTCCGTCGCACCAACCTGATGGGCGGCCTGGATTCCTTTGCCACCAGCACCATGCTGGTGACCGGCGTTATCCTGCTGCTCTTCATCATCTTCCACATCCTGGACCTGACCATGGGTGTCCAGCCGGTGGCCTCCGAGGCCTTTGTCCACGGTGCCGTCAAGGCGAACATGATCGCTACCTTCAGCCGCTGGCCGGTGACCATCTTCTACGTGTTGGCCATGTGCGCGCTGTTCCTGCACCTGACCCACGGCATCCGCTTGGCCGCCTCTGACCTGGGTATTACCGGTGCCAAGTGGCGTCAGGTCTTCTTGATCCTGGCCTACATTGTCCCGGCTGTTGTGTGCCTGGCGAACATCGTTATGCCGCTGTCCATCGCCCTGGGCTGGGTCTCTTAAGAGGAGTGAATTAACCCATGACTAATTTGAAGCGCGAGCACCCTGATTTCTCGCACCCGCAGTCCATCGTTCCGGGCGTGACCGCAGGCACCATCCTCGAGTCCAACGAGCCCCACGGTGTACCCATGAAGGACATGTGGTCCTACCAAAAGGACCACATGGAGCTGGTCTCCCCGCTCAACCGCCGCAAGTTCGAGATCGTGGTAGTCGGAACCGGCCTGGCAGCCGGCGCGGCCGCTGCGGCACTGGGCGAGCTGGGCTACCAGGTCAAGGTCTTTACCTACCACGACTCCCCGCGCCGCGCGCACTCCATTGCGGCCCAGGGTGGCGTGAACTCTTCGCGCCACAAGAAGGTGGATAACGACTCCGCATACCGCCACACCAAGGACACCGTCAAGGGCGGCGACTACCGCTGCCGTGAGTCCGATTGCTGGCGTCTGGCCACCGAGTCCGTGCGCGTGATTGACCACATGAACGCCATCGGCGCTCCGTTTGCCCGTGAGTACGGCGGCACCCTGGCCACCCGCTCCTTCGGCGGCGTGCAGGTCTCGCGTACCTACTACACCCGCGGCCAAACGGGTCAGCAGCTGCAGCTGTCCACCACCTCTGCGCTTTACCGCCAGATTGGGCTGGGCAACGTGGAGCTCTTTGCACACCACGACATGCAGGACATCATCACCTACGACGACGGCGGGAAGAAGCGCGCCGGCGGCATTGTCACCCGCAACCTGATCACTGGCGAGCTCAAGGCCTTCACTGGCCACGCCGTGATTCTGGGTACCGGTGGATACGGCAACGTCTACCACATGTCCACCCTGGCAAAGAACTCCAACGCAGGCGCCATCATGCGTGCCTACGAGCAGGGTGCCTACTTCGCCTCCCCGGCGTTTATCCAGTTCCACCCGACGGGTCTGCCGGTCAACTCTGAGTGGCAGTCCAAGACCATCCTGATGTCCGAGTCGCTGCGTAACGACGGTCGCATCTGGTCCCCAGTGGAGCCGAATGATGACCGTGACCCGGCACAGATTCCGGAAGAGGAGCGCGACTACTTCCTGGAGCGCCGCTACCCGGCCTTCGGCAACCTGGTTCCGCGCGACGTGGCCTCCCGCGCCATCTCGCAGCAAATCAACAAGGGCCTGGGCGTGGGACCGCTGCACAACTCCGTGTACCTGGACTTCCGCGATGCCATCGAGCGTCTGGGCAAGGACAAGATCCGCGAGCGCTACTCCAACCTGATTGAGATGTACGAGGAGGCCATTGGCGAGTCCGCCTATGAGACCCCCATGCGTATTGCCCCCACCTGCCACTTCACCATGGGTGGCCTGTGGACCGACTTCAATGAGATGACCTCCCTGGACGGCCTGTTCGCCGCAGGTGAGTGCTCCTGGACCTACCACGGCGCCAACCGCCTGGGTGCGAACTCCCTGCTGTCGGCTTCCGTGGACGGCTGGTTCACCCTGCCGTTTACCATTCCGAACTACCTGGCTCACCACCTGGGCGAGGCCAAGCTGGCTGAGGACTCCGCTGAGGCACAGCAGGCCGTGGAGCGCTCCCGCCAGCGCATCGAGCGCCTGATGAGCATTCGCGGGGAGAACCCCCACGGCCCGGCGTACTACCACCGCCAACTGGGCGAGATCCTCTACTGGGGTTGCGGCGTGTCTCGCAACATCGCTGACCTCAAGACGGCCATCGACAAGATTCGCGCCCTGCGCGCGGACTTCTGGGCCAATGTCCGGATTACCGGTTCGACTGAGGACATGAACCAGGTGCTGGAGTACGGCCTGCGCGTTGCCGACTACATCGACCTGGGTGAGCTCATGTGCATCGACGCCCTGGACCGCGACGAGTCCTGTGGCGCTCACTTCCGCGACGACCACCTGACCGAGGACGGCGAGGCCGAGCGTGACGACGCCAACTGGTGCTTCGTCTCCGCTTGGGAGCCAGGCGGCGCCGAGGGCGAGTTCATTCGCCACGCTGAGCCCCTGTACTTCGACTCGATTCCGCTGATGACAAGGAACTACAAGTAATGAAACTGACACTTGAGATCTGGCGTCAGGCCGGACCGACCCAGGACGGCTCCTTCGAGACCGTCCAGGTAGACGACGCCGCAGAGCAGATGTCCATTCTGGAGCTGCTGGACCACGTCAACGAGGGCTACATCGAGCGCGGCGAAGAACCCTTCGCTTTCGCCTCCGACTGCCGCGAGGGTATCTGTGGTACCTGTGGCCTGACCATCAACGGCCGCCCGCACGGCCCGGGACAAAACACCCCTGCCTGCCAGCAGCGTCTGTTCCAGTTCAACGAGGGCGACACCCTGAAGATCGAGCCCTTCCGCTCCGCGGCATACCCGGTTATCAAGGACATGATCGTGGACCGCTCCGCGCTGGACCACGTGATGGAGCAGGGCGGCTACGTCTCCATGGACGCAGGCACCGCACCGGATGCCGACACCCTCCACCTCAACCATGAGACCGCCGAGTTCTCCCTGGACCACGCGGCCTGCATCGGCTGCGGTGCCTGCGTGGCGGCCTGCCCCAACGGCGCTGCTCACCTGTTCACCGGCGCCAAGCTGGTCCACCTCTCCCTGATGCCGCTGGGCAAGGAAGAGCGCGGCCGCCGCGCCCGCAACATGGTCGACGACCTGGAGACCAACTTCGGCCACTGCGCTCTCTTCGGTGAGTGTGCTGATGTCTGCCCGGCAGGCGTGCCGCTGACCGCCGTGGGTGCCGTGACCCGCGAGCGCGCCCGCGCTGCCCTGCGCGGCAAGGACGACTAGGCCCCGCCGCAGCTATCACTCGCGCGCCGCAGTTTCCACAAGCGCGCCGCGGCCGCCCCGCTGCCTCCTTTTTGGGGGTACCGGGACGGCTGTGAACAGTGATTTGGGCCGCTGTAGCTCCGGGTTTTCAAGCCCCGGGTGTTATAGTTGCTGAAGTTACACACTTTTTAACGAGAGAAAGAGTCAGCCATGAGCCACAATCATGCAGTAGCTGATTTCTTGGAGGAGAGCTACCCCAAGTTCCCCACCAAGATCCAAGACAGCTACATCGAAGGCTACGACCCGGTATCCTACGCTGCTCCGCACTCCTCCCTGCTGCGCGCAGAGACCTGGATTGGCATGGGCTTCATCCTGTCCCTGCTGCCGGCTCTGGGCACCATCGTGTGGGGCGTGAGCTCCGGGATGTTCTGGGGCGGTTCCTCTAGCGAGGGCTCCCAACCCACCGTCACGCTCATCGTGGGTATTGTGATGTTGGTGGTTGTCGCCATCACCGCCGTGGGCTGTGTCCACTACGGCCGCCGCTTCTACCGCGCCTACCGCGCTGAAACCGGCCGCGTCAACTAGACCACGCACCCAAACACCCCGTTCCTTCCTTGTGAAGGGGCGGGGTATTTCGTCTGAAAGGCCCTCATGTCTCACCGTGCTTCGCAGCCTGCCGATACCCCCCATCCCTCGCCCACCCCGTCCGTCGTGCCTGCGCCCGCGCCCCACCGCGCCCAGGAGCTACGCCGCTGGAAGACCATTGCACTGAGTTTCCTGCTCGGTGCCGCCGTTATCTTCCTGGCGTGTTCCTGGTGGCAAAGCCAGGGCGCACCCGCCTGGGTGGGCTACGTGCGCGCCGCTGCGGAAGCCGGCATGGTGGGCGGGCTTGCGGACTGGTTTGCTGTTACTGCGCTGTTTCGCCACCCGCTGGGCCTGCCCATCCCGCACACTGCGCTAATCCCGCGTAACAAAGATCGCGTGGGCGAGGCACTTAGCGAGTTTGTGGAGGAAAACTTCCTTACCCCAGATGCCCTGAGCGAAAAGGTCACCCAGGCGCAGCTACCTACCAAGGCAGCACGGTGGCTGGTGCAGCCGGAGCACGCGCAGAGGGCATCGGCAGAAATTGGCACGCGAGTAGCGGGGGTGATTGCGGACTTTGACCGCGAGGAAGCTGCCGCGATTATCCAAACTCACATCATTGATCGCGCCACCGCGCCGGAGTGGGGCCCACCCGCCGGGCGACTGCTGGAGGCGTATATCGCGGAGGGCAAAGCGCGCCCCCTTGAAGACGACCTCATCGCCTGGGCGGCCGGCAAGGTGGACGACTGGGAAGGCGCCATCGTGCGCACCATTGACGAGCGCATGCCGGGCTGGGCGCCCCGCTTTGCCCGCGAGCTGGTAGGGGAGAAGGTCTACGAGCAAGTCCGCGCGTTTGCCCAGGAGGTCCAGGCCGACGGTAACCACGAAGCGCGTCTGTCCCTGCGCCGCATGCTCAGTGACGTCGCCGCCGGCCTACAACACGACCCGGCCCTGCGCGCCAAAGTTGAAGACATCAAGGCACAGATGCTGTCTTCTGCGCAGATGCAGCGCGCCCCGGGCGCCATCTGGGAGACGGTGTCCACCGCGCTGCGCGAACAACTGGAAGACCCAGACTCCCAGTTGCGCACCAAGCTGGCGGATAAATGCCAGGAGGTAGCCCAGCAGGTGCTTAGCGATGCCCCCACCTTGGCCCGCGCCAACCAACTCGTGGACCAGGCCGCCCGCTACGCGGTGGAGAAGTTCGCCCCGGACCTCATCAGCATTATTCCGGAGACCATCAAGCGTTGGGATGCTTCGGAGGCGTCGGCGAATATCGAGCTCATGGTGGGCAAGGACCTGCAGTTTATCCGCCTCAACGGCACGGTGGTGGGCGCCCTGGCTGGCGTGGTCATCTACACGGTGAACCAGCTGTTGTTTGGCTGATAGGCTAGTGCGCATGTACGGCTTATTGACGATGGTGAATCTCCTCCACATCGGCCTTTACTGGGCCATAGCTCTAGCCGGCCTGGTGGGCGCGGGCCTGGCGGCGACAACTCGCCCGGATGCCTTTGAGGCCGCAGACCGCAAGCCCAAGTGGGTGTGGGTGGCCCTGCTGGTTGGCTCCGCCGCGGTCTTGTCTTTGCCGGGGTTCACGCTGTTTTCCTGGGTGGGCGCGGTGATTATCGGCATCTACTGGTTTGATGTGCGCCCCCAGATTTCAAATCTGCTGCGCGGCTACGGCTACTAAGGGCGCGTAGACGCGATGGCGATTACATTCGACCCCACTGCCGCAACGCCAACGGGCACGGTGGTGGTCACCCCGCCGTATATTGCGCGCGCGCTGTCCGGGGGAGCACAGCGGGCGATCGCCTTGGCGGGCTTTCCTTCCGGGCGCCACCACAGTCTGGTCAAGGCTGCGGAGGCCCGCCTGGCTGTGCAATATGGCGCCGAAGAGGTCTGGGTGGCCTGCGATGGCGCCGTCGCGGACCCCAATGCGCTACTGGCGGACTTGGTGGCCATCCGCGAGTCTTGCCCGGCCCCGGCTCGTCTGGGCCTGATTTCCCCCGCCGCGGTGGGCTATGCCCAACAGCTTGCCGATTCCCCCTTAGCCACCCTCGCAGCCCGCGCCGGCTACGACTGCTTCATCACCGCGCCCGCTGCCGCCCGCGCAGACGCTAACCCGCCCGACTCTTGGCCACTGCCGGTGCATACGCTCGACCTCAGCGAGCGCACGTAGCCCCTTCGTACCTAGCGCCTTATCCCGCCAGCTGGGCTTGCTCCGCGCCGATGTTGCCCACCTGGGTCAACGCGACGTTGTTACCGGAGGCCTCCAGCCGCAGACCCCCATCGACGACCTGGAGGGCATCGACCCGCAAGCCAGTGCCCTGGAGCTGGTCTTGTGTGCCGGAGGAAAGGGCTTCGGTAATGGCGTCACTGACCTGCTGCGGCAGGTCCCACGCCAGCAGGCGCGAATTGGTGGCCACAAAGTCCATGTGCCCATCGCGGGCCTGCGGCTGTACCGTCAAGGTAAACAACCCACCGCCAAACTCGACCTCCAAGGCATCTTGGTCCGGCAGAGCCTCCAGACCGGTAAGCACCAGGTCTCCCAGCACGTCGTAACCGGACTGCTGCGCAATCTGCTGCTGGATGGTCACCAGGAGGAAGTCCTGCGGCAAGGTGGTCACGGTGTGCAGCTCGCGCGCCACCGGATCCTCGCCCATGCTCAAGCCCTCCAAGTGCACCTGGGTGGCAGGCTGGCCGGTGATGGTCTTGGCCTTCGTGTCCACCGCCAGCGTGGAGGGAATTTCCATGTCCACCGCGCCAATCTCCCCGCGCAGCATGCCCAAAGTGAGCGGGGCAGACCCGAAGCTGACCTCGGCGTCTTCTTGCTCTTTGGTTATCTGGGAGGACAAGAACCAACGCAAGCCCAGCTCTGCTATCAGAACCAGCACCATCAGTGCGACCAGGATCCCAACAATGTACTTCCACGCCGTCGATGCGGCAGATTTCTTCGCAGCCATAGCTACCCATCGTGCCTGCTGAAACCCTGCGGCGCAACGGCTTCCCACGCAATAGTTAGGGAATTATCGCTCAACCTGCGCCGCAGCGGCACCAGCGGCCAGCCCTCCGCCCGCAATTGGGCGTGAGCCATCCGCCACCGCACCCGCGGCCCATGCGGCGCCCAGCCCGCATTGCGCTCCCATGCGCGGTCTGCAGCCTGCAATAGTTCATGAATCGGCTCACCAGGTACGTTGCGGTGGATCAGAATTTTGGGCAGACGCTCAGCCAAGTCGGAGGGGCGGGCGGCATCGGCAGGCTCCCATGCAAAAGTCAGACTGCGGGGACCGGCGGCGTCCAACAGCAACCACGCACAACGCCGGCCCAGCTCATCGCAGGTTCCCTCCACAAAGAAGCCCCCCGGCGCCAGGCGCGACGTCACCGCTTCCCACGCCGCCGGCACCTGCGCTACGTCGTACTGGCGCAGCACATTAAACGCCCGCACCAGCTGCGGGCGGTAGCCAGCCAACTCAAAGCCGCCCAGCTCAAAACTCACCCCATCGCGCGGCGGCAGCACCCGCTCCGGGGCGATCTCAAGGCCGGTCACCTGCACCCGTGGATTAACCCGGCGCAGCCACCCCGCCCACTCCACCGTGGTGGTGTGCGAGGCCCCGTAGCCCACATCCAGCGCCAACGGCTGCGGGTGGTGGCGCAGCAGGCTGGAAATCTCCGGGTGGTTGACCATCCAGCGGTCGCAGCGGCGCAGCCGGTTCTGGTTGGTGGTGCCCCGGGTGATCACCCCAAAAGGCCGCCCATGCGCGCGCTGGGCTCGCAGATTATGCGCATGGTCGGCCATCAGTGTTTAGAGGTTGGCAGCAATCCACTGCTCAGTCAGCTGCGCCTCGTTGCTAAACAGCTCACCCAGGGCCTCGGCCACCTTCGGCTCGATAGCAGCGCCCATCAGCGGGATGTTGACGGAGACCTCAGTGACGTAGTTGAGCACAGTCTTGTCCTCGCCTTCCGCCTTGTAGGTGATATCGCCCTTGAAGTCCACGGGGGTGCCCTTGACGTCAGCAGTAAAGCTGACTGGGAACTGGCCGTCCACGACCTCGCCGATGGTCACGGTGCGCTTGACCTTCAGCGCCTGGGAGACCATGGCCTGCACGGCTTCTGGCAGCAGGCTGGTGGGCAGGACCTCATAGAGGACGGCGGTGTTGCCGCTAAATTCGTGGACCTCCCCCGGCTCCGGGGACAGGGTAGCCACGATGTGCGCCCAGTAGCCCTGGGTGGACAGTGCCTCATGCACCTTCTCCAGCGGCTGGTTGATGGTTACGGTGTTTTCGCTACGAGTAGACATGGCTTACAGACTACCGTGGTAGGCGTGCTTGATAAATTTTTGACCCAACGCTTGGCCGCCCTCGACGGGGTTAGTGTGGATACTTCTACCACGTTTGCGCAGCTGACCACCCTGCGCGTGGGTGGCGCCCCAACCCTGGCTGTCTCCTGCGAGTCTGCCGAGTCCGCCGTGGCCGCCCTCCGCCTCCTCGACCAGGCATCCGTGCGCTACCTGGTGGTGGGCGGTGGTTCTAATTTGTTGGTGGCAGATGGCCCGCAAGACATTGTGGTGGTGCGCCTGGCATTCGACGCGCTGGACGTCCACGTGGCTTCCGGGCTGGTGCGCGCTGAGGCCGGGGTGGTGTGGGATGACGTGGTGGATACCGCCGTGGCCGTAGGCTTAGGCGGCATCGAGTGTCTTTCCGGCATTCCGGGGCATGCGGGGGCAGTGCCGGTCCAAAACGTGGGCGCGTACGGCGCCGAGATTGCCGATGTCCTCACCCAGGTCTATCTCTACGACACCTCCACCGGTGAGGCGTCCTGGGTTCCCGCGAGCGCTCTGGATCTGGCTTATCGCTATTCCAACTTGAAGTTCACCGGCCGCGGCGTGGTCCTGGCCATTGAGCTGCATTTGAGCACCGATGGTTTGTCTGCGCCGCTGCGTTTTGGCCAGCTGACGCAAACACCGGGGGAGCGACGTCCGGTTGCCGATGTCCGCGCGCAGGTCCTAGCGTTGCGGGCTTCCAAAGGCATGGTCCTCGACGCCGCCGACCATGACACCTGGTCCGCGGGGTCCTTCTTCACTAATCCCATCGTGCCGGCTTCTCTTGCCGAGACCATCCAGGCCCGCGTCCGCGACACGCACGGCGAGGACGATGCCGCCCGCATGCCCCGCCACCCTCTCCCCGCCGCTTCCACCGACGCTGAGGGAGCACTTGCCACTCCTTCAGCGCCAGAATCCACCGAACCCGCAGCCACTCGCGCTAATACCGCCGAACCGTTGGAGAAGCTCTCGGCTGCTTGGCTCATTGAGCGCGCAGGCTTTGCCAAAGGCTACCCGGGCTCGGGCCCTGCGACCTTGTCCACGAAGCACACTTTGGCGCTGACCAACCGGGGCAGTGCCACGGCGGCGGACATCGTTGCCCTCGCTCGGGAGATTCGCTCCGGTGTCCAGGACGCCTTCGGCGTGACGCTGGAACCGGAACCCATCTGGCTCGGCGTGAGCATTTAGCGCGCATTTAACATGACGCGCGTTCGCAATTACGCCATGACTTCTAACCATTCGTCCTTGTGCGCTAGGTAGTTGCGCACGGCAGCTTGTGCCCCCGCAAGATCGTGGTTGGCGCCCCAACCGCATTGGCGTTCATTGGCGGCGGGCACTTCAGTGGCGTTGAGGATGTCATTGAGCGCGCTTTCGAGGGCGCTGAGCAGCTCGTCTTGTTCCATGTTGTTGGTAATCGCGTAAAACCCGGTTTGGCAGCCCATTGGGGCAAACCCGATGAGCTTATCGGTGTAATCACGCATGAAGTTCGCCATCATGTGCTCGATGGAGTGCACGGTGGCCATCTCCAGGTGCGCCTTATTAGGTTGGCAGAACCTCAGGTCATACTTGATTATTTCCACCCCGCCGCCCAGCTCTTTGCGCCCGGCAACGCGTACATATGGCGCCTTGACTAGCCGGTGGTCGAGGTCAAAAGATTCCACATTGCTCTTGGTCATGGCCACCAGTTTATCCCGCCTGCCTAGCTTGCCGATGCCCCTCTCCCTCACCCGCCACCACCTACCGCCGGTCCAGACTGAACCAGTGGCTCCCATCTTTCTCGCGTGCCGTAGTCCGCCCGTGCGCCACGCTTGTCTTTCATGACTCGACACGCAGCCCCTCCCCGCGTGCGCCGCTGTCTGCCCGTGTACGGGGCAGCTCGGTTTGTGGCCCCTTTTCCCGCGTGTGCGCCGCTGTCTTATGGCCGGGCCGGGCTGCGTCAGCACCCCCGCTTTGCTCGTGCGGGGCTAGATTATGTCACGTTTGTGGCATTCTCCCTGTGGAATTCTTCGACAATTGTCTAATAGAGTGCACATTTTCGCAGAGTTATCCACAGATTTCGGGTTTTCCCAAAATTCCCCTTGCGCAGGGTTGCACAATCGCCTTAGCGTCAAAACCATGAACGAGATCAACATCGCCGCCCTGCTAGGCAGCGTCATCGACGCACTGCCACAGCTAGAGCATGCCACCACCACAGACCTGGTGGGCTTAGGTGTTGCACCAGATACCGCAGAGTTCCTGGTGCGCCTCTACCGCCTGTACTACGGGCCCGGCCAGCCCTCCCGGCGGCAAAGGAGCGCTATTAAAGGCGCCCGCCGCCACGGCCACGGGCTTATCGCCATGCAAGAAATAGAACGCGAAGTCACCAAAACCAAAACCACCCAACAATGGAGAATGCGCCAACAACTGTGCGCCACACCCGCAGGCCAATTCACCACTGTGGCACGCAAACTACGCCGAGAATGGAACCCAAAGGATGACACCCCGGTAGAAAAAGTCACCATGCGCCGCTACGCCAACGGCACAGCCACCATGTCGATTACCGCCCGCGATGTGGACCTTACCGATGTCTACGATGCCATCGACCAATCCGCCCCGGCAGAAAGCTTCCTTAACCTAGTACGCGGTGAAGGTGGAGCCGGGCGATTGAACTACATCCCCATGATCACCCTGCAGCTGGATACCTTCGCCAAACTGCTCGCCGTTAACGAATGCGACCACACCGGTGCAGACTCTGCCGGCGCCGATTCGGACATTATTGTTCGGGCTAATAATGGGGCGCGGATGACTGGGGCGGAGTTAGCCCAGCGCATTTTGTTCAAGCATGGGTTTGTCGCAATCCTAAGCCGGGTGCACGGTCCGGTGGATGTTTACCGTATGGAGCGCTTTGCTACCGACAAGCAGCGCCTACTCCTTGCTGCGGAGAGCCCTGAGTGTGCGTGGTTGGACTGTCACGTGCCGTTTGATAAGTGCCAAGTCCACCACATCACGTCGTGGGCTGATGGTGGGGAAACCAACATCAGGAACCTGACAGTGTTATGCCCGCACCATAATGGTGCCAACGAGGACCACCCGCCAGGAGGAGTGCCCGTCCGGCGGGGCCGGATGACAAGGCTTGGTGGGCAGGTGGCTTGGCAGTCACCTGGTGGTGGTGTCCCAGTGCCGACTAGCCCCACCAACTAAACCCCCGCGCCCACAGCGCAGGCAGCACGCCAAGCGCGACGCGGCAAGCAGCGCAGTGCACAAGTCCGGCGCAGCGCAGCGCAACCAGCAGCGCGGCAAGCAGCGCAGCGCTCAAGTCCGGCGCCGCGCAAGACCCCAGCCCCACGGCGGCCAAAACAGGCAGCCGGAGGGGCTAGACGTGCGGGCTCAGCGCAATAGTCGGTGTAGCGCTCCAAGCCAGCGGCGCAACCCAGCGCAACGAGTAGCGCGGGCAGGCAACGCGGGGCGCAATAGGCGGCGACAGCGCAGCACCCACAGTCCCACGGCAGTCGAAAACAGGCAGCCGGAGGGGTTAGGGGTGAGCGGAATGGGTTTAAGCGCGCAGTGTGGGCAGGGCGGCTAGCCTCACTCGCGGTGCTTCGGCACGTTCTGGCGGCTAGGTGGGGAGAGGCGCGTGTCGAATTGCGTGGAGGCTAGTTGGCGCTCGGCATCGTCGACAAGGCGGAAGACATCATCGGCGAAATAACCTTGAAGGCCTCCCGGACCGATGCTCCTCTTTCGCAGGACCCCGGACTCAGTCAGTGACTCCAACGCAGCGCGAGCAGCAGCAGTGGATGAAGTGCCCAGGAGGGACTGGACGCTCGCCACCGTGACCAAGGGAGTGGAGGGAAGACTATCAAGTACCCGGGATTCGGTGGAATCGGAGCGTAGAGCTCGCGACAGTCCCTGCTGCTTGCGGTAATCATTGACCCGATCGGTCCAATCAGCCTCCAATGCGGCGACATCTTGGGCGATTTGGGCGGCCTTCTCCGCTGCGATTTCAGCGGCATCGACAAAGAAGGCTATCCAGTCGAGCACCTCTCCGTTTCGGAAGGCGGTAAGGCCATCAACGTAACGGTCACTCAGAGTTCCCAGAACCATACTGATGGGCAGGACTGCAGCCTGGGTCAGGCCGCGGCGTTGGAGCACAGTGTGGATCATCGCTCGGCCTACACGGCCATTTCCGTCCGGGAAGGGATGAATGGTCTCGAACTGCGCATGGACGAGTGCAGCCTGCACCAAGGCGGAGTGGTCTGCACCGTTGAGGTAGGTGAGGAGGTCTTCGAGAAGACCTTCAACCTCCTCTGGAGGTGGTGGTACGAATGCAGCCGTCAATGGGTGGTAGTTCGAACCACCAATCCAGTTCTGGGTGTGGCGAATTCCTTTAAGCTGAGTCTCCGCGACAAGGCTGGATTGCATGGTGATGAAATCTTCGAGCTCGAGTACATCCTTATCAGCGAGCTGAGGGTTAAGGTCGCTAAGGATACTGACATTGCGCGCCACGGCTGCCGCAGCGGCCGAGAAACCGGCAATGTGCTGTGAAGAACTGCCAGCGAGGACTGCCATGGCTACTTTGTCCGAATTAGGCGCGTAGCCCTCAATGCGGGAGGACGCTACAGCCTCGGAACGTAAAAGTAGCCGGAAAACGGCTTCCAGCGACAAAGGGTTATTGTAAGCCGACAGTCGGTGAATAGTGCGCTCGACGAGGACGATCCGCTGCGAGAGCTCAGCAGGAAGTCTAACAGCCAATGACGCGAGAGTATCGGGAACGAAGGCATGGTAGGTCCCGCCTTGAGAGTCCGGAGCCATCAATCGGGATCCAGTGCAACTTAACGTGCCGGGCCATTATCAACTCCTTGATACTCTGCCTGCGTGGATGCACTGCCTGCGTGGATACACTGTCTGCTTGGGGTGCCACCTTAAGAGTTATCTAGGTGGATTACGTGAGCAGTTTACTAGGTTAAGAGTTATCTAGGTGGATTACGTGAGTAGTCTGCTGGGTTAGGGCTTAACCTGTTCCCGTGCTCAGTGCACCGCCCCGTGCGCATGGCAAAGGCATTGCGGCCAGTACACGCTGGCTAATCAGGCTCATCCCGCCCGGTGCGCATGGCAAAGGCCCGCGCCCCATAAAAGAAGGGGACACGGGCCTTGCCTTACTGGGCACTCACCGGTGGCTTACGCACGGCTGGCAGCTGGGCGCACCCAAGCGACGCAGTACGGCAGCTGGTGGCTGGGCGGCATCGGAAAGCTAGGCGCTGGGGTAGGTGCCCTCGGGGGTGAGGCGGACGGAGGCATCGAGAAGCATGGCAATCTCGGCGGCCTTGTCAGCGGCGACGGTGCCGTAGCCGGGGATCTCCACCGGGGCAGAGCCGGCGGGCAGACGACGGCCCTCAATGACCTCAAACAGCGGGGCACGCCCCAGCATGCCGGCCTCGAAGCGGTCGTGGCCGGCGGCCAAGCGGGCCTCGGCGCGAGCACGCCAGGTGGCGGCAGCCTCGGCGCCGCGCTGCTGCTCGACAGCGGCCTCGAAGACGCCAGGGTGCGCGTACACCAGCAGCGCGCCCACGTGCCCGAAGCCCAGGGAGGTCAGTGCGGCCGCCAGGACCGGGCGGTCGGCAGCGCCGACGTCCAACGGGGAACGCAGCCACACTAGGTTCTTGGCCTTGGCCTCGATCAGCGGGTCCACGCAGTCCAGGGACGCGTTGGCCGGAATCTGCCCGGTGCGGAAGACGTCCAGGATTCCACCGGTCTGGAACAGTGCAGCGCCCGCCTTGGAGTGGCCGGTAAGCGTCTTCTGGGAGATGACGAACAGCGGCTGGTCCGCGTCGCGCCCAATCGCCGGCCACAACAGGGAGTGCAGCTCGGACTCGTTGGGGTCGTTGGCGTTGGTGGACGTGTCATGCTTGGACAGCACGGTGACGTCGTTGGGGCTGAGCCCCAGTCCGCGCAGGGAGCGCGCCAGACGGGAGTTCTCGCGGCCACGGCCAGCGCCGAGCGCACCCAGGCCGGGGGCCGGGATGGAGGTGTGGGCGCCGTCGCCGTAGGAAGCGGCGTGGGCGACCACGCCCAACACGGGCAGGCCCAGTTCGGCGGCAAGCGAGCCGCGCACCAGCAGCACGGTGCCGCCGCCTTCGCCTTCGAGGAATCCGCCGCGGCGGCGGTCGTTGGCGCGGGAGATAAACCGTGGGTCGATGCCTTGGGCGGTCATCGCGGCGGTCTCCGCGGTGGCGTTCATGTCACCGAAGCCGGTCAGGGACTCAACTTGCACGTCGTCGATGCCGCCGGCAACCACTACGTCGGCCTTACCCAGGGCGATTTTGTCCACGCCTTCTTCAATAGACACGGCGGCGGTGGCGCAGGCACCGATGGGGTGAATCATGGAGCCGTAGCCGCCGACTAGCGATTGCATGGTGTGTGCGGCGATGACGTTGGGCAGCGCCTCTTGCAGGATGTCGGAGGGGCGCTCCTGACCCAGGAAGCGCGACACGAAGACCTTGTGCAGGGATTCCATGCCGCCGATACCGGTGCCTTGGGTGGTGGCCACTTGCCCCGGGTGGATGCTTTGCAGCAGCTCTGCGGGGCTAAAGCCGGCGTTGATGAAGGCGTCCACGGCGGTGACCAGGTTCCATACGGCCATGCGGTCGAGGGCGTCGAGCATGTGCTCGGGGATCCCCCATTTGGCAGCGTCGAAGTCGTCGGGCATTTGGGCGGCGACGGTGCGCGTGAGGGTGGCCTTGCGTGGAACGTGTACGGTGGCGCCGCGGCGGCGGGTGACCAGCCATTCGCCGTCGACTTCGGTGGCGGTGGTGAACTCGGGGTCGGCGTCGATGATGTCGTGTGCCTCCTCAGCGGAGGCGACAGCGAAGGTGACGTCGCGGTCAAGGAACACCGGGGTCAAGTCGATGGATCCTTGGTCTACCAGGTGGTACTTGTCGGTGAGGGTGCGCACGCCGGAGCGGGCAACGACCTCGTCGCGGAAGCGGGCGTAGATGTCTTCCTCGGCAATTTCTTCGCTGGTATCACCCACGAACCAGGCGGGGTGGGGGTCTTCGCGCCATTGCACCAGGCCCATCATCCACGCGAGTTCGAGCACGCCGGCGGCGGTTAGTTCCACGGAGCCGTCGCGTTGGATGCCGTATTCGGCTTCGAAGCGGGTGCGCCCGGAGCCCCAAGAGCTGACTTCGCCGATGCCAGCGATGACCACCATGTCTTCGAGGTCCGTGGCTACCGTGCCGATGCCCCCGTCCAGGCCAGGTTGTACCGGCCGTGCGGGGCTGGGCAGGGCAGCAATGGTGCTTGCCGATGCCCCCGTGGGTGCGCTTGCAGTCCCGGTTGCGGTGGTTGCGTCGGATGCGGTTGCGGAGTCGGCCGCGGTGGATGCGTCGGTAGCGGCGGCATCGGCGGCGGCATCGGCAGCGAGGGCAGTTAGGGAGACGCCCTCAAGACCACCGGTGAGGTCGGCACTGAGCGGAGCCTCGGCGGCCTGGGCGCGGGCATCCGGGCTGGCCAGGGCGAGCAGCTCGGAGGAGATTTCCTCCGGGGTCCACACGTGGATGCCATTCTTTTCGGCGGTGGGCACCAGGGCGTCGTTGCCGCCCATGAGGTGGGTGCCGGAGACCCAGCCGATAATCGCCTGGGCCAAGGTGATGCCCGCGGGCCAGCCGGCTTCGACGTGCCACTTGGCCACGATGGCATCGAGGGCGGCCTTGACCTCACCGTATGCGCCGTCGCCGCCGAAGGTGCCGCGGTTGGGCGAGCCCGGCAGCACCACGTGGCAGCGGGTGTCCACGCCGGCCTGGGCCAGACGCGAGAGCCCGGCGATGGTGCGCTCAACCGACCACAGCAGCAGACGAGTTTGGGACTCGGCCTGGCCGCCGGCTTCCGCCAGCGAGCCGGAGACCGACGGTGCGGCAAAGGGGAAGGCCAGGGTGGGGATAAGGGCCGGCTTGAGGATCTTGACCTCGTTGCCCACGGATTGGCGCTGTTCGGAGCCGATCCACTCGACCAGGGCATCGACGTCGCGGTAGCTCGATAGGTTGGCCGGGACCAGCCACAGGGCCGCGCCGGGTGCAGCGTGGGTGGCGTAGAGCTGGCGGGCGAATTCCTTGCGTGCCTGGGTCACGGAGGACGCGGTCATGATGACGGTGGCGCCACCGGCGAGCAGTTTTTCGACCAGGGCGGTGGCAATCGAACCAGGGGCCGCGCCGGTGACCAGGGCGATGTCCTGGCTGTATTCGGCAGCCGGGGCATCGGTGGCGGCCTGAGCGATCTCACGCAGGGTCTCGCGCACGGGCGCAGAGACGGTGTCCTGGGCTGCCCACCAGGTTGCTTGCTTGGCGATAGTTTGTCCCGTGCCTTGGAAACGCGCTACCGGCAGGTCTGCGTGGCCCAGGGCTACGCGGGCGAGGTCTTCGCGGGCACTGGCCCAGCGGTCATCGAAGAGTACCGCGCGGGCGGCGTCGAAGGCCGGGGTGACCGAGGCCAGCCACTGGGAGCCGAGTTCGGCTTCGATGGCGTCGATGGCGGTGGTATCGGGAAGCTCAGCGGCTTCCTCGGGTTCGGTGATGCCCAGCTGGGTCAGCAGGTGGCGGGCCGTGGAAGCCAGCACGCCATCGGGGCCGGTGACGGTGTCCGCGAAGGCATCGAGTGCGGCGGAATCCACCACGGCACCACCGGAGCTGGACCCGCCGGAGTTGAGCGAGACGGAGACGTTGTGGGCCTGGGCGACGGCTTGGACGGCGGCATCGATCAGCTCGTGGGCCTGGGCGGCGCTGCTGACCGCAGTCGGCAGGGTGGCTAGCGTTCCACCGCGCACGGAATCCTCATCGCGGGTGCCCAGCAGTAGTTCGGCTTCGACGTGGGCCACCCAGCTAGCGGGCAGGGACCAGGTGCCGGTCACCCGGTCAGCCACGGCGGCCGGCTTGAGGCCAGCGGCGCCGAAGAGGCTGCGCAGGCGGGCGGCGACGGCATCGCCAAGCACGGAGCCAAAAGCGCTGTAGCCGGGGGCAGCGGTGGTGACTTTTTCGCGCAGGGAGGTCACGTCGGCATCGGCGGCGCCGTCGATGGCGGGCACGCCAAGCTCCGCGGACATGTCCATGAGCAGCTGGTTGCGGCGCGAGGAGATGCCGTTGGTCAGCTCCTCGATGGTGTCCGAGGCCAGAATCTGCTCGCGGCGGATCTTGTTCTGGAAGGCGAAGAGCACGTCGATGGCGTCCGCGGCGCCAAAGGCCAACTCCGGGGCATCCGCGCCAGATCCGCCGCCAGCAGCTGGTGCAGACGCACCAGCTGGAGCAGCGGAGGCAGCAGGAGCGGCGGTATCGGCAGGGTCGGCAGCTGGTGCAGGTGCACCAGCTGTAGTCGCGGAGTCAGCCGGGGTGGCGGCATCGGCAGCTGGTGCAGGCGCACCAGCTGTAGCCGCGGAGGAGTCAGAGGAGTCGGTGGTGGGAGCGGCAGGGGCGGGGCGGGAGTCAGCCAACATGACCTGATCCTGGTCGCGCTCCACATTGAACACAGCAATGCGCCCAGCCGGAACGCCGGCAACATCGAGGGAACGCGTAGCCAAGTTAGTCAGGGTCGGCGAGGACGCCAAGCCGACTTCGATAATCTGCTCCACGCGCTCGAAGAGCAGCTCCTGGGTCTCAATCCAGCGCACCGGGGAAGCGAACTGCCAGGACAGCAGCTCGATAAGCAGCGTGCGTGCTAGCTCCTGCTCGCTGAGCGTTTCTGCGCGCAGACCATCCAAGCGGCCCGACGGAGCCAGCGGCGCAACTGCGTCGACGAACTCCTGCGTCAGCTCGAAGGGACGTGCCACTAGGTTGGGGATATAGCGGCCTACCAGGGCATCCAGGTCGAGCTCGCGCGGCAGCAGCTGGTCCAGTTTTTCAGCAAAAGCCGGCACGCCATCGCGCAGCACCCGCGAGTGGAAAGGCACGTCAATGCCCGGCACCAGCACCGCGGCGCGCGGGTGGGCGGCGGTAGCGCGGGCCACCAGCTCGGCCAGGCCGCGCTTGGTACCCGCAACGGAGTACTGCTGGCCGCGGATGTTGTAGTTGACAATCTCCAGAAACTCGCCGGTGTCTGCGCCCACGCGGGCGACATAAGCGTCCACGTCAGCGGCGTCAGCACCCACCAAGTTCGGGCGCAGTGCGGCCATGGCGTACTCGGAGTTGCCCTCGGCATCGCGCGGGACCAGCGAGCCCATCGCAGAACCGCGCGAGTAGACGATGTCAATAACGCCCTCGAGGTCAAAGATGTTGGCCAAAGACGCCAAGGCGGTGTATTCGCCCAGGGAGTGGCCGGCGTAATAGGAGGCACTCGCCGGGGCCAAAGCATCGGCGGCCCGCAGGCGCTCAGTCTGGGCGTAGGCCACCACCGCCAGGGCCACCTGGGTAAACTGCGTCAGGTGCAGCACGCCCTGCGGGTGACGGAAAGTGGTGCCGCGCACGTTGAGCACTGTGGGGTTTTCATCAATAATCTGGGTGATGCTAAAGCCCAAGTTCTCCCGGGTGTGCCGGTCAGCGCGGCGCCAGACCTCGCGGGCAGCCGGGCAGGCAGCGCGATCGCCAGCGCCCATTCCCACAGCCTGAATGCCCTGGCCGGGGTAGACATAGGCGGTGCGCGGAGCCGCCAGCAAGGCCTGGCCACGCGAGACCACCTCGCCATCAATCCGGCAGGTGACTTCCAGAGCGGCGTGGATGCCCTTGCGGCCCACGCGCTCGACGGTGATTTCCACCGTGTCTTCGAGCTGCACCATCCCATACATGGAGTAGGTCCAGCCCACCACCGTGCCGTGCTTGGCAGCCAGGTGCTGGGCAGTGGCAGACAGCCACATGCCGTGGACCAGCGGGGCGCGCAGATTCACCAGCTGCGCCGCGTTATAGGAGGTGTGGATGGGGTTGTAGTCACCAGAAACCAGCGCAAAGGCCGTCATATCCGCCGGGGCGGTCACGGTGCCGCGGTCCACAAAGGACCGCGGGGTGGCCTCAATCAGCTCCGCTGACTTACCGCCGCCATATTGCGGCGCCGGCACCGGCGCGGCGTTGCCGTGGGCCCGGCCGCGGATGGCAAAGCGCTGCGTTTGGGTGGCAACCACCTCACCGGTGGCGGCATCGGCAAGCTCCAAGTCCACAGTGACCACCCGGCCGGAGACGGACTCTGCAATGCTGGAGCACTGCGAGGTCACGTTAATGCGCCGGGAATTAGCCAGCTGTGCCAACGGCACCCGCACATCCACCACGTGGTCCAGGTGCACGGCGTTGAGCAGGCCCTCGATGACGGGGTAGCCATCTTCCAGCAAGCCCGAACCCAGCGCGGTGTAGATAGCCGGCCAGCACGGGCCCACCAGCACATCCGGGGTGCCCACCGGCACCGGGCCGGCAGACTCGGTGTTCTCCAGCGCCGCACCGGTGACGTTGGTGTGCGCGTGCAGCAACGAAGCCGGCAGGGTAAAGGAGTAGTGGGCCTGGCCGAAGGGAGCGGACTCGCTCACAGAATCCGGATCAATGACCGGCATCTGGGAGATCTCATCGCCCTGCTCGGCCACGGAGCCCACGCCGGCGAGGCCTTCGAGCAGCTCATAGACTGCCGCCGGCAGGCGCTCCTCAGAGACCACCGGCGAGCCGCCTGTGGCCACATCCTCCGGCAAATCCACCGGCACCGTCACAGACTCCACATAGAAGGGGCGCTGGCCCTGCGGCAGCTCATCCCAGTAGGAGTCGGCGTGGATGACGATGTTCCAGTTGCCCTCGGCGTCCTGGCTGAGCTCGAAGGCGTCCTCATCCATGGCGTAGGCCGGGTTGGCCATCAGGTGGCCATGCCACAGCAGCGACGGCGCGTTGCGCAAGAATTCCTCTGCGGTGCGCGCGGACCGCAGACGGGAGAAGACCTCTTCGGCTTGGGCGCCATCGGCAGCCAGGGCATCGGTGGTGGCCTGCTCAAAGCGGCCCAGCAGCTCAGCTACCGGCTCATTTTTGCGGGTAATGCCCGCCACGGCCACGGGGCCGGGGATAATGCGCACCTGGTCTGCGGTGTAGCGCTCATCCTGGGCCTGCCACAGCGTGTCCTTGCCAAACCACACCTTGAGGTCGCCATCAATGGCTGGCACCCACGGCATGGGCTTGACGTGCTTGTAGTGCAAGGTGATCCACCATGCGGCATCGCGCGGGGAGACCGTGGTGTGCGCGGCCTGCGGGTAGGCCGCCAGCAGGGTGGCGGCGGCTGCGGGGGCATCGGCAACGCCTGCAATATCCGGGAAGAGGGTCTCAATCTGCCCGTGGTCTGCGCTGTGCAGGCGGGCCTCCACGCGGTGGAGCAGGTCAAAGAAGCGGTCATCCCAGGTCGGGTCCACAAAGGGGTACGCCAATTCCACAAAGCGCTCCACCCACTGCGCGTAGGTCATGGTCTCGACGTCCCCAAAGTAGGGCTTGGCTGTCTTGTTCAGCGCGGCAATGATCTCCTCGCGGTGGGTCGCGTAATCCTCAATATCAAGGGAGGTGATCAGGCGCGAGGCGGCGGCGAAGGAATTATCAATGTCGTGAATATCGGCCAGCAGGTGCGACTGGGAGGACGCCACGCCCTGGGTGCCCTGCCCGCGGCCCACCCAACCGCCGTTGTCCTCCAGGGAAATACCCGGGGTGGATACCAGCAGCTCCTTGACGGAATCCGTGGCCTTGGCTTCCTTGGTGGCCATGGCCACCGTGCCAATGAATACGCCATCGACTGGCATGGCCGGCAGGCCGTAATCCTGTGACCACTGGCCGGTCAGGTAGGTCGCGGCGCGCTCTGGGGAATAGATGCCGCCGCCAACGCACAGCACCACATTGGCGTGGTCGCGCACCTGCGCGTAGGTCTCTAGCAGCATGTCGTCGAGGTTGACCCAGGAGTGGTGGCCACCGGCGTGGCCATCTTCGACCTGGATAATGATGTGGTCATCTGGGTTAGCCGCTGCAATTTGCAGCACCGCCCGAATTTGTGCCGCGGTGCCGGGCTTGAAGGCGATGTAGGGGAAGCCGTCGGCGTGGAGTTGCGCGAGCAGCTCCGTGGCCTCGTCGACTTCTGGGATACCGGCGGAGATACACACGCCATTAAACGGCGCGCCGGCCGCGCGGGCCTTGGGCACAATGCGCGCCTGCCCGAACTGCAGGTTCCATAGGAAGCGGTCGAAGAACATGGTGTTGAACTGGGCGGTGCGCCCCGGGCGCAGGTGTTTTTCCATGACCTGGCGGTGGGCGGCGAAGACCTCCTCGGAGTACATGCCGCCGCCGGCCATCTCCGTCCAGTAGCCGGCGTTGGCGGCTGCGGCCACAATCTCGCCGTCGGCTGAGGTGGGCGTCATGCCTCCGAGCATGATGGGCGACAGACCGGTCAGGTCCGATAGGCGGGTTTGGGTGTAGGTGCCGCCGCCGGGCAGACGCACCAGCCGCGGGGCAAAGTCGCGGTAGTCCACCGCGCCGGGCAGTTCATTGCCCGGGGTGGCCAGGCCGTCGCGCTGGGCGGCGGTGGCTACCGGCACCACGGCCGTGCCGCTGCCGTGCACCAGCGGTGCGCTTAGCCGCGCCAGGGCTTCCTCAGTGGCCAGCAGGTAGCGGGTGCCTTCTGCCACCGCCGCCAGTTCCTGGGGCCAGTCATGCTGCTCTACCAGGATGTCCTCCGGCAAACTGTGCTTGCCGATGCCGCACTCCCGCGCCCATTCCTGCGTCAACTGCGCCGCCGGTGCCAGGCTGGGGTGGTGGAAGGGCAAGGCGACTGGCAGTGGGGTGAAGTTGGCCTGGAGTTCGTCGCCGCCGTGGGTGCGTGCCTCGAGGGCGGCGTTGTGTTCCGCGATCGCGGCCTCTAGCTGGGCGCGAGTGGCCTCCAAATCCTCTGGGGTGCCAGAAAGCGCGAAGGAGCGGCGGCCATTGCGCACCGCCACTGCGGCATCGCCTGCGAGGTGGGCGGCAATAAAGTCAGTGTCTAGCCCGCGCACGGCCAGCATGTGGGGGCGGGTGTCGCTAGCGCCATGGACCACGGCGGCGGCCGTGCCCATGAGCACGGCCAGGGTCAGGGCCTCCTGCGGGTCGCGCAGGGCGAGTACGCCCAGTGAGCCTTGGGAGTGGCCGGCGGCCGGGAGCTGTTGCGGGTCAAAACCCAGCTCACGGAAGTGCTCGATGATGCCGATTTGGGCCAGCACAATGCCGGGCACGGAGTAGGCCGGCAGGGCATCTTCGGGACGGGCGGTGGCGTCGCCGCCGATGATGGCCTCCAGGCGCTCAAAGACCCCCGGGCACGTGGAGGCGATCTGGCGAGCCACCGGCCCGGTGGCGGTGCGGGCAGCGCGTAGGGTGGCGCGCAGGGCATCGGCAGTGTGGGGGGCTGCGGCGACATCGGCAAGCTGCTCCTGCCAAGGCGAACCTTGGCCAGCGAAGATGATGGCGGGCGGCTGCGGGGCGTCGAGCAGGGACTGCAGTGGCGTCAAAGACATGTGTTCCTCGGTCTTCCTCGGTCTTTTGAGGGGTGCGGGCGTGCACCCCGTGCTGAAAGTCCTGCGCTCCCTCGTTCCGCGCTTTGCTACGCGCAACAAATGAAGACGCAATTACGCTACCGTAGCCTACTTGGGAGTAGGTTAGCTGCACGACGGGCCAAAATGTGAGGATTTACTCAACTTTTTCGTGTTGTGGGCGCCCTGCACCCGAAAAATCCCGCGCCCGCACCGCGCGGAACACGAGCGCACGGTGCGGGCAGGGGGGGGGGCATCGGCAAGCTGAAGCCCACGCGAAACCTAGGAACGGGTCTCCAGCAGCTTGAGCAGGTCAGCCTGTACCTCGCGGCGGCGAATCTTGCCCAGCTGATCCTTGGCCAGGGACTCAAAGTGGTAGAAGGTGCGCGGAACCTTGTAGCGGGTCAGGCGCTCGCGGGCGAAGCTCTTCATGCCCTCCGGGTCCAAAGCAGCACCGTCGCGCAGGATGACGCACGCCACCACGTCCTCAGAGCCGTCGGCGCGCGGGCGGCCCACCACCGCCACATCCACCACATCCGGGTGGTCCATGATGGTCTCCTCCACCTCCGCTGGGTAGACGTTGAAGCCGCCGGTGATGATGATTTCCTTGATGCGCGAGACCAGGCGAATGAAGCCATCTTCTTCCATCACGCCCATGTCGCCCGTGCGGAACCAATCCTTGTGGAAAGCCGCGGCCGTGGCCTCCGGGTTGTTCAGGTAGCCCTGGAAGATCTGCGGTCCGCGCACCAGCAGCTCGCCCTCTTGGCCATCCGGCATGGTCTCATCCAAATTATCCGGGTTGGCGATGCGAATTTCCGTATCACTAAACGGAACCCCAATGTAGCCCGGGCGGCGCTGGCCATTCATGGGATTGCCAGCCAGGACCGGGGAAGTCTCCGTCAGGCCGTAGCCCTCCACCAACTGGCCGCCGCTGAGTTCCTCCCAACGCTCCACCGTGCGCACCGGCAAAGTGGCCGCGCCGGAGAAAGAATTGCGAATGCCCTCGATGGCCACGCCCTGCTCCTGCGCAGCGGCAATAATCTTCTCGTAGAGCGTGGGCACCCCCGGCACCCAGGTGGGGGTGTGTTTCTTCATCACATCCATAATCAGCGGCACCTGCGGCGCGGGCAGCATGACCAGCTCCGCGCCCACGTAGACGCCCAGCGTGGCCAGCATGGTCAGGCCATAGGCGTGGAATATGGGAAGTGCGGCCAGGAAGCGCTCCGGCTTATCGCCCAGGCCTGGCACCCAGGCCTTGCCCTGGATGAGGTTGGAGACCAAATTGCCGTGGGACAACATTGCGCCCTTGGGGGCACCCGTGGTGCCGGAGGTGTAAAGAATCAGCGCGATGTCCTCTCGGGATACCTCCGGATACTCCAACTCCTTGCCCGTACCGCCAATGGCCGCGCCAATCAACGCAGACCACGGCACTGTATTCGGGGCACTCACAGAAAGCTGCTCGCGCTTGGCGGTCACCGGCGGCAGCGGCAGGCGCAGCAGCAACTGCTTGGTGCGCGGCATGGCCTCGATCATGTTCACGGAGATAATCGTCTCCAGCGGCGTGGTGGCGCGCAGCTGCTCCAGCGTTGCCGCGGTCTTATCCCAGGCAATAGCCACACGGGCGCCATGGTCGGCGAAGAGACCCTCAAACTCATGCGCAGTGTAGAGAGGGTTGTGCTCCACCACGGTTGCTCCCAGCAGTTGCACCGCGTAGAACGCTGCCAGGTGTTGTGGGCAGTTGGGCAGCACGATAGCTACCTTGTCTCCAGGGCGGATGCCAAAAGCCTTCAGTCCCGCCGCCGCGGCGCGCACCTGCACGTCGAGCTCCGCGTAGGTTTGCGAACGCCCAAAGAACCAGGTCGCTGCCCTTTCGCTGTGCTTGTCCAGGTTGTCGCGGTAGACGTCCACCAGCGTGGTGTCCCCGTAGTCCAGGTGGTGCGGGGTCCATTCGCCGTAGTGTTGCAGCCAGGCCTTGGATTCATATGCTGACATGGGTCTTTCCTTCCATCGTGCGTATAGTTTGCAATATCTTATAAGGATCTGGACACGTGCGACCATCCGCCGCGCCGATGCCAGTAGTCTACCTACGCTCGCGTAGCCTAGTCTGCCGATGCCCCCGCCTCCTCCCGCGTTCCATTACCCCGGGCGGGCGGGCTGGTCTTTGCATGACCCCCTTAGTGCGGAAATCTCCTCTGGTCTAAGCCTAAAACGGCAGGTCTACGCGTTAAGGGTTAAATCAACCATATGCCCATGAGCCAAGTCAGGTTTTATTGACTCATTGCGCCCGAAGCTGGCCAAAATGGGCTGGCTTTGGGATTAATTCTCGGAAATGTGCAGGTAGAGAGACTGCGAGTTTATTTGACGCTTTCTTGCTTTTCTGCGTTTGTGGGTCTACTAATTTCGGCTTGGGTGGTGAGGTGGCGTGCGGTGTCGCGGCGGTGGAGTAGCCTTCAGTGACGCCGTAGCAGGATTGCCCGAGTTGGCGGCGGGATGGATGCGAGTTTTATTGATTCATTGCTCCGAAAATTGGTCAAAATGGGTCGATTTCGGCCTGAATTCTCCGAAACCTGCAGCTGAAAGGCTTACAAGTTTATTTGACGCTTTATTGCACCGCTGGTTAAATCAACCGTAACTCCTTGGGGAAGAAAGGGCCGAAGATGAGCAGTTCACGACGACAACGTGCAGAGCTTGAGTCACGGGTACGCAGGCTGATTAATGTGGGTAGGGAGCAACCCTGGCTTGAGTTCAAGGAGGACGGCCTGAGGGAGGGCGCGCGGATTGCGGAATACGTCAGCGCCTTGGGAAATTCGGCCTGCCTGAGTGGGGAGCCCGCGGGATATTTGCTGTGGGGGATTAGTGATTCGGGAGAGATAGTCGGTACAACCTTCGATTGGGAAGCTGCCAAGGGAAAGGGGAATGCTGACTTGAAGCCGTGGCTGACCGAAAAGATCAGCCCTAAGATAGATCTCACCTTTGACTCTCTGGAGATTGACGGGAAACGGGTCGTGATCTTGCGGGTCCCAGCGGCACGCGAGGCTCCGCTAACCTTTGAAGATAAGCGTTATATCCGAATTGATTCTTATAATAAGAACCTCATTAAGAACCCGCAGGCAGAGCGGCAACTTTGGCTGAAGTTGCAACAGTTCTCGAGGGAAAGTGAATTGGTGGCTTCTAACCTGGAGTCTAGTGACATTCTGGAACTGCTCAGCCGGGAGGCGTTCGTGATGAACCGAAAGGAACTGTTGCACCTCGAAGGTGAAGCTCTGGTGGAGACTATGCGGCGGGATGGTGCGGTGACATATACCCATGAGGATGGCTGGGGTATACCCCTGTGGTCGGCGCTCATGTACGCGCAGCATTTGTCGAGTTTCGATGGTCTGAATAGCTATCAGCCGCGTATTTTTCTTTATAGCGGCGAGTCGACCGACACATTTAAGCGTGAGAAGCGCTTCGACCAGGGATACGCCCTTAGTTTCGGAAGGGTGATTGAATTGGTATCTGCCACCGCTCCAGGTGGAGAAGGCTACGATAGTCGGTCGGGTCGCAGGATAGATGTCCCTACGTTGCCTACAATTGCCTTCCGTGAAGTATATGCAAATGCGCTTTTGCACCAAGACTTAAATGACACTGGGAAGTTTGTTACCATCTCGGTTTTTGCTGACAGAATTGAGGTGGCTAATCCTGGCACACCTCTGGTGGATCCGGATCGCTTTATCGACGCCGTCTCGGATTCCCGAAATCAGCGTTTGGGCGAGGCTCTCCGTCGTGCATACTTCGTCGAACAGCGGGGCAGCGGCTGGGATAAGATTGTGCAGTCCCTGGAAGAGGAGCATTTCCCCCCAGCTCTTGTTCGGGTAAATGGTTCAACAGTGGTTTCGCTTAGTGCATATCGCCCATATTCAATGATGAGCATGAGGGAACGTATGCAGGCGGTTTACCAGCATACGTGCTTGTCCTTGTTGCGGGCCCAGCCAGTCAATAATGCGTCAGTTCGGGCACGATTTGGACTCGATAGTAGCCACGCTGCGCAAGTCTCCCGGTTGCTTTCGGCTACAGTCGACGAAAATCTCATTCGACTGTATGACCCAGAAGCCGGACCTCGATCGCGTCGATATGTTCCGAACTGGGCAGCGTGAGGAGCTAATGGCTTGGCTTGAGAGTCTGGTGGCGATCTTTCTTGCTTCGTTACCTCGAAATCCGGCTAAACTGGCTCAATTTCGGCCCTGATCCCCCTAAAACTACAGGTAGTGGTCCCGCGAGTTTATTTGACGCTTTATTGCTTTTCTTCGGTGGCCTGACTTGGCTCATCAGGGTGTGATTAAATTAACCCTTGACACGTAGGCCTGCAGTTTTGGTCTTGCGGGGTCGGGTTTTTCCGCACTAAGGGGGTAGGGGGCGGGGTTGGTTGTAATGTGATTTTTGTGAGCCCGTATATTCGTACCGTTACCACCGCCTCAGGTGCTACTGCTGTGCAGGTGGTGTTAGAAGAACGTGCAGGTAAAAAGGCGATGAAGCATATCGGCTCTGCCCACGATGACTATGAGCTAGCGTTGTTGAAAGCTGAAGCTCAACGCGTGATTGATGGGGATCAACTCTGCCTCGATTTAGGGCTTGACGATAGGAATGCGCCTGCAGGTAGTGGGTCGAAAGACAATCCGTTACCGGTGAGTTCCCAAAAGGCTGGTGTCCTTTTAGAGTGCATTGACTCGTGCTACCAGCGGCTTGGATTTGATGTTGCCACTGGTGGCGACCAGGTTTTTGCCAATCTAGTTCGCGCGCGGATTATTCAGCCAGGTTCCAAGCTGGATTCGATTGAGACTTTGGCCGAAGTTGGCGTGGTAAGTGCCACTTATGCCACAATCAAACGGCATTTAGCCAGCTACGCTACAGAGTCATTTCGTGAGATTTTGTCTCAAGCCTTAGCTCGCCATGCTGGTATCGGTGCAGGAAGCTTCGTCTTATACGACGTGACCACGCTGTATTTCGAAACTGATACTCCAGATGACCTGCGTAAATCCGGCTTTTCGAAAGAACGCCGAGTCGAACCTCAAATCCTGGTAGGCCTGCTAACCGATGCCACGGGCTTCCCACTACATATCGGGGCCTATGAAGGCAACAAAGCCGAAACGCACACGTTGTTACCGATGATCCGGGCTTTTCAGTCTGCGTACAATCTCGACCGCGTCACGATTGTTGCTGATGCGGGCATGTTTTCAGCCGAGAACAAGACAGCTATCGTTGAGGCGGGGCTAGATTACATCCTTTCTACCAAAGTCCCCTCCCTGCCTGAGGTGATCACCCAGTGGAAACAGGAACATCCTGGCCAGGACTACACTCACGGGCAAATATGGTCCCAGCCTTCCTACACAGATCGACGCCATGCCACAACAGGCAAGCCGGATTCTGTTACTCACTTTCACTACTCCTACGATCGGGCTCGACGAACAGTGCGCGGCATCGACGAGCAGCTAGCCAAGGCTGCCCGAGCAGTAGAAGGCAAAGTAGCGATCAAACGTAATCGATACATCGATCTCAAAGCCCCAAATAAAAAGGTCAACTACGAACTGGCCACCAAACATAGGGCCTTAGCTGGGATTAAAGGCTACGAAACGACGCTCACATCGATGCCCGCACCCGAGGTGCTCCGCGCCTACAGACATCTGCTCAACATTGAAAAATCGTTCCGAATGTCAAAGTCCGATCTCAAAGCCCGCCCGATCTACGCGCGAACCGAAGACTCTATAAACGCCCACCTCAACATCGTCATGGCCGCTCTAGCAATCAGTCAGATGATGGAAACGGCCACAGGCAAAAGCATCAAACGCCTGGTACGAACCCTGAAAAAATACCGAACCTTCGAACTCAAACTCAACGGCACCACCATCCACGCCGCCACACCACTGCCCCCTGACGTCCAACAACTCCTCAACGCCATCACCCAAGCCTGACTTCCGCACTAAAATGAGCCAAGTCGGGTTTGACGCTTTATTGCTTTTCTGCGGCAGGTGGGCAGCAGAAAGCCCGCACGTACGGCGCGGGCTTAGGTAGCGGTCAGCGGCGGGGGAGGGCTTAATTCTCCTCGTTGAGGCGGGCGAGGAGGTCGGCTTGGACGTCGCGGCGGCGGATCTTGCCCATTTGGTCCTTGGCAAGGGACTCGAAGTGGTAGAAGGTGCGCGGGACTTTGTAGCGGGTTAGCCGCTCGCGGCAGTATTCCTTGAGGCCCTCCGGGTCCAGGGCGGCGCCGTCGACTAGGTCAATACACGCCACAACGTCTTCAGAGCCATCGGAGCGGGGCCGACCCACAACGGCAACATCTTCGACATCAGGATGGGTGAGGAGTACTTCCTCAACCTCGCCGGGGTAGACGTTAAAGCCACCGGTGATGATGATTTCCTTAATGCGCGAGACCAACCGGATAAAGCCGTCTTCTTCCATCACACCCATGTCCCCGGTGCGGAACCAACCATTGTGGAAGGCAGCAGCGGTGGCTTCCGGGTTGTTGAAGTAACCCTTGAATACCTGGGGGCCACGGGCGAGGACTTCGCCCTCCTGACCGTCCGGCATGGTTTCATCCAGATTATCTGGGTTGCCAATGCGCACTTCGGTATCGGGGAAGGGGATACCCACGTACCCGGGGCGCCGGTCAGAGGTCATGGGGTTGCCCACGATGATGGGGGAGCATTCGGTCAAGCCGTAGCCCTCCACCAGCAGGCCGCCGGTGTATTCTTCCCACTTTTCGACGGTGGCTACCGGGAGGGTGGACGCGCCGGAGAACGCCGCGCGCACGCCCTTGATTTCTACGCCCTTTTCCTCGGCGGCCTGGACAATCTTTTCGTAGAGCGTGGGTACGCCCGGCACCCAGGTGGGGGTGTGCTTCTTCATGATGTCCATAATCAGCGGCACCTGCGGGGAGGGCAGGAGGACTAGCTCGCCGCCAATGAATTGCGCCAGGGTGGCGTTCATGGTCAGGCCATAGGCGTGGAAGAAGGGCAAGGCGGCCAGCATGCGCTCGGGGCGCTCGCCCAACTCGGGCACCCAGTGCTTGCCCTGCAGGAGATTGGAGAATAAGTTGCCGTGGGTTAGCTCGGCGCCCTTCGGCGTACCCGTGGTACCGGAGGTGTACAGGATTAGTGCAGTGGTGTCCTTGGTGACCTCGGTGGGGGTTTCAATGTCTGCACCATTGCCGCCGATGGCATTACCAATGAGGGTATCCCACGGCACGGTATTGGGGGCATCGGCAGACAATTGCTCGCGCTTGGCCTTCAGGAACGGCAAGCGGAGGGCCATACGCTGCGCGGCCGGCATGGCATCAATCATATTGATGGACACCACGGTCTCCAGGTGGGTGGTAGGCCGCAGCTTTTCCAGCGTCGATGCCGTCTTATCCCACGCAATGGCAATCCGCGCGCCGTGGTCCTGGAACAGGGACTCCAGCTCGTGGGCGGTGTAGAGCGGGTTGTGTAACACCACCGTGGCGCCCAGCTTGAGCACGGCATAAAAGGCGGCCACCTGCTGGGGGCAGTTGGGGGCCACAATGGCCACGCGGTCCCCGGGCCGCACGCCAAAGGCCCGCAGGCCTGCGGCAGCGCGGCGCACCTGGCGGTCTAATTCTGCATAGGTTTGGGTTTTGCCAAAGAAGTAGGTGGCGGGTTTGTCCGCATTGATGGCTAAGTTGTTGTCGTAAATATCCAGCAGTGTGGTTTCCCCGTACTCCAGGGTGTGCGGGGTAAAAGGCGCGTAGTACTGAAGCCAAGCCTTGGACTCATATGCGGACATAGGTGCAACCTCCGTTTGCGTAGGTTTGGGCTCCGCTAAGTATACGCGGGCCCGCCACGCCCGCGTAGAATAGGCCTTTATGCGTATTGCGATGATCTCTATGCACACCTCGCCTTTGGAGCAGGCGGGGTCTGGTGATGCCGGGGGGATGAACGTCTACGTCCTCAACACCGCCCGCCATCTGGCGCGACGCGGGGTTGAAGTAGACATTTTCACCCGCGCCACCCGCCCTTCCCAGGGCGAAATCGTTGCGGTGGAAGAGGGCCTGCGGGTGATCAATATCGTGGCCGGGCCCTATGAGGGGCTGGATAAAGAAGACCTGCCCACCCAGCTGGCCGCTTTTACCGGGGGCATAGTCAACTTTGCGCGCTGTTTCGGCCTGGATTATGACGTGATTCATTCGCATTATTGGCTCTCTGGCCAGGTGGGTTGGTTGCTGCGCGATTTGTGGGAAGCCCCCTTGGTCCACACCGCGCATACGCTGGCGGCGGTCAAAAATGCGCACCGCACCCAGGGCGATACCCCAGAGTCGGAGGCGCGCCGCATCTGTGAGCAGCAGATTGTGGATAATGCTGATCTGTTGGTGGTCAATACCGTCCAGGAGACACGGGATTTGGTGGAGCATTATGATGCCGCCGCGGAGCGTATCGTGGTGGTCTCCCCGGGTGCGGATGTGGAGCTGTTTACCCCGGGAACTGACCGCAACACGGAGCGCTCCCGGCGTGAGCTGGGCATTCCGCTGCATACCAAGGTGGTGGCCTTTGTGGGCCGGCTGCAGAAATTCAAGGGCCCGGAGGTGTTGATTCGGGCTACGGCGGAGTTGATGCGCCGCGATCCGCACCGCGACCTGCGGGTGATTATGTGCGGTGGGCCTTCGGGGGCCCACGCCACCCCGGAGACTTACCAGCTTTTGGCCCGTGAGTTGGGCGTTGAGCGCGTCGTGCGCTTCCTGTCGCCGCGCCCGCCGGAGGAGTTGGTCTCGGTCTACCGGGCGGCGGATGTGGTGGCGGTTCCTAGTTATAACGAGTCTTTTGGTCTGGTGGCCATGGAGGCCCAGGCCACAGGTACTCCGGTGGTGGCCGCGGCGGTGGGCGGTTTGCCTACGGTGGTTGATGCAGGCGAGACCGGCCTGCTGGTGCACTCCCATGAGCCCGAGGCCTGGGCGGATGCCTTGGCGCAGCTGTTGGATGATGATGAGCGCCGCATTGCTATGGGTGAGGCCGCTGTGGAGCACGCTAGCCAGTTCAGTTGGGCCGCTGCTGCCACGCAGCTTGAAGCTATCTTTGCCGATGCCCTGAGCATCGAGATTCCTGATTGTCACGCTCGCCGCGCCATCGGCTACTAGTTTCTTGCACCTGAGCTTGCCGATGCCCCCGCCACTGCGGCTATGCTGCGAAGGCATGGGTAGTCTGTGGTTTGGTATGGCCATCATGCTGTGTGCTGCGGTTGTGTGTGCAACCGCAGTTCCTGCTGCACGTGGCTCTGGAAAGAAGCACCCCTTGGTTATGCGGAGCTCTGCGGCTGCGGCGTGGTGGTTTAGCATTGCAGCCCTGGCTTATGTGGTGGCGTTTGCGCTGCTGCTGACTTCGTTACCGCTGTGGGTAGCCATTGCCTGCGCTTTCGTAGGCCTGTTTACGAGCGCTGGCGGCTACGTGGCGGCTGGCGGGGCAAGTAAATAGATCGTGCCCGCGAAGCGGAGTGTCGCGAGGCATGAACCACTTCATTGTTGCTAGAGTGACCTACCTCATTTATTCGTAGGTTTCCGTCGTGAGTGTGGGGCGGAGTGAGCAACAATGTGAGGGTGCGTGTGAGAGAACCTGGTAAAGGCGGCGGTCGGGGAATGGCTGCGGTGTATTCCCTGGCCGCCACTTACTTTTTGAGCGCCCTCTGCGGGTCGATGACCGGCCTGACTGTGGCCCTATACTTTGCCAGCTTGGACAGCGGCGAGCTGTTTGTTTCTGCGATCATGGTCGCGGGAATGACTGCGCAGGTCTTTGTTGCACCTTTGCTTGCGCCGCTTTTTGATCGTTACAGTGCATATCGCATTTCGTTCGTCACGTTATGCATAGAGATTGTGGTGCTCTCACTGATGGCTGCCTTGCCAACGCCATTGGTGCTCATTGCGGGAGGTTTGGTCAACACGTGTCTGGCGGGGCTGTCTGGACCGGCGTTCTTTACTATTATCGACGCCCAAGCGCCGGAAGGCGCGCAAGCCAAGGTATTCTCCCTGCTGGATACCGGCCGTTTTGCTGGCCGGTTTCTGGGCCCGGTGATGGGCGGGTTGCTGCTGGATCTGGCCAACATTCGGGTGGCGCTCCTCTTCGAGGTAGTTGCTAGTGTTATCTGCTTGCTAGTGCTGGCACTTGTCTATCGCAGTGCTGACCGCGGTGCCCTGGTGGAGCGTAGCGCGCCGCCTACGTCTATGACCTTCTTACAAAAAGTCATCGAAGCTCCCAAAATGCTGTTGACCACCCCTAGCTCACGTCAAGCGTTGACCAGTATCTGGGCCGCCATTATCTTTACCTCCATCTTCGGGGTGGCTCAGGTATTCTTCGCCACTCAAACCTTAGAGCTCAGCGGAGCGATGTACGCGATTTTGTCTCAGGCCTTCATTGTGGGCCGGATTGTGGGCGCCCGCTTGGGTGGGCGCCTAAATGCTGATAACGCGCTGCGCTGCCTGGTCGGCGGTGGCGTGGTGTTGGGCCTGAGCGTGGGGTTGCCCGGGGTGTTTCCCTCTGTGGTGCTTGCAATGGCCTGCTTCTTCGTCGGTGGTGTGGCCAACTCGGTCCAAGTGGCAGCTTTGCGCTTGGTGGTTATCGGAGCGGTTCCGGAACAGATCAAGCCCAAGGCACTATCGGCCATGGGGGCTATCAACAACTCCGCCATGCTGATTGGTTACGTGATAGGCGCCCCGGTGGTGGGTCTGACTGGTCCCGCCACGGCGTTTATAATCTCCGGCTTTGGCACTGTGGTCTTGACCTTGGGGCCAGCGCTGGTGCGTGCGGCGCGACGGCGCACTTAAGCCTGCTGTTGGTTCACGTCGCCTTCCCAACTAGCCCACGTGAACTTGGGCTCTAGGCCCAACTTGTGGTTGATGGCCAGCATCTGGGTGTTGGTGGTGGCGTTGAAGGTGCTTACCCGGGCAATGTCCGGGAAGCGCTGGCGCAGGTGATCATAGAGCGCAGCCTTGACCGTCATGCCGAGGCCTTGGCCGCGGGCACGACGGTGAACCACGGTCAAGTCCTGCTCCGCAACGCGGGCGGCCTCCTCCGGACCAGGGACCCGGGCATAGGAGAAGGCGGCAATACCGGCGGCATCGACCAAGCACGCATTGACCAGCGTGCCGGGAGCAGCGCTGAGGTGGGCGGCGGCATCGGCAAGCCGTTGGCGGGTCCATGGCTCGGCAGAGGGGGCGGCAGAGGGCACATCCTGGGAACTAATGGTCATAATCTCTAAGAAAGAATCCACTAGCTCCTCGGGCACCTCCACATCATCGAAGAACACTGGGGTCAGCCCCGCGGGAAGCTGCGGGCGGGGGCTAAGCGCCAGGTCCAGCAAAGAGGCCGTTTCCTCCACGGCGGTGCGCATGCCCTGGCCACGCAAGGCCCGGCAGAGAGGATCAGTATCCAGCCCACCAGCAGGACAGTCGCTGCCCACAATCAACCGCGTGCGCTCGGCCGCCCGGCACCGGGCGATGACCTCCTCCCACAGCGCGCTAAACGTAGGGCCATCGAAGCCGCCGGGAAAGGTGAAGGACGCATGGGCGACCTCGGTGTTATCGACGTGTGGCAGGCGCAGCGTGGCAAACCCCCGGAAGCCAAGGTCCGTCTCATCTTCCTGGCTGGGCAGCGTGGTGTGGCCCTGCGGGTCCTGCACTGCGGCGAGCACAATCAAGGTGCGCTGAGGGACGGGCCGCAGATTGTTCAGGTCCTGGGCGATGGGCACCGCGAAGTCATCGCCGCCGCTGAGCTGGCGCATATGGGCATTAAAGGCCTGGTTGAGGGCGCGCACGGCAGTGGAAGGGTGGACATTATCGGGCAGGTGCGGGGGCGCTAGGGGGAGAATGTGCATGTGGCCAGTGTAATGGTCTACCGGCGGGGGAGTGACATGGGCGGAGAAAGGCTGACACGGTGGCCAAAAGGTGGCATGCTGGAAGGCATGAGTACTGGCAAGCTAATTCTTTTGCGTCATGGACAGTCCAAGTGGAACGAGTCAAACCAATTCACCGGCTGGGTCGATGTGGACCTCACGGAAAAGGGGGAGGGGGAAGCCAAGCGCGGCGGCCAGCTGCTGGCTGAAGAAGGTCTGCTGCCCAACGTGGTTTACACCTCCTTGCTGCGCCGCGCCATCCGTACCGCCAACATTGCGCTCAATGCCGCGGACCGCCACTGGATTCCCGTGGTGCGCGACTGGCGTTTGAATGAGCGCCACTACGGCGCGCTGCAGGGCCTAAACAAGGCAGAGACCAAGGATAAGTACGGTGAGGAGCAGTTCATGCAGTGGCGCCGCTCCTACGGCACCCCGCCGCCGGAGCTGGAGGACGGCAGCGAATACTCCCAGGCCGGGGACCCGCGCTACGCCCAGCTAGAGACCGTGCCGCGCACCGAGTGCCTCAAGGACGTGGTGGAGCGCCTGGTTCCCTACTTTGAAGAAGAGATCCTCCCGCGCGTCAAGAACGGCGAGAACGTCCTGGTCGCCGCGCACGGCAACTCCCTGCGTGCGCTGGTCAAGCACCTGGACAATATCTCCGATGAGGACATCGCGGCGCTAAATATCCCCACCGGCATCCCGCTGGTCTACGAGATTAATGCGGATGGCGCCGTGGCCAACCCCGGCGGCACCTACCTGGACCCGGAGGCTGCCGCTGCCGGCGCTGCCGCCGTGGCCGCGCAGGGCGGTAAGTAAGCCCTCAGGCGGCAGGCAGGCCATGACATACCTCCTCACCTTCCTGATGGGTGTGTTGGCATGTTGGATAGTGCGCCCCCGGCTGCAACAGCTGTGGGGGCGCTTTCAACGTGCCCGCACCCCGGACACGGACGCCAACCAAGTCACCACCATCAGCCAAGTGCTGCATTTAAGCGCCCAGGGCGCGCCGATGGGACTGGTAGTTGTTGACCGCGCTGGCGACGTCATTTTGTCCAACCCCGCGGCCCACGACATGGCCCTGGTCCATGATCGCACCTTGAATGCCCAGGTGTGGGAGGTGGTCCAGCAGGTGCAGGTGGACAAGGAAGAGCGCCGGGCGGATGTGGCCATCCACAAACGCCGCACCGGACAGCGCGTGACGCAGGTCCAAGCCTTGGTCAAGCCGCTTACTCTCAACGATGACCGCTTTGTGCTCGTCTGCGGCACCGACGAGTCCGAGTCTGTGCGCATGGAAGCCGCCCGCCGCGACTTCGTGGCCAACGTCTCCCATGAGCTCAAGACGCCGGTGGGGGGCATCGGCCTGCTGGCAGAAGCCCTGCTCCAAGACCCAGAAGACCCCGAGCACGTGCGCTACTTTGGCCAGCGCGTGCGCAAGGAAGCCCAGCGCATCGCGGATATGGTCAATGAACTCATTGCCCTGTCTAAGCTTCAAGGCGCCGAGCGCTTGCCATCCATGCAGCCGCTGCTGGTAGATGAGCTGGTGGCCGAGGCGATTGCTCGCAATCAGCTGGCCGCAGATTCTTCGGGCATTGAGCTTATAACCGGTGAGACCACTGGTGTGGAGGTGCTAGGGGATCACTCCTTGCTGGTCACCGCGCTATCCAACCTGGTCTCCAACGCTATTAATTACTCCCCGGAGGCCACGCCGGTGTCCATTAGCCAAAAGGTGGTGGGCGAGGACGTGGTGCTCATTCAGGTTACTGACCGTGGCGTGGGCATTGCCCCGGAGTACCAAAAGCGCGTATTTGAGCGCTTTTTCCGGGTGGATAAGGCCCGTTCGCGCCAGACTGGCGGCACGGGCTTGGGGTTGTCCATCGTCAAGCACGCGGTGGCCAATCACGGTGGCAATATCAAGCTGTGGTCACGCCCCGGCACCGGCTCCACCTTTACAATTGAACTGCCGGTTCACTCCCGCGACCAGGCAGTGCTTGCCGATGCCCCCCGCACGCCCACCGCCGAAAGGACACCGCCGCAATGACCACCATCCTCATTGTCGAAGACGAAGAATCCTTGGCTGAGCCCTTAGCCTTCCTGCTGGGCAAGGAAGGCTTTGACACCGTCATCGCCCCCGATGGTCCCAGTGCGCTGAGCGAATTTGGTGCCCGTGACATCGACATTGTGCTGCTGGACCTCATGCTGCCGGGCATGTCGGGTACGCAGGTGTGCCAACGCTTGCGCCAGACTTCCCAGGTTCCCATCATCATGGTCACTGCCAGGGACTCTGAGATAGATAAGGTGGTGGGCCTGGAGCTTGGCGCAGATGACTATGTGACCAAGCCGTATTCCTCCCGCGAGCTCATTGCGCGCATTCGCGCCGTGTTGCGCCGGGGTGGGGAAGAAGAGGCCTCCCAGGAGCAGATCCTTGAAGGCGGGCGGGTGCGCCTGGATGTTGAGCGCCACCTGGTCCAGGTGGACGGGGAGCCGGTGTCCATGCCGCTGAAGGAATTTGACCTGCTGGAATACCTGCTGCGCAATGCCGGGCGGGTGCTTACTCGCAGCCAGCTTATCGAGCGCGTGTGGGGTGCGGACTACGTGGGCGATACCAAGACCCTTGACGTACACATCAAGCGCCTGCGCTCCAAAATCGAAGCCGAGCCCTCGCAACCCCGCCACCTGGTCACCGTGCGCGGCTTGGGCTATAAGTTCGAGCCTTAAAGCTGCGGTGCGGGGCTCGACCGGCGAGGAGGGGCGGACGCTGGGGGTTAGGGGGCATCGGCAGATTGGTGGCGGTGAGCAGAGGCCGGGTGGACCGGCCATGCCACCCCCGCGCGCGCCGCGGCCTCCCGGGCGCGCAGGTGGGAGGCCAGAATCTCGTAGCATTGCTGTCCCATGAGGGCAATGAGCTCGGTGCGCTGGGAGCGCCAGAGGGGCTGCGCGGCGTTGTGGCAGGCGGCATCGGCAGAGCAATACCAGTCGAAGTCCTCCCCGCCGCCACCCCAGCCGCGGCGATCGTACTCGCCAATCTGGGTGCGTAGAATCTCCTGGCCATCCGGGCGCTCTTCATAATCTTCGTAGCGGCGGATGGGCAGCTGCCAACACACTTCCGGCTTGACCACGGTCAGCTCCTCGCCTTCGGCCACCGCCCATTGGTGCAGCGCGCAGCCCGCGCCGGTGGGCCAACCCGCCCGGTTGGCAAAGACGCATGCGCCCTCGCGGACTACGGTTTTCAGCGCTGGCTCGGCCTCGCCGTCTTCTCCATCGAGTTCATCCCACACCAGCCACGGCTCCGGGGCCCGGGTCGGGTCCGGTTCCTCTTCGTTTAGCGGTTGGCTAAGGTCAAAGTCCCCCAGAACTTCTGCGCGGCGCTGCCAGAAGCGGGCGGGCATGCGCTGGACGGCATCATAAAGCTGCTCGCGGTCAGTCTCATCCGCCATGTAGGCGCCGTGGCCGCAGCAACCCACGTCTGGATTGGCGGAGTCAATGCCTGGGCACAATGCGGTACCAAACTGGCAGGCGTAGAAGGACTCCAACCACGTAATATCAACGGAAAAGACGTGTTCCGGGTCCTGCGGATCCGTAAATTCAAACCACTCCCGCGGGAAATCCGGGGCGTGCTCCCGGCCCGCAGCAATGGATATTCCCGCAGGTGAAGTGGCCGGAAAGCCAAGGTAGACGGGTGAAGACTTTGGGCGATTCACACTAAACCACCGTAGACCTATTACCCTAGACATGTGCGATTAGGTGTATTAGACGTGGGCAGCAACACTGTCCACCTGGTGGCAGTGGACGCCACCGTGGGTGGACGGCCCACTCCCATGAGCGACTGGAAGACCCCCCTGCGGCTGGTAGAACAGCTGGACGCGGAGGGAAACATCCACGAAAAAGGCCTAAAAAAGCTTATTTCTGCCGTGAGTGAGGCAGCCGAGCTGGGCACAAAGCTGGGCTGCGATGAGTTCATTCCCTTTGCCACCTCCGCGGTGCGCTCGGCGCCTAATTCTGACTTTGTGTTGGATGAGGTCGAGCGCGAAACCGGCGTGCGCCTGCAGATTCTCTCCGGCAAAGATGAGGCCCGGCTGACCTTCCTGGCGGTGCGCCGCTGGTATGGTTGGTCTGCGGGACGAATTACCAACCTGGATATTGGTGGTGGCTCCCTGGAGCTGTCCACCGGCATGGATGAGGAACCGGACCTGGCGTTCTCCTTGGACCTGGGTGCTGGCCGCCTGACGCATAACTGGTTTGAGACGGACCCGCCTAATAAGAAAGATGTGGCGGCTCTGCGTGATTATATTGATGCAGAGCTTGCCGATGCCGCCTCGGCCATGCGCACCCTTGGCCCCGCCCGGGTTGCTGTGGGTACCTCAAAGACGTTCCGCTCCCTGGCGCGCCTGACCGGTGCTGCGCCGTCTTCTGCTGGCCCGTTTGTAAAGCGCACGCTGACCGCGCCAGGTTTGCGGCAGCTGATTTCTTTCATTTCCCGCATGACGGCGGCAGACCGGGCGGATTTGGAGGGTGTGAGCTCGGCCCGTTCGCACCAGATTGTGGCCGGTGCGCTGGTAGCGGAAGCCTCCATGCGAGCATTGGGATTGGAGCAGATTGAGATTTGCCCGTGGGCATTGCGCGAGGGCGTGATTTTGCGCCGACTGGACAAGGGCCTGGATTTAGGCCTGGAAGAGGAAGGTAACTAGCTATGGCTGAGGAGAAGCAACTTACCGTTGCGGAACTGCTGGCCCGCAATAAGAAAGACCAGCCGGATACTCAGGGGGAGGCTCCGCGCCGCCGGCGCCGCCGCAGCCTGGAAGAGGGCGGAGTCTCCGTTGCGGAGCTGACCGGCAACTTGGCCAAGGTGGATGCCACCCCTGCGGAGGCCAAGCACTCCAGTGTGGGGATTGATGAGACTGCCCCGGTTATCCCCGCTCCTGCAGAAAAGACCGCAGAGGAGCGTCGCGCCGCCGAAATCAAGGCCGCTGAGGAAACCAAGCGCGCCGAGTTTGCAAAGAAAGCCGAAGAGGCTCGCCGCCGCCAGGCTGCCGAAAAGGCAGCCGCTGCTGAGAAGCAGGCCGTCGCCGTGAAGGACGCTGAGCAGAAGGCCGCTGCCGGCGCCCCGAAGTCGGCTGCGCCCAAGCCTGCCGCGAGCCCTTCTGCAGACGACACCGCCATCATTGAACGCGTCAAAGACGAGCCACAGCCAGCCGCACAACCTGTCTCTGAGGCGGCCTCCACGCCTGCCGCGCAGCAGGAAGCCCTGGCAGCCTCCAAGCCTGCCGCGCAGCAGGAAGCCCTGGCAGCCTCCAAGCCCGCCGCGCAGCCGGCCCCCCGGTCAGCTGCGGACGTTGAGCCTGCCCACGCGGATGATGATCTGCGCGATGATGTCGCGGCAGTCGAGGACATCGAAGACCTAGAAGATGATGAGGACTCCGGCATCAACCCGGTTTCCGTTATTTTGCTGGCACTGGTGGGCATTGTGCTGGGGGCGGTGGTGTTCAAGGGCTTTGAGATCCTCTGGGGCAGCTTCAACCGCGTGGTGGTAGCCGTGCTAGCGGTGGCGGTAACGGGCGCTATAGGCGGCATTATTCATGCCCTGCGTACAGGCAAGTCCACCCTGGTGTTAGGAGTCATTGTGGGCCTAATCCTCACCTTTGGCCCGCTGCTCATCCTATAAACGCTGAGCACACCCAGCAGCCGGTTCGCGCGGAGCGTGGGCCGGCTGTGGTGATCGCGGCGGCATCGGCAAGCTAAGCGGTAGGGTGGCAGGCATGGTTAACGTAACAGTCATTGGTGGAGGACAGATTGGTGAGGCCCTGATTGCGGGCCTAGTTAAGGACGGCGGCGCGCACATCACGGTGACCAACCGGCGGCAGGAGCGGCGCGATTACATGGCCCAGACCTATGGGGTGGCAACGTCTGGGGACAACCGGGAGGCTGTGGCGGATGCGGACGTGGTGTTCGTGTGTGTCAAGCCGTATGCGGTGACCGAGGTGGTGAGTGAGTTCGCCAGTGCTCTGCCAGCTAGTGCCATCGTGGTGTCCATGGCCGCCGGGGTGCGGGTGGAGTCCCTGCAGAAGGCCGCGGGCGATAATCCCGTGGTGCGGGTGATGCCTAACACTCCCATGCTGGTCGGGCGCGGCATGTGCCTGGTGGTGCCGGGGCCGCAGCTTGCCGATGCCGCCCTGGAGCGCGTCCAGGATCTGCTCAATCTGGTGGGGGAGTCTGTGGTCATTGAAGAAGGCCAGATTGATGCCGCCACGGCGCTGTCTGGTTCTGCGCCGGCGTATCTGTTCCTGGTGGCCGAGGCGTTGGTGGACGCGGGCGTGCAGCTGGGAGTGCCGCGGGATGTGGCCACGCAGTTGGTGAATCAGACTGTGGCCGGTTCGGGGCAAATGCTGGTGGAAACTGGGCAGGAGCCGGGTCGGCTGCGGGCAAACGTGACGTCCCCGGGCGGGACTACGGCTGCGGCTATTCGTGAGCTGGAGGAGTCCGGTCTGCGCGGGGCGTTTTACCGGGCAGCCGAGGCGTGCGCGCAGCGTTCCGCAGAGCTGGGCTAGCGGCCGGGGGCGCCGTGCGCGAATGACATGCATGTCATCCCGTTACCCCCGCGTGAGGGTAGCGGGGTTTTGTGTGAAATGGCTGGTATAGCCGGTGAACTAGTGTGACGGTGCGGAACTGAGGGGCCGCTGGGAAAAAATTTAGCCCGTGAGTCGCATTAGTCACATGTTTCACGTTAAGCTGTTATAGGCACGTGCGTGTTCGTCCTGCAGGAGGGGAAGCCTTGCAGCGCGCCACGAGCTGAAGGGTTAGAGAATATGGCTAATGAAGATAAGGGAACCTTCCTGACCATCGCCGAGGTCGCGGAAATCATGCGCGTCTCTAAGATGACGGTCTACCGGTTGGTTCACGCCGGCGAGATGCCGGCAGTGCGAGTGGGTCGCTCCTTCCGCGTCCACGAGACTGCCGTCAACGAGTACCTGGAGGCCTCCGTCTACGGGGCCTAAACCGGAGTACTTTAGCCGGTTCTTTATGCAGCGCGCACCCTTTCCTGTTTTATAACAGGGCAGGGGCGCGCTGTTTTTTGTCTATGCTTACCCTCTTTTTGGTAGCGGGAGCGGGCCCGGGTTAAGATTGTGAGCATTCGTGTCAGCATGCCTGTGACTTGCGCTTGGCCTTCGGGGCAAGCGATAGACGCAAAGACGTGCACCTTTGCGGGCTGTTCGCCGGGCACTGGCAGGTTTAGTACGTACTACGGTTGAAAGCGAGGAAACCTCTTATGGGTTCTGTTATTAAGAAGCGCCGCAAGCGCATGTCCAAGAAGAAGCACCGCAAGATGCTGCGTCGCACCCGCGTTCAGCGTCGCAAGCTGGGCAAGTAAATCTTCGCTGGCACTCGCGCTCCGGTTTTCCGGGGCGCTTTTGCCGTATAAGGGCTCAGTAGGCTGCATTTGCCCGGCCTGGTAGTAATTCCGGTGGCATAATTGGCTGTGATAGCACAATGTGGGAGGATTGAAGTCCAATTTTCCCTCGTTACGAGTCATTAGAACCAGGAGGAGGAGGGATGACTGATGAGTACTCCACTCACGAGGAAGACAAGCCGCAGTCGAGTGATAGCCCGCTCCAGCGACGGGCGGGTTATCCGAGCAGCTCGGATACACGATCCGATGGAAAACGTGGAGAAAGCCTGGCGACAAACGGGACAGGCTCTCCGGGACGCGATGGACTCTCAACGCAAGATGAAGTTGTAGAAGCTGAGTTTCTGGACCAGGTGAGTGACCGAGTAACCAGTCAATTGTTGAGTGTTACTCGAATTGCTCCTTTGCCTGAGCCTGGCGAGTTGCAGGCTTATGAAAGAATTCAACAGGGCTTGGCAGATCGAATAGTACAGATGGCGGAGAATTCTGCTGAAGCAGCGAATGCCGCTACGAATTCAAATGCTGCGGTCAATAACGCCCTTGCCGAGTCAATTCTCGAAGATGGAAGATCACTTCGGCGCGGTCAATGGATGTTTTTTACTTTGGCTGTTTTGTTCTTGGTTACTGCAGTTGGGCTCGAATTTTCTGGCCGAACTCCGTTTGCGACGGGAATGGGAATTCTTGGCTTCCTGAGCTTGGTTGGAGTAGTTATTCGTCCTAAGACGGGTCCACGCTGGAGTTCAACGAGCAAGGACGAATACGATTCAGCTGCGGCCGAATAGCTAGTTCAAGGGGCCCGGAGAATAGCTTCGAGCGTCTTTCGCCTGTTCGAGGGCGGCAGCCCCGTAGAGGGGTGGCGGGCTCTGGTGTCCGGGTGTTCCGGCCGAAAATCCGATAGAAGGGCAGAGGTTGGCTGCATTTGGCGGGGTTGGCCAAGACCGGCCCTCAAGACTGAAGTGGGTGGCCTACTTGCGGGTCAGACGCCAGCCGCCGAAGGAAAAAGCGGCCATGGCCAACGCGGGCAGACCGTAGGTCTTGACGGCCTTGCGTACGCTGCGGTAGTCGCGGATGAGCCAGCCGCGTTCCTGGGCAATACGGTGCAGGCGGGCATCGGGGTTGATTGCCACGGCTGTGCCCACCATGGACAGCATGGGGACATCATTGGCAGAGTCTGAGTAGGCGGTACAGCGGGATAGGTCCAGGCGCTCCATGGTGGCGAGGGCAGCCACGGCGTGCTTTTTGCCGGGACCGTGGAGGATGTCACCTACCAGGCGGCCGGTGAACTTGCCATCTTTGACTTCGGCGACGGTGCCTAGCGCGCCGGTGAAGCCGAAGCGGCGAGCCAAGATCTGCGCCAGCTGCACCGGGGTGGCGGTGACCAACCAGACTTGCTGGCCAGCATCAATGTGCATCTGCGCCAGCTGCTTGGTGCCGGGATAGGCCTTGTGGGCCATGGATTGATCCACGATTTCCTCGCACAGCGCTACCATCTCTTCGACGCTACGGCCTTTGATGAACTCCAGTGCTTGCACACGCCCGGCGGCGACGTCCTCAGCGTTTTCGTTGCCAGAGACCCGGAACTTTAGCTGCTTCCAGGCAATGGGCACGATTTCAGAAAACGTAAAGTAGCGGCGTTTGGCCAGGCCAAAAGCAAAGGACACCAGCGAGGAACCCTGAATGAGGGTGTTGTCCACGTCAAAGAAGGCCGCGGCGCCGACGTCTTGGGGGATGGCTGGGTCCGGGTGATTGAGTTTGTTGGCGCCTGCAGACTCGAAAGAGCCCGCCACGGACTCCACGCCTGCTGAATACGCGTCGAGGTTGATTCCGAAGAGTTCTTCGACCGCCACAGCAGCAGCGGCCTCGCCCGCAGCGCGCTGGGGGCCTTCGCCCAGCGGAGCAAACGCGGTGGTTTCCAAAAAATTGCGCAGGTTACCGCGGCTGGCGGTCCAGTTGGCCAGGAAGTCCTGGGGGGACTCCGGCATGGGTGGCGGCGTAGGAGTGGCGGACACGTGGCTCCCCTCGCGTTGGCGGTACGGTGGACTACTTGGAACTATTGCGTCCATAGTAAACCCTTTGCTGGCAATTCTGTCAGGCCGAAGCACACAAGGAGGCAGCCGCTACACATGGTGGAGTTGATGGTGAGGCAGTCCTGTGGGTCTTGCCAACGGGTGGCGCGCCAGATTGCGCCGGTGGTGGAACAAGCCGGGCATCGGCTGGTGTTGCAGGATGTGGATGCCACCCCGGAACTGGCCCTGGAGTACGGGGATCGGGTGCCTGTGGTGGTCATCGATGGAGAGGAATTTGCCTGCTGGGAGGTCGATAACGCTGAGCTGGCAGCAGAGCTGGCGGCTAGGGATTAGTCAACCCTTAGTAGGGGCTGGGCCTGAATAACGGGTAACCTTTTGGATGATTTTTCTCAACCATTGGTTGGAGCCGTTGGTTGGAGCCATTGGTTGGAGCCGTTGGTTGGAATCGGGTTGAAAGCAGACTGGAAGGCTGGATTCCGGCCGGGCCCGGTTGGAAGTTGTGCAGGTAGCTAAGGAGCGTACATGAGCGTGCTGGTCGTGGGGATGTCCTACCAGTCCGCCCCGGTGTCTTTGCTGGAGCGGCTAAGCATGGAGCATGGCATCCAAAACCACGCGTGCGGCAAGCTGGTGGCGGCAGACTCTTTGTCGGAAGCCATGATTATCTCCACGTGCAACCGCCTGGAAGTCTATTCGGTTACTAATTCTTTCCATACCGGAGTCCAAGACGTGGTGCGCGTGCTGCAGGAGTCCTCCGGGGTCCCGGAGGAGGAGCTGCGCGGCTACCTCTATGTGCGCTATGCGGATGCCGCGGCGGAGCATCTGATGAATGTCACCTCTGGGCTGGATTCGATGGTGCTAGGGGAGCAGCAGATTATTGGCCAGGTGCGCGCGGCGTATCAGCACGCGGCGGACCAGGGCACGGTGGGTCCGCGTTTGCATGCCCTGGCGCAGGCAGCTCTCCACGCTGGCAAGCGGGTGCACGCGGAAACTGATATTGACGAAGCTGGCGCCTCGATGGTCTCCTTCTCCTTTGACCGTGCGCTGGAGTTGCTGGGCACGCACAGTTTGGAGGGCCAGCGGGTGCTGATTCTGGGCGCCGGGGCCATGGCTTCTTTGGCGGCCACCCACGCGGGCAGGCTTGGCGCTAGTTTGGTTATTGCTAATCGCACCCGGGAGCGCGCGCAGCGTTTGGCGGATCACGCGGCGGAGGCTGGCGTGCAGGCTGAGGTAGTGGATTTCGCTTCTCGTGCTACGGTGCTGAGCAGCGTGGATGTGGCGGTGTCTGCCACGGGGGCGCAGGGTTTTACCTTGACGCCGGCGGATATGCCCACCTCGGAGCTGATGCTCATTGATTTGTCCCTGCCGCGCGATATTGATGATGACTGCGCGCACCTGCCCGGCAAGCAGCTGGTCAATATCGAGCGCCTGAGTGAGCAGATTACCGCTGCGGATCGCGGCGATACCCCGCACGCCCAGGCGCAGCAGATTGTCACCTTTGAGCTGGAGGCTTATTCTTCTGCTCAGCGGGTGCGTGATGTGGCTCCGGCCGTTAGTGCCCTGCGCCAGCATGCTGCGGATCTGGTGGCCTGCGAGGTCGCCCGTTTGGAGCAGAAGCACCCTGAGCTTGACGATGCCCAGCGTGCCGACGTCCAGCGCGCCTTGCGGCGGGTGGTGGATAAGCTCCTGCATGAGCCCACCGTGCGGGCCAAGGAACTGGCTGCCAGCTCGGGTACCGTGAGCCATGAGACCGCTTTGCAGCAGCTCTTTGGCCTGGAGGTGGACTCCACCATTGCGGAAGGCGTGGCGTTGCCCGCGACTGATTTGCCCACTACGGTGGGCTGAGTTCCCGGCACGGCTTTACACCGGCACTGCCCTACAGTTTAAGGATGAATATGTTTAGCATTGGCACCCGCGGTTCTTTGCTGGCCACCACTCAGGCTGGTCACGTGCGTGATTGGCTGGCCCAGGCTGGATACCCGGCTGAGCTGCACATTGTGACTACTGCAGGGGATGTCAACATGGCCCCGGTGGAGCGCATTGGGGTGGGCGTGTTCACCCAGGCGCTGCGCGATGCCCTGGATGTTGGCGAGTGCGACATTGCGGTGCATTCCTTCAAGGATCTGCCCACTGCTGCCGATGCCCGCTTCCGGCTGGTAGTGCCCCAGCGCCAGGATCCCCGGGAGGCGTTGGTGGCCCGCGATGGGCTAAGCCTGGAGCAGCTGCCACAAGGGGCACGGGTGGGGACCTCGGCCCCGCGGCGCATCGGCCAGCTTCGCAGCCTGCGCCCGGACCTGGATATTCGGCCGCTGCGGGGCAACATTGACACCCGCATGGGCAAGGTGAGCTCCGGGGAGCTAGACGCCGTGGTGCTGGCTTATGCGGGCTTGGTGCGCGCGGGTTACGCCCAGCGCGCGACCGAGGTTTTCGCTCCCGCCACGTTTGTGCCGGCTCCTGCCCAGGGGGCGTTGGCCATTGAGGCAAAGGTGGGCACTGCGGCGGATACGGCACTGGATGCCATCGTCGATACCCAGGCCATGGCCGCGGCGGCGGGGGAGCGCGAAGTTCTCGCCCGCCTCGAGGCCGGTTGCACCGCACCCGTCGGTGCGTATTCGGTGGTGGACGGGCAACAGCTAACGGTGCACGGGGGCATTTTTGCCCTCGACGGCAGCGCTAGTTTGCGCGCGGAAGCCACCGGCGACCTCACCCAGGGCCGTGAGCTGGGCGCGCAGGTTGCCCAAGAGCTCCTCGCAGCGGGCGCAGACCAGCTATTGGGCTAAACCGCAGCCGGATGGGAGCCCGGCACCCCGGCTAATTTCAATCTGGCGACCATTTAAATTAAGGTGGAACTACCATACGGCGTTCTTTGTGAGCGCCTTGCCCCCATTTAAGGCCTGAGTACTACTCAGGCTTTAGCGTTGTGGCACGTTACCGGCCCCGATCAAGCTAGAAAAGAACCTTCCATTGAGCAACCCTTCCATCTCTGACTCCCCAGAACAGCTGGGGAAAGTGGTCTTTGTAGGTGCGGGCCCCGGCAACCCTGATCTGCTGACCATTCGGGCCCGTGAGGTGCTCGCTCATAACGCCCTGGCCATCGTGGACCCCCAGGTGCTGGGCGGGGTGCGTGACATTGTCGGCTCCGCTCTGCCGGTCCCGCAGGAGCTTATCGATGCCGCCGAGGCCGAGTATGCAGAAATTGTCGCCGCCGCCAAGGCTGCCGGAGCTCGCCGTAAGCCGCCTAGGCCACCGGCACCCACTGCGGCGGTGCTGTCGGAGCCTGCGGAGGACCTGGAGGGCATCGTCAAGCAATGCCAAGAGGCGCTGGCCCACGGTGGGGATGTCATCCGCCTGGTGGCGGGCAATCCTTTAAACCGGGAGTCCATCAAGGCCGAAATTGCTGCAGTGGCCGCGGCAGGCCTGGAGTTTCACGTGGTGCCGGGCATGTCTTTGCCGTCCACGGTGCCTTCGTTTGCGGGGTTGGCGCTGGGCTCGACGTACACCGAGGCCGATGTGGCTGACATTCATGATGCCGCAGGCTGGGACACCCTTGCCGCCGCCGCGCAGCCTTTGGTGCTCCAAGCCACGGCGGAGGACTTGGCGGTGATTGCCCGCGAGCTGGGCAGCCGGGGTATGCCGGCAGATACCGCGGCCTATGTCACGGTGCACGGCACCACCCGCTTGCAGCGCACGCACGAAGCCACCCTGGCCACGCTGGGCAAACTCGGTGCGGAGCTGCCGGGCTCCCTGGTGGTCACTCTGGGTCGCAGCTTCGACGACCGCACCAAGTATTCCTGGTGGGAAAACCGGCCGCTCTACGGCTGGCGGGTACTGGTGCCGCGCACCAAGGAACAGGCAGGGCCCATGAGCGCGCGCCTGGCTGGTTACGGCGCCATTCCGCAGTCTGTGCCCACCATTTCGGTGGAGCCGCCGCGGAATCCACAGCAGATGGACCGTGCTATCAAGGGCATAGTGGAGGGCCGTTACAAGTGGATCATCTTCACCTCTGTTAATGCAGTCAAGGCAGTGTGGGAGAAGATTTTTGAGCTCGGCCTGGATGCGCGCGATTTTGCTGGCGTGCAGCTGGCTGCCGTGGGCACCAAGACTGCTGATGCCATCCGCGAGCGCGGCATGGTCCCCGAACTGTTGCCGGAGCGCACCCAGCAAAATGCCGAAGGACTGGTGGCGGCGTTCCCCAACTATGTGGAGGACATTGACGCCGTGGGCCGGGTGCTGCTGCCGCGCGCTGACTTAGGTGGCGAGGCCCTGGTTACCGGCCTAGAGGCCCTGGGCTGGGAAGTTGATGACGTGGTGGCGTACCGCACCGTGCGCGCTGCTCCGCCTTCGGCAGAGATTCGGGACTTGATTAAGTCCGGCGGCTTTGATGCCGTGGCGTTTACCTCTGGGTCCACTGTGCGTAACCTGGTGGGTATTGCCGGCAAGCCGCACCCGCGCACCATCATTGCGTGCATTGGGCCATCGGCCAAGGCTGCTGCTGAGGAGATGGGCCTGCGCGTAGACGTGGTGCCGGAGGTTGCAGAAGTGCCCGCTTTGGTCGATGCCCTGGCAAGCCACGTGGCAGCGCTGCGTGCGGCTGGCAATCTGCCGGCCCCGCGAAAGAAGCGCCGCTCCCGCAAGAAAGGAACCACAGCTTAAGTGAGTAGCTTTCCCACCCGCCGGCCCCGGCGCCTGCGCGCCAACCCCGCCCTGCGGGAGTTTGTGGCCGAGACCCGCCTGCACGCCAGCGATCTGATCTTGCCGGTGTTTATTGCCGATGGCCTCGCGGCCCCCCGGGAGATTGCCTCCATGCCGGGGGTCTACCAACACACGCTGGAATCCCTGACGCAGTTGGCAGAAGAAGCCATCGCTGTGGGGATCAAGTGCATTGACATCTTTGGAGTTCCGCGCCCGGAGGACAAGGACGCCACGGGTTCGGCAGCCATTGACCCGGAGGGGATCCTCAACCGCGCCTTGGCGCACTTGCGGGAGCGCTTCGGCGATCAGCTGCTGTTGATGGCGGATACCTGCCTAGACGAGTTCACAGACCACGGCCACTGCGGCGTGCTGGACGGGCAGGGGCGGGTGGATAATGACGCCACCTTGCCGCTATACGCCCAGATGGCGGTGGCGCAGGCCCGCGCTGGCGCGCACATTGTCTCCCCGTCGGGCATGATGGACGGCCAGGTGGGCGTTATCCGCGACGCGCTGGATGATGCCGGCTTTGCCGATGTCGCCATCATGGCCTACTCCGCCAAGTATGCCTCGGCTTTCTTTGGGCCTTTCCGCGAGGCCGTGGGCTCCTCCCTAGAGGGCGACCGCCGCACGTACCAGCAGGATCCCCGCAACCTGCGGGAGTCGGTGATGGAAGCGGAGCTGGATGTTTCCGAAGGCGCGGACTTCATCATGGTCAAGCCCGCCCTGCCCTACCTGGATGTGCTGAAGACTCTGGCCGAGTCCAGCCCGGTGCCAGTAGCGGCCTACCAGGTTTCTGGTGAATACGCCATGATTAAGGCAGCCGGTGCCAACGGCTGGGTAGACGGGGATGCCGTGATGTTGGAATCCCTGGCCTCCATCAAGCGCGCGGGTGCGGACCAGATCTTTACCTACTACGCCATCGAGGCTGCTCGCGCTTTGCGCGAAAGCTAGAAGGAGCCGGTAGCAGTGTCTGATACTCCCCAGAAGACTTCCACAGCACCACAAACCCGCAAGTCCCAGCGCCCCGAGGCAGTTGACTACCTGCTGGGGCTTGGGCTCTTTGTCCTGGGTGGTGAGGTGGTCCACCAGGGGCTGCAGGTGGCCACCAGCCTGTTTAACCGGCACATCATGGTGGGGCAGCTGAGCAAGTCATTGGCGGAGCGCGGCACGGAATACCCGCAGGCGTTTATGGACCTGGCCTCCTATGCGGCCATTGCGGGTACCACCATGTTCTCCCTGCTCATCATTGGCCTTCTGGCCTGGATGCTGGCTCTTTTGCGCACCCCACAGCGCCATTCCGGTACCGCCCGGCGGCTGTGGTTCGCCTTTAGTCTCTACTTCACCTTCCGCCTGTTGATGGTGTTTCTGGTCGCCCCTGCTGGCGCCGATGCCCCCGACTGGCTCTACGTTCTAGACGGCAGCGTCCAAATCCTGGTCGGCTCCGCGGCCGCGATGCTGGTGTATTTCACCTCGAAGGAAGACACCCTCAATTACACCGGCGAGTTAGAGCAGTTGCGCAAGCTTGAAGCGGAGCAGCGCCGCGAACTGGAGCGCCGGAAAGAAGCCGCCCGCGAGCGCAACAAGCGCGACAAAGGTGACAAGCGCGACAAGCAAGGCGAGGGCAACAAGCGCTCTGCGAAAGACCAGGCAGACACCAAGTCCGGGCGCACCTCCGGCCGGGGCAAGCACCGTGGTTAACCCTCACCGGCCTTCCCACCAGGCTTCCAACCAGGCTTCCAATCAGGCTTCCCGCCGGCCTTCCCACCAAGCTTCTGGCCAGGCTTCCAATCAGGCCCAGCGGCGCCGCCCGTCGTTGGCCTACTGGCTATTCGTGGCCGCGGCGGTCCTCATGGTGCTTTCCAGCCTGGCCGGGTTCTTCGGTCCCGCCGCCGGGCCGGGCCACAGCGCGGGCGACGCCACCGCGCACGACGCCACCGCAAACGAACTTGCCCGCTACCTGCAGACCAACCGCAACGTTGTGGCCTGGGCGAACCTTGGCGGGGGCATCGGCATAGCCGTGCTGGCCCCACACCTACACCGGCTGCGCTGGGCACGCCACCTGCTGTGCGCACTGGTGGGCCTGGCCTGCTTCATCAACGTGGCCGCGGTGGCTCTCGGCGTGGGCGGGCTGGTGTTGCTGGCCATCCCCGTGCTGACCCTGGCGGCCACGTTGGCCATGTTCCGCTCACAAGCACAGGATAAGTAAAAGGACTCTTATGCGAAACCTTAAGCCCAACGCGCCCCTGGTGGCCGCAGCCCTGGGAGGCACCCCCTCCCGCCCGCCAGTCTGGTTCATGCGCCAAGCGGGGCGCTCCTTGCCGGAGTACAAGCGGGTACGTGAGGGTATTGGCATGCTGGACTCCTGCTTCATGCCGGAGCTGTTGGCGGAAATTACCTTGCAACCGGTGCGCCGCCATGACGTAGATGCCGCCATTTTGTTCAGCGACATTGTGGTCCCGCTCAAGGCCGCGGGCGTGGGCGTGGACATTGTGGCAGGGCGGGGTCCAGTCATGGACCACCCCGTGCGCACCGTGGCTGATGTGGAGGCGCTGCCCATCCTGGACGCCGATGTGCCGCAGGTGCGCCAGGGCATTGAGATCATTAACGCAGAGCTCACGCAGGCCCAAGCGCTGATCGGCTTCGTGGGCGCGCCGTTTACCCTGGCCTCCTACCTGGTAGAAGGCGGGCCGTCTCGCAACCATGAGCGCACCAAGGCGCTGATGCACTCTGCGCCCGAAACCTGGCACGCACTCATGCGCCGCCTGACACCCACCATCATTAATTTCCTCCAGCTGCAGGTAGAGGCCGGGATTGATGCCATGCAGCTGTTTGATTCTTGGGCGGGCTACCTCAATGAGGCCGACTACCGGGAGTTCGTCTTGCCGTACTCCACGCAGATTCTGGACTCGGTTGCCGGGGTGATTCCGCGCATCCACTTCGGCGTGGGGACCGGGGAGCTGCTCGGCGCGATGTCCGAGGCCGGTTCCGAGGCCATGGGCGTGGACTACCGGGTGTCCATGGCCGCTGCCGCCCAGCGCGTGCAGGCGAAAGTCTTGCAGGGCAACTTGGACCCCGCCCTGCTTTTTGCCGGCGATTCCGCCGTGCGGGCCGCCGTGCGCCGCATCCGCGGGGAGGTCGACGCCGCTGGTGTGGGCCACATTTGGAATTTGGGGCACGGGGTTCTGCCCACCACTGACGCGGATGCCATCACCCGCGCTGTCGCCATTATTCATGAGGAGGGCTAAATGAAGATTGCCATTATCGGTGCCGGCCTGGCCGGGCTGACCGCAGCGTATGAGCTGCGCGACCATGAGGTGTATGTCTTTGAGGCGGAAGGGCGTATTGGCGGCAAGCTGCACACCGTGGCCTTCGATGCTGGCCCCACCGATATGGGCGCCGAGGCCTTTGTCGCACGGCGTGCCGATGCCGTCGAATTCTTCAGCGAGCTGGGACTGCAAGGTAGTCTCGTACGCCCCTCGGGGCTGCGCCCGCGGGTCTATTCCGATGGTGCGCTGCACTTGCTGCCAGAAGGCGGCGTGATGGGCATTCCCGCCCGGCCACAGGACTTCTTCACCGAGGAGACCAACGCGCGCATTGCCGCTGAGCAGCCCTTTGGCTGGACCCCCGGCCAAGACGCCTCCGTGGGGGCACTGGTGCGCGCCCAGTTTGGTAGTGATGTGGTAGACCGCGTGGTCTCCGCCCTGCTGGGTGGGGTGTATTCCTGCGCTGCTGACGATCTAGGCTTGCGCGCGACAATCCCGCAGCTGGCTCAGATGTTAGACCAGCTCGCCGCGCAGGGCCCGGTGACGCTGTCCGGGGCGGTCGCCGCACTTGAGCAGGCACGCACCGCCGCCCCTCAAGCTGCTGCGGGGCCGGTCTTTGCCACCTTCCGTGGTGGCTACGCCGAACTGTATGAGGCCCTGGCGGAGCAATCCGGCGCGCAGATTCATCTGGATACGTTTATCTCCGGGGTGCAGGCCCAAGGCGCGGGCTTCCAGGTGCATGGTGCTCCAGCGGAACTGGGCACTTTCGACCGGGTGCTTTTTGCCACCCCGGCGCCCACCACGGCGCGGTTGCTGTCCAAGGTGGCCCCGCAGGCGGCTGCGGAACTCAAGCAGGTCAAGCTGGCTAGCTCGGTGGTGGTGGGCTTTAGGTTCGCCTCTGCCACGGACCCGCAGGGCGCTTCGCTGCCGGAGGCCACGGGCATTCTGGTCGCCGCGGATGAGCCCGATATGCGTGCGAAGGCCTTCACGCTTTCGTCAAATAAGTGGCCCCACCTGGGGCAGCGCCCGGGTTGTATTGTGCGCGCGTCCTTCGGCCGCTTTGGCGATGACGCCTTGGTGCGCGCCGATGAGGATGACTTGGTGGACTTCGCTCTCGATGACTTGCAGAAGGTCTCTGGCTTCGATGGCCGCGCGGCTGGTGTGGAGGAGATCTACACGCAGCGGTGGTTCGGTGGCATCCCCTGCTATGCCCCAGGCCATCTGGACATTGTGTCCAGGGTGGAGGCTTTGCTTGCCGATACCCCCGGCATCAGCGCCACTGGTGCCTGGGCCGGTGGCGTGGGCGTGCCCGCGGTCATCGCTCACGCCCGCGCTACCGCTGCCCGCCTGGTGGGCCAGGAATAGTTGGGGATACCTCCGTGTAGCATCCGGGCATGTATGGCTTGTCTGGGGCGCTCTGCTGGCCGGAGTGGGCTGCCGGGCGGATTGGTAGTGGTATCGCGCAATATCTTTAATTAGCGCGTTAATCCGCTTGTCTGCACATGGAACCTACACGATGAACGCGGCCAGGAGGCTGCCCACCACTATGGCCAGGACCACGGCGGCGAAGGCCTTGCCTTGCCAGTGGGCGTAGTTGAAGTCCATGCCCACCCCTGCGCGGCGGTCCACCACGATGGCCGGGTCTGCGGGGTTGTAGTAGAACAAGCCCAGGCGGTAGTGGTGGTCATTGTTGGGGGACTCGGCGGTACTGTCAGGAAAGTTTTGGTGGGCGAGGTCCTGCTCCAGCCGGGCGGGCGCGCGCAGGCTGGCGACGAGGGCAATGATGACACCGATGAAGGTCAGGGTCAGCATGAACGCCAGCGCATAGCCCATTTGCTCCGCGTAGCGCGGTAGTGGGGAGGCCACCTGGAGGACGGCTATGCCCGTGGACATCAGGAAGACAAGTACGCCCAGCCCGCGAATGCAAGCCACTATTTGGGCGGCGCTGCGCAACTGGCCGCGGGTGGTGCGATCCGTGCGCGGGTGGACCCGCACGGCCCGCATTAGGGCGATCGTTGCGGCCATGACGACGATGAGGCCAAGATTGACGAACGCCGGGATAAACACGCTGCCAACGGACTTCTCACTCCATGCATCCGGCTGCATGCCTGGACCCCAGTGAGTGGGAATGATACCCGGAATCTGCTCCCACTGCGCCGCCACGACGTAGACGGCAACGAGCGTGACCAGCACCGAACACGCCATCCAGCCCCAGGGGAAGGAAGCGCGCGGCAAATCCTCTGGGGTGATTCGCCCGGCAATGGCAGTGGCCTTGCCCTCAAACCAGCGCCCCGTTTCTTTTAATCGGGCCAGATGAGCGCGTTGCCATTGCCACGCCACGGCTGCACCTACTAGTGGCAGCGCAATAGACAGGGGAAACGCCGCGGGGTGCTCCCGGAAAACTGCGGCCAACAGTGCTGCCACCATACCGCAACCCGTCACGGTGAGGCGGTAGGTGCGGATGGGGGCGGAGGCATCGGCAAGATGGGCACGGGGCACGCGCACGCCAAGGGGCGAGGCGGGCTGGAAGGCGGGGAGGGCGGCCAGCACGCCGGCGGCGAGCAGGACGGCGGCGACCATGATGACAGCAAGCATTATAGTTCCTTGATGAGTTTGGCGATTTCGGAGGTGGTGAAACCCTGGGCGCGGGCGCGCTGGATTAGTTCTTGGAGGTCGGCGCGGAGTTGTTCGCGTTGTTGCGCGGTGCGGGTGCCCTGGCGGACCACCGAACCGGAGCGGCCCGCGGTCTCCACCAGGCCATCGCGGACAAGTTGGTCGTAGGCCTTTTTGACGGTGGCGGGGTTGATGCCGAATTCGGCGGCAACCTGGCGCACAGAGTCCAGGCGTTGTCCGTCGCGCAAGTGCCCCTGTGCAATGAGTGCGGTGATGCCGCGCCGAATCTGTTCGTAGAGCGGTTCTGGCGAATCGGGCGAGAGAGTCAAAAGCATGGCGCCTCCTTCTGTACTCCTCACTGTAGCACAGATTGTATTGGTGCTAGTAATACACAGCACCCTGGCTGGATGTAACCAGAAAGGGTAAGCTGTAGCGAAGCAGTCACGAGCAACGAAGGAGAGCGACATGGCGAATCTTGTGGGAGTTAAATCCGCAGAACAGATCGACCAGATGGTGGCTACCTGCAACGCGGTCATGCTGATGGCGGGGTTTGATGCTCCGGAACCGGAAATTCAAGCCCTCGGGCGCAAAATCGCTGAAGGCACAATGACCGCCGAAGAAGCGATCGCCATCGCTTGCAGGCCTAAGCCGGAAGGTTAGGAGAGGATCATGAGTGGGGGGGGTGGGAAACCTACTTCATACCTGGGACACAGGTGCTCAGGAATCTCTTTGGAATAACCGACTCGGAAGAGCTCCACGATAGTGAACGGGCCGTTGTTTATTTCCGCATGATGGAGTTTTGTGCCCGGCCGCTGGAGGGGAACTTCGATTATGCCCACTTTAGGGCGATACACCACATGCTCTTCCAGGATGTATATGAGTGGGCGGGCCAGGAACGTACCGCGCCCACCGGGCAGTTCATGGTCAAAGACGGGCATGCGTATTATCCGGCCGGCCCCGAACTGCGCAAGCGTGCTGAAGCGCTTTTCGCGGGGCTGAGGCGGGACGATTTCTTCAGAGGGCTCGCCATCGAAGACTTTGTCCCTAAACTGGCTGAGTTGTGGGGCGAGCTCAACGTAGTTCATAGCTTCCGCGAAGGCAACACGCGCACACAGTGGATGTTCTTTAAGGCATTGGTGGAACATGCAGGGCACTCATTGGACATCCATCGCACTGAGAAGGATGCTGAGTATCGTGCGCGGTTTATCGCAGCGCGCTATCACAGCCAGGACACTGGCGATAACTCGCAACTAGCCACTGTCCTGCGCGAAGTCATCTCTTAACTCGCTTGCGGGAGGCGGGCCCGGCGTTATGTCGCGCGCCGGGGCGGGCCCAGGCGGCCGCTAGGCCCGGTCGCGGTGGACGAAAATGGAACTGAAGTCGGTATTGCCACGGCCGGCGGCTTGCTCGCGCTCGAAACGGGCAATGGCGGCCTCCACGGCCGGCAACGGTTGCGAAGCGGTGTCGACCATCAGCTTGGAGTCCTTGCATAGGGCATCGACGCTGAAATCACCCGGCTCCGTACTGCGCTCGCCGCGGATAAACGGCCCCTTCATCTGCGCCATGAAATTCAGTCCGGTGATGCCAAGCATGTCTAGCACGGCCTCGGCATCAAATCCCTCGGCCTCGCCCAATGCCAGCGCCTCTGCTACGCCCTCCGCCGTAACGGAAAGCGCCAGGTTAGCCAATAGTTTGCCGGTGGCCGCCGCTGCTGCGGACTCTACGCCCAGCAATTTGTCCGGGTGTGCCCAAGGCTTGACGATGCCCATTGCCTCCTCCCGTCGCTTCCCATCCGGGGTTCCCACATACACGCCCAGCTCGCCTGCGCGAGCTGGGCCCAAGGAACCCACCACGGGGGCATGGACGTAGGAGGGGACGGCATCGGCAAACTCGCGTGCGGCGGCGGGGGAGACTGTGGTGGTATCAATCCAGGTCACCCCGGCCGGGATCAGCTGCGGCGTGAGGACTACCTCGCGGACATCATCCGGACCGAATAGGGAGGTGATGATGAGCTCGGCATCCGCGACGGCCTCAGCAGCGCTTTTGGCTTGGCGTGCACCCCGGTCGACCAGCGGCTGCGCGCGCTCGGGGGTGCGGTTCCACACCGTGACCTCGTGGGGCTCTATAAGGTGGAGGGCCAACTCCGTGCCCATGCGTCCAGTACCTAAAAGTGCAATCTTCATGCGCTCCAGTGTGCCAAAGATTGCTAACGCAGGTGCTTATTCAACTCCGCCTGCAGTGGGCCGGGCAATTGCACTGCTGGCTGGGCGGGCAGCGGAATGTTGTAGACCTCCTGCGGCGGGCGCCACACGGGAAGCTCCGGCACTTGGCCGAGGGGTGGTACCGGCGGCAGTGGCGGCAGGCCGGGAAGCTGTGGCACGGGAAGCTGCGGCAGCCCCGCCGGTGGGCGCGCGGCAGGGGGCGGAGGTGGCGCCCCGGGGCCTGGCTGCAGGGGTACCGCAGCCCCGGCAGGTTCGGCGGGAGGAGCGGTATCGGCATCGGCAAGCACTGGATTAGCTGGGGCAGAGGGCTCGGTTGAGCTGGGCGCAGTGGAGGAGACGGCAGGGCGCGGCTGCAAGGGGCGCGGCGCGGCGGACCAAGCGGCGGGCTCCACGGGAGTCTGGCGGGTGGCGAGCGGTGGCGGCGCACAGGCAACCAAGCTAGTCACACCGATAGAACAGACGGACAGGATAGATATAATTGCCATGCGGTGCATGAGTTATTCCCCCTTTAAAGTGAGTTCCGGGCCAAACCCCCGTCGGGCCCTGGCTCCTAGCCTAACACCCGCTAGCACGCCAAGGGAAGGGTTTGGCGCAAGAATCAGACTTTCGTATGTGGCGGGAATGGATACAATGGTCAGCATGCCTACTTCCAGCTCCTCAGTTGATACGTCTATTACCACTCAATCGCAGCAGTGGTTCCAGCGCAGCGCGCGCTCCATCCCGGGCGGGGTGAACTCCCCGGTGCGTGCATATGGCTCGGTCGGCGGCCAGGCCCGCGTGATTGCTCGCGGCAAGGGTTCGCGCCTGTGGGACGTGGACGGCAATGAGTACGTGGACTTGGTCAGCTCCTATGGGCCGATGTTGCACGGCAACGCCCACCCGCAGATTGTGGAGGCAGTGCACAAGGCCGTGGTGGATGGCTTGAGCTTCGGCGCGCCCACGGAGGCCGAGGCCCTGCTGGCGGAAGAGATTATTAAGCGCACGGCCGTGGAGAAGGTACGCATGGTCAACTCCGGCACGGAGGCCACCATGTCTGCGGTGCGCCTGGCGCGCGGGTTCACGGGCCGGCCGAAGGTGCTGAAGTTCGAGGGCTGCTACCACGGGCACGTGGATGCGCTGTTGGCATCGGCAGGCTCGGGCGTGGCCACCTTTGGGCTGCCGGATTCCCCGGGGGTCACGGGCGCCACGGCGGCGGATACCATTGTGGTGCCCTATAACGACCTGGAGGCGGTGCGCGCGGCGTTTGCCCAAAACCCGGGGGAGATTGCCTGCATTATTGCCGAGGCCGCGGCGGGCAACATGGGCACAGTCGCCCCGCAGGAGGGCTTCAATGCTGCGCTGAAGGATATTGCGCACGCTGACGGTGCGCTGCTGATTTTGGATGAGGTCATGACGGGTTTCCGCACCTCCTACCAGGGTTGGTACGGCGTTGATGGCGTGGCGGGGGACCTGGTGACCTTCGGCAAGGTGATTTCCGGCGGGCTGCCGGCGGCGGCGTTTGGCGGCCGCGCGGACATCATGGATTACCTGGCCCCTGCCGGTCCCGTCTACCAGGCAGGCACCCTGTCTGGTAACCCCGTGGCCATGGCTTCGGGTTTGGCATCCCTTCAGCTTGCCGATGCCCCCGTTTACTCCCGCTTGGCTGCCCATGCGGACCGTTTGTGCGATCTGATTTCGACCGCCTTGGCTGGGCAAGGCGTGGAACACCATATGCAGCGGGCGTCGTCGATGTTCTCGGTGCGCTTCGCGCCGGGGCCAGCGCATAATTTTGCCGATATGCAGGCGGGGGAGAACTTCCGCTTTGCGCCCTTCTTCCACGCGCTGCTAGACCATGGGGTGTACGTGGCGCCGTCTGCGTTTGAGACGTGGTTTGTCTCTGATGCGCTAACGGACGATGATTTTGAGGTAATCGAGCGCGCGTTGGTGCCGGCTGCTCAGGCTGCGGCTGCCGCGCGGAAGGAGTCTTAATATGTCTACGACCATCGTGCATTTGGTGCGCCACGGTGAGGTACACAATCCGGAGAAGATTCTCTACGGGCGGATCCCGGGCTACCACTTGTCCTCCCGGGGCTTTTCACAGGCAGCGCGCACGGCGCGGTCGTTTGAGGGCCACGATGTGACCTACCTGGTGGCTTCTCCGCTGCAGCGCACGCAAGAGACCGCGGCGGAGATTGCGAAGGTTGTGGGCCTGGACGTGGACACGGATAAGACCGTGATTGAGTCCGGCAACCGCTTTGAGGGGCTGCGGGTCAAGGGTCTGCGGTCCCAGCTGTGGAACCCCACCCGCTGGCCGCTGCTGCGCAATCCGCTGCAGCCTTCGTGGGGGGAGCCGTTTTCTACGGTGGCAGACCGCATGATGAATGCCGTGGAGCGCGCTCGCCTGGAGGCGGAGGGGCATGAGGCTATCGTGGTCTCCCACCAGCTGCCCATCGTGATGGTTCAGCGCACCGTGCTGGGCTTGCGCTTGGCGCACGCGCCGTGGAACCGGGAGTGTGACTTGGCGTCGGTGACGTCCTTGGTGTTCCAGGACGCGGAAATCACAGACATCTTCTACTCTTCGCCTGCACATGCTATCTAAAGCGGTGCGGTCTAAGGCAGTGTGGTCTAAAGCGGTGCGGTCTGTAGCGGTATGGTCTTGGGCAGCGCGGCGCAGGGGCGCCGCGGCGGTGCTGGCGGTATCGCTGGCAGCGGGCGTGAGCGCGTGTACCAGCGAAAATGCCGATAATGCAGTAGCCCAGGGGGAGACCTTTGAGTTCATCTCCCCGGGCGGCCAGCAAGTAATCCGCTACCCGGAGGCAGAGCGTAAGCCACTGCGGGACTTCAGTGGGGAGTCGCTGCAGGACGACACTAAGGTGCTTAAACTCAGCGACTTCCGGGATCAGATTGTAGTGCTCAACTCCTGGGGCCAGTGGTGTGCGCCGTGCCGTACGGAATCGGATGATTTGCAGCGGGTCCATGAGGAGTTGCAGGCGCGCGGCACCGGCACTTTGCTGGGTATTAACGTGCGGGACTTCAACCCGGACATCGCGCGGGATTTTTTGGAAGACAATGGCATTACGTACCCCTCGGTGTATGACCCACCGTTTAAAACGGCGGCTGCGTTGGGTGGGGTGCCTACCTCGGTGGTGCCCACCACGATCATTTTGGACCGCCAGCACCGCCCGGCGGTAGTGTTTTTGAAGTCCGTGACGGACCAAGAATTACTTGCGGAAATAGATAAATTGGAGGCTGGCGCTTAGCCATGGGTGATGCATTCGCCAACGCAGCGGCCAGTGGTCCACTGCTACTGGGAATCCTGGCCGCTGCGGCCGCCGGCTTAGTTTCTTTTGCCAGCCCGTGCGTGGTCCCGCTTGTGCCGGGATACATTTCTTACCTGGCTTCCGTAGTTGGTGGGGAGGTCGAATATGACTCCCGCGGCGTGCGGGTTGCTGGCGGGCGCCATCGCGTTGCTTGGGCGGCCCTGCTGTTTGTCGCGGGCTTTAGCGTGGTCTTTGTGCTGGCCACGGTATCTGTCTTTGGGGCAATTTCCGCGCTGACCCTTAACGCGGAGGCGCTCATGCGCATCGGCGGAGTGGTTACCATTTTGATGGGCGTGGTCTTCATGGGCGTGGTTCCGGTGCTGCAAAAAGACACTCGCCTGGCGCCGAAGCGGGTGAGCACTTGGTTGGGAGCGCCCTTGTTGGGCGGGGTCTTTGCCTTGGGCTGGACCCCCTGCCTGGGCCCGACCTTGGCGGCGATCGTCTCGGTGTCTGCCGGTACCGAAGGAATGACGGCTCTGCGCGGCACGGTCCTAATCCTGGGTTATTGCCTGGGCCTGGGGTTGCCGTTTGTGCTGGTGGCGTTGGGTTCGGCACGGGCCGTGGCCTCTGTGGACTGGATGCGGCGGCATTCGCAGACCATTCAACGCGTGGGTGGGGTGTTGATGATCCTTGTGGGCCTGTGCCTGGTCACCGGCCTGTGGGGGCATTTCATTAGCTACATTCGCCAGTGGACTGTCGAGTTTGGCGTTACCCTGATTTAGTCCCGTTTGAGGCCGTGCAAGGCGGCGGAACGGTTGGATAGAGATATGCGTTTGGTGAAGGGATAGTTGTGAAGTACCTGCTAAGGGGCTGGCGGTGGCTGACGAGCATGCGTACCGCGCTCGCGCTGCTGTTCTTATTGGCCGCGGCGGCCATCCCGGGATCGCTGCTCCCGCAACGTTCGTTGAACCAGGGCAACGTCAATGACTACATCGAGTCCAACGGCACGGTGGCGGAGATCTATGACAAGCTGCAGCTTTTTGATGTCTTCGAATCCGCCTGGTTCCAGGCCATCTATGTGTTGCTGGCTATTTCACTCATCGGGTGTATTTTGCCGCGTTCTCGGGACCATTATCGGGCGTGGCGCAAGCCGCCAGCGCGCGCTCCGCGCTACTTGGACAAACTCCCCCACCATGCGGTGGGGGAGACCTCCGCGGATCTTGCCCAGGTCCAAGCTCGGGCCCACAGTGTGTTGCGTTCCTGGAAAACCGCTGCGACGGACAATGACCGCGCCGGTGCGTATTCAATTTCTGCGGAGCGCGGCTACGGCCGCGAGCTGTGCAACCTGGTTTTCCATATCGGCCTGGTGGCCATGCTGGTCACCATTGCGGCCGGGCGCATGCTCTCCTATGAGGGGATGGTCATTGTGGTCACCCAATCAGGCTCGTACGCTGATGCCACCGAAGTGGACCAGTCCACGGAGTTTTGTAATACCTCCACGTCCAATTACGACTCCTTCCGCGCAGGCAACCTCTTTGATGGCACGGGGCTTAACCCCTTCTGCTTTGTGGCCCATGACTTTAGCGCGGAGTATCTGCCCAATGGGCAGGCGAAGATGTTTAGGTCCAATGTCTCCTACGCCGAGGGCGAGGACATCTTCCGCGATCACTCGGAATGGACCGACTATGAGCTGGCCGTTAATCACCCGCTGCGCTTAAACAGCGACCGCGTGTATTTGCAGGGCCATGGCTTTGCGCCCACCGTGACGGTGGAATGGCCCAACGGGGAAAAGCGCACCCAGACCATGCAATTCCAGCCCACGGATCTGGTCAACTTCCTGTCGTCTGGAGCAATGCGTTTTGATCCTCCGGCGGGCATGTACCCGGACTTGTTCGAGCGTCGCCAGCACCAAATCGCGCTGCAGGGCCTATTTGCCCCCACTGCCCAGTGGGAAGGTGAAAATGGCCAGCTGCTGGTTTCTGGGTTCCCGGCCATGCGTGACCCGGCCTTGGCTATCGACATCTACCGTGGCGACGCCGGACTGGACACCGGCAGCACCCAAAGCATCTTCTCCCTGGACTCTGGTCTGATCCACTCCGGTCAACTGCAAAAGGTGGAGCGGGTGAACATGGTGGCAGGGGAGACCGTCACGCTCGACGATGGCACCAAAGTCACCTTCGAGGGCGCCTCCGAGTTTGCTAACTATCAAATCTCCCACGACCCCATGCAGACCCCGCTGCTCGTTTCTGCGCTGACCATGTTGGCCGCACTGGTGGGCTCGCTGCTGATTAAGCGCCGTCGCGTCTGGGTGCGCCTGGTTCCCATCGCTTCCGGCACTCGCGTGGAGATGGGCGGCCTTGTCCGCACAGACCGCGCCGGCTGGGAGGCGGAGTTTGATCGTCTCTACCGTCAGATCATGGATCTGCCCCCCTTGGAGGAGGAAGAGGACCAGGACGACATTTTCGTCGACTAGTCCACTTCCAAACCCGCCAGATTTACCTCCGCTTTCCAAGTGAGTCGGTCCCCACCGGCTCGCTTTCCCCTCCCGTGCCGCCTCCGCTGCCGCCAACCTCCCAGTCCATGTTCCTCTATTGGGGCTTGCGGCCGAGGCCTCCTCCCCGTTGCTCACTGTCAGCCGCCCGCCCCCTTTTGCCCCGCGCAGGTGTGCTCGCACCTTTAGCCCCTTCCGCGTGCTTTTGTTGTCGCGGTTGGGGCTGTGTGCTTTCCGATGCCGCCAGCTTCCCACCTTCAGCTTTCCGGTGGTGGTGTTGCCTGGTGGTGGGCTTCCGGTGGTGGTGTTGCCTGGTGGTGGGCTTGCGGTGGGGAGTTGGTGGGTGTGGCTGATGGTGGTGCCGCTGTGGGCCGGGTTTGTATTGGTGGGGTGCCACCGGGTGCTTGCCACCCAACCCCGGTACCCATGCGTACCATCCGGCCCCGGGTTATCGGGATGCCATCTGGTGGGTGGTCCTCATTGGCACCGTTATGGTGCGGACACAATGGGGTCAGGTTTGACATGTTGGTCTGGCCACCGTGGTTCCAGGGGTGGATGTGGTGGATCTGGCACTTATCAAACGGCAAGTGGCAGCCTATCCAGGAGCATTCGGCACCTTCGGCAAGTAGCAATAAGCGTTGCTTAGAGTTAGCGGTCCGCGAATACCGGTACAAGTCCAGAGGACCATGCTCACGCGATAGCGCTGCGATAAACCCGTAGTCCAGACACAACCGCTCGAGGAGGTCTTTACCGGTGAGGATGGCGCCGTTGGAGGCGCGGACGCGGATATCGGCATCGGTGGGATAGCGCCCCGGGTTGTGCATCCGGTCGACGAACTCACAGATCTGATCCAGGTAGATGGGGATGATCGGGATGTAGCGTTGTTTGCCAGCACCCCCGCCCCTGAAGGCTGCCAGGAAGCTTTCTACTTGATCTTGAGGATCAACTACGGCGTGGACGTCCATGATGTCGACAGACTTGCCTGTGGCTTTCAGCGTGGCCAGGCCATTAGCGTGATGGGTAAGGCTTACGCCTTCTTTAACCTCACGTGGCTTGAGCAGTTTCTTCAACTGCTCACGCGCAACGGCCTCGATTTGTGCGGCGGGCGTCTTGCAGAGTTTGACGCGTAGTTTCCATTTGGCGAGCTTGTCAGCCACGCGGTTGGTTTTGGTCTCGATGAGGTCGAGGGCGAAGATGCTGTGGCCTTGGGTGCGGGCGGCGGTGAGTGCTTTGTATTGCAGGCCAGTAAAGGTGGTGGGTCCGTAGTAGGTGGTATAGAGGGTGATGGTTTTGGCTGCTGCTAGTGGGCACCAGCCTTTAGCGACGAGGCTTTCTACGGTCTCACCGCCAAGTGTGGCGAGACCGTCAATAAAAGCACCAGGCGCGGTGGGTCCTGGTCCTATTAGCGTCGTCTCGAGGTTCATGGCATCGACACTAAACCGGCCGGTATTGCCTGCGCAAGGGTTAACTAGTGAGGTGTCTAATGGAGTGTGCAATGAGGGTAAACTTTGGGACGATCCACCATGGTAATGGGGGCACCCACACGGGGGTAGCGCACTTGCGGCACGCAAACAGGTTGATGGTCGCGGTATCGGTGAAAGGCGGTAGCGATGGCAGTCGGGGTGTCGGCGCCGGGTCGTAGAGACGGGTCACGTGTAGGCGTCAGGCGGTAGCGATGGCGGTCGGGGTGTCGGCGCCCGGGTCGAAGAGACGGGTCACGCGTAGGCGGCGGGAGGTGGGGGATGGGGAGCAGTGCATGAGCCACAGGCGGCAGGCAGCGGGAGGTGAGGGATGGGGAGCAGTGCATGAGCCACAGGCGGCAGGCAGCGGGATGTGGTGCATATGGCGACCGGTACCAGGGGCGGCGTTGAGGGGTGGGGGCATCGGCAGGCTTAGGCTAGCGAGCGGGGCAACGGGGACGGCGGGATGAAGCTCATAGATGTGGTGCGTATGGTCCATCTTTTGGCCTGCGCAGCGTCCGACAAAAGTTTGAGTAGGCCCGAATGCGCGGGTAGGGTATCTATTCATGGCTGTTGACCAGAACCTCTCCAATTTCTCGGACCTGACTTTCCGCACCGCACTGGTGGTCTACGTGGTGGCTCTGTTCATGTCGCTCTATTACTACGGGCGCATGCAAACTGTCATCGATGCCCGCCGTGCTGGCGAGGCGGACCAAGCCGCCGAGGATTTCGCCCGCAAGTTGGGGGGAATGCTCCAGGGACTTATTTGGTTAGGCATCATCATCCACTTTGCAGCCATCGTGCTGCGCGGGTTGGCCGTGCACCGCTTCCCACTGGGCAACCTCTACGAGTACGTTCTCACGGTCACTGCCGGCGCCATGGCTGCAGCTGCCATCGCTTTTCAGCGCAAGGAATGGCGCACCCTGTGGCCGTGGCTGCTCACGCCAATCCTCCTGCTGATGTTCTACGGCGGCACCAAACTTTACGCCGAGTCCGCCCCGGTGGTACCCGCCCTGCAGTCCTATTGGCTGCCGGTGCACGTCACCGTGGTTTCGCTGGGCGCGTCCATCGGCCTGCTCTCCGGCTTGCTGTCGATCCTGTACCTGATTCGCCGGGCTAACCCGCGGGGTGAGGAAAGTGGTATCGGCGGGCTGATAGCCAAGCCCCTGCCCACGGCGAAGAAACTAGACCAGCTGGCTTACCGCACGGCAATCATTACCCTGCCTACGCTGGGTCTGGGTATTGTCCTGGGCGCAATCTGGGCCGAAGCCGCCTGGGGCCGGCCGTGGGGTTGGGACCCGAAGGAGACTGTCTCATTTGCCACCTGGATCCTCTACGCCGCCTACTTGCACGCGCGTTACACCACGTCTTGGCGCAAGGCGGCCCCGTGGATCAATGTTTTGGCTATGGCTACCATGATTTTCAACCTCTTCTTTATTAACCAAGTGGTCTCCGGCCTGCACTCCTACGCCGGCCTGAACTAGCGGACTCTGCGGCGTCCACGGGTCGCCCGTCAGCTTTGGTGGGGGTTGTCGTCTTCTGTGTCCGCCCCTGAGCCGGGTTCTGAGCCGGGTTCTGGACCTGAATCCTGGCCGGACTCTTGATTCGGGTGCTGCTTGCGTTGGTTTTCTGCCTCGCGCTCGCGGGCGCGACGTTCCTTGAAGCGCTGCTTGTCTAACTCCCAGAGGAAGTTTTCATCATCATCGGGGCCCTTGATGGCCGGGGGCTGCTGGCGTTGGTCCACGTTGCGATTCCACGTGTGGGGGCCGAAGGCCTTATACACCAGGTAGATGGCAGCAATGATGAGGACAAGGAGGATGAGGCGACCCATGGCAGCTATTTTAGCGACAGTGTCACCGCCGCGTAGAATTGTTGCGATGACTACTCCGGCTCAGACTCCACAACCTCCCGCCCCAGATCCCGCTCTACGGGCGAAGGCCCGCCGGGCCATGATCAAGTATGGTGCGGCCCGGCTGGTTCTCTTCTTAGTTCTCACCGCAGTTATCCACGCCATTGTGTTGGTAGTTGGCGCGCCGGTGATGTTGCTGGCCTCCGCACTGATGGCGCTATTTGTGGCCCTGCCGCTGTCCATGCTGCTGTTTACCAACTGGCGGGTGGAGGCCACGGAGTCCCTGGCGCTGTATTCCCAGCAACGTAAGGCCCACAAGCAGTGGGTGCAGGCTGAGCTTGCGGGCCGCTAGCCGCAGCTCGATCCGCCAGCCCAAAGCCGGCAAAGCCAGCAAAGCCGACAAAGTCGGATGGTCGGGCGCAACCTAGCACCCATTCAAGCGGCCGTTAACGGCCGAAGAGGGCGGCAATAACCAACATGACAGGTAGCGCGGCAAAGGTCGTGATAAACACCGTATCGCGCGCCACGGTTTGCCCCTTTTGGAATGTCGCCGCGTAGTTGTAGACCTGCTGCGCGGTAGGAAGGGCCGCCAGGATGGTGGCCGCGTAGACATGATCCGGGCTCAACCCAAATAAACGCGCCAGGAGGAAAGCCACAGCCGGCATGCCCACTAGTTTGAGGGCAGAGGCGGTGGCGACTTGGGGGCGGACGGCGGCATCGGAAAGCACTGCGGAGGTCTTGAGGCTGGCGCCGAAGCTCATCAGAATCATCGGAATGGACGCCCCGCCCAGAAGCGCGATGGGCTTGGCCACCGGGTCGGGGATGTTCACGCCCAGGTACGCGACCACAAACCCCAGCATGGAGGCCACTACCATGGGGCTAAGCAAACCGGTTTTGACGGCGCCTAGCAGGGACTTGCCGCCCAGCGCGCCCAGGATTAGCGGAGTGAACAACACCATCTGGATGAAAATCATGGGAATGGCGTAGGTGGACTCGCCCAAGACATAAATGGATACGGGCAGCCCAATGTTGACGGAGTTAAAATAGCTGGACGCAGCCGCGCCCGAGGTGGCATTGGCCAGGCCCGTGCGCCAAAACAGCGCCAGGTAGATGGCAGCAATGACTGCCGTGGCCAGAATGATTATCAGCGTCACAGGGGTCAATATGGTCCCCGGGTCGGAGTTAGCCACGGAGTCGAACAGTAGCGCTGGGGTGGCGGCGTAGAAGGCCACCTTGTTAAACATCAGGCGCTCGCGGTCGGAGCCAATGACTCCGCGCACCGCCAGCAGCCAACCAATAAAAATGACGGCCAGCACAATGGCAAAGCCGGTCAGTACTCCTTGCATTCGGACCTGCCTCCCTAGATCCCAGTCACAGCCACGGCTACGCCTCCCAGTACGGCCCAGCACAACATGGCCCGGCCGGTGGCCCCCAGGACGGGAATGAGCGCGCGCCCTTGCGCCCCGCCGCCCACTGTGCGTGCGGCCGGAAGCGCCAGCGCTAGATACACCAGGGCAAAAACTGCCGGCCAGCTGCGTAGCGCCAGGACTAGGGTAAGCACGGCTGGCAGCAAAACGGCAATGCAAAACAGTACCCGTGCGCGGCCATCGCCTAGGCGCACCGCCAGGGTGATCTTGCCTGCGCCAGCATCGGTGGGCAGGTCGCGGATGTTATTGGCCAGGTTGACTGCGGCGCTCATCGCGCCAATGCCCACCGCCAGCGCCACACCCGTCCACGACACCGCCAGGGCTTGGGTGTATTGCGTTCCCAGCACGGCCACGAGCCCGAAGAAGATAAAGATGGCTACCTCGCCTAAGCCCCGGTAGCCGTAGGGCACTGGCCCGCCGGTGTAGAACCAGGCTGCAGCTATGCACAGGGCGCCCAGCAGGATGAACCACCACGCGCCGGATGCCAGCGATAGTGCCACCCCGGCCACGGCGGCGACGCCGAAGCTGGCAAAGGCCGCGTATTTGACGTGGGTGGGTTTGGCCAGGCCGCCGCCGGTGAGGCGTTGTGGGCCGGTGCGGTCATCATCGGTGCCGCGGATGCCGTCCGAGTAGTCGTTGGCGTAGTTCACGCCCACGATCAGCGCCCATGCCACCACGAGGGCGAGCAGGGCGCGCCCGGCGTGGAATCCCCCCAGGTTGGCTGCCGCGCCGGTGCCAGCGATAACGGGTGCGAAGGCGTTGGCCCAGGTGTGCGGGCGTGCGCCCTGGAGCCAGTCAGTGGCGGTGGCAGGATAGTGTGCATTCATGCGCTTTATTGTGCCACTGCCCGCTAGGCCTGCTGCAGTTGCCTAGTCTGCCGATTCCCCCTCTGCCGCACCCCTTTCCCACCGGCCGGGGTGGTGCCGCGGTTGCGCCAGCGGTAGAGGATGAGGAGGGTGAGGAATATGGTGGCATCGGCAAGCACTATGCCCGCGGCGCTGGCCACGCGTAGGTGGTAGGCCACCCAGAACCCCGCCAGGGCCCCGGCGGCGCCAAAGAAGGCGGCCCACACCCACATGTGCAGCACGTGGCGGGAGACCAGGCGGGCGGTCAGCGGGGGCAGGACCATGAGGGCGATGACCAGCATGGTGCCCGCGGTGTGGAAAGCGGTGGTGGTGGTCAGGGCAACCAGGGCCAAAAAGCCCCACTGCCAGACGCCATGGGCGTGGCCGTTGAAGGCGGCGGCGGACAGGCGCGGCAGCCATAGGCCCAGCACCACGGCGTTGAGCACGGCCACCCCGCCCATGATCCAGATGTAGTCCGGGTCAGACAGGGCCACCAGGTTCAGATCGCCCACCAGGACCACGTGGACATCGAGGGGGGAGTGCGTCAGCACGGTGGAAATGAGCACCACGCCTATGGCAAAGAGCGTGGGGAAGATGATGCCCAGTGCGGCATCTTTGGGCAGATGGCGCTGTAGGGCGTAGGTGGCCCACGCCACCAGGATGCTGGCGGTGGCGGCGGTGACTGTGAGCCAGGGGGAGTGTAGGTCGCCCGCGGCCAGGTAGCCCAGCACAATTCCGGGCAGGACGGCGTGGCCCATGCCGTCGATGAGCATGGCCTCCCCACGCAGCACCAGGAAGGTGCCGGGGAGGGCGCAGGCCACCGCGGTGCAAATGGCCAGCAGGCAGGCGCACGCGGCCAGGCTTAACGAGCTAAACATGGCAGAACCTTTCGCAGAAGCAACGCGGCCAGCACGCAGGCGGCCTGGACCAGGATGATGATGGGGCCGGTGGGAAGCGGCCCGCAGGCAATGGAGATATAGCAGCCCACAGCGGCACTGGCCCCGCCAAGCAGGGAGGAGGTGACAATGAATGGCACCAGGCGGCGGGTGAGTTGGCGCGCGGCCGCTGCGGGAGCGCAGCAAGCGGCAACCATAAGCACCACGCCCACGACGGTAATGCCCACCACGGTTACGGTCACCAGCGCGGCGTAGGCGATGGCGTTGACCACGCGCACGGGAACGCCGGTTGCTTGGGCGAATGCGGTATCCGAGACTGTCACCGCGTGGGCGTGGTGCACCAGGAGCAAACAGCCCACGGCGCCGCCGCCCACTACGGCGATGGTGATTACATCCGCCCGGGTGAGGGTGGAAGCATTGCCCAGCAGGTAGTCCGCGAGTCCAGCCTGGCCGGGGAGGGGATGCCGGGAGAGAAACTGCAGGCCCACCATGCCGAGGGCGAAGAAGCTGCTCAAGGTGGCGGCCAGGACGGCATCGGGATGCAAGGGGGCCAGGCGCGGTAGCAGGCGCACCAGCCACACCGCCAGCAAGCCGCTGGCCAGGGCGCCCAGCAGCAGGACCGGCGGAATGCGGCCATTGCTGGTGAACAAGGAGGCCACCAGGAAGGCGGCGACAATGCCCGGCAGGCTGGAGTGGGCGACTACGTCGGTGAGCAGGCTGGTGCGGCGCAGGAAGAGCAGTGGGCCCACTGCCCCGGCGCTCAAGCCCACCACCACCGTTCCGCATAACGCCTGTGCGTAGGTGTAGTCAGTGAAAAGGTCTAGTGGGTTCATGAGGCGTACCCATAGGCCTGCGCAATGGCCTCCTCGCTCAGGACTTGCTCGATGGGGCCGGCAGCACAGGTGCCGCCGGGGCTGATCAGTAGGGCGTGGTCGCAGAGTTTGCGCACCTCGCTGAGGGTGTGGTGCACTACCATGATGCCGCGTCCCTCCGCGCAGAGTTCGCGCAGGACGGTCTCGATGGCGGCTTGGCTGGCTGCATCAACACCGGCGAAGGGCTCGTCTAGCAGGAGCACGTCTGGCTCGAGTGCCAGGGTGCGCGCCAGCAGGACTCGTTGGCGTTGGCCGCCGCTGAGCTTGCCGATGTCCTGGTTGTGCAGCGTGTCCATCCCAGTGCGCTTCAGGGCCGCGAGGGCGATGTCCCGGTCCTGTTTGCCGGGCCAGCGCCACCAGGGCAGGCGCGGGATGCGCCCGTGCAGGGCAATATCGCCCACGGTGGCTGGAAAAGTCCAGTCCAGCTCCGCGTGTTGGGGCATATAGCCCAGCACGCCTTCGTGGCTGAAACTGCCGCCCAGGCTAGGGGCCACCCCGGCTAGGGCTTTGAGCAGCGTGGATTTTCCGGTGCCGTTGGGGCCCACCACGCCGGTGATGCTGCCTGCTTGCAGGGTGAAGTTCACGTCGCGCACGACCGGTAGCTGATAGCCAACGGTGAGATCTTCTGTGCGCAACAGCGTGGCGTTATCCATTCAGCGCCTGCGCGATCGCGTGCGCGTTGTACTCGAAGACTCCCAGGTAGGTGTCGGTGGGAGCGGTGGCGCCCAGGGTGTCTGCAAAGAGTTCAGCGTCGGAGATTTCCACATTCCAGCCGCGGGACTGCACGGCTTCCTTCAGTGCTTGGATGGCCTGCGGGTTGGCCTGGTTGTCCTGGAAGATGACGGGAACGCGCTTGGTGGCGATGGTGTCTGCCAGCTTGGAGATTTCCGTCGGCGAGAGGGCGGCGTCGGTGGTGACAAAGTCCGTCGCGTGAATCTCGAAGTCGAAGGTGCGGCCGAAGTAGTTGAAGGCGTCATGGCCGGAGATCAGCACGCGCGGATTGGCGTCCTTGAGCTCTGCGGCGGCCTTTTCCTTGGCGGCAGTGATTTTCTCCCCGTAGTCCTTGGCGGCGGCGGTGTAGTCCGCGGCATTATCCGGGTCGATCTCCGCCAGTTTTTGGCCAATCTCGGTGACCACATCGCGCCAGATGTCTGGGCTATTCCAAATATGGGGGTCGAAAGTGCCGTCGTCTTCCCAGGGCAGCAGGCGGGAGTGCTCGATTTTCTCGCCGACTGCCAGCTGGCTATCGCCTAGGGACTCCAGTTGGGTTTCCATCTGGTGCTCCAGGTGTAAACCGGTCCACAGCACCAGGTCAGCTTCGCGCAGCTGGTTGATGTCCTGGGTGGAGGGCTGGTAGGTGTGCGGGTCGCCACCGGGGCCGACGATGGTGGTGACGGTGGCATCTGGGGCGACGTTGCGGACGGCATCGGCAAGGTAGCCAGTGGTGGCCACGATGTTGAGGTTGGAGGAATCCCCAGAGGCCGCAGAGTCCGAGGAAGAGCAGGCGCTGAGCGTGGCACCGGCCAGGATGGCCAGGGCGCTGCAGGCGGCCACGGACAGCCGACGAGTTCGGTTAAGCATGACTAACTCCAAAAGGTAGAGAGAATACGGAAGTTCAATACATTGAACCCAAGTTAATCTACCCTTAGCTAGATAAGTTGGCAAGGGGGTATTTACACTTGCCCCCATGCACCTCAATGACTTGCCTGAACGCAGCCAGGAATACCTCAAGGCCTTGTGGGACCTGGTGGAACATCATGGTGAGACGGTGACGGTCAAGGACCTGGTGGCGCGCACGGGGCAGAAGCCGCCGACGGCATCGGAAGCCATCAAGCGCCTGGCGGCCCAAGGTTTGGTGGAGCATGAGCGCTACGCGGGGGTGTCGCTGACGGCTGCCGGCCGCGAGCTGGCGATGGAGATTGTGCGCCGGCATCGCCTGCTGGAGACCTTCTTGGTCACCAACCTGGGCTATAGCTGGGATGAGGTGCATGAGGACGCCGATATTTTGGAGCATGCCTGTTCTGATCGCTTTATCGATCGGCTCGACGCCCTGCTGGGCCACCCGGATCGCGATCCGCACGGCGATCCCATCCCGGATGCTCACGGTCGTATCGCGGACCTGGGCACAGATACGCTTGCCGATGCCCCCGTGGGCCAGCCCCTAACCCTGCTGCGGGTGTGCGACACGAACTCCGATCTGCTGCGCTACCTGGGCCAACACGGTGTGCAGCCTGGCGATGAGCTCACCATCCGCGCCGATGTCGCCGGCTTGCTGGAGATTGATGTGCGCGGCGATGTCATTTCCCTGGCCAAGGCGGCTGCTCACGACGTGACTGTCGCGCCGGCTTAGCCCCGCGCGGCTTGGGGCTGGGCCGGGCACCCGCGCGGCTTGGGCGCTGGGCCGGGGCATCCGCGCGGCTTAGGGCCTGCTCAGCAGCTCCTGGACCGCGCGGCGGTCTACCTTCCCGGGACCGGTAAGCGGCAGGGATTCGACGCGCCGCAGGTCCTTCGGGATCTGCCAGCGGGGCAGGTCATCGAGGGCTTCGAGGATGTCCGTGCGCGACGCCCAGCCGCTATAAGCGGCGACGATCATCTGGCCGAGACGGGGGTGCGGCACGCCTACTACGCACGCGGCCTCTACACCAGGGATGTGCAGAAGGAGCTGTTCTAGGGCCTCGGGGTGCAATTTGAGGCCGCCGGAGTTGATCATGTTATCGAGCCTGCCGGTCACCGTCAGTCGCGCGGGTGCTGGGTTGGCCGCATCCGGGTTGGCTGGGTTGGCTGGGTTGGCTGGGTTGGCTGTGGCCGGGGCGTCGGCACTGGGGGCGAGGTGTCCGGCATCGGCGGTGGCAAACCAGCCATCAACAAAGGCGGAGCTATCGGCATTGCGGTAGCCGTGGGCGATGGTGGGACCACCGAGGTGGATGCGCCCGGTGTCATCCACGCGGACCTTGACCCCGGGGAGCGGGTAGCCGTCGTAGACGCAGCCGCCCGCGGTCTCCGAGGAGCCATAGGTGGTCACGGGGTTTATGCGCAATTTGCGCGCGGACTCGAGCAGCTGCGGGTGGGTGGCGGCGCCGCCAACCAGGATGGCGTCAAACTCACGCAAGGCGTCAATGCCCTGCAGCGTGTCCATGGCCTTGGCCAGCTGCATGGGGGTCAAGGAGGTGTACATGCGGTCGCCGGTCTCTGCCAGCTCCGCAGCCCCGCGCGCGAACGCCGGGACGTCGAAGCCGCCACGCAAGTCCATGCACCAGGGGTCCACCCCGGCCACCAGCGAGCGCACTAGGACTTGGATTCCCGCGATGTGGTGGGCGGGCATGGCCAGCAGCCACTGCCCGGGGCCGCCCAGGGTGCGGTGGGTGGCATCCGCGCTGGCCACCAGGTTGGCCGGCGTAAGCTGAGCGCCTTTCGGGGTGCCGGTGCTGCCGGAGGTGGGCACGACCAGGGCGATGTCTGCGCTAATCTCCTCGCCCACGCGCATGTGACTGCGCAGCAGGGAGGATGTGGCGGCATCGGCAGCGGGAAGGGGGAGAAAACTGCCGTGCCCCGCTATCGCGGCCTCCAGGTCGTCCAGAATCTTGTCCGGGCGGGCGAGGTTTACGGGTAGCGGGGCAAGGAAGTGGCTCACGCGCAGTGATTTTACGCCTGCTGGCGGTTCTTGCGCAGGAAGTGGTCCACGGAGTGCATGCCGGGGCCAGCGGCAACGAGCATCAGGGCGGCGGTGGCGATGATGCCGACGAGCTCCCAGCCACCGTTGGAGGCGTAGATGCCGTTGGTGAAGTGGCCAGCGAAGATGCCCGCAAAGACCATGGTCACGGCCACCAGAGCGCCGACGATGCGGGTGCCCAGGCCGACGATGATGAGGATGCCGCCGATGATTTCAATACCGGCGGCGGCCGGGGCGGCGATGCTGGCTGCGGGCACGCCCATGTTGGCGAAGGATTCGGTGGTGCCGGCGATGCCCCACACGCTGACCTTCTGCCAGCCGTGGGCGATGAGCACAACGCCCAGGATGACGCGGGCGGCCAGCATGACAAACGAGTTGGTTAAGTTCATGCTCGCCAACTTTAGGGTTGAAGTAATCCGGCTGTCTACGTTCGGGCGGTTTTTGGGTCCAAGGCCTCAGTTTAAGGTTGAGGTGGCGGTAGTCACTTTTAGGGGGCTACCTAATAGTAGTAGGGGAACTGGTCCCAGTTCGGGTCGCGCTTTTCTAGGAAGGCCTCCTTGCCTTCTACGGCCTCATCGGTCATGTAGGCCAGGCGGGTGGCTTCCCCCGCAAAGACTTGCTGGCCCATCAGGCCGTCGTCAGTGAGGTTGAAGGCGAATTTGAGCATCCGCTGCGCGGTGGGGGACTTGGTGTTGATCTCGCGGCCCATGGCGATTGCGGCATCTTCTATATCCGCGTGGTCTGCAACTTCATTGACCGCGCCCATCTCATACATGTGCTGGGCGCTATAGGTCCGGCCTAAGAAAAAAATCTCCCGGGCATATTTTTGGCCCACCATCTTGGCCAGGTAGGCCGAGCCATAGCCGGCGTCGAAGGATCCGACATCGGCATCGGTTTGCTTGAAGCGGGCTTCCTGGCGCGAGGCAATGGTCATATCGCACACCACGTGCAGGGAGTGCCCGCCGCCGGCGGCCCAGCCGTTGACCACGGCGATGACCACCTTGGGCATCGTGCGGATGAGCCGCTGGACTTCGAGGATGTGCAGGCGCCCGCCTTCGACCTTTTCGCGGGCGGTATCGACGGTATCGGCAGTTTCGCCGTCCGCATAGCGGTACCCGGAGCGCCCGCGAATGCGCTGGTCCCCACCGGAACAAAATGCCCAGCCGCCGTCTTTGGCGCTGGGGCCGTTGCCGGTGAGCAGCACCGTGCCCACATCAGGGGTCCGGCGCGCGTGGTCCAACACCCGGTAGAGCTCATCTACTGTGTGGGGGCGGAAGGCATTGCGCACCTCCGGCCGGTCGAAGGCAATGCGCACAATGCCATCCGCGCGGGTCGTGCCCTTGAGGCGGTGGTAGGTAATGTCCGTTAAGTCCGCGAAACCGGGAACGGGGGCCCACAATTGCGGCTTGAAGGGGTTGTCGGTGCTGTAGCTGTGGGTCTGGGAAGACTCTGGCTGCTGTTGGTTCATGGGCCCTAGGCTAGCGCACGGCCAGAGCCCTGGCGGGGTGCCTAGCCGTTGTGCCCAGCTGCCGTGCCTAGCCGTTGTGCCTAGCCCCCGTGCCCAGCCACCGTGCCGGAGTGTCCAGCCACAGAGTTCGCGGACGCCAAACCTAGCCGATGAACAGGAAGGAAAAGACCACGTTGAGCACCGTTGCGGCCACCATGGGTACGATGGTGCGCTTGACCAGCTGGATGGGGTTGACCTTGATGGCGCCGGAGACGATGAGGACTGCGGCATTGACCGGGGAGACCTGCCGCATCAGGTTCGACGTGCCCCAGATGGCGGTGAGCATCTGCGGGGCGTGAATGGAGGTCTCGGCCGCCAGGCCGGGGACCACCTCGGAGAAAGCGAAGTAAGGTGCGGTACCGGAGCCAGTCAGTGCGGCCATCGCGGCGGTGGCGCCAACGAAGATGAGCACGATGATGGCAGCCGCCCCCGTCGAGCCCTCCGTGGCGTTAATCAGCATGTCGATGACGCCCATCTGGGTAATGCCTTCCACCAGCACAGCGGCGGCCACCAACAGGGCCACCACGCCTGCGGCGCCTTCACCCATGCCCTTGAAGAAGGTGGCGGTGTCATCCACAGCACCGGTCAGGCTGCGGCGGCGCAGGCCTTCAATAATCATCGCGATGAACAAGGAGACCACGGTTACCGGCAAAATGCCCGCCTCAAAGGGAATCACGTCCAGGCGGTTGAGCACGGCCGATAGCACAATCAACAGCAGCGGCAGCAGGGGCAGCACGGCGTAGAAGCCGGGCAGGCCAGCGGCGCGCTCCAGCGCCTGGCGGGTTTGCCGGTCGGATTCGCTTTCCGTTGCGCCCACTTGTCCCGCATGTTCTTCGGCAAAGTGCTTAGCGTCGGCCTTGTCGCAGCGGTGCTGCCACCACATGTGCACAAACGCTGTAATCAATAGGGCAGGCACGGTCGCGTGCGCCACGGATCCGTAGACAAACTCGGTCACGGACATTTCCGTGAGGTCTGCGCCTTGGATCAGCCCGGCTTCCAGCGGGGTGGGCACAATGGTCGAGGAGGTCACCACAATCGCGCCCACGGTCAGCGGGGTTAGCCCCGCGGCAATCAGTGCTGGCAGCAGCGTGGCTACCAGCAGTAGGGATAGTGCTGCGGCCGAAGGGATAACCAGCGACAGCAGGTTGCCTATCAAAAAGCCCACCGGCACCAGCCAGTATGAGCCGCGGAAGCGCTGCAGGGGAGCGGATAAGACCACCACGGTTTTGGCATCAGCACCAATGTGGCGCATGTAAGACACGAAGCCGAATAGCACCATGATGGCCATGCCAATTCCGCTAAAACGGGCCTTGAATAGGGCTTCGACTACCAGTAATTGGTCATAGAAGGCGTTACCGGTGGGGTCGATGTCCGTGGTGCGCATGTCTGCCCGGCCGGTCAGCGCGGCCGCCATGAGCAAGACCACACCCACGCCAAAGATTGCCGCCGCAGCGTGGACCTTTTTATAGATAAGCCACACCACGGCCACAATGGCCGCCAGGGCGATGAGGAGATATAACACAATGGTTCCTTCCAGAGTTTGCGCAGCTGGCCATCGGGCCAGGTACGCGGCGAGAACCGCCGGCGGAGTCCATCGTGTAGGGCGGGCTCCCCGGCGTCGAGCAGGGGCGAAGGGTAACCGCGGTTGTTATAACCTTTCTCCCTAAAGGTACCACCCACGCCGCGTAAGGTACACCCGCGCACCCCGCGCCCTGGCCCGGTACGCTGAGGCTTATGCCCATTACCCACCCTGCCGATCCCCACCCTGCCGATCCCCACCCTGCGGAACCTCACCCTGCCAAGCCTGAACTTGCCGATGTCCTCGACCGCGCCCACGTTGTCTCCCTTCCGCTGGCGGTGAAGTTTCGCGGAGTAACCACCCGGGAGGCTCTGCTTATTGAGGGCCCCGCCGGGTGGGGCGAGTTTGCCCCCTTTGTGGAGTACGGCCCGGCCGAAGCCGTGCAGTGGTTGCGTGCCGGGGTGGAGGCTGCGTGGGAGGGCTTTCCTGCGCCGCAGCGGGAGCACATTGAGGTCAATGGCACCATCCCGGCGGTGCCGGCGTCCCAGGTGCCGGAGGTGATGGCGCGCTACCCGGGTTGTCGCACCTTCAAGATCAAGGTGGCAGAACCTGGGCAGTGCCTGGCAGATGACATCGCCCGCGTCGAGGCCGTGCGCGCCGAAGTCGCAGCGGCGGGCCGGGCACCAGTGCTGCGTGTGGACGCCAACGGTGGTTGGAACGTGGACCAAGCCGTGGAGGCCGCCCGGGCATTGATGCCGCTGGACTATATCGAGCAGCCTTGCGCCACGGTTGAGGAGCTAGCCCAGGTACGCCAGCAGCTCATGCGCGCCGGGCTCTTTGTGCGCGTAGCTGCGGATGAGTCCATTCGCCGCGTGGAAGACCCCTACCGGGTGGCGCAGCTGCGGGCTGCGGACGTGGCGGTGCTCAAGCCCGCGCCCTTGGGCGGGGTGCGCCGACTCTTGTCACTGGCCCAAGACCTTCACGCACAGCACTTGGACATCACGGTGGCCTCAGCCTTGGACACCGCAGTGGGCATAGACATGGGCCTGCACGCGGTGGCGGCGCTTCCCGGGTATGTTGATGACGAGGACATTGTGGTCACCCCGCCCGCCGCCGGCCTGGCCACGGGATCATTATTCCTGGAGGATGTCTGCCCCCCACGTGACATCGTGGAGGGACATCTGCCGCTAACCCGTACCACCCCGGAGCCCGCCCGTTTAGAGTCCCTGGCCGCCCCCGGTGCCCGCAAGGACTGGTGGTTTACCCGCCTCCAGGAGTGTTGGCAGCTCCTCTAGGCCGTGGGTTTTAGACCGTGGTTTTGGAGCACGTTTGCCGGGAACCACTTACTGGGAGTAGCACCGGGTGCTATGGTGCGTAGCCATCGGCGCGGAGTTTCTGCCATAGTGGTGAGCATGTCTGAACATTCTCAGTCCCGCGGTGGGCGCCACTCCGCGGAGAACCGAGCCGAAAGCGGCGCTGACAACTGGGCCGAAACCCGTGCTGACAATCGCACCCCGCGCCACGCCGAGCGCGAGGAGCACACGCAGCAGATCCCCCGGGTAGAAGACGCTCCCCAGGCCCGGCCGCGCCAGGTATTCCCCGGTGAGGAGACCCGCTATGACGCTCCCGCCAATCAGGGCCAGTATCAGGGCTCTTATCAAGGTGCGAACGCCGTCCCAGCGGCCTACCCCGCACCCGCACCCGCAGCGCAGCCGGCCCCGCAGCCGCAAGCCAACTACCCGGAGCCGGCACCGGAGCAGCGGTCGCGCCGGGGCGGATCAGGAGGTTCGCTGGCCGGAATCTTTGGCGGGCTGCTGGCCTTGGCGCTGTGCGCTCTAGGTGCGCTGGCCTATATGTACACCCAGGCGGCATCGCAGGAACCACCCGCGCCGGAGACCATTACGGAGACCGCAACGGTCACCGAAACCACCACTCCGGAACCCGTGACGGAGACGCGCACCACGTCGGTGACCACCACGGAGACCACGACGGTCGACTCTGGCCAGGGCGGTTTCCGGGGGCGGGAGAGCCTGGAGAACTTCTTCAATGACCTCAATAACAACAATGGGGATGTCCGCCCGACAGAATGACGCCACCGCGTCCTCACAGTAGGCTGATTAGCTATGGCTGCACAGACTGAACCGACCTCAGCAGAGTCCAACCCGGCAGATTCCAACCCGGCAGAGTCCACCCCAGCAGAGTCCAACCCAGCAGATTCCACGCAGGCACTGGAGCTGGCCCAGGCCGTGGCCGCGCAGGTGGCCCGCCACTGCACGGACGTGGTCATCTGCCCCGGATCGCGCAACGCGCCGCTGAACTTGGCGTTGCTGGCGCGCGCAGACTTGCGGGTACACACCCGTTTGGATGAGCGCTCTGCGGCCTTCCTGGCATTGGGCATCGCACGGGTGCAGCGCCGCCACGTGGCGGTGGTAATGACCTCCGGCACCGCGGTGGCCAATGCCCTGCCCGCTGTGGTGGAGTCCCACCACAGCCATACCCCGCTGTTGGTGCTCTCAGCTGACCGCCCGGCCCGGCTAGTGGGAACTGGGGCCTCGCAGACCATCCAGCAGCAGGGAATTTTTGGCACGTTTGCAGATACGCTGCAGGTGGCGCAGGTGGGGGAGGTCGGCGGCATCGGCAAGCTACTGAGCCACCAGCGCACCGCCCACGTTAATGTGGCGCTGGATGCCCCGCTGGTGCCAGCCGACCTGCCGTCGGTGCCCACGGAGCGCACGCTGCGGCGCGCGCCGGGCCCGGCCTGGAGTGACCACGGGACGGTGGATGTGGACCTGAGCCGCAACACCCTGGTGGTGGCGGGCGATGAAGCCTGGGAAGTGCCGGGCTTGGAGGACGTGCCCACAATTGCTGAGCCCACCGCGCCCGCACCGTATCACCCCGTGCACCCGGCTGCGGCCAGTTTCTTCCGCCAGGACCAGGTCAGTGCAAACAATTACGTGGTCAATACCCGCGTGGAGCAGGTGATTGTGGTGGGCCATCCCACGCTGCACCGCGAGGTGTTGGCGCTGCTGGCGGACCCGGATGTGGACCTTATCTGCCTGTCGCGCACCCCGGAGTTTACAAATCCCCGCGGCCAGCACGCCCGCCTGGGCACCACCGTGCGCACTACGGGAGCGCCCAGCAAGGACTGGCTGAAGGTCTGCGCCGGTGCTGCCCAGATGGCGGGCGAGGCCGTTCGGGAGGTCTTGGAGGATCCGCGCTTCGGCTTTAGCGGTTTGCACGCCGCCGCGGCGGTGGCGGACACGCTGGCGGTCGAGGATGCCCTGGTGCTCGGCGCCTCTAACCCGGTGCGCGACGCCTCCCTGGTGGGCCTGCCCTTTGACGGGGTGTCCGTGTATTCCCCGCGCGGTGCCGCTGGCATTGATGGCACCGTTGCACAAGCCATCGGCGTGGCTTTGGCCACCCAGCATGAGCTTGCCGATGCCCCCCGTGCCCCCCGCACCGTAGCCCTCATGGGGGATGTCACCTTCATCCACGACGCGACGGCGCTGGCTATTGGCCCGCACAGCCCCCGGCCGGAGAACCTGACCTTGGTGGTGGCCAATGACAACGGCGGCGGGATTTTTGAAACTCTAGAGGTGGGCGCGCCCGGACTGCGGGAGCCTTTTGAGCGCGGTTTTGGCACCCCGCACGATGTGGACATAGAGCAGCTCGTTGGTGCGTTTGGGGTGGACTACCGCCGGGTAGAAAGCGCCCAGGAGTTGTTGGACGTGCTCGCGGAGCTCAAGGAATACTCGGTGGGCATGGTGGTTGTAGATGCCCGCACGACCCGGACTACCCGCCGCGAGCTGCACCAGCAGCTGCGGGAGCGCACCAGTGTCCGCTAGGGTGCCCTACCGGCGGCTACACCAGCTGATTTTGCTGCTCTACGCCGTGGCGGTGTTGGGTTCAGCGGCGATGGTGGTGGGTCCGGTGCTCAACGATCGCGCCATTGCCGCCAACCCAGGGCGCGCCCTAGCCACGGTAACCGACGTGGGGCTGCTGCGCACCACCGTGGACTTCCCCGATGATGAAGGGGTATACCATTCCCCGCCCACCGGGCTGCTCTATCCCACGGGCTTGGGCGAGGGCCAGCGGGTGTGGGTCAGTTATGACCGCACCAACCCGGACGTGGTCAAGGTCGAGGGCCGGGAGTGGACCTTGGCGGTAATTCCGGCGCTGTCAGTGTGGGCGGTGGCGTCCCTGGTCGCGGCAGGGGCATGGTGGTTGCTGCGGCGGCACAGGCAGGCTCATGCGCCTGCGCGGGAGGAGCCATGCGCGTCGCAATAGTTGCTGAGTCTTTCCTGCCCAACGTCAATGGCGTGAGCAATTCGGTGCTGCGGGTACTCGAGCACCTCCACGCCACGGGGCACCAGGCCATGGTGGTAGCTCCGGGGGCCCGCGCCGGCCAGGAGGAGATCGCAGACTACCTGGGCTTTCCCATCTATCGCGTGCCTACGGTGCGGGTGCCGCTGGTCAATTCGCTGCCCGTCGGGGTGCCCACCCGGGTGCTCGCTAGTTCGATAGCCGACTTCTGTCCAGACGTAGTGCACCTGGCCAGCCCTTTTGTGCTGGGCGCGGCCGGGGCGCAGGTGGCGCGGCGGCGCGGCATTCCGGCGGTGGCTGTCTACCAAACGGACGTGGCGGGTTTTGCCACCCAGTACCATCTACCGTGGCTTGCCGCACCGGCGTGGGGGTGGCTGCGCGCGGTGCATAACTCCTGCCGGTTGACGTTGGCGCCCTCCTCGGCGACTATTGCCGAATTACAACGGCACCGGATTGGCAACGTGGCCCACTGGGGCCGCGGCGTGGACGCCCAGCGTTTCCACCCACGCCACCGCAGCCATCAGCTGCGCGCGCGGTGGGACCCCTCGGGCACCAAGCGCATCGTGGGGTTTGTGGGCCGCCTGGCCGCGGAAAAGGGCCTGCACCGGCTTGCGGGACTGCTGGGGCGAGACGACCTGCAAGTGGTGATTATCGGCGAGGGGCCGCTTTTGGGCGAACTACAGTCGTTGCTACCAAATGCGCACTTTACCGGCGCCCTGGGCGGGCACGCCCTGGCCCAGGCTTATGCCAGCCTGGACGTCTTCGTCCACCCCGGGGAGTTTGAAACCTTCTGCCAAAGCATCCAGGAGGCTCAAGCCTGCGGTGTGCCAGCCATCGCTCCGCGCGCGGGTGGGCCCATAGACCTCATCACTCCCGGCTACAACGGCCAGCTGCTGGACGTAGAGAACTTCGCCCGCGACCTGCCCGCAGCCGTGTCTGGCGTGCTGGCCCCGCGCGTGCACTCTCACATGTGTGCCAATGCGCGGGCCAGCATCGCGGATAAGACCTGGCAGGCGGTGTGTGAGCAGCTGTTGGGCTATTACCGGCAGGTCCTTGTTTAGCGTGCCTGTGCTCCCACCAGGTGGTGGCAGAAAATCTTGTCGGTCCGTTGGCCTACACTAGGCAGGCGTGGCTAAGAAGAACTATTCTGCATCCGCAGCGGACCTGGACAAGCAGCCGCTGGACGTGGCGCGCATGTTTGACGCGGTGGGCAAGAAGTACGACCTGACCAACACCATCCTGTCTTTTGGGCAGGATGCGCGGTGGCGCCAGCGCACCCGCCACCGGCTGGGGCTGCAGCCGGGGGAGAAGGTGCTAGATCTTGCCGCCGGCACCGCGGTGTCCACTGTGGAATTGAGCAAGTCCGGGGCCTGGTGCGTGGCCTGCGATTTCTCCCGGGGCATGCTGGCTGCCGGGCAGGGCCGCGCCGTGCCCAAAGTCGCCGGCGACGGCATGCGCCTGCCCTTTGCGGATAACACCTTTGATGCCGTGACCATCTCCTACGGCCTACGCAACTTCCACGACTTCGAGGCGGGCCTGCGGGAGATGGCCCGGGTGACCAAGCCGGGTGGGCGCCTGGTAGTCGCGGAGTTTTCCACCCCGATCATTCCGGTCTTTGGCCGGATATATAAGGAGTATCTGACCCGTTTGTTGCCGCCGATTGCCCGCGCGGTCTCCTCCAACCCGGAAGCCTATGTCTACCTAGCGGACTCCATTCGGGCGTGGCCCGGCCAGGCCGAACTTGCCCAGGCCCTCAACCGCACCGGCTGGGCGGGGGCCACCTGGGAGAACCTCACCCTGGGAATCGTGGCCCTGCACTCGGCAGTCAAGCCGGGGAGCGCAGCCTAGGACCACAAGGGGGTATTGCGGCGGGCCGCGTGTACCCCGGCACCGGCTAGCCGCCAGGCGCGGGCCAGGAGATCCTGGTCTTCCTCGGTGACCAGGTTGCCCATCAGCCGGGCGGCCGCGGGCATGAGCAGCTTGCCGGCTGGCCCGCGCAGCGCCACCGGCCCCGCCACCGGCAGAAATTTCGGGTACGTCAGCAACCGGGCCGCGGTACGCGCCAGGAGAAAGGCCCGGCCATAATGCTCGCGCAGCGTGTGTGGCCACGCGGTGTCCAGCTCGCCGGGCGCGGACCCGATCAGCTCCACCGCCAGCGCGGCGGTCTCTAACCCATAGTCGATGCCCTCCCCATTGAGCGGGTTCACGCACGCCGCTGCGTCCCCGATGAGTACCCAGTTCTTCCCAGCCACCCTGGAGACCGCACCGCCCATGGGCAACGCTGCCGATGCCACCTTTACCACCGCCCCCAAACCCCACTCGGCGCGCTGCTGCGTGGCATAGGTCTCCAGCAGTTTCTTGGTGTTGATTTTCGCCGGACGTGCCTGCGTGGATAGCGCACCTAAGCCGATATTGACCTGGCCTAGCTGCTCTCCCAGTGGGAAGATCCACCCATAACCAGGTTGGAGCACACCAGCGTCGTCTTTAAGCTCCACATGGGAGTGCATCCACGGCTCAGCAGCGCGCGGGGAGGTGGCGTATGCGCGCGCCGCAATGCCATAGACCTCGCCCTTGTGCCACTGCCGCCCCAGCTGCTTGCCAAAGGTAGAGCGCACCCCGTCTGCGACAATCACCCACTTCGCGCGCACCTCCTGCTCACCCACGTGGAAGCTACGCAGCCGCCCTTGCTCAATGCGCGGCGCCGTGGCATGGCCCTGGAGGAAGGAAGCACCGGCGGACGTTGCGGTATCGACAAGCAGGGCATCAAACTGCACCCGCGGCAGGGCAGTGCCCACCGTGCACGGGTAGGACTGCGGCCACGGTGCGGTAACCGAACCACCGAAACCATGCAACTTCAAACCCAGGTTGCGGTACCTCGCGTTCACCGTGATGCCCAGGCGGTCCAACTGGGCCATTGCGCGGGGAGTTAGACCATCACCACACGTCTTATCGCGCGGGAAACTCGCGGCATCCACTAACACCGTGTCAAAGCCCGCGCGGGCAGCATGAATAGCAGCGGCGGAACCGGCGGGCCCGGCGCCAATGACGGCGACATCGGCAAGCAAGGCAGAAGCAGAATTGGCATGGGGCATGCTCACAGGGTACTCAACTAGGTTTGTAGCCCGCGCGTGCACTAGGTTAGAAGGCGATATATCTGCACGTCTGACGATCCACAAAGGACCTTGGAAAACATGAGCAACGGCGACAACACCGTGGATCTGGGGGATCCCCAGCTCACTGCACGTGTGGCCGAAGGTGTAGCCGCTGTCGAGGAGATGCTGCGCGCCGAAACCAACCGCGGGGAGAGCTTTGTTAGCGAAAAGGCATTGCATCTAACCACCGCCGGTGGCAAACGTTTCCGCCCCATCATGGCGCTGTTGGCCTCTGAGTACGGCACGCAGCCCGGCTCAGCGCGGGTGATTAAGGCAGCCACCTCCGTGGAAATGGTACACGTGGCCACGCTCTATCACGATGACGTGATGGATGAGGCTGACCGGCGCCGGGGCGTGGAGTCTGCCAATTCGCGCTGGACCAATTCCGTGGCCATCTTGGCCGGCGACGCCCTCCTGGCGCACGCCTCCCGGTTGATGTCGCAGCTTGATACTCACACGGTGGAGCATTTTGCGGAGACCTTTGAGGAACTGGTCACCGGGCAGATGCGTGAGACCATTGGCGCAGGCGAGGCTAACCCGGTGGAGCACTACACCGCCGTTATTCGGGAAAAGACCGCAGTGCTGATCGCCTCCGCCGCCTATTTGGGGGCCTACCACTCCGGCGCCAGCGCAGAACACGCTGCGACGCTGAAAAAGATTGGCGCCGACGTGGGCATGATTTTCCAGATTGTCGATGACATCATTGACATCTTCTCTGCCTCCGAAGACTCCGGTAAGACCCCCGGCACTGACCTGCGCGAAGGCGTGTTCACCCTGCCTGTACTCTATGCCCTGCAGGAGGATTCTGCGGTGGGTGCCGAGCTGCGCGGCCTGCTTACCGGCCCCTTGACTGACGATGCCGCCGTGGCTCGCGCCCTGGAACTCCTCCACGCTTCCACCGGGCGTGCGCAAGCGTTAGCCGCCGTTCAGTCCTATCTGGACTCCGTCGAGTCCGCCCTGGACACGTTGCCGCAAAACGCCGCAACGGCCGCCCTGCGCCACTTGGCGGAGTACACCGTGCGCCGCGTGGGCTAAACGGCGCGGCAGTCGGTCCTGCGTGGCGCAGTGGCCTCTTATGCACGAAGTGGAAAGCATTTCTGAGCTGGAGATTTGCACATCGGTGGCCCCTGTATAGTAAAGTAACTTCCCGCACCGCAAGGTGCACGCCAGGTTGCCCGAGCGGCCAAAGGGAGCGGACTGTAAATCCGCCGGCATTGCCTTCAGAAGTTCGAATCTTCTACCTGGCACAACCACAAACCCCGCAGCATCGCGCTGCGGGGTTTCGCTGTGTCGGGCCGAGCAGCGGCCCGCCCGCCTATTGGGGGTCGAATGGGCTAATGTGGTGCATTTTCTGCGCGGAAGGCCGCAATTTTCGCAGGATCCGGGGCCTTCCGCGCCGAAAATGGGTCAGCGCGCCCTGCATCAACGCGCACCGCATCACCGCATCACCGCGTCACTGCGCACCGCGCCCCGACCTGTCCTGCGCCACTGCTGCGCCCTGCGCACCGCGCCCTGGGTTGTCGAGGGGTTGGGTGCTGGAGTGGGGCATCGGCAAGCTGAAGGTGGGGAAAGGGGCTGGGCAAATCTGCGGCAGAATGGGCGAGGAATTTCGGGGTTGACCTGGCGATTTGTGCATGCGTGGGCAAGCAGGTTAAATTATTGAAGTCCGCAACGGAGAGCACAACGAAATACAGTTGAGTTCAACGGCGAGGATACGCCCCCTTAGCTCAGTCGGCAGAGCGTTTCCATGGTAAGGAAAAGGTCGACAGTTCGATTCTGTCAGGGGGCTCCATTCATGTCTAGGTGCAGCCTAGATGTGGACATGGCGGTGTAGCTCAGTGGTAGAGCAAACGACTCATAATCGTTGTGTCGCGAGTTCAATTCTCGCCATCGCTACTGGGAAGGCCTTCGGGCCAGGGCATAGCCCGCGAAGACGCTTTGTCTCGGTCCCAACCTGCCAGGTATCTGGTAGGGTGTAAAAACGCCTAGGGGCGTGGCGCAATTGGTAGCGCAACGGTCTCCAAAACCGTAGGTTGCAGGTTCGAGTCCTGTCGCCCCTGCCAGCTGAACCCGGCAGCACCTTGCAGAAGGTAGCCGCCGGGTTCTTTGTTTCGCCCGTGTTGTCCAGGTGGTTTCCGGGCTCGAGCCGATGGCTAAATCGCCCGGGCACGCATCGTTTGCTAGGCTAGTCAAGGTTAAGCGTCGCCATCAACGGCGACACCCAGTTGTTTCAGGAGGAAATCACCGTGAGTGAGGACCAGCAGCATCGCCCCACTGGCAAGCGCCAGCTCGCGGGGACGGCCACCACCTCCTCGGCCGCATACACGGCCAAGCGCGCCCCGGAGCCGCGTGATGAGGACAAGCCGGGTGGCGGCGTTGCCGCCTTCCCGGGCGAGGTTGTCTCCGAGATGAAGAAGGTCGTCTGGCCTACCGGCAAGGAGATGGTGCAGTACACCCTGGTGACCTTCGCCTTCCTCATCGTGCTGACCGCGCTGGTGTGGAGCGTAGACACGCTCACCGGCCTGGGAGTTGAAGCGGTGCTCGCTCCTTAGGTAGAGTGGTTCCATAATCTTGTTATCCCGCTAGTCCGGCCCCGGACGGCGGGATTATTCATTACCCAGCGGCGCCCCGCCGCTTCGTGGCACACCCCAGGAGCAAACATGAGTGAAGAAAACACCCAGCCGGATCCCTTCGACGTCAACGAAGTGAACGTATCCTCCTTCGAGGACGACTTGGCGCAGGCGCAGAGCCAGACGGCGGAGTCCGCAGCTGCTGCCGAGGCCGCCGAAGCTCGCGCCGCCGCCGGCGTTGCTGCAGCGGCAGACAGTCCGGCACCGGCCAATGAGACCATCAACACGGACCTGAACACGGAGATTCCGGAGGGGGCATCGGCGGAGTTGACCCAGGCCGTGGAGGCCGTCGCCGCTCCGGAAGGGGAGGAAGCCGACAGCGAGTATAAGGCCCGCCTGCGCCAGTTCACCCGTGAACTGAAGAAGCAACCCGGCCAGTGGTACATCATCCAGTGCTACTCCGGCTACGAAAACAAGGTCAAAACCAACCTGGATATGCGCGCCCAGACCCTGGAGGTGGAGGATTCCATCTTCGACGTGGTGGTGCCCATCGAGCAGGTACTGGAGAACAAGGACGGCAAGAAGAAGCTGGTCAAGCGCAAGCTGCTGCCGGGTTATGTGCTGGTCCGCATGGAGCTTAACGATGCCGCCTGGTCCGTCGTCCGCGACACCCCCGGCGTGACCTCGTTTGTGGGCAACGAAGGCAATGCCACCCCCGTTAAGCACCGCGACGTGGCAAAGTTCCTGTTGCCACAGTCCTCGCCGGTCAAGGCAGGCGAGGCAGCGGCCAACGAGGCAGAGGGCGAGCAGGTTATCGCCATGCCGGAGCAGCAGGCCGCATCCAAGGTTACCCATGATTATCAGGTGGGCGAGGCCGTGACCATCCTGTCTGGTCCGCTGGCGTCTGTCTCCGCTACGATTTCTGAGATCGACCCGGAGACCGGCAAGATGCAAGGCCTGGTGTCCATCTTTGGCCGCGAGACCCCGGTGGAGTTGACCGCGAGCGAGATTGAGCGCGTGAACTAGCGGGGCATCGGCAAGCTAAGCTTGGCCAAGCAGGGCCCGGCCAAGCGCAGCACGGGCAGGCAAGGCACGGCCAAGCGCAGCACGGGCATTTTGTAGCCAGCGCACGGTGAACTAAGATGGAACGCCGTGCGCTTTTTGCATGCCATCATGGCGTGCGGGCGTGCAAGCAGATACGTTTCATCCCCGGTGGCCTGTATAAGGCGGGCATCCGGACGGGGCCCGGTTATTCATCGTGGCGGGGCGCCCGGTAACACAGGAATTGAGGTAATTCGATGGCTCCGAAGAAGAAGGTCACTGGCCTGATTAAGCTGCAGATCGAGGCAGGCGCTGCTAACCCGGCTCCGCCGGTGGGCCCGGCTCTGGGTGCTCACGGTGTGAACATCATGGAGTTCTGCAAGGCCTACAACGCAGCGACTGAGTCCCAGCGCGGCAACGTGGTGCCGGTGGAAATCACCGTCTACGAGGACCGCTCTTTCGACTTCAAGCTGAAGACCCCGCCGGCAGCTAAGCTGCTGCTCAAGGCCGCTGGCCTGCAGAAGGGCTCTGGCGTGCCGCACACCAACAAGGTCGGCTCTGTGACCTGGGAGCAGTGCAAGGAAATCGGCCAGACCAAGTTCGAGGACCTCAACGCTCGCGACATCGAAAACGCTGCCCGCATTATTGCTGGTACCGCACGTTCCATGGGCATCACCGTGGACGGCGCACCCGCAGACATGCCGCAGTAAAACCCATAATTTCACGTGGTAGGGCCAGCTTTCGGCCCGTGCTAGACCACACCAATCCAAGAAAAGGAATTGTATAAATGAGCACTAAGTCCAAGGCTTTCAAGGCCGCAGCTGCGCAGGTGGACAAGTCCCGCTTGTACCGTCCGCTGGAGGCCGCCAAGCTGGCTAAGGAGACCTCCTCCAAGAACTTCGACGCCACCGTGGACGTCGTCTTCCGCCTGGGCGTTGACCCCCGCAAGGCTGACCAGCTGGTTCGCGGCACCGTTTCCCTGCCGCACGGCACTGGTAAGGATGTCCGCGTGGCTGTCTTCGCTGAGGGCGACAAGGCAGCTGAGGCTAAGGCTGCTGGCGCCGACGTGGTGGGCACCGAGGAGCTCATCGCCGCTATCAACGACGGCAAGATTGACTTCGACGTGGCCATCGCTACCCCGGACCAGATGGCTAAGGTTGGACGCGTGGCCCGCGTCCTGGGCCCGCGTGGTCTGATGCCGAACCCGAAGACCGGCACCGTCACCCCGGACGTGACCAAGGCTGTGTCTGACGTCAAGGGCGGCAAGATCTCCTTCCGCGTGGACAAGGCTGCTAACCTGCACGCCCTGATCGGTAAGGCCTCCTTCGACGCTGAGAAGCTGGCGGAGAACTACGGCGCTCTCTTCGACGAGGTCCTGCGCCTGAAGCCGTCCTCTTCTAAGGGTGTCTACGTCAAGCGCGCTACCATCACCACCACCACCGGCCCGGGCATCCCGGTCGATCCTTCCGTGGTGAAGGGTTACGCTGAGTAAGCCTAGCTTGCCGATGCCCCCGGTGCCCCAGCTTTCCTGCCTGGGCCCGGGGGTTTCTTTGTGGGGGGTGTCTTTTGGCAGGGTGTTGGGCTTTTGTGCTGCTGTGTAGGGCCGGTCTTGGTTCTGTCGGGGCGGGGATTTGCGGGGCGGGCGAGGGGTGTGTATAGTTCCTAGCGAAGTTTGAGCGGAATTGCTTCCGCATTCAAAGTTCACCGAAGACCGTAGGTCATCCACACCGGATCGAAGGTCCCCGCCAGGGGCGGCCCACGCAGGAGACACTTTGCGAAAAGCTGTGATGGTTGTTCATCACCCACTGCGCCCTGTGCTCTTGCACGGGGTTCTTTTTGTAGAAGGACTCCGGCGGAAAACCTCAAGAGATGTTTCGAAAGGAGGCGAAGACTTACCATGGCAAACCCGAAGAACACCGCAGACCTCGCGGCACTGAAGGAGAAGATCGCTGGTGCTAATTCCATCGTTCTGACCGAGTACCGCGGCCTGACTGTTTCCCAGCTCCAGGAGCTGCGTAACAACCTCGGTTTCGATGTTGAGTACTCCGTCGCCAAGAACACCCTCTTCAAGATCGCTGCCGCTGAAGCTGGCATCGAGGGTCTTGACGAGCAGCTGACTGGCCCGACCGCTTTCGCGTTCATCAAGGGCGAGGCTGTGGATGCCGCCAAGGTCATCAAGAAGTTCGCTGATGACAACAAGGCATTCGTCGTCAAGGGCGGCTACATGGACGGCAACGCTCTGTCCGCTGCCCAGGTTGAGGCCATCGCCGAGCTGGACAACCGCGAGACCACTCTCGCGAAGCTGGCTGGCGCTATGAAGGGTTCTATGGCAAAGGCTGCGGCCCTGTTCAACGCTCCTGCAACCAAGATGGTCCGCACCGCTGCGGCCCTGCAGGAGAAGAAGGAAGCCGAAGCTTAAGTCGCCGCATTCGGCGCACAAGACAACACATCACCGGGTCGCGCTACGTGGCCCACACTAGGAAAGGATGCCAATCATGGCTAAGCTCACCAAGGACGAGCTCATTGAAGCTTTCAAGGAAATGACCCTGATCGAGCTCTCCGAGTTCGTTAAGGAATTTGAAGAGGTCTTCGACGTTGAGGCTGCTGCTCCGGTTGCAGTTGCTGCTCCGGGCGCTGCTGCTCCGGGCGCTGCTGCTGAGGAAGAGAAGACCGAGTTCGACGTCGTGCTGACCGACGCTGGCGCTAAGAAGATCGGCGTCATCAAGGTTGTCCGCGAGATCGTCTCCGGCCTGGGCCTGAAGGAAGCTAAGGAGCTCGTTGAGGGTGCTCCGAAGGCTATCCTGGAGGGTGCTTCCAAGGACGACGCTGAGGCTGCTAAGGCTAAGCTGGAAGAGGCTGGCGCTTCCGTCGAGCTCAAGTAATTTACTTGAACTGGCACAACCCCGCCCCATACGGGCCGGGGTTGTTCCCGTTTTCAACGGGTGCAACTTCAGCCCACAATTGTTAGGCAACCCAGGTGAGGGTTGCATCGTCGCACCTCCGGCCCTGAATCCATGCTTGCGCATTCAACACCGCATTCAACACTGCTTCTAACCGGACACCGGCAATCCGCAATGCCCATGTTGCGTGGCCTAATGGTCAGAATGTGTTGGTGGGGGTCAGTGGATGGTGCCCCCTTTTCTGGGCCTAACGGTCAGCGGTCCGTTGCGGCCGCTCAAGACGCGGTTAGAGTGTAGGGATGGATTCAGCACAGATTGTCAAGCAATACGCCGTCGACGTTGAACGCGTGGGCCTGAAGCACTACCGCGCGACCTCGCCCAGCGGGGCGCAGGTGGACTACGGACAGGGGGAGGGGCTGCTTACTCCCGTGGAGTTGCTGCTTGCTGGCGTCGCGGGGTGTGCGGCGGTGGACGTGGATGTGGTGACTGCGCGCCGCAGCGAGCCGGAGCGCTTCAATGTCCACGTGGAGGGCGACCGCGTCAATGAGGACGGCGCCTCGCGCCTGTCTGCTGTGCGCGTGAGCTTCGACGTCCAGTTCCCAGATACCCCGGAGGGCCGCCAAGCCCAGAGCATGCTGGGCCGGCTCATTGAAGTTAGCCACGACAAGGACTGCACGGCTTCCCGCACGGTGGAGCACCCCACCGAGGTCACCTTCGATCACAAATAAGCGGCGATTTCCGCGATAGCTTCCGGCGAGCCGGCATCGTGGGGCAGCCACGGCACATTCCACATCGCTAGCCCGGGCAGGCGCTCGCGCAGCAAAGCTATCGCCTCTTCCTCCGCGGCGCGCCGCCCGCTCAAAAAGGCGTCCGCCCCCTCCGGGACGCGTCGGTTAAGAAAAATCCCGCCCACATGCACGCCGCTGGCGCTTAACTGTCCGTGAAACTCGACGGACTCCAGCACAGGTAGGCGCTCTGCGGTGGCTACCAGGTAAAACGTGGTGCGCTGCGGGTTGCTCAGCTCGTTGCGCAGCAACTCGAAGCGCCGCCGCCGTTGCAGCAGCGTGGCCCTAATTTTGCGGTTGCGTTCCTCTACCGGGTCCGGCCCGGACAGGCCGCGCAGCGCAGCACCAAACTTGTCTGCCTTTTCCCGCCGCGCTAGCAAGCCGTCGGTGTAGGCAGCCATGATTTCCGGCAGTGCCATCAACCTCGCAGTGTGCCCCGACGGTGCGGTGTCAAACACGATGTGCGCATAGTTTGCCTGTTCCCCCAGCACCTGCGCCATCCGCTCCAGCAGCGCCGCCTCATGCGTGCCTGGGGACTGGCGAGCTAGCTCAATGTGCTTGTGCACCTCCCCGCGCAGGTGCCGGGGCATCAGGTCTTCCATAGAGCGCCGCACCCGCGCCAAGTGCTCTTCTGTGGTTCGGGCGGGATCTAATTCCATCAGGGACAGGTGCGGGCGGACGGGGGTGGGGGCATCGGCAAGCTCAGTGCCCCATACGTGACCCAAATTGTGGGCAGGATCTGTAGACACCAGCAAGGTCTCCCGCCCGGCGGCTGCCAGGGCGAAGGCGGTAGCGTTGGCCAGGGTGGTCTTGCCCACGCCGCCCTTGCCGCCGAAGAACACGATGGGAGTGGGGTTTAGCAGCATGAGATGTTGTCCAGAGGGGAGCGCTCCAGGCCCATTCGCGTGTGCCACGCGTGGACGTCCTCGTAGATGAGCGGCAGCAGCTCCAAGGTGTAGAAGGTGGCGGGGTTGTCCAGGCCCAATGCTTCGGAGAAGACCAGCAGCATAAACAGGTCGTCTTCTTGCTGTTGGGCCCGGGCGAAGGTGGCGCGGTAGGGAGCCTTGTAGTACTCGTCCAGGCCGCGCCCGAAGGCTTTGACCATTAGGCCGAGCTTATCCAGCATGAACTGGGGCGGGGGCATCGGTGTCGCTGTCGCTCCACTGGACCTGCGGGGAGCGGCGGGCGCGGCCGATGGCGGTGAAGGATTCCACAATCACCCACACGGCGGCGATGATGATAATGACGTCAATGACCAGCAGCAGCCAGTTCTGTGCCGCCCACAGGGTACGCAGCTGCAGCACTGCCGCCCACAGGGACATCACGGTCACGACGCACAGCGGGATTAGCACCGGCCACGTGGGGCGGCGCAGGTGGGTGAGGATGACCACCAGGATAGACAAGGTCAGGCCGGCCATGAGCTGGTTGGTGGTGCCGAACAGCGGCCAGATCAGCATGCCGCCAGAACCGTCGAGGCCCGTGGAGAACGTCAGGCCAAAAGCGCAACCGACGGCGATGATGGTGGCCACCACGCCGGAGAGCTTGAAGCCCAGCAGCTCCGCCATCTCCTCGACCACCAGGCGCTGCAGGCGTACACCGGAGTCCATGGTGGTGGCGGCGAAGAGCACCGCCATAGTGGCCAGGATGGTCGCGGAAAGGGAGGTGGGGATGCCCAGGCCCTCGTTGATCAGCGAGCCGCCGCCTTGAACAAACGCGCCCACACCGCCGGCGTTCCACTCGTGGTAGATTTCCTGCCAGTTTGCCAGGGTCTTGAAGCCGGACGTGGTGGCAACGATGGTGCCCAGGGCCAGCAGGCCTTCGCCCACGGAACCGAAGTAGCCGACAAAGCGGGCGTCAGTTTCCTTGTCCAGCTGCTTAGAGGAGGTACCGGAGGACACAATGCCGTGGAAACCAGAGATAGCTCCGCAGGCGATGGTGACAAACAGCAGCGGGAAGATGGACGGGGTGCCGTCGGGAACGTCCGCGTTGAAAGCGGGGGCGGCGACATCCGGCCGGGTGATCAGGAAGGAAGCATAGAGAATCAGCAGACCCACAAAGAGCTGAAGGCCGTTGATGTAGTCGCGCGGCTGCAACAGCACCCACACCGGCAGCATGGAGGCCGCAAAGGCGTAGGCGAACAGGATGATGATCCAGATGCCCCGGTCCGGGATACCCAGGACAGTCTCCGGCAGGGCCAGCGGGACGCGGTCGCCAATGATCATCAGCGCATAAAGGGCAGTCACGCCCACCACTGAGACGATGGGCAGGTTCCACTTCAGGCGGTAAATTGCTTGGCCAATCAGCACTGCTACCACGATGGCGCCCCAGGTGGGGATAACTGCGGTGGGCGTGGAGATGAGCAGATTTGCAATCACCACCGCGAAGGCCGCGTTGACCATCAGCAGCAGCAGGAAGATAACCACCAGGAACAGGTTGCGCCCGCGCGCGCCAATGTAGCGCCCGGAGAGCGTGCCGATGGACTGTCCGCGGTGGCGCTGCGACGCCCACAGCGCGCCCAGGTCGTGCATACCGGCGAAGAACACCGTGCCCAGCGTGACCCACAGGAACGCCGGCACCCAGCCCCAAATCACGGCCACTGCCGGGCCGATAATGGGCGCGGCACCCGCCACGGAGGTGAAGTGGTGGCCCCACAGCACGTACTTATTGGTGGGGACGTAGTCTACGCCGTCTTCCATGGTGTGGGCCGGGGTCAGGTAGGACTCCGAAAGCCGGTAGATTTTGGCGCCGAGGAAGCGCGAATACAATGCGTAGCCCGTCAGCATCATCGCGAGGCCGACGATCACGAGCGCGAGAGAGTTCATGAGGCTCCTGCCAAGGGTCGGGGGCGGTCAATGCGATGTGACGCGCCACCTGAATATACGGGTGCGGCGCATCACAGTGCGCCAAATTATGCCACGGGCATAGATTTTTGGGAAGTGGATCCCACGGTGGGGGTGCTGTCCGCGCGCCTGTGCCGCGGGCGCCGGGTGTTTATTTGGCCACGTTATCGGCTATTCTGTTACACCGTGAGCGAGCACAAGATTACTGAAGCACAAGACGTCCCCGAGCAGCTGCGTATTCGCCGCGAAAAGCGCGCGCGCCTGCTGGCCAATGGCACGCAGGCCTACCCCGTGAGCGTTGCGCGCACCTTATCGCTGGCGCAGTTGCGCGCTCAGTACGTGGTGCTTGCCGATGCCCCCTCCGCCGACGCCCAGCCTGCCGATGCCGCTGCTCCCGCCCAGCCTGCCGATGCTGGCGCAGATTCCAGCGCCGCCGCAGGCGCGTCCGATTCCGCAGACGCCTCTGAGCCTGACGTGACGCACCTGCGAGCTGGCGAGGAGACCCAGGACGTGGTCTCGATTGCCGGGCGGCTTATCTTCATGCGCAACACCGGCAAGCTGTGCTTTGCCACGCTGCAAGATGGCGATGGCACGCAGGTTCAGGCCATGCTGTCCCTGGCGGAGGTTGGCGAGGAAGCCCTGGCAGCCTGGAAGGCCGACGTGGACTTGGGTGATTTCATCTCGGTGACTGGGCGGGTCATTGCCTCGCGCCGCGGGGAGCTGTCGGTAATGGCTAGCTCGTGGGCTATGGCGTCGAAGGCGCTGCGCCCGCTGCCAGTGTCTTTCGCGGAGATGAACGAGGAAACCCGCGTGCGCCAACGCTATAACGATCTGATTGTGCGTGAAGATGCCCGCAAGAACGCAATGACCCGCATCCAGGTTATTCGCGCCCTGCGCCGCCACTTGGAGGACCAGGGCTTTAATGAGATTGAAACCCCCATGCTGCAGACGCTGCACGGCGGCGCGGCAGCCCGGCCCTTTGTCACGCACTCTAATGCACTAGATATTGACCTGTACTTGCGCATTGCGCCGGAACTATTCTTGAAGCGCGCGGTAGTGGGCGGCATCGACAAGGTCTTTGAGATTAACCGCAACTTCCGCAACGAGGGTATCGACAAATCGCACTCGCCGGAATTTGCCATGCTGGAGATTTACGATGCCTGGGGCGACTACACCACCATCGCCCGGACCATCCGCGAGGCCATCCAGGCTGTGGCACTGTCCGTCTTTGGTTCACACGTGGTCACGCTTGCCGATGGCACCGAGTACGACCTCGGCGGGGAGTCCTGGCCGGAAATTGAGATGTACCCTTCGCTCAACGAGGCTCTGGCGCGGAAGGTCCCCGGCCAGCCGGAAGTCACCATTGATTCGACGGTGGATGAGCTCAAGGCCTTGGCCAAGGTCATCGGCTTGGACGTGCCCAAGGACGGCGGCTGGGGTCATGGCAAGCTGGTGGAAGAAATCTGGGAGCTGCTGTGTGAAGACCAGCTAGAGGGGCCCATCTTTGTGAAGAATTTCCCCGTAGAGACCTCCCCGCTGACCCGGGATCACCGCGAGCTGCCGGGCGTGACGGAGAAGTGGGACCTCTACGTCCGCGGCTTTGAGCTGGCTACCGGGTACTCGGAGCTGGTGGACCCGGTGATCCAGCGCGAGCGCTTCGAGGACCAAGCGCGCCTTGCCGCCGGCGGCGATGATGAAGCAATGGTGCTTGACGAGGAATTCCTCGCCGCCATGGAACAGGGCATGCCGCCTACTGGTGGCGCTGGCATGGGCATCGACCGCCTGCTCATGGCGTTGACCGGCCTGGGCATCCGGGAGACGGTGCTCTTCCCGATCGTCAAGCCAGACGCCCGCTAATCGCCCGGCCGCCCGCTTGCGCGCTGCACGCTGACTGCGCGCGCTTATCCGCGCCCGCCCACTTGCGCGAGCCAGCCGCAGACTGACTGCGCGTTAACCGGCTGCCCGCCCGGACGCCCGCCGACGCGTGCCAGCCGCGGCACGCGAAAGCCCCCAACCTTGTGGCTGGGGGCTTTGCTGTGCGGGCGTTAAGCTGCGGGGATACCGAAGTTCTGCACCAACCACACCGAACCATTCGGCGCATAGTACACGCCCACACCAATGTGGGTGGCGTTCGGGTCTAGTAGGTTCGCACGGTGAGCGGGCGAGTTCTCCCAGTCCTGCAAGATGGTGTTGAAAGAAATGTGCGTGGTGGAGTACGCCAGGTTCTCGCCAACGAAGAACGTCCGGCCGCCCTCAGAATAGGGGCCGATCGGCGCGGCAGCGGCGCCGCGGTGGACCATATGGCCCCGGTTACCGATCTCGCGAGCCCACTCTTGCGCCTTGTCGTTGAGGTAGGGTGAAGACTGCAGGGCTGGCAGGCCGCGGGCAGTACGCCAGGCATTGGTGGCATCGATAAGCTGCTGCTGAGGGTTGAAGGCGGGGGCCGCATGCTGGGAGGAAAGCTGCGCGGGCAGCACCTTGTCCAGGGCCGGCAACGGGGGCAGCAGGCCAGCAAACATGCTGGTCACGCTGGAAATAAAGGCGGTTATTGCAGCCATGATTTGCTTATCAAGCGGCACGGGGGACTCCTTGTTCTTCTGATAACTACAGACAGTGTAGTCCCCGGCAGGAATTGTAGGGACGTGTGCGTTATCGTCCAGGTTTAGGCCGGTGTTACACCGCGCGGGTGCCGGTGGAGATGGTCACAAATCCCGCCGCTGGGATTACGCGCGTGCCTCCCCACGCTGTAGGGTTAGGCGAATTTGCTTGCGCGCGTGATTGCAAGGCGCGCCTATACCTATTTGTAGAAGGGAATACTGTGCGCAACTCGGAAACCCCGCCAGAGTCGCAACCTGCCATCGGGCCGGAAACCGTCCGCACGTTGAGCGTGCTCGTCCTGGCGGCGATGATCATGATTCTCAATGAGACGTCGTTGTCGGTCGCCCTGCCCGCGGTCATGGCGGACTTTGGCATTCCGGCAACGTCGGCGCAGTGGCTGACCACGGGGTTCATGCTGACCATGGCGGTGGTTATCCCCACCACCGGTTTCTTGCTGGAGCGGCTGACTACCCGGCACATGTTCTTGGCCAGCACTGGGCTCTTTCTGGTCGGGTCGCTGGTGGCCGCGCTGGCGCCCGTGTTTGCCATGCTGTTGGCCGGGCGTGTAATCCAGGCGGCGGGAACGGCCTTGATGATTCCGCTGTTGATGACAGTCACCATGTCCCTGGTCCCGTCGCAGCGCCGCGGTTCCGTGATGGGCATTATTTCTATTGTCATCTCGGTGGCCCCGGCATTGGGGCCCACGGTGGGTGGGCTGATTCTCAACTCCTTTACCTGGCATTTCATCTTCTGGTTCATGGTGCCGCTAGTGGCGTTGATAATGCTCTTCGGTCTGTTGAAGCTGCCGAACGTGGGTCAGACTCGCGCGATTGCCCTGGACGTGGTCTCTGTGTTGCTCTCCGTGGTGGCTTTTGGTGGCCTGGTGTATGCGCTGTCTTCTATCGATGCCATCTTGACCGGCGCCAGCTTTGTCCCTGCTGTGGTGGGCGTGGCTGGCGTGGTGGCGTTGGTGGTCTTTGTGCGCCGCCAGACTCAGCTGGCTCAGGAGGACCGTGCGCTGATGGACTTGCGTCCCTTCCGGGTGCGTAATTATTCGCTGAGCATCGCGCTGATGTTGGTCGCTTTCGGCCTGCTGCTGGGCACGGTGACGGTGCTGCCGATTTATTTGCAGACGTCGCTGGGGGTGACTGCGGCGGTAACCGGCATGGTGGTCATGCCTGGTGGCCTGGCCCAGGGCCTGATGTCGCCGTTTGTGGGCCGCCTGTTTGACTCAGTTGGTCCGCGTCCGTTGATGATTCCCGGCGTGGTCATGCTCACCATCGCCGTATGGCTGCTCTCCACGTTGGGGGCAGATTCTCAGGTTTGGCAGGTTATTGCCATGCACGTGTTGTTGGCCGTGGGCATTGGCTTGATGATGACCCCGCTCATGACCACCGCTCTGTCCTCCCTGCCCGGCGAGCTCTATGGCCATGGTTCCGCGATTATGAATACTCTCCAGCAGCTAGCCGGTGCTGCCGGCACGGCCTTTCTGGTGGTTTTCCTCACCCGCGGCACGGCTGCCGGCCTGCAGGCAGGCTTGGACGATGCCGCCGCTACCGCCCAAGGCACCAGCTGGGCCTTCATGTTCGCGGGGGTGCTGGCGCTCGTCGCGTGCGCCTTGACCCCGCTGATCAAGCGCGTCCACACTTAGCCCGCACGTCTAGCCCCTCCGGCGGCCTGTTTTCGGCTGCCGTGGGGCTGGGGTGCTGCGCTGCGGGCGCGGGGTTAGTTGGTGGGGCTAGTCGGCACCGGGACACCACCACCGGGCGACTGCCAGGCAACCTGCCCACCAACCCTTACCATCCGGCCGCGGTGGATGGGTACTCCTCCCGGCGGGTGGTCCTCGTTGGCACCATTATGGTGCGGGCATAACACTGTCAGGTTCCTGATGTTGGTTTCCCCACCATCAGCCCACGACGTGATGTGGTGGATCTGGCACTTATCAAACGGCACGTGACAGTCCAACCAGGAGCACTCAGGGCTTTCCGCGGCAAGGAGGAGGCGCTGCTTGTCGGTAGCAAAGCGCTCCATACGGTAAACATCCACCGGACCTTGCACCCGGCTAAGGATCGCGACAAACCCATGCTTGAACAAAATGCGCTCAGCTAGTTCTTTCCCAGTCATCCGTGCCCCATTGTTCGCCCGAACAATAATGTCCGAATCCGCGCCAGCAGGTTGTTCACTGGTGCCGGTGGTGCCGGTGTGGTTGCATTCGTTAACGGCGAGCAGCTTGGCGAAGGTATCCAGCTGCAGGGTAATCATGGGGATGTAGTTCAACCGCCCGGCACCACCTTCACCACGCACCAGGTTAAAGAAGCTTTCTGCCGGGGCATCCTGATCGATGGCATCGTAGACATCGGTAAGGTCCACATCGCGTGCGGTAATGGACATGGTGGCTGTGCCGTTGGCGTAGCGACGTATAGAGACTTTTTCTACCGGGGTGTCATCCTTTGGGTTCCATTCCCGGCGTAGTTTGCGTGCCATGGTGGTGAATTGGCCTGCGGGTGTAGCGCATAGGTGTTGGCGCATTCTCCATTGTTGGGTGGTTTTGGTCTTGGTGACTTCGCGTTCTATTTCTTGCATGGCGATAAGCCCATGTCCGTGGCGGCGGGCGCCTTTAATAGCGCTCCTTTGCCTGCGGCTAGGCTGACCGGGCCCGCAGTACAGCCGGTAGAGGCGCACCAGGAACTCTGCGGTATCTGGTGCAACGCCTAAGCCCTCCAGGTCTGTGGTGGTGGCATGCTCTAGCTGTGGCAGTGCGTCGATGACGCTGCCTAGCAGGGCGGCGATGTTGATCTCTGTCATGGTTTTGACGCTAAGGCGATTGTGCAACCCTGCGCAAGGGGAATTTTGGAAAAACCCGAAATCTGTGGATAACTCGGCGAAAATGTGCACTCTATTAGACAATTGTCGAAGAATTCCACAGGGAGAATGCCACAGACGTGACATAATCTAGCCCCGCACGAGCAAACGGGGTGCTGACGCAGCCCGGGCCGGCAATAAGACATCGGCGCGCGCACGCGAGGAGGGGCTGCGTGTCGAATCATAGGAAGCAAGAGCGGAGCGTGGCGCAGGTCGGACCGAGGAGCGCGCACGCGGGGAGGGGGGCGCGAACTGCGTTGCGCGGCGCGCGGGCGGACCGCGGCGGGTGAGGGAAAGGGGCATCGGCAAGCTAAGGTGTTCGCTACCGGCGTACAGTGCCTTGAGCTGGGCAAAGGGCGGGATTTGCGGGCAGAATGAGGCTGGGTGCGAATGAGAAGTCCACTGGGCGCGTTAGAGTGGGCAGAGTCAAAATTAGCGAAAGAGGTAAGTAGCAATGTTTGAGAGGTTTACGGACCGTGCTCGCCGCGTCATCGTGCTGGCGCAGGAGGAAGCACGCATGCTCAACCACAACTACATCGGCACCGAGCACATTTTGCTCGGGCTCATTCACGAAGGTGAAGGTGTGGCCGCCAAGGCGCTAGAGGCGATGGGGATTTCCCTAGAGGACGTGCGCCGCGAGGTGGAGGAGATTATTGGCCAAGGCACGCAGCCTCCCACCGGGCACATCCCGTTTACCCCGCGCGCTAAGAAAGTGCTGGAGCTGTCCTTGCGGGAAGGCCTGCAGATGGGACATAAGTACATCGGCACGGAGTTCCTGTTGCTGGGTCTCATCCGTGAAGGCGACGGCGTGGCCGCACAGGTGCTGACCAAGCTGGGCGCGGACCTGCCGCGCGTGCGCCAGCAAGTTATTCAGCTGCTGTCGGGTTATGAAGGCAACCAGAATGAAGGCGAAGCGGGCGCCCAGGGTCGGCCGGTGGGCGCCGGGGCTGGTCAGGGTGGTGGACGCACTGCACCCAACGGTGGCGGGGAACGCTCCAACTCGCTGGTACTCGACCAATTTGGCCGCAACCTTACCCAGGCCGCTAAGGAAGGCAAGCTCGACCCCGTGGTGGGGCGCGAGTCTGAGGTAGAGCGCATTATGCAGGTGCTCTCGCGGCGCACCAAGAATAACCCAGTGCTTATCGGTGAGCCAGGCGTGGGTAAGACCGCGGTTGTGGAGGGCCTGGCCCTGGACATCGTCAACGGCAAGGTCCCGGAGACCCTAAAGGACAAGCAACTGTACTCCCTGGATTTGGGTTCGCTGATTGCTGGGTCGCGTTACCGTGGCGACTTTGAAGAGCGCCTGAAGAAGGTGCTCAAAGAGATTAACCAGCGCGGTGACATCATCTTGTTTATCGACGAGATCCACACCCTAGTTGGCGCTGGTGCCGCAGAAGGCGCTATTGACGCCGCCTCGCTGCTCAAGCCCAAACTGGCCCGCGGTGAGCTGCAGACCATTGGTGCCACCACGCTGGATGAGTACCGCAAGCACATCGAAAAAGATGCCGCCCTAGAGCGCCGTTTCCAGCCGGTGAAGGTGGAAGAGCCCTCACTGGATGACACCATCTTGATCCTCAAGGGCCTGCGCGATAAGTACGAGGCCCACCACCGCGTGTCTTACACGGATGAGGCGCTCAAGGCGGCAGCGTCGCTGTCGGACCGCTACATCAATGACCGCTTCCTGCCGGATAAGGCCGTGGACCTGCTGGATGAGGCCGGTGCCCGCATGCGCATCAAGCGCATGACCGCCCCAGAAGGCCTGCGGGAGGTCGACGAGCGTATTGCGGAAGTCCGCCGCGCCAAGGAAGCCGCCATCGACGAGCAGGACTTTGAAAAGGCGGCCGGCCTGCGCGACCAGGAGCGCAAGCTCTTCGAGGAGCGCTCGGAGAAGGAAGAACAGTGGCGCTCCGGTGAGCTGGAGGACATCGCAGAGGTCGGCGAGGAACAAATCGCCGAGGTCCTGGCCCACTGGACCGGCATCCCGGTGCTGAAGCTGACGGAGAAGGAATCCTCCCGTCTGCTGCACATGGAAGACGAGTTGCACAAGCGAATCATCGGTCAGGACGAGGCCGTCAAGGCGGTTTCGCGCGCTATTCGCCGCACCCGCGCGGGCCTGAAGGACCCGCGCCGCCCATCCGGTTCCTTCATCTTCGCCGGCCCGTCCGGTGTGGGTAAGACGGAGCTGTCGAAGTCCCTGGCAAACTTCCTGTTCGGTTCGGATGATGACCTCATCCAGATCGACATGGGCGAGTTCCATGATCGTTTCACGGCCTCGCGCCTATTCGGTGCCCCTCCGGGGTACGTGGGCTACGAGGAGGGCGGCCAGCTGACGGAGAAGGTCCGCCGCAAGCCGTTCTCCGTGGTGCTCTTCGATGAGATCGAAAAGGCCCACAAAGAGATCTACAACACCTTGCTGCAGGTGCTCGAAGATGGCCGCCTGACCGATGGTCAGGGCCGCGTGGTGGACTTCAAGAACACCGTGTTGATCTTCACCTCCAACCTGGGAACGCAGGACATCTCCAAGGCGGTGGGCTTGGGCTTTAGCGGTTCTTCCGCAACTGACTCGGATGCGCAGTATTCACGCATGAAGAACAAGGTCCACGACGAGCTGAAGAAGCATTTCCGCCCGGAGTTCCTCAACCGTATTGATGAGATTGTGGTCTTCCACCAGCTGACTCAGGAGCAGATTGTGCAGATGGTGGAGCTGCTCATTGGCCGTGTGGAGAAGCAGTTGGCGGAGCGCGATATGGGCATCGAGCTGACGCCGCTGGCTAAGGATCTGCTGGCTAAGCGGGGCTTTGACCCGGTCCTGGGTGCGCGTCCGCTGCGCCGCACCATTCAGCGCGAGATTGAGGATCAGCTCTCGGAGAAGATCCTCTTCGGCGAACTCGGTGCAGGCGACCTGGTCACTGTTGACGTGGAGGGTTGGGACGGCGAGGCTGCGGATTATTCTGCTGCGCGCTTTACCTTCACCCCTTCGCCGAAGCCGCTGCCGGAGGGCACCTTCACGGAGGACGACGCTGAGGTCCGCGAGACCGAAGAGGTTGCTGAGTCTGCCGATGCCCTGGTTCCCGACGCCCTGCCCGAGTCCCCCGCCCCGGCTGAGGGCGGGGATGACACCCCACCGCCGGCAGGCGCTACGCAGCCTGCCTAAGGCCACGGCGGCTGTGGTTCAGGTTCGTTGCACCGCCTGGTGCTGCCGAATTGCCTAGTGTTGCAGACAATGGGGCTAGCTCGAGAGAGCTGGCCCCTTTTGCCGTTGCGCCTTAACTGTTGAACCCTAGCCGTTGTTCGTTAGCCGTTGATGCAGTTGCTGGGGGCGGGGCGGTTGTGAAAACGGTCCGCGAGGTAGATCAAGCCTTTGGGCAGGGTGGTCATTAGCGGTAGAGCATGGCCGGTGCCCCAGCCAAGGCCGGGGCCGTTTTCGATGACGAAGTCTACTGTGCCGCCTTGCTGGCAATAGGCGCCAGCGAGTTGTTGGGCTTGGGCGAAGGGAATGAGGTCATCGTGAGGGGAGTGGGCGATGTAGATGGGCGCGCTCACGGGGCGTCGGCCAAGCTGTTGTTCGTCGAGGACGCGGGCGATCTCGGGGATGCGGTGGGAGAGTTCGGCAAAAGATTCACCGGTGCGGGTCAGTTGGCGCGAGTTGACTCCGCCCCAGTTGAGCACGGATTCGGGAATGCAGGAGTTGGCGGCGCTGCGGACGAACTCGTGCCCGCGTTCGTTGAAGTTATCCATGATGAGCTGCAGGAAGCGCGGGTCGCGTTCGCCGAAGCCATTGATGGCGTATCCCAGAACGTGGGCGATGGGCGAACCGTCGACAGCGACCATAACCTGGGAGAGGTCAGCGGGCGGGGCGCCAGCGAAGGTGCCTTTGATGTTGAGCTCGGGGGCGTATTCGGCAACCCGCTCGGCGGCGGAGGCGGCAGCACCGCCACCCTGGGAGTAGCCGGCAAAGCCGATGGGGGCATCGGCAGGGGCGCCGGTGAGAGTCAAGGCGGCACGGGCGGCATCGATAAGGGCGTAGGCCTGCTCGGCGGCGTGCACGTAGGTGTGGTGGCCGGGGGTGCCCAGGCCGATGTAGTCCGGCACAATGACGCGAATGCCAAACGCGGCTGCCGCCTGTTGGAATTGGTACTCGTAGTTGACATTGAGTGACCCTGGTGTTGCGCTGGCTAGCCCCAAGTAAGCGCGGGAGGGGGCGCATTGGTCGCCTTGGCCGCGGGTGCCGGGGGCTAGCACAATGGTGGGCCGCGGGCCCGGCCCAGCCCAAGGCGCCGTTGGTTCAAAGAGCGTGGCGGTGGCGGTCGTCCGCGAACCATCGGCGCGCGTGGTGGGGTAGTGCACCAGTTGCGCGCGGGAGTTGAATTCGAGAGCATGCGGTATGGCCGTGGCTGTAGGCGCCTCCGGTACCGGTGCGCTGATGGTACTTGGAGCTTCGCCGGGTTCGGCAGCTGCAACGGGCGCGGGGGTAAGCGCCCACAATCCCGCCGCTGCCACTGCCGTTAGCGTTGCCGCTGCCACCGCGGATCTTGCTGCCGCTACCGTGGCTCGCACCGCTGCGATGGCTTTTGCCGCCGATGCCGCCGATGCCGCTAATGTTGCCGCTGGTGCTACTGGTGCTACTGCTGCCGTTGGTGGTTTTACTGGTGAGAGTTGAAACATAGGCATAGCGTAGACGCTATGATTCCCCTCATGGGCATTTATTATCGCTCCCGCAAGAAGGTGGGAAAGAACAGCTGGTTGAACTTCTCTAAGTCAGGAGCTTCGGCGTCGACGAAGATCGGGCCGGTGACGCTGAACTCGCGCGGAGGGGTGTGGGTCAAACTCCCTGGCGGCCTGAACCTGCGTGGCCGCTGGCGCTAACCAGGCGCTAGCTCTATTCGGACGCTGGCGCTAACCGACCAGCAGCACGCCAACCGGAGTGAGCATGCTTAAGCCGGCAGGTGAAAGCGCTGCTGGGCGTCTTGTTCGGCGAGGCCATCGGCAAGCAGGGAGGCCAACGCACGGGAGCGCTGCGCAGCATCCGGCCACACGACATCGATGGCGCTGCGGGACACGGGGGTATCGGCACGCCGGAGCACGTCCATGATGAGGCCGCGCACCTGTCGGTCAGTGCCGGTGAACTTCTGCACCCGCATCTTTGCCGCAGCCAGCTCGTGGCTAGCAGGCTCCGGGCAGCCGGCTAGCTGCCAGGCGCACGTGTCCAGCAAGGGACAGCGCTGGCATTGCGGCGAGCGCGCGGTGCACACTAGGGCTCCCAGTTCCATCACTGCCACGGAATATAGTGGGCCGTCTTTGGCTGGCAGCAGCTCGGCGGCACGGACAAGCTCGCGTGCTCGCGGCGGTGGCGCCAGAAAGTCGCCGTCTAGGGCGCGGGCATAGACACGGCGCACGTTGGTATCAACCACCGGCACGTTGCGCCCGTAGTGGAAGCACGCCACCGCGGCGGCGGTGTACTGGCCGATGCCGGGCAGGGCCTGGAGCTCTTCGATGGTGGAGGGGATGGGGGCATCGGCAAGCTGTTGGGCGCATTCCCATAGCCGCAGGGCGCGGCGCGGGTAGCCCAGCTTGCCCCAGGCACGCAAGACTTCCGCTTTGCTGGCGGTGGCGAAGTCCGCGGGGGTGGGCCAGCGCTGCATCCATTCCTCCCACACCGGGGCCACCCGCGCGACGGGGGTTTGCTGGCTCATGACTTCGCTAACCAAGACTCCCCACGCGGTTGTTCCGGGCCGCCGCCAAGGCAAGTCGCGGCGCGCACCGCGGAACCACTCCACAATTTTTTGTGTGTCAATTGCCTGCGTATCCATCGCAGGTAGCTTAGACTTTGAATTTGTGGAACCAGACATTGAGCACGTCACGCCGCAGCAGGTGTGGGACACACTGCTGGACGGCAATCGCCGCTACGCCGCGGATAAAGCCGAACACCCCAATACTGACATCGCCCGCCGTGATTCTCTGCGCACCGGCCAGGCGCCACGCGTAGCTATCTTTTCTTGCGGGGATTCCCGGGTTCCCGCGGAGTTTGTTTTTGATTTGGGCTTCGGGGACGCCTTCATTATCCGCAACGCTGGCCATATTGTGGATGACTCCATTTTGGCTTCGGTCCAGTTTGCTATTGATGATCTGGGCTGTTCGCTGCTGGTGGTCATGGGCCATCAACATTGTGGCGCCATCAAGGCCACAGCCCAGTTCTTGGATGAGGACGCCGTGATCCCTTCTGGTTTCCAGCGCGCGATTGTAGAAAAGGTCTCCCTGGCGGTTTCGGCGGCGAAGGCGGAGGGCAAGGACACGCTGGCTGATTTTGAGCGCCGCAATACTATTGAGACCGTCCGCCAGCTGATGGCGCGTATTCCGCACCTGGAGGACAAAGTGGCGGATGGCTCCTTGGGGATTGCCGGTTTGCGCTATTTGCTGGATACGGGCCATGTGGAACCGGTGGTTTTGTGCGGCGTTTCTTAAGGGCCCCGCGCGCCTAGCGCTTTAGGATGGGTTCATGTCCACTCCGCGTAAGCCGCTGCCGCCGCAGATTTATGCCCGCCGCCGCGTGGCGGCCCTGCTGGCCATTTTGCTGCTGGTCATTATCCTGATTTCCGCTTGGGCGTTGCTGCGTGGCGGCGCCGAGCCTGAGCCCGCAAACACTGCGCAGACGAGCACTGCGCAGACGAGCTCCGCCCCGAGCACTACTGCCCCGGCCAGCAGCGTGGTGGAGCAGACGGCGGCCACGGAGACATCGGCAGATTCGGCGACATCGGCAGACTCGGCTTCGGCCCAGGCTTCGGACACTGAGCTTGCCAGTGCCCCCGAGCCAGGCAAGGACACCTGCGTGTTGGATGACTTGATTGTGGAGGCCGGCTCGGACAAGCCGACGTACCAGCCGGGGGAGCAGCCGCGCTTCATTATGACGGTGAGCAACCCCACGGCAGCGGACTGCAAGATTGACCTGGAGGAGCAGAAGCTGCGCTTTGAGGTTTATATGCTCAAGGATGCCGCAAAGATGTGGACGGATACTGACTGCAATCTGCCGGAGCAAACTGGGGTGAAGACGTTCCCGGCGGGGCAGACGGTGGTCTTTGACGCGGTGTGGTCGCGTGCGGGTTCGGCCCCGCAGCAGTGCGATGCCCGGCAGCCGGTGGAGCCGGGGGCGTATTTCTTGCACACGGTGATTGGCACCAACCACTCTTCCCCGCACACGTTTAATCTGATTTAGGTTGGCGTGAGCCGGGCTGGCGTTGGCGTGCGGGTGGCGAGGCCACGGCGGCGATCGCCTCGACGAGCGTGCCTACTTCCTGGACGTGCATCCCGCTTACATCCGTGGCCTGGGTGCCGGTGGGCACTAGTGCGTGGCGGTAGCCCAGGCGCGCGGCTTCTGCGAGGCGGCGCTGGGTGCCGGGGACGCGGCGCAGTTCGCCGGCCAGGCCGACTTCCCCAATGACCACCAGCCGGGGCGGCAGGGGTTGTTCGTGGAGGGAGGACCAGGTGGCTAGCGCTACGGCTAAGTCAGTGGCAGTTTCTTGGATCCGCATGCCGCCCACGGTGGCAACGTAGGCGTCTTTTTCATTGGTGCGCTGGCCTGCGCGGGCCTGGAGGACTGCCAGCACCATGGGCACGCGCCCGGCATCCAGGCCGGTGACTACCCGGCGGGGGTTCTTGGCCACGGGCTCAACGGTTAGGGCCTGGACTTCCGCCACGATGGGGCGCACGCCGTCCATGGCTACCGTCACGGCAGAGCCATCGGGAGTGGTGCCGCGGTGGGAAAGAAATAGCCCGGAGGGGTCGGGGACTTCGCGGATACCGGTGGCGGTTTGTTCAAAGCAGCCCACCTCATCGGTGGCGCCGAAGCGATTTTTGATGCCGCGCAGCATGCGCAGGCTGGACTGTTTATCGCCCTCAAAGCCCAGTACCACGTCCACAAGGTGTTCTAGCACCCGCGGTCCGGCTACGTTGCCGTCCTTGGTCACGTGGCCCACCAGGAGGATGGGGATGCCGGTGCTTTTGGCTAGGGTGGTCAGCGCGGCGGTCACTGCGCGCGATTGCGCCACCCCGCCGGCCACGCCCTCGACGCCGGGGGCGTGCATGGTTTGTACTGAGTCCACGATGATTAGCGATGGCCGAGCCTGCTCCACGTGCCCAAAGACCACGTCCAGGTTGGATTCGGCGACTAACAGCAGGGTCTCATGTAACGCCCCGGTGCGTTCGGCCCGGGCGCGCACCTGCCCGGCGGATTCCTCCGCAGTGACGTAGAGAGCCGTGCGGCCTTGGCGCGCCCACTGGGAAGCCACTTCGAGTAACAGCGTGGATTTACCCACCCCTGGCTCCCCAGCCATGAGTACTACGGAACCGGGAACTATGCCATTGCCTAGAACACGGTCTAGTTCGCTAATGCCGGTGCCTATGCTGCGGGTGGACGCGGCGGGGACATTGGTAATCGGCGTAGCCGGGGTAGCGGGCGTGAGCCCCTGGACGGACTTCTCTGCCACCACGGGCGCGGATTCTTGCAGCGTGCCCCACGCCCCACAGTCTGGACACCGGCCTAGCCATTTGGGCGAGCTATAGCCGCACTCGGTGCAGGTGTGCAGCGGACGTTGTTTCTTAGCCATGTCTCTAACCATAAAGGCAGGGGTGGACATGGTGCCCGCGCGGTTCGAACACCCCGCCTGAGCACCGAATACAAGGCACCCGATACAAGGAACCCGATACAAGGCGCGCGCATACCCCACGCACAAGACGCCACCTCGCTATGCTCACGCAAAAGGCGCCCCCGCTAGCAGAATCTCTGCCAGCTGGGGCGTCAGTGAAGGCCAGGTTTGTCCTAGTGGGAGTGAGCCTCCGGGGCCTTGGTGGTGTAGCCATCGGTGGACTGGGCGTCGCGGTTGTACTTGCCGGACTTCAGCGGGGAGGCGGAGACAGGGGCATCGACCTGCACGGTGCCGTTGGAGAAGGTAAAGGTGACCGGGCGGGTGCCAGAGTAAGCAAAGTCATCGTTGCGCAGGGTGGTGGCTAGGTAAGCGCGGCCATCCTGCTTGGGCAGGTTCTGCAGGTTTTCTGCAGAGTTGCCGATGATGGACTGGTCGCGGCCGATAGCCGGGGCGCCTGCAACGGCCACGGGCTGGCCGTCGACGTCGATGGCCTCCAGGGTTACCTGGTCCGAGGAGTAGCCCTTGTTGATTGCGCTGAACTTCAAAGCAGCAGTAGCGCTGCCGGGCTCGAGCAAGATGGTGACATCCTGCACGGCAACCTGCTCGTCCTCGGTGGTGGCGTTGGCGCCGTCTACGGCAACGACCTTGTCCGAGGTCTGGGTGATTTGCCCCGCAGAGCATGAAGCCAGGGCCAGCGCGGACAATGCGGTGACGGAGATGATGGCACCGCGGCGTGCGGCAAACTTCAGGGACTTCACTGTGAGCGTCCTCCAATTATCTGTTCAGGCGTTTATCAAACTTGTAGCCTAGTCGCTTCCGGCGTTAAGTACACAGTTTTCGCCCTGTTGGGGGTGCAACGCCACACCGGCGTAAGGGGCATCCGGGGGTAAACTTTGCCGCTGGTGGCCCGTGGTAGAATGCTAGCTTGGTCTTTCTTTCGCAATCGTTGCCGTGTCCGCCCGGCGGTGCACCCGCGCGATGTTTCCCGCCCGTTGCCCTGCGGCGTGGGCAGACGCGATTGACTTCAACCAGCTGGAAGAACGCTAGGAGTGTAGATGGATTTCAAGGTCGGCGAGGTAGTTGTGTACCCGCACCACGGCGCTGCGGAAATTACCGCACTGGAGCAGCGTGAGATGGGCGGCGAGCTGCTGGACTTCCTGGTGCTCAAGATTAATCACTCCGATCTGGTCGTCCGCGTGCCTGCTAAGAATGCTGAGCATGTAGGCGTTCGTGACGTCGTGGGCAAGCAAGGCCTGGAAAAGGTTTTCTCTGTCTTGCGCGAGACTGACGTGGAAGAGGCTGGTAACTGGTCCCGCCGCTTCAAGGCGAACCAGGAGCGTCTGGCTTCTTCCGACATTAATAAGGTGGCGGAGGTAGTCCGCGATTTGTGGCGCCGTGATCAGGATCGTGGACTTTCGGCGGGTGAAAAGCGCATGCTGGCCAAGGCCCGCCAAATTTTGGTGGGGGAGTTGGCGCTGGCTCAGCCGGTGGATGAGGCTAAGGCGGACAAGCTGGAGGCCGACATCAATGCCACTATTGAGCGCCATCGTGCTGCCGGTTTGGTTGATGATAAGCCGGTAGAGACTGACACTATTGATGATGATGTGGATCTAGAGGGCCTGTCTTTCGACGACGAGGACTAGCCCGCCATGCCAGCGTCGCCAATAACTGCCGTTGTGGTTGCCGCGGGCCAGGGGACTCGCCTGGGCGCGCCGGTGCCTAAGGCTTTTGTGGAGCTTGAGGGCGTGAGCCTCCTGGCCCGCTCGGTGGGCATGTTGTGCGCGTGCGGTCTGGTGGATGAGATTGTGGTGGTGGTCCATCCTGACATGGAGGCTTTGGCGCGCACACAGCTTGTCGATGCCCCCTCCACCTCCCCGTCTGCCAGTTCCCCGGCGCCGGTCCGCTTTGTTCACGGCGGGGCGGAGCGGGTGGATTCCGTGTGGGCGGCTTTGCAAACCATCAATCAGCGCGGATTGGTGCTGGTCCATGACGCGGCCCGGGCATTGACCCCACCGGAGTTGGTGGCGCGTTTGTTGCAGGAGGCCCACGCTGGTGCCATAGGTGTGGTTCCTGTGCTCCCGGTTGCAGATACTATTAAGCGCCTGCATGGCTCGACTGTGTTGGAGACTGTAGACCGCTCGCAGTTGGGCGCGGTGCAAACGCCGCAGGTATTCGATGCCGCGCTACTCTACGCGTGCTACCAGGACTACTACCAGCAGCGCCCGGATTTTGTGGCGACTGATGATGCCAGCCTGGTGGAATGGCACGGCCACACTGTGACTGCGGTCCGCGGGGATTCGCGGGCGTTTAAAATTACCAATCCCATCGATTTGACCCTGGCCCGCGCCTTGCTGGCCGAGTCTGCGGCTGAGGTCGAGGCCAAGTCCTAGCTGCAGTCTGTCTTGAAGTCCCTTTGCCCACAGTCCGTACCGCACCACAAGGAGTCCTCATGTCCCAGCCCATTATTCCGCGCGTCGGTGTTGCCACGGACGCCCACCAGATTGAGCCGGGGAAGCCCTGCTGGATCGCCGGATTGCTCTTTGAGGGCGTGGACGGCTGCGAGGGTCATTCTGATGGGGACGTGGTCAGCCATGCGCTTGTCGATGCCCTCTTATCCGCCGCCCAGCTAGGCGATCTGGGTTCCTTTGTGGGGGTTGGCCGCGCGGAGTATGACAATGTTTCCGGGGCGCGTTTGCTGCGCGAGTGCCGCCAGTTGCTGGAGTCTCATGGTTTTAGTATTGGAAATGCTGCGGCACAGTTGGTGGGCCAAAGCCCCAAGCTGGGCCCGCGCCGTGAGGAGGCCCAGGCGGTGCTCAGCGAGGTCCTGGCCGCACCGGTGTCTATTTCCGCCACTACCACCGACCACTTGGGTTTTACTGGCCGTTCCGAAGGTCGCGCGGCCATCGCCACCGCCGTGGTCTGGAAGGCCTAGCCCAAACTTTCCCAAACCCCTCACGCGCCGCCGCCAAGTGGTCTAGGATGAGCACACAATAGCGTGACCTGATTTGGGAGAGGCATGGATTGGATTGGGTATATTTACCTGCTGGTCGGCGTGACACCAGCGGTGCCACTGTTCGTGGGCGCGGCGGTGGCGAGTGCCCTCGCGGTGGCCGTACGCGGCGGACAGGGCCCCTCCGTTGCACACACCACGTTGCTTGTCTTCGGTTTCTTTGGGTCTCAGTACGCGATTTGGGCGGCGTTTCTTGATGATGACGTCCCGCTAAATCTCTGGACGCTGGGCAGCTTCATTGTGGCTGGCGGGGTACTGAGCCTTATTTGTGCAGCGGCTGAAATAGCGCTGCGTGGTCCTGATTCGGCCCAAGTCTCGGCTGGCAGCGATACCCCTCAGGAGTCGGAGGAGGCACTGTGAGTATTGTGCTGTGGCTGTTGTTGGGTGCTGCCCTGGGGGCGGCGGTGTACCGGGCAATTGAGTATGGACAGCGGAGGCTCATGAAGTCCCGTGCGGGCGCCTACCCGCTTCCTGCGTACTATGCCTTATTTGTTTTCTTCATGGTTTCCTACTTGTTCGTCGTGGCTTCCTGGTGGCTAGATGTTGGTAGCCTGACGGCCTTGTATTCGTTGATGGGCGCTTACCTGCTCGTCGGTTGTGTGCTTAGTTTGTTCAGCGCTAACCGGCAGCGGGCTGCGGCCGCGCAACGCCAGTCGGCAGGGGCGGTAGGGGCGGTAGTGGCAGCTCCCACGGATAATCTGCCGGTGTCTGAGACGTCCAAGGCGCCCAAGGTGGCCACAGGGATTCGCATGGTGGGGCTGTGTTGTGCTGTGGCGGCCCTGGCAATTGCCATCGTGGCGGCCGCCCAGCTCAATCATTGGGTGCAGCTCGAGTGGGCGATCACGGCAGTGGTGGCATGCGCGGGTCTCGCGCTAAGCCTGCTTGGCTTTGCCAGGGTATTAGTCAAGCAGCCGCAGCGCGCAAAGGCTATGGCGGTTGTTTCACTGGCAGCAACCTTCTTCGCTACGGCGATCGCTTTGTGGGTGGCGTTGGCTTATGGCCCCGGCTTGATAGAAGGCGCGGCTGGCGGGTAGGGATTGAGCCGGGTGGTGTCATAGAATGGCAGGGGTGAGTACCCTACGCATTTTTGATACCAGCACCCGTTCGCAGCGTGATTTTGAGCCCATTGAGCCCGGCAAGGTTTCCATGTACTTGTGTGGGGCTACTCCGCAGGCTCAGCCCCACATTGGGCACCTGCGCTCTGGGGTGGCGTTTGATATTGTGCGCCGCTGGTTGCTGGCGCAGGGATTCGACGTGGCGTTTGTGCGCAACGTGACGGATATTGATGACAAGATCCTGGCCAAGGCTGCAGAGAATAACCGCCCGTGGTGGGAGTGGGTTTCCACCTATGAGCGGGAGTTTAGTCGGGCTTACGCCACCCTGGGCGTGCTGCCACCTTCGGTAGAGCCCCGTGCAACTGGGTTTGTCACGCAGATGGTGGAGTATATGCAGCGGCTTATTGATGCCGGCTTTGCCTACCCTTCTGCTGGCTCCGTCTACTTCGATGTGGCTGCGTGGTCTCAAGCGGAAGGCTCTGACTATGGGGCACTGTCCGGCAACCGTCTAGAGGATATGGAGCAGGGGGAGTCTGATAATAGCGCCAAGCGCTCCCCGCAGGACTTCGCATTGTGGAAGGCCGCTAAGCCGGGGGAGCCCTCGTGGCCTACGCCGTGGGGTGCGGGCCGGCCGGGCTGGCACTTGGAGTGTTCGGCGATGTCCACCTACTACCTGGGCGGTAATTTTGATATTCACTGCGGCGGCCTGGATTTGCAGTTCCCGCACCATGAAAATGAAATCGCCCAGTCGCATGCGGCGGGCGATAAGTTTGCCAATTATTGGATGCACAACCACTGGGTGACCATGGCGGGGGAGAAGATGTCCAAGTCCTTGGGCAATGTGCTCTCCGTGGCGAATATGTTGGAGCTGGTGCGACCGGTGGAGCTGCGCTACTACCTGGGTTCGGCACATTATCGTTCGGTGCTGGAGTACTCGGAGGCGGCGCTGAAGGAGGCCGCGGCAGGCTACCGGCGCATCGAGGACTTTGTTACGCGCTTTGCAGACGTGGAGCTAGGGCAGTGGACTGAAGGCTTTGCAGAGGCGATGAATGATGACATAGCGGTGCCCAAGGCATTGGCGGAAATCCACACCACAGTGCGGGCGGGAAATAAGGCACTGGCCAGTGGCCAGGAGCAGCAGGCGCGCGAGCTGGCAGCTAGTGTGCGGGCCATGGCTTCGGTGTTGGGCTTCGACCCCGTAGAGTGGTCTGGGAACACTGGCAGCGGCCAGGCGGAGTCCGCCCTGGAAGTCCTGGTGGCTGCGGAGCTGGAGCGGCGCACGGCTGCCCGCGCGGCAAAGGATTGGGCTACTGCGGATGAGGTCCGTGACCGTCTGGCTGCCGCTGGCATAACTATTACAGATACTGCCGATGGCCCCACCTGGTCCTTGAGTTAGCAGTGTGAGCTTGCAGTGTGAGCTTGCACTGTGAGCTTGCACTGTGAACTAGCAACGCTAGTTGGCAGTGCGCTAGCAACTTGAGTCAAAACCCCGGTGAGCTTTTGGTACTAGAGGAGACACAACACTAATGGCACGAATTCACGGCCGCGGCGGCGCGGGCGCGCGCAAGACGAATAAGAAGGGCGCTACCAAAGGCAGTGGTGGGCAGCGTCGCAAGGGCTTGGAGGGCAAGGGCCCCACGCCTAAGGCAGAGGACCGTATCTACCACGCCAAGCACAAGGCCAAGTTGGAGCGCGAGCGCCGCAATTCCGGCCGCCACGTCAAGGAAACCGCAGAGATGGTGGTGGGGCGCAACCCGGTGGTGGAGTGCTTGCACGCCAAGGTCCCGGCCACCTCGCTCTATATTGTGCAGGGCACGCGTAACGATGAGCGCCTGTCAGAGGCCGTGGCCATGGCCAACACCCGCAGCATTCCGGTGTTGGAAATCCCCCGGCATGAGATGGACCGGATGACGGGCAATGGAATGCACCAGGGGATCGGGCTGCAGATACCGCCCTATAAGTACGCCGATGTGCACCAGTTGATGGAGCGTGCGCGAGATTCCGCAGAGCCGGGCCTGTTCGTCATCCTGGATAACATCACGGACCCGCGCAATTTGGGTGCGGTGATCCGCTCGGTGGCGGCTTTTGGCGGCCACGGGGTAATTATCCCGGAGCGGCGTTCGGCTTCCGTCACGGCGGTGGCGTGGCGTACCTCGGCGGGCACGGCCGCGCGCCTGCCGGTGGCGCGCGCAACCAACCTCACCCGCACTGTGCAGGACTTTCAGAAGGCCGGCTATCAGGTGGTGGGCCTTGATGCTGGCGGGGAACACACCCTGGACACCTACCGTGGCGGCGCGGAGCCGGTTGTTATCGTCATCGGTTCTGAGGGCAAGGGCATTTCCCGCCTGGTGCGGGAGAATTGCGACGTCATCATGTCCATCCCCATGGTGCCGTGGGTGGAATCCCTCAATGCTTCCGTGGCAGCAGGGGCGGTGCTTTCCGAGTTCGCCCGCCAGCGCCGCCAGCAGTCCTAGCCCGCGCGTTAAGGCGTGCGCACACGCCGGAAGAACTCTGCCACTAGGTCCGCGGCGATAAAAGAGTTGGTATTGCGCCCCAGGCGGGCGTCGAGCACGTTGCCCGAAGGGATAAGGTGCCCCATGCCTGCAACGCGCAGCAGCTCCACGGGGGCAGGGCCCTCCCACCGAAAGCGGGTGGTATCCCCAAAAATCTGCTCGCTCACCGGCTCCGGATGAGCCCCATTGAGCTCAGCCAACCGCGCAGCAGTCTCCATGGCGCCGAGTACCGGGCCCCGGGTGCGCTGCGCATCCAGGCCCGCCGTGCCACCTTCATAAGGGGCTAGAGGATCAGCGGTGCCGTGCATGAGCAGCACCGGGGTGGGGAGAAAAGCACTATCGGGGTTGGTGGGCGCGTGATTGGAACCGGCACCGAGGGTGGAGGCGAAGACAACGGCGGCATCGGCAAGCCTAGGGGCATCAAACAGCAAGCGTAGCACCATCTGCCCACCATTAGAAAAGCCTGCCAGGAACACCCGCCGGGGTGCTAGCTCGCGGATCAAGGCGCGGGTAAAGCCGACATCATCAATGCCCAGCTCGCGCGCGGCAACCGGCAAGGTGGCGCGGGCATCATTAAAGTGCTGCTCCACGCCGTAGGGGTACGCCACCTGCATCCCATCCAGTGCGTCAAAGGTCCCTGCAGTAAAGCGGCGGATGACGTTGCCGGACTGCAGGGAGCCGTGGAAGAAAATCAACAAATCATGCGGGCCTGGTGCACCCTGCGGGGTGACCAAGACGTATTTGCGCTGGCGGCCTTGGTGCTCCAGGCGACGGTGTTCGACGGTGGTTTCGCGGGCATTCACGGCTTCACAGTCTAGCCGGGCCTAGTTGGTGGCGTGGTGGGCCTCGCCCTCTGGGAAGTGTTCGCGGTGAGTACGCCGGGCGGCAACATCATCGCGCACCGCCCGGCGCCCGCGCAGCCACCCCACCAGGCGGCAGACCAGATAAATCACAAAGGAAATGGTGGTCACAAACACTGATACCGGCAAACCCGGCGCCAGGGAAGCCAGCAGCCCACCCACGGCGGCGACCTCCGCAAACAACGTAGACCAGAGCACCGCGCGCACAGGGGAGGAAGTAATCTGTACCGCGGCGGCACCGGGGGTAATCAGCAGCGCCATCACCAGCAGAGAGCCCACAATCTGCACCGACTGCGCCGCAGCCAAACCCACCAGTACCGCAAAAACTACGGAGAGCAGGCGCACCCGCACGCCTGCGGCCTGGGCCATAACCGGGTCCGCGAACGCAAATAGCATGGGGCGCCACAGCACAAAGACGGTGACCACGATGATGACAGTGGTGGCCGCCAGCAGCCACACCGATGCCCCAGATACCCCCACAATCTGGCCCGTGAGCAGCGTCATGGCCGTGGAAGAATTGCCGGGGTAGAGGTGCAAGAAGAGCACCGACAGGCCCAGGCCGAAGCTCATCACCACCCCAATGGCAGAATCCTGCTGGCCTTTGAAACCCAGCACTGCCAGCACAATTGCCGCCACAATCGCCCCCGCCACCGCGCCAAAGCCGATGTTGAATCCAAAGAGCAGCGCTGCGGCCGCGCCCATTAGTGCCAACTCTGAGGTAGCGTGCACCGAAAAAGACATCTGGCGCAGCACAATTAGGGTAGTAATGACCCCGGAGAGGATACCCAACAGCGCGCACGCCAGCAGGGACTGCTGGACGAAGTCGACGCTGATGAGGTAGCGGGTATCGGCAAGATAGTCAGACAACAATGAGCCTTCCCTCGACGTTGAGCACTGTGACCTTGGAGCCGTAGAGCTCGCTTAACACTTCTGAGCGCATGACTTCCTCTACCGGGCCCAGCATGTGCCCGTGCGGCGCCAGGTAGAGCACGCGGTCCACCACGTGTAGCACGGGGTTAATGCCGTGGGTGACAAAAAGAACCGACAAGTCCCTTTCCCGGCGCCAGGTGTCCAGCTTGTCCACCGTGGCGGCCTGGCGAGCGGGGTCCAGGGAGAGCAGGGGTTCATCGGCAAGCAAGAGCTGCGGGTCGTGCGCCAGGGCTTGCGCTTGGCGCACCAGCTGTTGTTGCCCGCCGGAGAGTTGGCCCACGCGACGGCCGGCAATGCCCGTCGCCCCGACCTCTGCCAGCAGCTGGTCCACCCGCCCGCGCGGGGGCCGCCGAAAACCGGGAGCAACGGCCAGGGAGACCAAATCCCGGGCGCGCATGGGCAGCTCCGGCGGAAACATGCGTTGCTGGGGGATAAACCCCACCCGGGCCTGGCAGCTCACCGTCCCGGACGTTAGCGCCCGCGTGCCCAAGATGGTGCCCAACAGCGTGGACTTGCCCACACCATTGGGCCCCAGCACTGCCACAAATTCACCCGCGCCTACGTCCAGGTTAAGCCCGGACCACAGTGGGTCTACTGCGGCGTCGCGAAAGCTTAGCAGCATTACGCGCCGGGCTTTCTTGCTGAGTCTGCCGATGCCGCCTGCCCCGCCGGGTCTGCCCCGGCCTGGCTCGCCGGGTCTGCCCCGGCCTGGCTCGCCGCCTTCTCCAGGGCACCGAGCACCTGCTCGTAGTAGTCAAAGAAGTTCTCCCCGCCCACGGGGGTCTCGCCAATTTCTACGATGGGCATTCCGGCGGCCTCGGCGGCGTCATGGATGCGCTGGGTCAGGTCGGTTTGGGTCTGCGGATTGTAGATGAGCAGGTCAAAGTCCCTGGCCTGCACGGCTTGGAGGAAGCGCGCCAGGTCTGCAGCTGCCGGTTCGCCTTCGCTCAAGGTCACGGCCCGGTACTTCTCCGGGGTCTTGTCTGTCCAGGGGGCGGGGGCTAGTAGGTAATCTGCAATCGGCTCGGTTTGGGCATAGGTGCGCGCGGGCAGGGCGGCCAGGCGGTCGCGCACGCTGGTGGTTTTGGCCACGACCGTTTCGGCAGATGCACCTGCATCCGGGTCTAGGGCATTGATGGCGCTGGCAACGTCTTTGGCCACAAGCGTGATGGCGTCGATGTCGTACCAGACATGCTCATTGCCGTCGATGACTTCCACCCGCGATTGCGCGGCGTTGCCCGCGTCTGGGTTGCGCAGCCCGCCGTGGTCTACCAGCGGCAGTGCGGAGATGATGGCGTCCTGGTTGCTCATGGCCTGGTAGAGCCAAGCGTCATAGCCGCCGCCACCGACGACGGCAATGTCAGCGTCGTTCGCGCGCGCCACATCTGCGGCGGTGGGCTCGAAGTGGTGGGGGTCTACGTCCGGGTTGGTGATAACGGAGGTGACAGTAACCGGCGTGTCAGAGGCCACGGTGTCCGCGACTTCCTGCGCGATGTGGGCCCAAATCGGCGTGGAGGCCACGATGTTGATGCCCTCCTCGCCAGCGCCGCCCCCGGCCCCGCTGCTTGCTGCGGGCTGCCCGCTGGAGGAACACGAGCTAAGCGTTAATGCCAACAAGGTTGCGGCGGCAAGCCGGGCCAAATTTGTCATGCGCTCTAGTTTCCTGTTGTTGGAAATCGATGTCAAATGAAAAGCTATTGAAAAACGGTACAGTGGAATCCATGTCTTCTCGCAGCCCGCACCGCAAAACCCTGGCCTGGTTGGCTGCAGAATTAGGGGTATCCGCCACCACAGTCTCTAACGCCTATAACCGCCCGGACCAGCTGGCACCCGCCACCCGGGAGCGCATTTTGCGCGCCGCCCAGGAGCTCGGTTACGCGGGCCCGGACCCCACCGCGCGAAACCTGCGCACCCGCCATGCCGGAACGGTGGGGGTGTTGCTGACGGAGCACCTGTCTTATGCCTTCGAGGATTTGGCCTCCGTGGACTTCTTGGCCGGAATGGCGGAGTCTACAGAGTCGTCGTTGACCTTGATTCCTGCAGGTCCTGATGCCGCCGCTCGCCCCGGCAAGATTGCCGACATGGTGGGTGGCGCTGCCGTGGATGGCTTTGTGGTCTACTCCGTGGCTGCGGGGGATCCTTACTTGGAGGCCGCGCGCGCCCGCAACCTTCCGCTGGTGGTGTGCGACCAGCCCAAGGACACCGGGGCGCCCTTTGTGGGGATTGATGATCACCTCGCCATCCAGCCCGCCGCCCAGGCCTTGGTGGCCGCCGGGCACCGTCGCATTGGCATCCTGGCTATCCGCTTGTTTCGCCAGCGCCGCGATGGCCCGGTGTCTGTACCCCAGCTTGCCGATGCCCCCCTCCACGTCCAGCGTGCCCGCGTCCAAGGTGCGTTGGAGGTTTTTGGTGCGGCGGGTATTGGGGAGGTCCCGATTATCACCCGGCACCTTAATACTCCGGAGACTGCCCGCGCGGCTGCGGCGCAGCTTCTCGATGCCCACCCGGACATCACCGCAGTGTTATGCACCACGGACTCTATGGCCTTGGGCGTGCTGGCCCTGGCGCAGGAGCGCGGCTGGGACGTCCCGGGGGATCTGTCCGTGACCGGTTTCGATGGGATTGCCCCCGCCCTGGCGCGGGGGTTGAGCACCGTGGTGCAGCCCAACAAGGACAAGGGCGTAGCTGCTGGCCGCATGCTGAGCCAATTCATTGCCACTGGTTCACCCGTGCCCAGCCAGCAACTCGAGACCACGTTTATGTTGGGAACCACGCTGGGCCCACCCCGCTGACGCTTATGCTGCCCCGCCTCCTAGTTCCGCTGGCGTCGGCACGGGAACGGGTCACATTAGGTGGGGCCGCACAGTGCTAGGTGCGCGGGCTTAAGAGCTAGGCGCGCGGGCTTATGAAGTCGGCGCGCGCGGTGGCTAGGTCGTGGAGGAATTGGGCCACTGCGTCGACATCGGCCAGACGGTGTGCGGCAGTAGTGGGGCCGTCGCCGACTTTGATGGCGGCATCGGCAGTAGGGTCAAGGACGGCAAAGCCTTGCTCATCGGTGACATCATCGCCAAGGAAGACAACGGTGGTTGCGCCCACGCGCTCACGGAATTGCTCAATCCAGGTGCCCTTGGTGGCGTGGACGGCGGAGAACTCCACCACCATCTTGCCCAGGGTCTTGGGGTAGGACCCGGCCTCGATCTGCATGGCGGCAGCCAACGCGGCCTGCGCTGCCTCGGGGTCTACCCGGTGCAATGCTAGGACGTGGAGCACCCGCTGGAAGGGCTTGACCTCTATTTCTGTGCCGGGAAAACGCGCGACTATTGCCTCCAGCTCCCGCTCCACGTGGTCCAGGTGCGCCTGGGCGCCGGCGTCCAAGGGCAGCACGGCTTGGGAGGACTCCGCCCCGTGGGAGCCACCAAAGACCACCGGGTGTGCCAGCGGGCAGACCTGCTCCAGGCCGTCGAGGTGACGCCCGGAAAGCACCGCCGCGGTGGTATGTGGCAGGCCCGCCAGCAAGGTTAGCGCGGCCATGGACTGGGGGTGGGCCTTGACGGAGTAGGGGTCCGTGGCGAACTCGGCCAAGGTGCCATCGAAGTCACTGACTACTGCCAGGTGAGGGGCGCGCGCCAGGGTTTGTACTAAAGAATCCATGCACAAAGCCTTCTACTTGGACAAAGAGACAAAACGAATTGCTGGCGAGTCTACCCGCTCGTCTTGCAAAGTCAGCACTAATTCGGAGTTTTTATCCATGCGCAGGTCAAAGGTGTTGTCTGCGCGCAGCAGGCGTTCGAGCTGATTGTGGGCCCACAGGGACTCATGCGCACAGTCTTCGCGAGGCGCAGCAAAGTCAATGCTGCTAATGCGCAGCGTGTTTGCGGTGTCTACCGCGGCTGGCTGGCCGTCGTGGGTGTAGTCTGCGCGCCCGCGAAATTGCGCGCAGCCAGTGGTTCCCACCAGCCCCGCGGTGCCAAGCGTGAGGGAAGGCGCCGGGTTGACTGTATCTGGGATTGTGCTAGGGGAGTCCGGGGAGGTATAGATCCCCACCACCTGCCAGGAGCGGTCTTGCACCACTTCGGGGCTGCTGCATGCGGCCAAGGGCAGTGCCAGCGCCAGGGCTCCAGCCAGTCCGCCCACCCGCGCCCGCCGGGGCGCAGTGCCCGCCCGGGTCCGCCGGGGCGCAGCGCCCAACCTGGCACGCCCGGCCACAGCACCCGCCCGCGCCCGCGCGGTCATTGCGCCTGCCTGTCTGCCCCGGCGGTGCTCAAACACTCCAGGAAGGTTGATGCCCACAGATCCACGTCATGGGCCATCACATGCTCGTGCATGGCGCGCATGCGTTGCGCCAAGACGTCTGGTTGTTGCTTGAGCCCCACCACGGCGTCGCGTAGCGCCTTCTTCATCGACTCGATGTCGAAGGGGTTGCATTGATAGGCCTGGGTCAGCTCGGCGGCGGCACCGGCGAACTCGGAGAGTACTAGCGCCCCGGAGTTATCCCCGTGGCAGGCAACATACTCCTTGGCCACCAAGTTCATGCCGTCTTTAAAGGGGGTGACCAGCATGACGTCTGCCATTCGGTAGTAGCGGCGCAGGATGGTCTTATTGACGCTGGTGTGCTGGTAATGCACCACTGGTTGGCCTATACGCCCAAAGCGCCCATTAATCCTTCCTACCGCCTCTTCCACCGTCGAGCGCGTGGTGCGGTAGTGCTCCAAACGCTCCCGCGACGGCGTGGCCAGCTGCACCAGGCACACCTGATCCGGGTCCAACGCGCCGGTTTCTAGCAGTTCCTCAAAGGCGATCAGCCGCTGGTGGATGCCCTTGGTGTAATCCAGCCGGTCGACGCCCAGAATCACGGTGCGCTCTTTGCCCAGTTCTGCGTGTAGGCGCTCTGCCCCGCCCAGGTCTGCGGGTGTGAGGTCCGCCATCGCGGCGGCCGCAATGGAGATGGGGAATGCGCCTATGCCGCTGCGCCGGCCATCGCCCGCACTGACCCACGTGCCGATGCCCCGTGTGCGCACACTACCAGTAACCTCCAGGCCCTGCCTGCGCGCAAGTTCAGCGAAGTTGCGGGCGTTGGACTCCAGCTGGAAACCGATGATGTCCGCGCCCAACAAGCCCCGCACCAACTCGGTGCGCCACGGCAGTTGAGCAAACAAGTCAGGGGAGGGGAAGGGGATGTGTAAAAAGAACCCGATGGTCAAGTCGGGGCGCAGCTGGCGCAAGATACCGGGCAGTAGCTGTAGCTGGTAGTCCTGCACCCACACGGTGGCCCCAGGGGCGGCAACAGCGGCGACCTCATTGGCAAAGCGCAGGTTAACTTCCCGGTATGCCTGCCACCAGTCGCGGCTATAGATCGGAGTGACAATCAGATCGTGGTACAGCGGCCACAACGTTGCATTAGAAAAGCCTTCATAAAAGCCCTCAAAATCCGCCTGAGTGAGCTTGACGGGGTGCAACAACACGCCGCCTTCGGTACGGAAGGGCTCCGGGGCGTCCCCCACTACCCCAGGCCAGCCCACCCAACAGCCCTGGTGCTTTTCTAGCACCGGAGTCAGGGCACTGACCAATCCACCCGGGGAAGGCGCCCAGGTGCGGGTGCCATCCGGGGCAGTGTGCGTATCCACCGGCAGCCGGTTGGCCACCACCACAAAGCTGTTGTCGCTCATGGGGCGCCCCTTAGGCCTTCTTAGTGGCTTTCTTCGTAGCCTTGGTGGACTTCTTGGTGGCCTTCGTAGACTTCTTTGTAGCTTTCTTGGTGGCCTTCTTCGTTGCCTTTTTAGTGGCCTTCTTAGAAGCCTTCTTCGAGGCCTTCTTGCTAGACTTCTTCGGCGCTAGCTCTTCTTGCTCCGCCAGAACTTTCTTGTGTACCAGGCCTGCAGGCTCCACGCCCAGCATGGACATCAGCGTCACGCCGTCAAGGAAGTCCTGCGCATATGTGGCCACAATTCGCCGCGCCGCCTGGGCGGTCTCTTCCTCCAGGACATGCGCATTATCCGCATTAGGCTGAATATCAGTGACCTTTGGTGGCACGGAGGGCTCCTTTAAGCTCGAACTAGGAAATATGAAGCGTCAAGCGTCCAATTCTACGCTATTATCCCTGCCTAGGGCTAACTCCGGGATCATCTGGGGAGGACGAGCCCTCCGCCAACGGCAGCGAGAGTGCCTCCCATGTATCGGTGACGGGATCCAACTGGTCCAGCACCTCCAAGACCTCTGTGGAATCCCATGCTTCCAGCTGCTCTTTGTAGGCCTCGTCCTGCTTGGAGCGCACGTCCGCACCTGCAAAGGACCCCGTGGGGGTCGCCGCCGCAGGGGTGTTCCGGTCCGGCTGTGGGCCTTGCACCGGTGGCGGCACCGGCCGGGTGAGCTTGGGGGCAAACGGGGATAGCGGAACGCGGGGAATCCGTGGCGCCCGTGTGGCCAAGTTGCGGGCCTGTTGGAAGGAAAACCGGCCCAAGCGCTTAAAGGCAGAGTACGGCCGGAAGTGCTGCGGGCGGCGCAGTCGGCGTGCACCGCGCTCGCCTAAGACCACCCCGGCCGCCACCGCGCCGGCAATAGCCAATGCCGTAGCCAGGTTGCTAAACCCGGTGATGATTTGCTCGTTAATAGTGGCATACATCCCGCGGTACAACGTCACGCCCGGCAGCATGGGCGTATAGCCAATAATCATGGTGATCAGTGGCGGAATGTAGTACCTGCGGGCCAGCAAACCGCCGGCCAAGCCCACTGCAATAGCCGCAATGCCGCAGGCAATCACCGTACCCACCCCAAAGGGAATGACCACAAAGTAATAAAACACCATGCCAGCAGCCGCTGTCAGCCCGGAGATGATTACTTCCTTCCACGTGGCATAGACCGCATAAGCAAACGCAGCCGAACCAATGGATCCCGTCAAAATCAGCAGCGGAACCTGGTGGTAGACGGGAGGGGCGGTGGTCTCCAGGGGAGGCAGGGGGACTCCGAGGGCATCGGCAAGCTGAATGCCAATGCCCACCCCGCCCACAATGGCACCTGTAGCCATCATGGCCTCGAAGAAGCGCGCGGAAGAAGTCACCGGGGCGCGCGTGATGCCGTCCACCAGACACTGCACCAGTGTCAGGCCCGCCACCAGCACAATAATGCCTGAACCAATAATCTGCGAAGGGATTAGAGTTACGCCCATGTGCGCGGCCACGTTATATAACGCCGCGGCCGGCAACACCGCAATCACCCCGCCCACAATGTTCTGGTAGAACGTGGGCACCCGCAGCCGCGCCAGGTAGGCATTCACACCCATCACTGTCAGTGCGATGAGGAAGGTGACCACCGCTGTCAGCGCCCCGCCGCCCAGCATCACCGAAAATCCCGCGCCCATAACGCCCCAACCCACCAAGGTCGGGCCCACCGAACGCGGCGGCGGCATGCGGTCAATCTCATCCAAAATGCGCTCCGCCAACGCCGGGGGAGTAGAACCGGAATGGATGGAGCGAATCAGCTTATCTACGGCCGAGAGCTTAGAGAAGTTCACGTCTATACCCGGCGCCACCCTAAAGACGTGCAGTGGCCTGCGGTCTGCGCCCGTACCCACGTTGGTGTGGATGGTGATGGTGTTCATCATGATATCCACGTGGCAGTAATGCAGACCGTACGATGCCGCCGCCAAATACACCTGTGCCCGCGCGTCCGCATTGGACGTGCCCGCGCAAATCAGCAGCTCCCCAATGCGCGCCGCAATCTCCATCACGCCGGTGACCTGCGCTGGGTCCGTCAAGTCCACCGGCGCCAGCGGGGAGGGTGGCGGGGCGGCCCGGGCCGTATCAATAGTGGCAATCCGGTGGCGCGAACTCGCAAATACCGCGCTCAACTTATCTTTCCAAGAACCCACTGGTGGTACTTTCTCCACGCCCTTGTGCCTACGCTCTCATGCCAACAAACTCACTCGCTGCGACTCCCGCAGCCTGACTGCAACTCTAGCCATCGCCTGGCCGTGCGCGCACATGGGTGCTCTAGCTTGCCTTAGCTTGCCGATGCCCCCTATCGTCCCTCTGGCATCTGCGCAGCCCGGCGCCGGAGCTTGCCCTGCTGCGCGCTGACGCTTGCGCAGCCGGGCGCTGGGAAGTAGGAAAACTGCGTGACGGTGTTGTAGCATGTGGTGGTTGTGCCCGTGGGCACCGCGCTGGAGTGGCGCAATTGGTAGCGCAACGCACTTGTAATGCGTAGGTTGCGAGTTCAAGTCTCGTCTCCAGCCCCATTCTTAGACCTTGCGATTTTTACTAGCCACGTTATACTGGGATCAACAGTTTGGTTGCCGGTCGCGACCAGGCTGGAAAATGAAAGGCTCCCCAGCCAGGGGCAAACTGACTGAGGAGCCTCGGACCTAGCGGCCCTAGAGGAGTTCCTTTATAAACTCCACTATCGCGGTCGCGAACCGCGTTAACTCGCTCGCCAGCTTCACCTTTGCCGGATCGCTGGGGGCGAGTTTCTTTTTTCGGGCGTTGTCCGAATGTCCGACAGTGGCGACTTAAGTTCGGGTATTGCGTAAATTTTAACCAAATTGCTGGTTTCTCTAGTAGGGTTTGGTGAATGAAGCCTGATGAGAATCGTTGGCACTCGGATGACCGGGGTCTAAGCCTGTTGTCTTTTACGGCAGCAAATCATCGCAGCATTCTTGAGGCGCAAACATTGACGCTGATGAGCGGGCATAATGTGGCGAAAGCTCCCGAAAAGGGCTGGATCTCGGTTATTCATCCGGTTACTGTCCTTATGGGACCGAACGGTGCGGGAAAGAGCAATCTGCTAGACGCGCTGCATTTTGCGCTACATGTGATACGTCTTTCGGCCACATCTTGGCAGTCGATAGGCGCTGGCGCGCCGAAGCCAAATAGGCCTTTTCGGTTGGGGAATGAATCCGGCACTGTCCCCAGTACATATGAGTTTGAATTTGTCTTGGACGGAATGCGTTATGTCTACGGCTTCGAATGGCGCTATGACGGCATGCACCGGGAGTGGTTAAGTAGGGTGCCGGGCTCTCGATGGACTGTGTGCTTTGACCGGTTACGTGGCGAAGTGATTGATTGGAATAAGTCTTTTATGCCTGCATCGGCCGTTAGAGAGCTGGGAAAGGTGATGGACACTGAGCTGGTGATGTCCGTCGCTCTGCGCAGTGAGCATTCAGTCTTGGGTGGGATTGCTCGCGGTCTGGTCAAGGGGTGTGCGTTTATCCCGGTGGGAGAGAGCTCTCAAAGGCATCGTGAGCGCCAGCTGGCAGCGTTGATTCGGTCAGGAGATTTGAATCTCGATGATGTCTCTCAGCTCTTGATTGCTGCGGACACCGGAATTCGTGAGGTGACACTGGAGCATCGTAGGCTCCCGCCCGAAGACTTTGAGCGCTTGCAGAACGTTGCGGCTGCGCTTACTGGGGCATCGGGATCGGGTGACCGGGGGGCAGTGGAAATTGCCAAGGTATCCGATGATGATTTGGCTACTTTGGTCCACACGTTTCAATTCCTTCATGAAGGAGAAGGCGATGCAGAAGACCGCAAGATTTCACTTGGCGATGAGTCCACTGGAACCCGGGCTTGGCTGTCCATAGCGCCCACTGTGCTCAAAACGCTACGGGCTGGTTCAGTACTGATAGCTGACGAACTGGATTCCAGCCTTCATCAGTCGCTGGTCGAAATGCTCATCCGAGCTTTTACTGATGAGGCCACTAATCCGCATGGAGCCCAGCTACTCTTTAGCTCTCATAACACCAATTTTTTGGAGCATTCCCGGGAGCTTGGGATCCGCCCTGGTTGTATTTGGTTTATCGAAAAGCAGCCCAACGGTAGTTCTGACTTGTTTAGCCTTGCAGATTTCCCAAATCACGAGGCAGCGAATTATGAGCGGCGCTATCTCAGTGGGCGCTATGCGGCGTTGCCGCGGGTTTCGCCTTCGATTTTGCGTGGTCTGGTACTCGCTGAAGGTGATGGCGGAGAGGAGGTGAATCGTGGCTAAAGGCGCTAGGGCTGCCGGACCGCGTGCTCGCAGGCTGCGGCAAAGTCGGAGCGAGATCAAAGATAGATATTTGGTCGTCACTGAGGGCTTAGTGACTGAGCCCCGCTACTTTGAAGGGATCCAGCGGCAACTCGAACGCGTGCAGATTGTGGTTGATCCTAAACCTGGGCGGAAGCAGTGGGAATCAAATCCACGAGCCGTGGTGGAGCACTGTGTGGAACGGCGTAATAACGACTTAAAAGATTGTGGAAAGGGGACCAGGGACAAGGACCCATTCCGGGCAGTATTTGCCGTAGTTGACGTTGATCAGTGGGATCTTCCCCCAAAGGGTGGTGGGCCAAGTCAACTACAACAAGCGATTTCGCTTGCGCAAGCGGAAGGCGTGAACCTGATTATCTCGAATTGCAAATTCGAAGTCTGGTTGCTGTACCACGTACGCGAGAAGATTGGGGTTGGGTGTTCGAGCCTGTCTAGTAGTTGTGAGAGTAGTGGGTTGCTCGAGGGCAAGAATTTGTCAAAGTCCTTTCCATTCGGGGACTATAAAGTTGCTTGTCAACGAGCGGATTCGCAGAGCTTATCTGAGTTTGGGAATGTGGGCTCTTACCCCTCAACTGCTATGCCGCGTTTCTTTGACATAGTCGCATAGCCACTCGCTCCTCCACGTCCGTCAGCACCCCTCCCGCCACGCCGAGAGCGAACAATCTTGCACTCACCCCAGGGGAGTGCCAGAATGGACGCTAGCACTCGGCAACCCCCAGTGCTAGAAATTTCCCTCCTTTGGAGTTGAGGTTGGTCCCACACTCGCCAGCCGTGCCGTCGCGGGCGTCTTCGAAGGATAGGCGTTGAGTGTCGTCTACAGACAAATCATTACGCTTTAAGGAGTACTGAAAAGACATGGCAAAGATTATTGCCTTTGACGAGGAAGCGCGTCGCGGCCTGGAGCGCGGTCTGAACACTCTGGCCGATGCCGTGAAGGTCACCCTGGGCCCGAAGGGCCGCAACGTGGTCTTGGAGAAGTCTTGGGGTGCGCCCACCATTACTAATGATGGTGTGTCCATTGCTCGTGAGATTGAGCTGGAGGATCCGTACGAGAAGATTGGCGCAGAGCTGGTCAAGGAAGTTGCCAAGAAGACCGATGATGTCGCTGGTGACGGTACCACCACTGCAACGGTGCTAGCACAGGCGCTGGTCCGTGAGGGCCTGCGCAATGTGGCGGCTGGTTCTAACCCGATGGGCATCAAGCGCGGCATCGAGGCTGCAACTAAGGCTGTGGTGGATGCTCTGCTGGCTTCGGCTAAGGAGGTCGAGACCCAGGAGCAGATCGCTACCACCGCTGGCATTTCTGCAGCGGACCCGGCTATTGGTGCCAAGATTGCAGAGGCCATGTACACCGTTGGTAACGGCTCTGTGAACAAGGATTCCGTTATTACGGTAGAGGAGTCCAATACCTTCGGCGTGGACCTGGAGGTCACGGAGGGTATGCGCTTTGATAAGGGCTACATTTCCGGCTACTTCGCTACGGATATGGAGCGCCAGGAGGCTGTCCTGGAGGATCCGTACATCTTGCTGGTTTCCTCCAAGATTTCCAGCATCAAGGATTTGGTGCCGGTGCTGGAGAAGGTCATGCAGACCGGCAAGCCGCTGCTGATTATTGCAGAAGACGTTGAGGGCGAGGCCCTGTCCACTCTGGTGGTCAACAAGATTCGCGGCACCTTCAAGTCTGTGGCTGTGAGGGCCCCGGGCTTCGGTGACCGCCGCAAGGCTACGCTGCAGGATATGGCTATCCTGACTGGCGGCCAGGTTATCTCTGAAGAGGTTGGCTTGTCGCTGGAGACTGCGGAGCTGGAGTTCTTGGGCCAGGCTCGCAAGGTTGTGGTGACTAAGGATGACACCACTATTGTTCAGGGTGCTGGTGCCCAGGAGCAGATTGACGGCCGCATCAAGCAGATTCGCGCGGAGATTGAGAGCTCGGATTCCGAATATGACCGTGAGAAGCTGCAGGAACGCCTGGCTAAGCTTTCCGGCGGCGTGGCCGTGCTGAAGGTGGGTGCCGCGACGGAGGTTGAGCTCAAGGAGCGCAAGCACCGTATCGAGGACGCTGTGCGCAACGCGAAGGCTGCTGTGGAGGAGGGCATTGTGGCCGGCGGCGGTGTGGCGCTGCTGCAGGCTGCCTCTGCGCTGGATGCTTTGAATGATCTCACTGGTGACGAAGCCACCGGCGTCAAGATTGTCCGCGAGGCGCTGTCTGCTCCGCTGAAGCAGATTGCCCACAATGCTGGCCTGGAGCCGGGCGTGGTGGCTGATAAGGTCGCTTCTTTGGCTCCTGGCGAGGGCCTCAACGCTGCTACCGGCGAGTACGTGGATCTGATGGCCGCGGGTATTAATGATCCGGTTAAGGTCACCCGCTCTGCGCTGCAGAACGCGGCGTCCATCGCTGCGCTGTTCCTGACCACGGAGGCCGTGGTTGCTGATAAGCCGCAGCCGGCTGCAGCTGCTGCCCCTGGTGCTGATGAGATGGGTGGCATGGGCTTCTAGTCTGCCGATGCCCCCTTAAAGGCCCTTCTCTGCCCCTACCGCGCCTTATGCGCGCGTGTGGCAGTCCCAAGGGCCGCACTCAGGCTCCTTCTTGGCCCCAGCGGGCTTGCTCGTCTCCTTCGGGGCCTTGCTAGCTCCCCAGTGTGCCTTTTAGGCCTCTAGGGGAGCTTTTGCCGTGTTTGGGGGCGTGTCGCAACGGCTGGAGCGCGCAGGCATGGTCTATAAGGCTTGATTCGTTTCGGGTTTCCTGGATTGCGGGCCGTGGATGGTGACAGGGAATGTCGCCTAGATTCCTGCTCAACTCGATGCTGGCGGGCGCCGGTGATTTGAAAACTGCCGCTGCGACAGTTGTTAATTTCTGGGGTTTGGTTCGACTCATGTGGCTCTTGAGGGGGGGGCAAGGGCTGCCGCCGGGCTTCCAATACCCCCGGAATGGGGTAACTGGCGTGTCGTCTGGAGAAAAACTTTTCAAGCATTTTCGCTGCTGTGACCAGTGAACATCGCGCTGTATTTCATGGCCGTTACACAATTGTTGCCATTTTCTCGGCGTTGCCGCTGACCAGCGCGAAAACCGCCAGGTCCAGGGGTTTCTGGCAAAACCCTGCCTGGTTCCGGTGAGTCGGCCTACGCTAGCGACGGTTTGTGAGCTCGCTGTGAGTGTGACGGATTTCCGGCTTGATCTTTGGCGAGCGCATGGCATGATAGTTGTCTGTGACGCCCTGCAGGGTGTCTGCATAACACGCAAACCCCTCGGGCTTTATGCTCGACCTATTCAAGGAGTTCACGTATGGACCTCTCCACCATCCAGATGCACCTGGACAACTTTGCTACCACCTGGGACAACTGGGCTAAGCTGTTCAAGGGTGTTGTCAGCGCCTTCACCAACGTCGACAATGCCGTTAACTTCCTGTCTTCTAAGGGTGACTTCGCTGACAAGGGTGCTGACACCGCTGCTGGCTGGTTCCCGAAGACCGTAGAGGCTGCTAAGAAGTAAGCTATCTCTGGCCCTGGTGTGAAGGCGAAAGGCACCTTCACACTTCTCACTACATCTTCCACTTTAAGGAGTAAAAATGGATAACAACACTGCAGCTGCTGGCTGGGGCAATTTCGTTACCGGTTCTTCCGGCTTCGCTGCTGACCTAGGCCGCATTGCTGACTGGTTCTCCCCGTTCACCTCTATTGCTTCCGCAATCTCCAAGCTGATCGGCCTGATCAACTAGTCTGAACGGCTCAGAAGCTGCTAGACCTCACCTCCGGGTGGGGTCTTTTGCATGTGGGGGAGGGTCGGGGGTTATGGTGGCTGGCTTTGCTGGCCAGGGGGCTAAAATGGGGTTATGGCTGATATTAAAGAAGATGACCTTCCCGAAATTGACCTGGCTAAAACCGAGGGCTACGTCGTTGACGATACGGATGAGGATGATCCGGCGCTGATTATGCCGGATGGCTCGCCCATCAACACGTGGCGGGAAAATTACCCTTATGCGGAGCGTATGACGCGCGATGAGTATGAGGCCACCAAGCGTGCGCTGCAGATTGAGCTACTGAAATGGCAGAACTGGACCAAGGAAACCGGCCAGCGCCACATCATTCTCTTTGAGGGGCGCGACGCTGCCGGTAAGGGCGGTACTATCAAGCGTTTCAATGAGCATCTCAATCCGCGCGGTGCGCGTACTGTGGCACTGGAAAAACCCTCCCCGCGCGAGTCCACCTCCTGGTACTTCCAGCGCTATATTCAGCATTTCCCGGCCGGTGGAGAGATTGTGTTCTTTGACCGCTCCTGGTACAACCGCTCCGGCGTGGAGCGCGTGATGGGCTTTTGTACGGAATCCCAGCACGCGGAGTTCCTGCGCGAGGTCCCCATGCTGGAAAACATGATCCTGGGCTCCGGTATTAGTCTGACCAAGCTGTGGTTCTCTGTGACGCGCAAGGAGCAGCGCACCCGCTTTGCTATCCGGCAGATTGATCCAGTGCGCCAGTGGAAGCTCTCGCCCATGGATTTGGCCTCGCTGGATAAGTGGGACGACTACACCCGTGCTAAGGAAGAGCAGTTCCGCTACACGGATACCGACGAGTCCCCCTGGATCACCATTAAGTCCAACGATAAGAAGCGGGCCCGCATCAACGCCATGCGCTACGTCTTGTCCAAGTTTGAATACACCAACAAGGATTATGACGTGGTGGGGGAGCCGGACGAGAACATCGTTAAGCGCGGTCGGGACCAGATAGGGGACTAGCCGCACACCGCTTTCTGCGCCCTCTTAGCTGCGCGAGCCACGCGCTCGCAGTCTGCTAAGGGGGCGTTTGTTGTGTTCGGGGGCGCTCGGTGCGCTTGTGGTGGTGCCTGTGGGTGGTTTTGTGCTTCTGGGGTGCGCGTGGGGCAGGCTTGAAGCGCGCTCAGGAAGGCGAATAGTAATTAGCTTTATTCGCGGTCCGTCGGTGTCATGTGTTTGAGCCGGGGAGGTGGCGTGGAAAGATTCCCCTTGGCGGTTGCAAATTTTTCAGCTGAATGTGCAGGCAGGCGGATAGAAAGGTGCGGTGCACGTCGTGTCCTGTTTGATCTGTGAGGGGTATCACGCTAGCATTTCAGGCTAATTAGCATTCGCTAATCCGGTGGCGTTGGTGTGCAGCAGCCGCACCCGCCGCAGGTTCTACTACCGCTACAGGAGACACCATGACTTCAGTAACCGAGCAGTACCGCGCTGCCAGGGACTTCTTACTGGCCCCGGAACGCACCTACGCCGAAGCCTATGAGGGCTTCGACTGGCCGCGTTTTGAACACTTCAATTTCGCGCTGGACTGGTTCGACCACCTGGCCAAAGATCCGGAGGTAAGCCAGCGCAACGCTTTGGTCATTCGCGAAGAGGATGACTCGCGGACTGAGCGAACTTATGGTGACCTCAGCCGTGCGTCTAACCAGGTGGCTAATTGGCTGCGCGAGCAGGGTGCACAGCGCGGCGACCGTGTCATGTTGATGCTCGATAATCGGGTAGAGCTGTGGGAGGCCATTCTTGGCTGCATGAAGCTAGGGCTAGTGGTGTGTCCAACTACCACCATGCTGGGGCGCTACGAGGTCCAAGACCGTATCGACCGTGCAGAGATTCCCTGGGTGGTGGTGGCCAGTGAGCACGCGGGCACTTTCGCGGAGGTCACCGGAGACTACACGCTGATTTTGGTTGATGATGGCACCCCGGAGGTAGGCGAGCGCACAGTGCTGCGCTTTGCGCACGCGTACGAGGCTGCCGATGAGTTCACCCCGGACCAGCCGACCAAGGCCGATGAGCTCTTCTTGATCTACTTCACCTCCGGGACCACCTCGCTGCCGAAGATGGTGGGCCATACCCACACCACCTACCCGGTAGGGCATTTGTCGTCTACGTACATGACCGGCTGCCGGGAGGGAGACATCTTCCTCAATATCTCCGCGCCGGGCTGGGTGGCGTGGGCGTACTCCTGCTTCTTCTCCGAGTTCATCTCCGGTGGCACGGTGTTCATCTACAACTATCGGCGTTTCGATGCCGCCAAGACCCTCCAGGTGATGGCGGAAGAAGGGGTCACGGTCTTCCAGGCCCCGGCTACGGTCTACCGGATGATGATCCGGGCGGGCCTAGAACTGAACACCAACCCGCCGCGCTCGGCGGTCTCTGGCGGTGAGCCCTTGGATACCTTCATTTTGAAGTCCGTGCGGGAGGCCTGGGGCATTGATGTGCGTGACATCTTTGGTCAGACGGAAAGCACGGTCATCCTGGGCACGCCGCTGGGGATTGAATCGCAGCCGGGAATTACTGGCCGGCCGGTACCGGGCTATGAGGTCAAATTGGTAGACCCTGCCACGGGCGAAGAAGGCGACTTGGGCGAACTGTGTGTCAAGCTCAAGGAGGGCGGCGCGGGCATTACTTCAGGCTATGTCGGGGACCCGGATAAGACGGCGGAGGCGTTCCGGGATGGCTACTACCATGTGGGAGACATCTTCAGCCGCAACGAGGAGGGGCTGTATAGCTACGTAGGCCGCGCGGACGAGGTCTTTAAGTCCTCCGATTATCGCCTTTCGCCCTTTGAGTTGGAGACGGTCTTGATTGAGCACCCGGCGGTTTTGGAGGTGGCTGTAGTGCCCTCACCAGACCCGATCCGCTTGACGGTGCCCAAAGCATATGTGGTGGTGGCGCCGGACCACGAGGCCTCAGCGGAAACCGCAGAGAGCATCCTGCGTTTTGGCAACGAGCGCCTGGCGCCCTATAAGCGTATTCGCCGACTGGAGTTCTCTGAGGGCTTCCCCAAGACCGTCTCCGGCAAGATCCGCCGTGTGGAGTTGCGCAACCGCGAAAGCGAGCTGCGCCCCGCCGGCCAGGACGTGCCCTCGGTTCACGGCGAGTTCACCGAGGATGACTTCCCCGGCCTGCGCCCACAAAAGAAGGGCTAGCCCGAACTGGGCTAGCAGGGCTTGAGCTCGCGGGGAAGAACTAATCAGCCTGCGCTGCGGGAATAAACCGCGGTGCAGGCGCTGGCTCATAGTGTCCGGGCACGCTCGGGTCTGCGAGACGGTAGACCCCGCGGGCGGCCAGGTGCGGGTGGTCCAGGACCTCGGCGGGGGCCACAACTTCGCTTACGCAGGCATCACTGCCGGCGAAGTGGCGCGCCCACTGCTCCTGGGTACGGGTGGCAAACACGCGGGCAAACGCCGCGCGGACAACCGGCCAATGCTTCTGCGCGTACTGCGGGTAGGCGCCGAGCTCTTCAGTCAGCCCCAAGCGCTCAAGCAGCTGGGCATAGAATTGCGGCTCAATGGCGCCAACGGCCATGTAGCGGGTATCGGCGGTCTGGTAGACGCGGTAGAAGGGCGCACCGCCGTCGAGCAGATTGCTCCCGCGCGGGCCCCACTGGCCGGCGTTGCGGAAAGAATGCAACATCGCAGTCAGGTGCGCGGTGCCATCGACAATCGCGGCATCGACTACGCAACCGCGCCCAGTACTGCGCGCCTGCAACAACCCGCCCAGCAGGCCCGCTACCAGGTACATGGAGCCACCGCCGAAGTCGCCCATGAAATTAATCGGCGGCACCGGGGTGCCATCCGCACCCGCAATGGGCTCCAACGCCCCCGCGACCGCAATGTAGTTGATGTCATGGCCCGCCGTGTGTGCCAGGGGGCCGTCCTGGCCCCAGCCGGTCATACGACAGTAGGCCAGGGCGGGGTTGGCGGCGTGGGCATCGGCAGGCCCCAGCCCTAAACGCTCCGCAACGCCGGGACGGAAGCCTTCGATGAGGGCATCGGCATGCTCTAGCAGCTCCAGCACCTGCGCCCGGCCTTCCGGGGACTTCAGATCCGCCACCAGGGTGTCCTGGCCGCGGTAGAGGATGTCATGGGGGATGTCGCTATCGCCTTCGGGGCGGATAATGCGGGTGACGTGGGCGCCCATATCGGCAAGCACCATGGCGGCGAAAGGCCCAGGGCCAATGCCGCCAAGAAACACCACGCGCACGTCTTGCAAGGGAGTCTGCATACAAAACCTCCTGTACGATTTTGGGTGTAATCGTACAGGAGGCTGCTGGCCTGCGGGGCCGGTTTTGTGCGGCTGGGGTACGCGGGGTGTGGGGTGGGACGCGTTGGCCAGGCGTGCCTGAGGCTAGTGGGATGGAAGAAAACGGCGTGCAACGGCCCCGCCCCGCAAGCTAGCGTACGACAGGCAGTCCCTGGGCTCCCCACTCGTCCATGCCGCCGAGCACATTGATGGTCTCCCACCCCAGGGAGGCCTCAAGGTATTCGCACACCCGCTGGCTGCGCCCACCCAGGTGGCAGATGACGTAGATGTCGCGGTCGGGGTCAATTTCGCCAACGCGCTGCGCCAGCTCGCTCATGGGAATGAGGGTGGCGCCGGGGGCGTGCTCGGCGTCCCATTCGTGCTGCTCGCGCACGTCGATAAGCTGGGCGCCGGCCGGAACTTCTGTGGGCTGTACGTTTCGCATGGCCACCAGCCTAGAGCAGCAAGCCCGGCGCAGCTTACCCGGCGAAGCTAACCTAGCGCGGCGCGGCCGGGGCAACCAGCGCAGCCAGTACTGCCAGCCCAGCCAGGACAGTCTCAGCGCGATAGGTACTCCAGGATGGCCTTGACGCGTCGGTTATCCTCGCTGGGGTCCAAGCGGAGTTTGCTAAAGATATTGGATACATGCTTGGCCACCGCAGCCCCGGAAAGCACCAGGTTGGTCGCTATCTCTTTGTTGGATTGCCCGCGAGACATCAGCTCCAGGACCTCGCGCTCGCGTGGGGTGAGTTCCGCCAGGCCGCTGCGCCCCGAGCGCATCAACGCTTGGGCCACCGTGGGGTCTACCACCGTGCCGCCCTGGGCCACTACTTGCAGGCTGGATAGAAAGTCCACCACCTCGCTAACGCGGTCTTTGAGCAGGTAGCCGGTGCCAGCCGTAGTGGTGTCAAACAGTTCTACCGCATACGCCGGGGCCACGTATTGTGATAGCACCATCACCGCCAAGTGCGGGAACTCCTCGCGCAGGGATACGGCGGCTTTGAGGCCATCATCGGCCATGCCCGGGGGCATGCGTACATCGGTAATCACCACGTCCGGCAATCCGGGCCCGGTCCCTGAACCCCCGCCCGCCCCCGAAGTCCCAGCGCACGCCCGCACCACCTCTACCAGCTCTTCGGCAGTGGCAGCTTGGCCAATTACCCGGTGGCCTTGGCGCTCCAACAAACCAGCCACGCCCTCGCGCAGCAAAGCAGAATCATCCGCTATAACCAACGTCAATCCCGTGTGTTCACTGCCCACTACGCTACTGCTCCCTACGCCACTGCCCACTACGCCACTGCTCACTGCACCACCGCCGTTTCTCCGCGTTCTAACAACAAAGGAATGCTACCCGCCACCCGCGTAGGCCCACCGTTGGGGGAGGAGACCTCCACGCTCCCGCCGAAAGCCTCCAGGCGCTGCGCCATCCCCGCCAGCCCATGGCCGGGAATCAGATGCGCGCCGCCGGGGCCCTCATCGACAACGGTGATGTGGAGGGCGGCATCGGCAGTCACCAGCACACTAACCGGCGCGTCAGGAGCATATTTCAGCGCATTCGTCACCGCCTCCGTGGCAAAGAAGTAGCCCGCCGCCAGCACGCTGGGGGAAAGCTGCGGCAAGGGGTGCGGGGCGTGGATGCGCACGTTGGGGAAGGCGGCATCGGCAAGCGCGGCCACCAACCCATGGTCAGCCAGCACCTGCGGGTGGATGCCATGGACCGTGGTGCGCAGGGCCCGCAGGCCAGCATCAATGTTGTCCTTCGCCGCGGCAATCAACTCTGCGGTAGGACCCGTGGCAGTAAGCTGGGCCTCGCCCAACTTGATGCTGGCTGCGACCAGGTACTGCTGGGCGCCATCATGCAGATCTCGCTCAATGCGGGCCCGCTCGACCTCATAGGCGTCTGCAATCGCGCGCCGAGAGGCGGTGAGCTGGGCAATAATCTCCGCCTGGCGGGCCTCATTACTGCGCGTATCGCGCTTGCGCTTCCACATAGGCTCCCAGGGTAGTGCCTGCACGACCCCAAAAATACCCAGGGTAGTGCCAGCACTACCGAAAAGATCAGTGCCAGGGCTGTAGCGCGCCGGGCGCCCGCGCGGTGAAATGGAGCCATGACACTTTCCGTTCAAGACATCACGAAAGACTTTGGCGGCGGACCCGTGCTGGCGGGCATCACCCTGGACATTGCCCCGGGGGAGCTGGTGGCTGTGATGGGGCCCTCCGGCTCCGGCAAGTCCACTCTGCTGCATTGCATGTCCGGGGTGCTTACCCCCACCGATGGCACTGTGCGCTACCGCGACCTGGAGCTTTCTTCGCTTGCCGATGCCGCCCGTTCCCGCACCCGCCTGCACCACTTCGGGTTTGTCTTCCAAGACGGTCAGCTGCTGCCGGAGCTGACCAACCTGGACAACGTGGCGCTGCCTGCCATGCTGTGCGGTACCAGCCGGGCCAAGGCGCGCCGCAAGGCGCAGCAGCTGCTAGACCAGCTGGGGCTGGGGCCATTGGCGGGGCGGCGCCCGGGGGAGATTTCTGGCGGCCAAGCCCAGCGCGTGGCCATTGCCCGGGCGCTGGCCGCAGACCCGGACGTGGTGTTTGCCGATGAACCCACCGGCGCCCTAGACCAATCCACCGGCCATGAAGTCATGCAGCTGCTGACCAGCGTGGTACGCCAATCCGGGGCCAGCCTGATTATGGTCACCCATGATCCGAAGGTGGCCGAGTGGATGGGGCGCAGGGTTGAAATCCGCGATGGCCTTATCCATGCCGATAGCCGCCAGCCGGGCCGCAGCGGCGCCGAGAGCTAGAGAGGAGAGTAAGCAATGCTTGAGTTAGCCCTGCGCGGGCGCACCGGCGTGGTCAGTGCCCTGGCGGTATTGAGCATGGCAGTGTGCTCGGCGATTGCCTTTTTGGTTGCCGGCGGGACCTGGATGTTCTGGCAGCGCGCCCAACACGTCGAAGACGCCTCCCCGGCGCTGCATGAATACTTAGAGCGCTACGGTGGCGTCCTGGACTTTTGGCTTTACCTGGCCGTTTTTGCGTGCGCGTTCCTGGTTCCGGCGGTGTTTAACCTCACCGCGCAGTCTGCGGTGCTGGGAGCCTCTGGGCGCGAGCGCCGCCTGGCCACCTTGCGCCTGCTGGGGCTGAGCTCCCGGCAAGTGGTGCGCCTGGCCGTAGTAGAAACTGCGGTGCAGTCGGTAGTGGGCATCGGGCTGGGATGCGCGGCCAGTGCGCTAGCCGCCCCGCTGTTTACGCACCTGAGTTTCCAAGACCGGCCCATTCGCTTAAGCGAAATCCTCTTGCCTTGGTGGGGATACCTCGCGGTGGCCGGGGTGCTCTTCGCACTGTCGCTGGCCGCAGCTTTTGCCGGTATGCAGCGCGTGCGAGTCAGCCCCCTGGGGGTGGCGCGCCGGGAAATGCCCAAGGCGCTGCGGTGGTGGCGCTTGGCAGCCTTCGTTGCAGCGGTGGCGGTAGGCGGGGTGGTGCTGAGCGGGTTCAGCATCACTGGGGAAACCATTGGGGTGCTGTTTATGCTGGGCATTCTGGCCACACTTGTGCTGCTGATTAACCTGGTCGCACCCTTCTTGCTGCAGGCCGGCGCCTACCTGGCTGCGCTATTGCCCGGGACCGCGCATCTGGTGGCATGCCAGCGCATTGGTGCGAATGCGCGTGTGGCCTGGCGGCGCGTGGGCGCGATTGCCTTCTTTGGTTTCCTGGCCGGCTACCTGGTGGCCGCACCCCTGGGCGAGGACGGCCTGACCCTGGCCATGCGCGAGGAAGCAACCACGCTGATCATCTTCACAGACGTTTCCACCGGCGCGCTTCTGACCCTGGCCTTTGGGTTTATCCTGGCCGCGATGTCTATCTTCCTGGGCCAGGTCAGTGCGGTCTATGAGGACGCCAACCTGCACCGCAGCCTGAGCCTGATGGGTCTGCCGCGCGGCTTCCTTACCCGGGTGTCCGCCTTGGAGGTCATGGGCCCGGCCATCGCTTTGAGCCTGTTTGGCTTTGCCTTTGGTGCTCTGATGGTTACCGTCATGTTCGACAATGCCGGGGACATCGACCTCGGCCACCGCATTGCCACCGCCCTGAGCATCTTGGCCGTGGGTTGGGTGGTCTCCGCCGGCGCAGTCTTGGCCGCGGAGCCCCTGCGCTCCCGCGTGCTGCGCCAGGGGGTGCGCCGCGAATAAGCTCCGACCTGGCGCTTCACCTGTGAGGCCAATTGCCCGGCCCCAATCGTCCGGGGCGCTCTCAACCCCCAGCAGAGAGCGCTCCCAACCCCCGGCGGCGGGCGCTACTGACGCCCGTTTACTGGTAGCGCGCGACGGCGTCGGCGTGAATCTGCTCCGCTTCTGCCTTGTTGCCCCAACCAGAGCCGGTGACTTCCTTGTTGGGCTCCAGGTCCTTATAACGGGTAAAGAAGTGCTCGATTTCGTCCTTGAGGTGCTGCTCCACGTCCTCGATGTCCTGGTAGCGCTCCCAGCGCGGGTCATCGACCACGCACAGCAGCTTGTCATCCCCGCCGGCCTCATCCGTCATCTTGAACACGCCCACAATGCGGGCCTTGACCACCACGCCCGGGAAAACCGGCTCCGGCAGGATGACCAGGGCATCGAGCGGGTCGCCGTCTTCACCCAGGGTGTGGTCAATAAAGCCGTAGTCAGCCGGGTAGGCCATGGGGGTAAACAGGTAGCGGTCCAGGTAGACCTTGCCGGTCTCATGGTCCACCTCGTACTTATTGCGCGAACCCTTAGGAATCTCGATGGTTACTTCAACGCTCACAGCGCTTACCTCCAGTTAGTGGTGCAATGACTTTCCCGCAACAGCATACCCGCTAGGGTAGACACGATGAATAACAAGCGCGTGTGGTGGGCAACCGCCCTCCTCCTTAGTGGTGCCGTGGCTGCCACCGCGACTGCCGGGGTGGTCTCCCAGCGCGATGTTTCCCGCGCCCCGGCCTTCGAGGTGCCCACCCCGCCGCCGTTGCTGGCTCCCGCTGAGCCTGCCGATACCGCGCTTGCCGATGCCCCCCTCGACTCCGCCTTCCAGCCCGACAAGCTGGGCACCTTTGGGGGGCTGGTGATTAATACGCATACTGGCCAGGTGGTCTGGGAGCGCGACGGTGGGCGCCCCTTAGTGCCGGCGTCGGCTACCAAGGTGCTCACTTTGGCTGCCGCGACGTGGGAGCTGGCGCAAGATGCGGTTATTCGTACCCCGATCTTCATCGGGGACGATGGCGTGGTGGTCGTTCGCGCCGCCGGTGATGTGTGGATGACTCCGGAGGCACTGGACCGCGCTGCAGCGCAACTAGCCGCCACCGGAAAGACAATGACCGCCGTGCACGTGGACACCTCCGCCTGGAGTGGCCCAGCGCAGGCTAGAGGGTGGGATCCGGACAATGTGGACGAGGGCTTTGTCGCGCCCCTCGAACCGGCGATGATCCACGGTGGGCGCCTGGGGGAGTCCACCGGCGATGTGCCGCGCAGCCATACCCCGGCCGCCGATGTGGCCCGGGAGTTGGCCGCGCGCCTGGGCGTGGCGGAGGCAGCCGCGTCTGCCGGCGAGCAGGCGGGCGCAGGCGACGGCGCGCCCGCCCCGGACGCGACCATCGTGTCGCCGCCGTTGTGGCAGCGCGCACAGGAGGCGATGAAGCACTCCGATAACGTCATGGCAGAGGCCATCGGCCGGGAGCTGGCCACCGCGCGCGGCGCGGAGGCGAGCTTTGCCGGGTCAGCGGCAGAAACGCTGGCGGTGTTGAACAGCCACGGTATCGACACCGCTGGCGTGCACCTGGAGGATAACTCTGGGCTCTCGCCCGATAATCGCATCCCACCAGCGGTGCTAGCCCGCGTGATCGCGGCGGCGGTTGCCGATCCGGCCGCGCGCCCCGTGTTGGGCTACCTGCCCGTTGCCGGTGGGGAGGGCACCTTATATTCGCGCTACGGTCAGCTACCCGGGCGCGGCTGGGTGCGGGCCAAGACCGGCACGCTCACCGATACCTCCGCCCTGGTGGGCACCGCCGTTGGCGAAAGCGGCACGGTTTATGCCTTCGCGTTTTTGAGCAACGACTCCGACATCCTGCTCGCGCGCGCAGCCCTAGACCGCCTGGCCAGCGCGCTGGTCACCGATAGGCCATAGCTATGAGCACGGGAAACGCCATGTGTAGCGGGAATTCTATGCACAGCGGGAATGCACTGCGCGGAGCTACAGCTGCGCGCAGTGGTCAACCCTTCTGGCCGCGGCGCAGCCCGCACTTCGCCCGCCTGCGCGCCCTGGTACGCCCGGTGCTCGCACACGCCCTGGACCAGTATCCGCGTGTGGGCATTGGGCTCTCCGGGGGCCCAGACTCCCTGGCCCTGACCGCCGCCGTGGCCGCCGAGACCTCCCGCGCCATAGCGCTGTGCGTGGACCATCAACTCCAGCCCGGATCGCGTGCGGTGGCCGAAGCCGCCGCGAACCAAGCCCAGCAGTGGGGGATAGACGCCCGCGTCATTACCATCGACGCCGGCAATAGCGAAGCCACCGCGCGCACCGCCCGCTACCGCGCCCTGGGCGCAGCAGGCATCCCCGTACTCGTGGCACACACCGCCGAGGACCAAGCCGAAACCCTGTTGCTGTCCGCCCTGCGCGGGCACGCCACCGGCATGGGCTCGCGCGCCCACATCGAAGGCTGCACCGTGCTGCGCCCGCTGCTTTCCGCCCGTCGCGCCGATACCCTCGGCGCCTGCGCCGAATTGGGCCTACGACCCTGGCACGACCCCCACAACCAGGCCGCCAACTTCCGCCGCGTGCGCATCCGCCGCGACGTCATCCCGCTGCTCGGCGAAATCCTGGGAGGCGACGCAGTAGCCCCCCTGGCCCAGGCCGCCACCGATATGGCCGCTGACCACGACACTTTGGCCACTGCCGCCACCAACGACTGCGCCCAACTCGCCGCCATGGCCGAACCCCACCGGCGGCGCGCCATCATCGCCTGGCTGGAAACCCAGGGGGTAGAGCCATCGCGGGAGGCGATAGGGGGCATCGGCAAGCTGTGCACCCACTGGCACGGGCAAGGAGGCGTGGCAGTAGCCGGGCAGGCAGGGGGCGCAAGGTTGGAAGTAGCCCGCATTGGTGGCAAACTGGCACTGCGAACACAACACTAAAGGAGCAGGCATGCATGACTCTAAAGACTTCAACGTTCCCGCCAACCCCTACGGCAGCGATGTTGAAGCCGTCCTCATCAGCGAAGAACAGATAGCCGCCCGCATCCAAGAAATGGCAGACGCCGTCTCCGAGCGCTACCGCGACAGCGGGGACCTCATCCTAGTCTGCGTGCTCAAGGGTGCCGTATTCTTCCTCTCTGACTTCGCGCGTGCGCTGTCTATCCCCTCCCAACAAGAATTTATGGCCGTGTCCTCCTACGGCAACGCCGCGTCCTCCTCCGGCGTGGTGCGCATCCTCAAAGACCTCGACCGCGACATTGAGGGCAAGCATGTGCTCATTGTCGAAGACATCATTGACTCCGGCCTGACGCTGAGCTGGCTCATCCGCAACCTAGAAGGCCGCCGGCCCGCCAGCCTGGAAGTCGTGTCCCTGCTGCGCAAGCCGGAAGTAGTCAAAGCCGACATTGACCTGCTGGAAGTTGGCTTTGATATTCCGCACGAATTCGTGGTGGGCTACGGTCTCGACTACGCAGAAAATTACCGCGACCTACCCTTCGTGGGCACCCTGAAGCCGGAGATTTACGCAGACTAGTAATGAAGAACTCCAACATTGTGCGCTACGGCGCCATCGGCGCACTGGCGCTGGTGATGCTCTACGTCTTTACCTTCTTTAACAACGACGCCCGCAGCTACACCCCCGTAGAGACCTCCGTGGCGCTGAGCCAACTCAGCGAAGGCAACGTCGAAGAAGCCCAGATTGATGACCGCGAACAACGCGTCCGTCTAAAGCTGCGCGAGCCAATCACGGTGGAAGAGCGCGACGGCGTAGAAGAAATCATGGCCAAGTACCCGGCCCGGGCCACCGCGGAGGTCTTTACCGCGGTCAAGGACTCCGGGGCGGAGAAATACCAGACCAAGGTCACCCAGGAGTCCTTCCTGGGCTCCATGCTCAGCTTCATCCTGCCGATGTTGATCGTCTTCGGCTTGCTGTTCTTTATGATGTCGCGCATGCAGCAAGGGGGCATGTTTGGCATCGGGGCATCGAAGGCCAAAGAACTGACCAAGGACATGCCCACTAACACCTTTGCCGACGTCGCAGGCGCCGACGAGGCCGTAGAAGAACTCATGGAAATCAAGGAGTTCCTCGAAGACCCCAGCCGCTACCACGAGCTAGGCGCCAAGATCCCGCGCGGCGTGCTGCTCTACGGCCCGCCCGGTACAGGTAAAACGCTGCTGGCACGCGCCGTGGCGGGGGAGGCCGGAGTACCGTTCTTCTCCATCTCCGGTTCCGACTTTGTGGAGATGTTCGTGGGCGTGGGTGCCTCCCGCGTGCGCGACCTGTTCAAACAAGCCAAGGCGCAATCGCCGTGCATTATCTTTGTCGATGAGATCGATGCCGTGGGCCGCCAGCGCGGCTCCGGCACCGGCGGCGGGCACGACGAGCGCGAACAAACCCTCAACCAGCTGCTGGTGGAAATGGACGGCTTTGGCGACCGCGAAGGCGTTATTCTCATTGCCGCCACCAACCGGCCGGACATCTTGGACCCCGCACTGCTGCGCCCCGGGCGTTTCGACCGCCAAATCCCCGTGACCAACCCGGACCTGGCCGGGCGCGAGAAGATCCTCGAAGTTCACTCCAAGAACAAGCCGCTGGCCAAGCACGTGGATGTGCGCGAACTGGCCAAGCGCACCGCCGGCATGTCCGGCGCGGACCTGGCCAACGTGCTCAACGAGGCCGCGCTGCTCACCGCCCGCGTGGGTGGCAACGTCATTACTGCCGATGCCCTCGAAGAAGCCACCGACCGCGTAGTCGGCGGCCCGCGCCGGCAGTCCAAGATCATCTCCGAGCATGAAAAGAAAGTCACCGCCTACCACGAAGGCGGCCACACCCTAGCCGCGTGGGCCCTAAAAGACATTGAGCGGGTCTACAAGGTCACCATCCTTGCGCGTGGGCGCACCGGCGGACACGCCATGACCTCCCAAGAAGACGACAAAGGCATGTACACGCGGGAAGAACTCTTCGCCCGCATAGTCTTTGCCATGGGTGGGCGCGCCGCAGAGGAACTAGTCTTCGGGGCGCCGACCACGGGGGCATCGTCAGACATTGAGCAAGCCACCAAAATTGCGCGCGCCATGCTCACCGAATACGGCTTTAGCCCCGACCTGGGCACCGTCAAGTACGGCCAGGAGCAAGGCGACCCCTTCGGCTACGGTGGCATGGGTGGCAGCATCGACTACTCCGATGCCGTGGCGGCGCGCATTGATGAGCAGCTGCGCTACCTGCTCGACCGCGCGCACGAAGAGGCCTACTCCATCCTGGCCGAATACCGGGACTACCTCGATGCGCTGGTTGAGCTGCTGTTGGAGAAAGAGACCCTGCGCCGGCCCGACCTGGAGGGCGTGTTCGACGGGATTGTCCCGCGCGCTGCTACCGCAGTCTTTGATAACGCGCGCTTCCCGCGCCAAGCCGGCCGCGAGCCCGTGCTGACCCCCGTGGAACAAGCCCAAGCCCGTGGCGAAGAACTGCCCAAGCGTGTGACCCTTTTGGACGCCACCCGCGCCGCACGTGAACGCCGCCTGGCTGGCCAACAGGTCGAAGGCGAGTATGGCTTTAACTTTGGCCAGCACGCCGGCGACAACACCAGCGACGACACCGGCGACGCTGACGCCCGCCCGGCCGCCCCCGCTGGCGGCGGCGCTTCTGACGTTGACTCCGCCCGCCCCACCGGCGGCGCCCCCGCCCGCCCCGAAGACAGGGAGATCTGATGACTTTTGATCAAGCCCGCGCGGAAGCGGCCGTGCGCGAATTGCTATTGGCGGTGGGGGAGGACCCGGACCGCGAAGGACTGGCAGACACCCCGGCCCGCGTGGCGCGCGCCTACAAGGAAGTCTTCGCCGGCCTGCACACGGACCCAACGGAAGTCCTAGCCAAGACCTTCGCGGAGGACCACCAGGAGCTGGTGCTGGTGCGCGACATTCCCATTTACTCCACCTGCGAACACCACCTGGTGCCGTTCTACGGCATGGCGCATATCGGCTACATTCCCGGCAAGGACGGCCACGTAACGGGGCTGTCGAAGCTGGCCCGCCTGGCAGACATGTACGCCAAGCGGCCGCAGGTCCAGGAGCGGCTGACGTCCCAGATTGCCGATGCCCTCGTAGAAAAACTCCACGCCCAGTCCGTCATTGTGGTCATTGAGTGCGAGCACTTGTGTATGGCTATGCGGGGTATCCGCAAGCCGGGCGCGACCACCACCACGTCAGCCGTACGGGGTGGGTTCAAGACCAACGCGGCATCGCGCGCGGAGGTCATCAGCCTCATCCGCGGCTAGTCCCGCCGCGTGTGCCGGATGCCCGCCCAACTCACCTCCCAAGGAGCTCGTTTTGTCTCACACCCGCGTCATGGGAATCCTCAACGTCACTGCTGATTCTTTCTCCGATGGCGGCCGCTGGCTGGACCCCGATGCCGCCCTGGAACACGCCCGCCGGCTGATGGCCGCGGGGGCGGACATCATTGATGTGGGCGGGGAGTCCACCCGCCCGGGCGCAGCCCGCGTGGACGCCGAGGTGGAAATCCAGCGCGTGGTGCCCATCATCGCGGCGCTGCATGCTGAGGGCATCCCGACCTCTGTGGACACCATGCGCGCGGCCACCGCGGCTGCGGCAGTCGAAGCCGGGGTCGGTCTGATCAACGATGTTTCCGGCGGCCTGGCAGACCCAGACATGTTCGCCGTGATGGCGCAGTCCCAGCTGCCTGTGTGCCTGATGCACTGGCGCACCAGCGTCTTCGAGTCCGCCGCAGGTGCTGCCGATCACGGCGGCGATGTGGTGGCGGATGTACGCGCTACGCTGGCCGATTTGGCCGCCCGCGCCCAGGCCGCCGGGGTGGACCGTAGCAACATCATCGTTGACCCCGGCCTGGGCTTTGCCAAGACCCCGGCGGAGAATTGGGCCCTGCTGCGCGCCCTGCCCAGCCTCAGCGACCTGCCGATTCTCGTTGGCGCCTCCCGCAAGCGCTTCGTCACCGCCCTGCGCGCCCCCGTGTCTGCCGATGCCGCCATTCCCGCCATCTCCGCCGATGCCCCGGCCCACACCCCCGTGGCTTCGGCCGACACCCCGGCGCCTGCCGCCGTGGCCTCGCCTAGTGGGACTACCCACCCGGCGGACCCGGCGACCGCGGCCATTAGTGCGCTATCGGCGCATTATGGCGCGTGGGCGGTGCGCGTGCACGACGTTGCCAGCTCCCGCGCGGCGGTAGATGTCGCCGCCGCGTGGGCCGGTGCCGTGCCCGGAACAACCTCGGCACTGGGGGCTACGGCGGCACCCGCAAACACGGCATCGGCAAGCACGGCTGCACAGAGAACTACAAAGGAGGAACCATGCGCATAGAACTCAACGGGCTTGAATGCTACGGCTACCACGGCGTTTTCGCGGAAGAAAAGCGCACCGGCCAACCCTTCATCGTCGATATAGTCTGCCAGCTGCCGGACGCGGTCGATGATGACCTGGCCACCACCGTCAACTACGCCGAGTTGGCGGATGTGGCCGCGAATATCGTGGAGGGCCCAGCCCGCGACCTGATCGAAACGGTCGCCGCAGAGATCGCCACCGCCGCCCGCGTGGCGTTCCCCCTGCTGGAATCCATCGAGGTCACCGTCCATAAGCCTCAGGCGCCCATCCCGCGCACCTTTGCGGACGTCTCTGTGACGGCGAGGCGATGATGCGCGCCGTACTTTCCATCGGATCCAACATGGGCAACCGCCGCGCATTGCTGCAGACGGTGTTGGATGACTTTGCCGCTGAGACGGTTGCGGTCTCGCCCTTTTACACCACCGCGCCGTGGGGAGTGGAGGACCAGGAGGATTTCCTCAACGCGGTGCTCATCGTGGACGTGGACCTTACGCCGCTGGAGTTGTTGCACCGCGCGCAGGCGTTAGAGCAGGCTGCCGAGCGCGTGCGCCAGCGCCGCTGGGGGCCGCGCACCCTTGACGTCGACATCGTGGACATTGAGGGCTATAGCTCGCAAGACCCAGTGCTCACCGTGCCCCACCCGCACGCCCATGAGCGGGCCTTCGTCCTGGTGCCGTGGCTGGCCATCGACCCGGACGCCACCCTGGCGGGCGTGCCCATAGCAACCCTGGCCGCACAGCTGGATGATGCCGTGGAGGTCTCAGACCCCCTGGAGGAAGCATGAAACGCACCCCCATCCTGGGCCTAGCCGCGGCCTTCGGCTTCATGTTTGCCGCGTCGTACATTGTCATGCCGGTGCTCTATTCGCGCCTACCGGAACCAGTCTCCTTTACTATGTGGGCCATGACGGTGGTGTGCGCCGTACTGGCCTGGCGGGTCAAGCGCGCCGGTGAGCACGGCATCGGGCTGGATAACTCGCAACTTAACCCCATCACTGTCGCTAACTTCATGCTGGTCGGCCGGGCTTCTGCCTGGACGGGGGCGCTGGTTGGCGGGGCAAGCGGGGGCATCGTCATGTATGCAGGACTGCAGTCAGGCGCACTGAGCAGCGTGCTGGGCGGGGTGGCCATGGCCATTGCCGGTGTGGTCCTGGAGCGCGCGTGCGAAGTGCCTCCGGTACATTAGTGAACATGAGAAACGATCGCGGCCTTGTTGCCTTGGTAGTGCTGGCGATGGTGGCCAGCATCATCATGCTCATTTCCGGCTCCGCAATCGCCATGAAGTTGGCGCTCGTGGCGGCGCTGTGGGCCGCCGTTCTGGGGCTCTTCCTCGCCACCCGCTACCGGCGCGAGGCTCAGGAGCAGCGCCGCCAATTTGCTCTTGAACGTGAGCACTTTGAGCAGCAGCAGGAGCCTTCCGATGCCCTCGCCGACATCAAGCGCGAACTCGACGCCATCCGCACCCAGCTTGAAGATCTCTCCGGCCGCGACTTCACCTACGAGCCCGCCGCGCTCTACGCCCAGGCCCGGCGCATTGAGGAGCTGGAGTTCACCCAGACCTCCAGTGGCGCGCCGTCTGCGGATGCCATCGCCGGGCGCATCGGCTCCCAAGACCCCGCCCCGGTGAACTACATTCCAGAGCCTGCCGATACCCCCGTGCCCGACTCCTTCCCTGGCCCGTCCGCAGCCCCTTCCGCAGCCCCGTCTGCAGCCTCCGCGCCTGAACCCACGTCAGACTCCACGCCTGACTTTGCGTCTGGGGCCGAACCTAGTCTGGCTGCTGCGGTACACCCCGCGCCCGGGGCCGATGCTAACCCAGCTGCTGCGGTTCACCCCGCGCCCGGGGCCGATACTAACCCAGCTGCTGCGGCTCACCCCGCGCCCGGGGCCGCACCCGCCGCACGCGACTCTGCCCCCGCTGCGCCGCGCTTCGATACCGGCTCTTTCCAAGCCGTCAAGTGGGACGAGGGCGGTCGCCGCCGCAGCGACTCCCACCGGGAGGGCAGCGTCTCCGTCGCAGAGCTCATGGCCAACCTAAAGAAGGAGAAGTAGTGCGCATAGCCACTGTCGGTGGTTCAGCTTTGGCGTATGTTCTGCTCAATAGCGGCCATGAGTTGGTAGAGGACCTGGATTCGGCGGAGTGCATTATCCTCCAGGCTGATCATGATGAACTGCCAACTCTGGTAGAAGAGGTAGCCCCGCACGTGTCCAAGGGCGACATCGTGATCCATACGTCGCTCACTCATGGGCCGCAGGTCTTAGACCCGGTGGAGGTGCGTGGGGCGGTGGTGGCCTCGGCGGCGCAGTTGCGGCCGGACACGTGGGGTGTTGAGGCGCTCGACGAGGTCGGCCTGACCGTGGCGCAGGTGCTGATTTCTGATTCCGGCGGCAATGTCATCGAGCTTTCCGGTGATACTCGCGGCCCCCTTATCGCCCGCGTCGCCTATTCCAATATCACCTGGTATCTGGCCGCATGGGCAGAGATGGACGTGGTACAAGAAATTAGAGGAGTAGACGTTCCGCTTTTGCCGGAAGTGTTGCCGGGGGAGATCCGGGAGGCGTACCGCTACATTGAGGACATCGGCCAGCAACAAGCCTATTCGGATGTGGTGCGCTTGCTCACGGAGCGTGGAAAGTTGCCGGATTTTAGGTGGACAGGGATGGAATGGCAGGAGTGAGTATGAGCGTTGAGGTGGTGCATGACGTTGAGCGCATGCGGATGATTTCTTCGGCGTACCGGAAGTTGGGCAAGCCGGTGCATGTGGTGCCCCTGGGTGCCGGGATTCATGCGGGGCATTTGAGCATGCTCCACGCTGCCGGGCGCACACCGGGCGCGGTGGTGGTTGCCACTGTCGATGCCCCTCTGGACACCCCGCCGCAAGGCGCAGACGTGGTCTTCGTGGTCCCGCGCGTTGCTGGTAGTACCCGCGTGGTCCCGGAGCCTGGACTGGAGCCGGACCTGACCGCGGACCTGACGCACATTCTGCGGGTGGTGAACTTGGTCTCGCCTACGGGTGTCTTTGTGGGGGAGAAGGACTACGAGCTGCTCAAGGCCCTCCATGTGGCGTGCCGGGATTTAGGTCTGGCGGTGCGGGTCTTCGGCGTGCCCACTGTGCGTATGCCCGATGGTGTGGCCATGAGCTTGCGTAATGCCCGCGTTTCTCCCGATGCCCGCCCCCAAGCCACCGCGCTTTCCGCCGCCTTGACTGCCGGGGCCCACGCGGGTGTAGATGCCGCACGCGCTGTCCTGGAGGCCGCCGGTGTCGAACCGGAATACGTTGAAGTCCGCGATGGCCGCTTGATGGTTGCCGCGAATATCGGCGGGGTGCGGCTTATCGACAATGCCGCCATCGACCCAGAGCAGTACCCCTCCCTCGCCGACTAATCCTTGCTCCGCAACGCCTCCCTGCGCGCCACCGCGACACTCCGCCGCTGTGTTTTGGTGCGGATTTGGCTCCGTGCAGGTGCGCTCGCACGTCTGGCCCCTTCCGCGCGCTTTTTCGTCGTCGCGGTTGGGGCTGTGTGCTTTCCGATGCCGCCAGCTTCCTACCTTCAGCTTTCCGGTGGCGGCGTTGCCTGTCCGTAGGCTTCCGGTGGCGGCGTTGCCTGGTGGTGGGCATCTGGCGGGGAGTTGGTGGGTGTGGCTGATGGTGGTGCCGCTGTGGGCCGGGTTTGTATTGGTGGGGCGCCACCGGGTGCTTGCCACCCAACCCCGGTACCCATGCGTACCATCCGGCCTCGGGTTATTGGTATGCCGTCTGGCGGGTGGTCCTCATTGGCACCGTTATGATGCGGACACAACGGGGTCAGATTTGACATGTTGGTCTGGCCACCCTGGTTCCAGGGGTGGATGTGGTGGATCTGGCACTTATCAAACGGCAAGTGACAGCCTATCCAGGAGCATTCGGCACCTTCGGCGAGTAGCAATAAGCGTTGCTTAGAGTTAGCGCTACGCGAATAACGGTACAAATCCAGAGGACCATGCTCACGCGATAGCGCTGCGATAAACCCATAGTCCAGACACAGGCGTTCCAGGAGGTCTTTGCCGGTGAGGATGGCGCCGTTGGAGGCGCGGACGCGGATATCGGCATCGGTAGGATAGCGGCCGGGGTTGTGCATCCGGTCGACGAACTCACAAATCTGATCAATGTAGATGGGGATGATTGGGATGTAGCGTTGTTTGCCAGCACCCCCGCCCCTGAAGGCTGCCAGGAAGCTTTCTACTTGGTCTTGAGGGTCAACCACGGCGTGGACGTCCATAATGTCGACAGACTTGCCCGTAGCTTTCAGCGTGGCTAGCCCATTAGCGTGATGGGTAAGGCTTACGCCTTCTTTAACCTCGCGCGGCTTGGCTAGTTTCTTCAACTGCTCGCGGGCAACGGCCTCGATTTGTGCGGCAGGCGTCTTGCAGAGTTTGACGCGCAGTTTCCATTTGCCGAGCTTGTCACTAACCCGCTTGGTTTTGGACTCGATGAAGTCTAAGGCTTCAGCAGAATGGCCTTGGCTGCGGGCAGCGGTTAGGGCTTTGTATTGCAAGCCGGTAAACGAGGTCTGTCCGTAGTAGGTGTTGTACAGCGTGACGTACTTGCGTGCGACAAACGGGCACAGCCCATTTGCGGTGAGGTCTTCGACGCTGTGGCCGGCGAATCCGGCCAGGGCGTCGATGACGGGGCCTTGGCCCGCAAGTAGTGTCTCGAAGTTCATGCCACCGAGAATAAGCACTCTCGCGGGAGGTTCGCAAGGGTTATCGGAAAATTGTCCACTCGAGTGTGCAATGAGGGTAAACTTTGGGACGATTTACCGATGGTAATGGGGGCACCCACACGGGGGTAGCGCACTTACGGCGCACATGCGGGATTGTGGTCGGGGTGTCGGCGCCAGGTCGCGGAAATGGGTCACGCGTAGGCTCCAGGTGATCGGGATGGCGGCCAGGGTGTCGGCGCCGGGTCGCGGAAACGGGCCACGCGTAGGCCGGCCGGCGACCGTCATGTTCGGTCGGGCCTGGGAGACAGTCGGTAGGGATGGTGGGCCCGGTGCAAGCGTCAGATGGCGGGGATGGCGCGCTGGGTGTGGGCACCGGATGCCGGGGTGGGGTGCCGGCGTTGGGCGGCGGGGGCATCGGCAGACTAGGACTTGGGATGTTTGGGGATGGCCAGGCCAAGAAGGAAAAGCAGCACACCGGCGCCGAGCAGCCACCAGCGCCACGGCGCGGTGCTGGGGAACTGGGAGGTCTGCGCCAGGAGATTGGCGGTGTCTTCCTCGGAAAGGGAGCCGGCGAAGCGGAGGATGTCGCCGGAGTCATCAAAATCGCGGATTTGCACGTCCAAGTCCACCAGCAGGCCGGTGGCCTGGTCCACGTAAAAGTCGCGGGTGGCGGAGTGCTGCATGGTGCCGATGGGGGTGGGCTCGATGGCCTGGTGGTAGCGGTAGACGGTGCGGCCACCCAGCTCGAGTTCCTCCTCGAAGACGGCGGGAGCGGTGCGCCGGATGGTCTCGTCGAAGACATCGTAGGAGGTCTTTTGGGCGTCGGCGGGGAACTTCCACCACAGGCCGTCTATGGCGACCTTGCTGGTAGGGGTGGCCAGAGTGTGGCTCAGCGACGCGGGCCCGTGCGCGGTGCCGTCCACACGGTCGAGGGGATAGCTCCAGACACTGGCGGTAATCAGGCGGTCGGCCTCTGCTTGCATGCTTGAACGCATGAAGCTGGAGCCGACGCGGAGGGTGACCGAGGTGGTATCGGCAGGCTCTTGGAAGCTTAAGTGCCACTGGGCGGTGACAGGGACGTCAAGCTGGCGGTCCAGGACGCGGGTATGGGCCTGGGCGTCTGTGATGGTATAAGTAGTGTGCTCGAGATCGAGTGGCAGGACGGGCTGGGGGGTTGGCGCGGCAATGCCGGCCGCGATGCACGCGGCGCCCACGCCGATCAGAACGGGCAACATAATGGTCCATCGTACCTGGACTTTTCGCGGCTTTTGTAATAAGCTAGTTTGTTGCGCTGGAATCGCGTCCGTACACCGTCTATACACCTTGGCCAAAACCCCATTTGACAAGGTGATTTTGTGGTCTCTACGTGGTTCCACAGCAGACCGAATTCTACCAGCGGTTTCGGGCCAGTCGCAAAAAGTGGCTGTTCCCCGGTTCCGCGTGAGGTGCTGGAAGGACCCATCTTGGCAGTCTCGCGCCAGACTATACCTGGAAGCCCGAAGCGATACTCGTTCGCGAAGATCAGCGAGCCCATCGCCGTCCCGGGCCTCCTCGACGTTCAACTTGATTCTTTTGCCTGGCTCATTGGTACGCAGCAGTGGCGGGAGCAGCAGCAGGAACTGCGCGGGGCTGATGCCCGCGTGACTAGCGGCCTGGAGGACATCCTGGAGGAGCTTTCGCCCATCCAGGATTACTCCGGCAACATGTCCCTGTCGCTGTCGGAACCGCGTTTTGAGCCGACGAAGTACACCGTCGATGAGTGTAAAGAAAAAGACATTAATTACTCCGCGCCACTCTATGTGACCGCTGAGTTCATTAACAATGACACCCAGGAGATTAAGACCCAGACGGTGTTCATCGGCGATTTCCCGATGATGACTGAGAAGGGCACCTTTATTGTCAACGGCACCGAGCGTGTGGTTGTCTCCCAGCTGGTGCGCTCCCCGGGTGTGTACTTTGACCGCTCCATTGATAAGTCCACGGAGCGCCCGCTGCACGCGGTGAAGGTGATTCCTTCGCGCGGCGCGTGGCTGGAGTTTGACGTGGATAAGCGCGACACGGTGGGCGTGCGTATTGACCGCAAGCGCCGTCAGCCGGTAACGGTGCTGCTCAAGGCCCTGGGTTGGTCTGAGGAGCAGATCCGCGAGCGCTTTGGCTTCTCTGAGCTGATGATGTCCACCCTGGAGTCCGACGGTGTGGCCGGCACGGATGAGGCCCTACTGGAGATTTACCGCAAGCAGCGCCCGGGCGAGCAGCCCACGCGCGACCTGGCTACCTCCTTGCTGGAGAACTCCTTCTTCCGCGCCAAGCGCTACGACTTGGCCAAGGTGGGCCGCTACAAGGTCAACCGCAAGCTGGGCTTGGGCGGTGACCACGATGGTCTGATGACTCTGACGGAAGAAGACATTGCCGTCACCCTGGAGTACCTGGTGCGCCTGCACGCCGGCGAGCGGGAGATGAAGGCCCCCAATGGGGAAATGATCCCCATCAACACCGACGACATTGACCACTTTGGTAACCGTCGTCTGCGCACCGTGGGTGAGCTGATCCAAAACCAGGTCCGTGTGGGTCTGTCCCGCATGGAGCGCGTGGTGCGCGAGCGCATGACCACTCAGGACGCGGAGTCCATTACTCCGACGTCGCTGATTAACGTGCGTCCGGTGTCTGCGGCTATCCGCGAGTTCTTCGGTACGTCCCAGCTCTCGCAGTTCATGGACCACAACAACTCCTTGTCTGGTTTGACCCATAAGCGTCGCCTGTCTGCGCTAGGCCCGGGTGGTCTGTCCCGTGAGCGCGCAGGCATTGAGGTCCGCGACGTGCACCCGTCTCACTACGGCCGCATGTGTCCGATTGAGACCCCGGAGGGTCCGAACATTGGTCTGATTGGCTCGCTGGCGTCGTATGCCCGCGTGAACGCCTTCGGTTTCATTGAGACCCCGTACCGCAAGGTCATTGACGGCAAGGTCACGGACCAGGTGGAGTACCTGACGGCGGATGAGGAAGACCGCTACGCCATCGCGCAGGCTGAGGTTGAGCGCGAGGCTGACGGCACCATTACCGCAACCCGTATCGAGGTCCGTTTGGCTGGCGGCGACATTGGCGTGACCGATGCCGCCGGTGTGGACTACGTTGATGTCTCCCCGCGCCAGATGGTTTCCGTGGCTACTGCCATGATTCCGTTCTTGGAGCATGACGACGCTAACCGTGCCCTGATGGGTGCCAACATGCAGCGTCAGGCTGTTCCGCTGGTGCGTTCCGAGGCCCCGTTTGTGGGCACCGGTATGGAGCAGCGTGCGGCTTATGATGCCGGCGATCTGATCATCGCCCGCAAGGCTGGTGTGGTGGAAAACGTTACCGCGGACGCGATCACCATCATGGATGATGAGGGCATTCGGGACACCTTCTTGCTGCGCAAGTTTGAGCGCACCAACCAGGGCACTAACTACAACCAGACCCCGTTGGTCAACCTGGGTGACCGCGTGGAGGCTGGGCAAGTGCTTGCCGATGGCCCCGGTACCCACAATGGTGAGATGTCCCTCGGCCGCAACTTGCTGGTGGCATTCATGCCGTGGGAAGGCCACAACTATGAGGACGCCATCATTTTGAACCAGCGCATTGTGGAAGAGGACATTTTGACCTCCATCCACATCGAGGAGCATGAGATTGATGCTCGCGATACCAAGCTGGGCTCGGAGGAGATTACCCGCGAAATCCCGAATGTCTCCGAGGACGTGCTGCGCGACTTGGATGATCGCGGCATTATCCGCATTGGTGCGGACGTGCGCCCGGGAGACATCCTGGTGGGTAAGGTCACCCCGAAGGGTGAGACAGAGCTGACCCCGGAGGAGCGCCTGCTGCGCGCCATCTTTGGTGAGAAGGCCCGCGAGGTGCGCGACACCTCCATGAAGGTCCCGCACGGTGAAGTGGGCAAGGTCATTGGCGTGGCCCGCTTCGCGCGCGATGAGGATGACGAGTTGGCGCCGGGTGTTAATGAGATGATCCGCGTCTACGTTGCCCAGAAGCGCAAGATCCAGGACGGCGATAAGCTGGCCGGCCGTCACGGTAACAAGGGCGTGGTGGGTAAGATCCTGCCGCCGGAGGATATGCCGTTTATGGCGGATGGTACCCCGGTGGACGTCATTTTGAACACCCACGGTGTGCCGCGTCGTATGAACATTGGCCAGGTGCTGGAAGTGCACTTGGGCTGGTTGGCTCATGCTGGTTGGAAGGTCGATGTTGAGGATCCAGCTAATGCTGAGTTGCTGAAGACCTTGCCTGAGGAGCTTTACGATGTCCCGGCAGGCTCCCTGACTGCCACCCCAGTGTTCGATGGTGCCACCAATGAGGAGGTTTCCCGTCTGCTGGCCTCCTCGCGTCCTAACCGTGATGGTGATGTGATGGTGGATGCTGACGGCAAGGCTCAGCTCTTCGACGGCCGCTCTGGTGAGCCTTACGCGTACCCCATTTCTGTGGGCTATATGTACATGCTCAAGCTGCACCACCTGGTGGATGAAAAGATCCACGCCCGTTCCACTGGCCCGTACTCCATGATTACCCAGCAGCCGCTGGGTGGTAAGGCTCAGTTCGGTGGCCAGCGCTTTGGTGAGATGGAGGTGTGGGCAATGCAGGCATATGGTGCTGCCTACACCCTGCAGGAGCTGCTGACCATCAAGTCGGATGACGTGGTGGGCCGCGTGAAGGTCTATGAGGCGATTGTCAAGGGCGATAACATCCCGGATCCGGGTATTCCGGAGTCCTTCAAGGTGTTGCTCAAGGAACTGCAGTCCCTGTGCTTGAACGTGGAGGTGCTCTCCACTGATGGCACGCCGATGGAACTGTCTGGTTCGGATGATGACGATATGGATGGCGGGCCGTCTTTGGGCATTAACTTGTCCCGTGACGAGCGTTCTGACGCCGACAACATCGCCTAAGAAACTTATTAAGCCATCAATTCCTCACTGCGAGGATGAAAGGGAGACGTTACGTGTTTGACGTAAATCTCTTTGACGAGCTCCGGATTGGCCTGGCCACCGCGGACGACATTCGCCGTTGGTCCAAGGGCGAGGTGAAGAAGCCGGAGACCATCAATTACCGTACTCTCAAGCCGGAGAAGGACGGTCTGTTCTGCGAGCGCATCTTCGGCCCTACCCGCGACTGGGAGTGCCAGTGCGGTAAGTACAAGCGTGTGCGCTTCAAGGGCATCATCTGTGAACGCTGCGGTGTGGAGGTGACCAAGTCCAAGGTTCGCCGCGAGCGCATGGGCCACATTGAGCTGGCTGCGCCGGTGACGCACATTTGGTACTTCAAGGGTGTTCCTTCCCGACTGGGCTACCTGCTGGACTTGGCGCCGAAGGACCTGGAGCGCATCATTTACTTCGCGGCCAACATCATCACCTCGGTGGATGAGGAAGCCCGCCATAATGATCAGTCCACGCTGGAAGCAGAGATGCTGCTGGAGAAGAAGGACGTCGAAGATGACGCCAACTCCGAGATCGCAGAGCGCGCTGCCAAGCTGGAAGAGGACCTGGCGGAGTTGGAGGCTGCAGGCGCGGACGCCGCTGCCCGCCGCAAGGTGCAAAATGCTGCCGATAAGGACATGCAGCGCCTACGCGAGGAAGCCGAGCGCGAGATCGCCCGTCTGGATGAAATCTGGAACACCTTCCTCAAGCTGTCCCCGAAGCAGATGATCATTGATGACACCATCTATGAAGAGCTGGTGGACCGCTACGAGGATTACTTCACGGGCGGTATGGGCGCGGAGGCTATCCAGACCCTGATCCGCAACTTCGACCTGGAGGCCGAGGCGGAGAACCTGCGCGAGATCATCAACAACGGCAAGGGCCAGAAGAAGGTCCGCGCACTCAAGCGCTTGAAGGTGGTGGCCGCCTTCCTGCGTTCCGGTAATGATCCGGCAGGCATGGTGCTCGACGCCATTCCGGTGATCCCGCCGGAGCTGCGCCCGATGGTGCAGCTCGACGGTGGTCGCTTTGCCACCTCCGACCTCAATGACCTTTACCGTCGCGTGATTAACCGCAACAATCGCCTCAAGCGCATGATCGACCTGGGCGCCCCGGAGATCATCGTTAATAATGAGAAGCGCATGTTGCAGGAGTCCGTGGACGCGCTGTTCGACAACGGCCGCCGTGGCCGTCCGGTCACGGGTCCGGGCACCCGCCCGCTGAAGTCGCTGTCTGACTTGCTCAAGGGTAAGCAGGGCCGTTTCCGCCAGAACCTGCTGGGTAAGCGTGTAGACTACTCGGGCCGTTCGGTGATTATTGTGGGCCCGCAGCTCAAGCTGCATGAGTGTGGCCTGCCCAAGCTGATGGCCCTTGAGCTGTTTAAGCCTTTTGTGATGAAGCGCCTGGTGGAAAACGACTACGCGCAAAACATCAAGTCCGCTAAGCGCATGGTGGAGCGCCAGAGCCCTGAGGTGTGGGACGTGCTCGAAGAGGCTATTTCTGAGCACCCGGTGCTGCTTAACCGCGCACCGACCCTGCACCGCCTGGGTATCCAGGCCTTCGAGCCGAAGCTGGTGGAGGGCAAGGCTATTCAGCTGCACCCGTTGGCGTGTGAGGCGTTCAACGCAGACTTCGACGGTGACCAGATGGCTGTGCACCTGCCGCTTTCGGCAGAGGCACAGGCTGAGGCCCGCGTGCTGATGCTGGCTTCCAACAACATTTTGTCCCCGGCGTCCGGTAAGCCGCTGGCCATGCCGCGTCTGGACATGGTTACCGGCCTGTACTACCTGACCATGGATAAGGCTGAGGGTGAAATTGGCGGTGCGGGCCGTTACACTGCCGCGTCTGCCGATGCCCCCGCTACCGGCATCTACTCCTCTTACGGTGAGGCCATCATGGCCTACGACCGTGGGGTACTGGGCCTGCAGGCGCCGATCAAGGTGCGGATTTCCCACCTGCGCCCGCCGGCGGACATTGAGGCCGAGCAGTTCCCGGATGGTTGGGAGAAGGGCCAGCCGTGGCTGGCGGACACCACCTTGGGCCGCATCATGTTCAACGAGCTACTGCCGTGGAACTACCCGTACCTTGAGGGCGTGATGGTCCGCAAGGGCGGTGCTGGTAACAAGGTGCTGCTGGGTGATGTGATTAATGATCTGGCCGCGAAGTATCCGATGATCACCGTGGCCCAGGTGCTGGACAAGATGAAGGATGCCGGTTTCTACTGGGCAACCCGTTCCGGCGTGACCATCACCATGCATGACGTGCTGGTGCTTCCGAATAAGACGGAGATTCTGGAGTCTTATGAGAAGGAAGCTACCCGCATCGAGCGCAAGTACTGGGAGCAGGGCGCGCTGACTGAGCGTGAGCGCTACGACCGCCTGGTGGAGCTGTGGAAGAACGCTACTGACGAGGTCGGTAATGCGGTGGAGCAGCTGTACCCGGATGACAACCCGATTCCGATGATCGTGAAGTCGGGTGCAGCCGGTAACATGCGCCAGATCTGGACCCTGGCCGGCATGAAGGGCATGGTGGTGAACTCGCACGGTGAGTACATCACCCGTCCGATTAAGACCTCCTTCCGTGAGGGCCTGTCCGTGTTGGAGTACTTCAACAACTCGCACGGTTCCCGTAAGGGCCTGGCCGATACCGCGCTGCGTACCGCAGACTCGGGCTACCTGACTCGCCGTCTGGTGGACGTGGCCCAGGACGTTATTGTCCGCGAAGAGGACTGTGGCACCCGCCAGGGTGTGCGCGTGCCCATTGGCCAGGATGGCGCTATCCACGAGCTGTGGGAGACCTCCGCTTCTGGCCGCGTGGTGGCTACCGATGTTAAGGACGCCGAGGGCACCGTGATTGCGGCAGCCGGCGCGGACCTGGACGAGGAGCTGACGGCCAAGCTGTTGGCGGCGGGCATCGGCGAGCTCAAGGTTCGCTCCGTGCTGACCTGCCAGACTCCGGCGGGCGTGTGCGCGAAGTGCTACGGCAAGTCCATGGCCTCCGGCCAGCTGGTGGATATTGGCGAGGCCGTGGGTATTGTGGCCGCCCAGTCCATTGGCGAGCCGGGTACCCAGCTGACCATGCGTACCTTCCACCAGGGTGGTGTCGGTGGCGACATTACCGGTGGTCTGCCCCGTGTGCAGGAGCTGTTTGAGGCCCGTAACCCGAAGAACCGCGCGCCGATTGCCTCGGTGGACGGCACGATTTCGCTGGCTGATGAGGGCAACTTCTGGACGCTGACCATTACTCCGGACGATGGTTCGGACAACGTGGTCTACGAGAAGCTGTCCAAGCGCCAGGGCTTGGCGCAGGTGCGCCGCCCGATGGAGTCCAACCCGGAGGCCATGATTGAGCGTTCGCTGCGCGATGGTGACCACGTCACCACCGGTGAGCGCCTGATGCGTGGTGCTGCTGACCCGCACGACGTGCTGGAGGTGCTGGGCCGCCGCGGTGTGGAAAAGCACCTGATTGATGAGGTTCAGGCGGTCTACCGCGCTCAGGGTGTGGCTATCCACGATAAGCACATCGAGATCATCATTCGCCAGATGCTGCGTCGCGGCACGGTGATTGAGGCTGGCTCTACGGAGTTCCTGCCGGGCACCTTGGTGGATCTGTCCGAGGCGAAGCAGGTTAATGCCAAGGCCGTCGCGGAGGGCCAGGATCCGGCTCAGCTGCGTTCGGAGATTATGGGCATTACCAAGGCCTCCCTGGCTACGGAGTCTTGGCTGTCTGCTGCTTCCTTCCAGGAGACCACGCGTGTGCTTACCGATGCCGCAATTAATAAGCGCTCCGATCAGCTCATTGGTCTGAAGGAGAACGTGATTATCGGTAAGCTGATCCCGGCTGGTACGGGTATCTCGCGCTACCGCAACATCACCGTCAAGCCGACCGAGGCCGCGCGTAACGCCGCGTACTCGATTCCGACCTACGGCGACTCCATTTATGGTGACGACGGCTTTGGTGAGTTCACCGGCGCCTCTGTCCCGTTGGATGAGGACTTCAGCTACTAGTAGCTGTTGCTAGAGCCCCGGGCCCTGTGTGGGTCCGGGGCCTTTCGCGTTTTCTGGGCGTCTGTCAGCGGCCCGCGGCGTGGGTCTGAGGTAGGCAGCTACGTTGGCTTCGGCCGCCGCTGATGGGCGGGGGGAGCGGCCTTGGTGCCCTTTCGCGTGGGATTGGCGAATGAGCGGTTATGGTGCCTCGTTTCGGTCTGTGACAGCAGTGGGAGCGACCAGGGGGAGTAAGCCGGCGGACGCGCGGGGTCGGATACCCCGTGGCCGGCCTGCTGGCCCATGTAGCCGCTAAGCCGGCGGACGCGCGGGGCCGGATACCCCGTGAGGTGTTTGTCACATAATAAAAGGTCTAGTTTAACGGGAAATGTATATAAACCTTTTTGCCAGGGTGTTTAAGAAAATCCTGGGTAATTTAGTTCATTTTAAGACGCATCTCCCGGGCCTGGAACTTATCTAATTCTCAGGTTTATTTCATATTTGTCGATGTGGGGCCAATTGTTAAAAGGGCTTGTCAAATTGGATTTCGTTGAAAAGCGTCGGGGGGGGGGGGGTCGATTTTCTGCGCCAGTCTTAGATTTTTCAGTGAAAAATCATGTGCTACTATTAGCGCACATAACTGGAAACCTGGCATCTGCCTAAGAGTCTGGTTAGAGCTCCTGCGGGAGTAAGTCATTACATCCATTTCACTCTCCCATGAGGTACGAATGAACATTTTCACTAAAAGCCTGACCGCGGCTGTCGCCAGCGGTGTTCTCGTCGGAGGCGCTGGTGCCTTCGCTCCAGTGGCTTTCGCACAGGACACCCCTGCTGCACCGGCCGCCAACGTAGCCCAGCCTGTGGGCTCCTTGGATTCCCTGCCTAAGGATGGCGAGGTATCCCTGACTGTCCACAAGTTCTCCAACAACAACCCGGGTGCGGCTGGTGACGGTACCCAGCGCGAAAGCACCGAGGGCCTGGGCGACGCACTGCCAGGTGCTGAGTTCCAGATCCAGCGTGTGACCAACGTGGATCTGAAGACTCAGGCTGGCTGGCTCGCGGCTGAGAAGTTGGCTAAGGGTGCAGAAGACGCCATCACTCCGGAGCTCGGTGCTGCCGTGAAGCAGACCACCAATGATCGCGGCATCGCCAACTTCGCTTCCCAGAACGTGGGCCTGTACCTCGTGACGGAGACCGCAGCTCCGGCTGGCCACTCCATCACCACCGCTCCGTTCTACGTCGCACTGCCGATGACCAACCCGGACGGCAACGGCTGGTTGCGCGACGTCCATGTCTACCCGAAGAACAGCAAGCAGTCTGACTTCGGTACCAAGACCGTCAATGACCAGGCCACCCGAGTCAATGGCAACGAGATCACCTACACCATCGCGCAGGACGTTCAGCAGCGTGCCCGCACCGCTCCGGCCCGCAAGTACTTCCAGATCAACGACCAGTACCCGACTGAGCGTCTGGAGTACAAGGACGTTAACATCGCGGGCTACGTGAAGAACTTCCACTACGTGGTCCAGGATCAGGGTGCGAACGGCCTGAAGATTGTCTTCACCCAGAACGGCCTGAAAGCACTGGACATCGCCTCCCGTGCCGGCGCAGCGAAGATCGAAGCCCAGGTGACCTTCACCGTCAAGGATGCTGCTGGCGAGGGCGCAAACGACGCCCTGGAGAACAAGTACACCTACACCGAGCAGTTCGAGTCCACTCCGCCAACCCCGCCGGAGAACCCGAACCAGCCGGAGACCCCGCCGACCCCGCCGGAGACCCCGCCGACCGAGCCCCCGACGGACGTTCCGCAGGAACCGACTCCGGAAGAAGTTCCGCCGGTTACCCCGCCCGAGACTCCGGAAAATCCGTTCCAGTGGCCGAAGTCCTACTTTGGCCAGGTGGACATCACCAAGACCAACACCAATGATGACGTGCTCACTGGTGCAATCTTCGATCTGTACACCTGTAATGCAAACGCCGAGCTGGGCCAGACCGCACTGCGTACCGGCATTGAGGCCAAGGAGGGCGTGGAGATCAACCAGCTGCGCGTGAACGACTGGCAGAACAACGCTGCCGTGGACGCACGCGACAGCTTCTACTGCCTGGTGGAAACCAAGGCCCCTGCGGGCTACGAATTGAACGCTCAGCCGATTCGCTTCCAGGTTCTCAAGGGCGAGCAGGAAGCCAACATCGCCCTGACCTCTGTTGAGGTTAAGGACGTTCGGCGCAACGCTGGCTTCCAGCTGCCGCTGACCGGTGGCCAGGGCATCATGTTCCTGATCCTGGCTGGTGGCGCCGTCCTGATTCTGGGCCGTGGCTACGCCATCTACTCCCAGCGTCGCGCTAACTAAGTCGCGCAAATCAAATCGCGCTAACTAGGTCGCGCAAATCAGGCCGACAACCTAGCCCCGCGTATTCCGAGTTGATCGGATACCGGCACCCTCACCACCACGCACCACACCCCGCGGGGTGGTGGGGGAGGAGCGGGCTAGACCATGGCGGCGTGCTCACATGGCCCAGGGGCTTGCCCGTAGGCAGGTACCTCCTGTCCTCTCGGTGCCAGCCCACGGGCAAGATACCTGGATCACTGGCCGGAGTTGTCTTTCGACCGACATGTGGGCCGCCGCCCTGGTGTGGCTCGTATCCTTTGTAAACTTTTGCAGCAACCCACTGAGGTCCCACCCCATGACTCACGTCGTTGACCGGCCTACGCCGGAGCCACAGCGCCCCGCAAAGCAGCGCAAGGCTAAGAAGCAATCCAAGCTGGCCGTCATCTTGACGATCATTGGCTTCCTCATCATCTTGTACCCGGTGGTAGCTACGGTGATTGAAAACAACCGCCAGTCCGGCCAGGTGGAGGCCTACACGCAGCGCCAGGCGGAGTTTAGTGAAGAAGAACTCGCTGAGGCTGTGGCCCGGGCACACGAGTGGAATGATGTCCACCAAAACGGCCCCATGCTCGACCCCTGGCTAGCGCGCGTTGCGGAAGATAACGAGGAATATCAGGAATACCTGAACCAACTGAACCTCACGGAGGTCATGGGCCGTGTATCCATTCCTTCCATTAACTCTGATCTCCCCATCTACCACGGCACTACGGAAGAGGTGCTGAAGAAGGGAATCGGCCACCTCTACGGAAGCGCACTGCCGGTAGGCGGCGAGGGCAAGCACACGGTGCTCACGGGCCACACCGGGCTGTCCACCTCCACGCTGTGGGATAACCTCACCGACGTCAAGGTCGGCGACGCCGTCTACATCGACGCCCACGGCCAAAAGATGAAGTACGAGGTCCGCGACATCCAGGTGGTGTTGCCCAACGAGACCGACTCGCTGCGCCCAGTCGCAGACAAGGACATGCTCACCCTCATCACTTGTACGCCCTACGCCGTGAACTCGCACCGCCTGCTAGTCCACGCGGAGCGCGTGCCCATGGATGAGGAAGAATCCCGCCAAATCTTCGACTCCGTGCGCACCCCCTGGCAATCCTGGATGACGTGGGTGTTGGTCTTCGCCGCACTCATCGCCGCCTGGATTGTTCTGGAGTGGTGGGTCAAGAAGAAGCGCCGCCAACAAGAAGAAGAAGGCCAAACTCAGGAGAGCCAGGACCACAATGACTAAAGTATCCGCAGCGCCCAAGCTCATTGCTGCGCTCCTTATCATGGCCCTGGTCTGCCTGGCCAGCGCCACCCATGCCGCAGCCGCCACGGCCAACCCGGCCCTGGTGGACGGCTCCCGGTCCGCCACACTGCACGTGCACAAAAACGCCGGCGACCCGGTTACCCAGTACGGCGACCCCACCAACCCGGACGCGCAGCGCAGCCGCGAGCCCATCCAGGGCGTGGAGTTCTTCGCCCAGCGCGTCGATAACGTGGACTTGACCACCAACGACGGCTGGCAGCAGGCCGAGGCCCTCAAGCCCACCCAGTTCTTCGAGGGCGGCGATCAGCGTGAACACCTGGGCCAGCGCTACATCGCCACCACCGGCGCCGATGGCGTGGCCACCTTCGCCGACCTGCCCCTGGGCCTGTACCTGGTAACCGAAAATCACGCCACCGCCCAGCGCCAGAACCTGTCTTTGGTAGCGCCCTTCCTCATCGCCCTGCCCGCCACAAACGAGACCGGCGACGCCTGGAACTACGACGTTACCGTTCAGGCCAAGGACCAGCTCATCACCGCCACCAAGCAAGCCAACCGCACCTGCGTGGCGCAAGGCCAAACAATTGAATACGGTGTCTCCACCACGCTTCCTGCCCCCGATGCCGACGGCAACATCACCAGCCTGTCCATCTCTGACCCGCTGGAGGCCGCCCAACGCTACGTGGAAGGCTCCACGGAGGTGCTGGTGGGGGCATCGGAAAGCTCTTTGCAAGCAGACGACTACACCGTAAGCGTGCAAGACAACACCGTCACCCTGACCCTGACGGATAAGGGCCTGGCCACCCTGGCGCCTAAGCGACTGGGCAAGCCAGACCTGCAACTGACCTGGAAGTTCATCGTGGACGTGGTGGCCACACAAGACAAAATTCGCAACAAGGCCTACGTCACGCCCCCGGGGTACCCCGCTTTTGACCGCGAGCGCCTGACCGGCGTGCCCAGCAACCAGACCACCGTGCGCATGCCGTGCAAAGAGCCGCAGGACCCGAAGCCCATCCCCATCCCGGTGCCGGACCCCAATAATCCGTCCACCACCCCGCCCAAGCAGCCGGGCACCCCGACTGCGCCGGGCACCCCCATCTCCCAGCAGACCCCGCCGGGCCAGTCCACGCCCGGCACCACCCCGCCCAAGGCCAACCAGCGCACCGGGCTGTCGAATACGGGTGCCTCCGTGTTCGGAATCCTGGGCCTGGCCGTCCTACTCATCGCTTTTGGTTTGTTCCTGCTCAGCCGTCGTAACGAAAGGGAAGCATAAATGCTCAACACTTTCTCTAAGGCCATGCGCCGCATGCGCGTAGGCGTGGCATTGCCCGCCGTGGCCGCGATTGCCCTGGTGGCCACGCCGGTAGTGCAGGCGCAGGACGCCGAGGACCTGGCCACCGCTGTTGCCGAGGTCGAGTCTGCTTCCGCCGATGACCCCGCTGCCGAGTCCGCCGATGCCCCTGCTGATACCGGGTCTGCCGATGCCGTCGTGGCGCCCGCTCCCGCTTCCAGGGAAGCCGAGGCTGGGGAGCCTGCTGCGGGCCAGGTCGCAGAGGGTGAGACTGACGAGGTTGCTTCGCTCATCGAGCCGGACAGCGTCAAGTACGAGGAGATCCGTTACAACGAGGAAACCGGCGCGTACGAGAACCGACTCACCTTCAAAGTGGCTGAGTTGGCGGACCCACAGCGGCTGAACACCATCACCCTGCTGCGCGAGAACTCTGACGTCTACATCGATGAGAAGATGAACGTGGTCGTGCAAGGCACCAAGTTCCGCATGCTGGGCGGCTACGCTGTGGACGACGACGGCCGCCATCTGCTCTCCGTTGATGGCCAGTTCTTCACCGCCAAAGGTGGGGAGACCATTGAAGTTGTCTATACCACTTTTGAGTCCGATAAGGACGCCGCCTGGAAGCTCTATGACGGCGATGGCTCTGCCTTCGACATCCTGGAGTCCAACAACTACAACTACGGACCGTTCCGCATCCGGCAGGTCACTAGAGGAACCGCCCCTGATATTTCAGAGGCACAGCCGGCGGGCGGCACCATTGTTGGGCCTTACTTAGATTCGTCCAATCGCCAGAATCCTGCTTGGCGCGGCGAGCTTAACACGCGACGCTACACCGGCCCGCTGGAGGACCCCACTTTCGAACGCGAGGGAGCCAACGAGCGGCAGAGCTATTTGGGCGTCGTTCCGTATCCCGTGCAAAACCGCAACTGGTACCTTGACCAGTATGCGGACACCGGGCACCGCACGGGAAACAGGCCAGTGTTGGGGCCGCCAAAGGAGGGGTTCCCGGCTTCGGCAGACCAGCGCGGTTTCATCTACATGATGGGTGAACAGGGCAAATGGTATTCGCGTTCCAATGTGCAGTACGCGTGGAAAGAAGAGGGCCCTAATCGCAACACGCCGCATAATTGGCGTGCGCAGGAATTCTTGGTAGGCGGCGGTGACGCTGATGCTGCGGTGTACAGTTTCTTCTACAGGGGCCTTGCTACTGGAGGGCATCGAATCCCGATTACCGCCGATTTCAACCGGACCGGTGATCCTTCGATCCGACTATTCATCGAGGGCATTATCAACACCGAAGACGGTCAGTGGACCGCAGAGCCGGGTGACAGCTCAGAGACGATTTATTTCTCTAGCCCGAACTCGCCCTATGGCGTTATGGTCCGCGATGAAGGCAGTCAGAAGGGCATTAACTTTAACTTTTACGATAACGCCCGTATGCAGCAGATTCGCGCCGGAAGGCCGCTCACCCACGCTGTGGTGAAGCAGCAAATGCCGCAGGCACAGGTTGGTGTGAATATCGGCGGTTGGCGCCGGGCAGTAGTGAGTTTTGCATCTCTGGGCGAACCTCGCACTGGAGAGCAGGTTGATGGGTCTTTGGAAATGTACCATTCCGGCCACTACAACAGCTACCGCAGCGCACGTGTGGGTGTGAACTGGTACCAGCCGGGGCCAACTGGACCTGCGGACCTGCAAGTAGCCAAATCTGTGGTCAAGGCGCCCGCTGAGGGTGATAAGTACGTGGACTACACGCTGGAGGTCAAGAACCTCCCGCGTGATGGCCGCCAGCCGTCGACGCGCCTGTTTACTCTGAAGGACACCCCGCAGTTCCCGGCTTCGGCTGGGGTTACGGAGGTCAAGCTGGTAGAAAACGGCCGCGAGGTGGACCTACCGGTGGCTGATGATGGTTTCACAGTCAACCCGGATGAGCCAGGCCACTTGATTGCCTACAAGGAGACCATTGCTCCGAACGAGACCAAGACCTTTACCGTCCGCGTGAAGTTCCAGCCGCAACAAGGCGGGGTAAATCCTGCCGATGCTAAGTGCGAAGCAGGCACACCGGGCAAGGGCGCCTTCAACACCGCAAAGGTCTACCAAGAATCTGACCCGCGTCCGAAGGCTGAAGCTAACGCTTGTGCGGACTTCCCGTCCACACCCAAGCTGGAGTTTGCTAAGAATAACGCTCAAGTGACTGATGTTCAGGGTGATGAGGACAAGGCTTGGGTTTCCTACGATCTGGTAGTCACCAACCCTGCCGGTAGCCCGGCCACCACCTACACCAACCTGTTGGACACCCCGCAGTTCCCAGCGGGTGCACGGATCGAGCGCTTCGAGCTGCAGTCCGCGCGTGCAAGCAACAATCAGACGATTGCTGGAGTGCTCAACCCGCCTACGCAGGCAGGTAGCGGCTGGCGTATTACTCGCCAGGATGCGCAGGTGAATATCGCTGGCGGTGTGACGCATACCTATAAGGTGCGCATGCTGATTAATAAGCTTGACGCTACCGCGGCTGCGGGCGCGACCTGTGAGGCAGGGACCGCTGGCCGAGGCCTGTTGAACAAAGCCCAGCTATCTATGCCGGGTAAGCCGGAGCCCCTGACGGACGACGAGTGTATCGACGCCCCGCTCAAGCCCGGCAAGCCGACTGTGGAAAAGGCTGTCGAAGGCACCGTGAACCAACTGCCTGACAACAAGGCAGAGGTTAACTACGTGGTGCGCGTGCGCAATGATCAGCCGCAGGCCATCGACCGGACCTTGCGCGTGGTTGATACTCCGCGCTTTAGCCAGGCAGTGAGCCAGCCTTACACCGTCCAGGTGCAAAAGCCGGGTCAGACTGGGTTCACCACTGCGCAGGCAACTAACGGCAACTACGTTCTGGACACCGCGCGCACCGTGCGTGCCGGCCAGAACGCTGAGTACAAGGTGAAGGTGACCTTTACGCTCCCGCAGCCGGGTGCGCCGGTAAGCCAGCTGCAGTGTAACGGTGCAGGCACAGGTCTGTTCAACCAAGCCACCGCGACCTTTAACGGCCAGAACCTGCAGGCTAGTGCGTGTGCCGCCGTCCCGCAGACTTTCTCGGACCCGGTGGTGGAGAAGACTGCTGAGTCCGTGACCCCCATCGAGGGCCGCCCCGGTTACAGCTACGCTAACTACCGCATCACGGTTCGTAATCCGCAGACTGGTCAACGCCAGCTCGTTAGGGTTGCTGAGAAGCCGGAGTTCACCGCAAGTGGTGTCGAGATTGAAGCCATGCACGTGGTGAACCCGAACGGCACCGTCCGGCTGCTGCGGAACTGTGCCGCGGGATGTGACGTTGCTAGCATCAACCTGGACCCAGGCCGGGAGCGCACCTTTGACATCCGTGTCACCATTAAGAATGCTCCTGCCAATACGTCGGACGAGAACATTCGCTGCGAGTCTTCCACGGGCGTGGGTAAGGGACTGTTGAACAAGGTGTCGATTGACTGGCCGAATGCCCCGAAGCCCGTCGAGTCCACCGCTTGCCTGGATGCCCCACGCGATGAGGCTCTGACTGAGATCCGCGTGGCCAAGGTGGACACTGACCGGAACACCATTGCCCGCGATCAGGGTTGGGACTTCGAGCTCTACTACCTGGGTGCCGATGGCAACCAGCAGGGCACCAAGGTTGCCGACATGGACACCACCCTGGCGGACAACGCCAACGTGGTGACCTCCGGTAGCAACCTCAAAGCCGGTGTGTACCAGCTGGTGGAGACTAACGCCCCGCAGGGCTTTGAGCTCCTGCCTGCACCGGTGACACTGACTGTCGCATTCGAAGGTGGAAAGCCGAAGTTCACTCTGCAGAATCAGCAGAACTTCCCCGGTGTGTTCGTTGATGCTCCCGATAACGGCAACTATGCCATCGTCCAGGTTGCCGATGTTCGCAAGGGCGACATGCCTATGACCGGCGGACGCGGCGTAGGATTCATCATTCTGCTCGGCGCGGTAGTGTTGTTGCTCTCCCGCTGGTTGCGTGGACGCCAGAAATAACCGCTAACGCAGGAAATTGCCCCGGATAGGCCCCGAGCCCTCCGGGGCTTTTGCTATGCCCGGACCTCGACCCACTCAGCTTCCACCTTGCCACCACGCCCGCACGTCTGGCCCCTCCGGTGGCCTGTTTTCGGCTGCCGTGGGGCTGGGGTGCTGCACTGCGTCGCAGGTGGCGCGTCGCGCTGCGCCGGACTTGAGCACTGCGCTGCGTGCTGCCCTACTCGTTGTGCTGGGCTGCCTCGCGCGTCGCGCTTGCTGCGCTGCTTGCCGCGCTACTCGCTGTGCTGCCTGCGCTGCGGGCGCGGGGGTTAGTTGGTGGGGCTAGTCGGCACCGGGACACCACCACCGGGTGACTGCCAGGCAACCTGCCCACCAACCCTTACCATCCGGCCGCGGTGGATGGGTATTCCTCCTGGCGGGTGGTCTTCGTTGGCACCATTATGGTGTGGGCATAACACCGTCAGATTCCTGATGTTGGTTTCCCCACCATCTGCCCACGACGTGATGTGGTGGATCTGGCACTTATCAAACGGCACGTGACAATCCAACCACGCACACTCCGGGCTCTCCGCGGCAAGGAGGAGGCGCTGCTTGTCGGTGGCAAAGCGTTCCATACGGTAGACATCCACCGGACCATGCACCCGGCTTAGGATTGCGACGAACCCGTGCTTGAGCAAGATGCGCTCAGCTAGTTCTTTCCCAGTCATCCGCGCCCCGTTGTTCGCCCGAACAATAATGTCCGAATCGGCGGAGTTTGCCCCGGCAGGGTTGGCTGCGCTGGCACTGGTGTGGGTGTTGCCCGTGAGGTCTGCACCGGTGCCGTTGGTACCGGTGTGGTTGCATTCGTTAACGGCGAGCAGTTTGGCGAAGGTATCGAGCTGCAGGGTAATCATGGGGATGTAGTTCAACCGCCCGGCCCCACCTTCACCGCGTACTAGGTTAAGGAAGCTTTCTGCCGGGGCATCCTGATCGATGGCATCGTAGACATCTGTAAGGTCCACATCGCGAGCAGTAATCGACATGGTGGCTGTGCCGTTGGCGTAGCGGCGTATAGAGACTTTTTCTACCGGGGTGTCATCCTTTGGGTTCCACTCCCGGCGTAGTTTACGCGCCACAGTCGTGAACTGGCCTGCAGGTGTGGCACATAGGTGTTGGCGCATTCTCCATTGTTGGGTGGTCTTAGTCTTGGTGACTTCGCGTTCTATTTCTTGCATGGCTATCAGCCCATGTCCGTGGCGGCGGGCGCCTTTGATAGCACTCCTTTGCCTACGGGAGGGCTGGCCGGGCCCGTAGTACAGCCGGTAGAGGCGCACCAGGAACTCTGCGGTATCTGGTGCAACGCCTAAGCCCTCCAGGTCTGTGGTGGTGGCATGCTCTAGCTGTGGTAGTGCGTCGATGACGCTGCCTAGCAGGGCGGCGATGTTGATCTCGTTCATGGTTTTGACGCTAAGGCGATTGTGCAACCCTGCGCAAGGGGAATTTTGGAAAAACCCGAAATCTGTGGATAACTTTGCGAAAATGTGCACTCTATTAGACAATTGTTGAAGAATTCCACAGGGAGAACGCACGCAGACGTGACATAATCTAGCCGCATGGAGAAAATTTGTTTGCCGGCTCAGTCTGGCCCGGCGATGGAACTGCAGCGGGCGGGGTATCGGCTGGTGCAGAAACATGCCAATCTTGGGTGCCTTAAAACCGATGGATAGTGCAACCCTGAAGCGTTCGTTGTTCAATAGGCAAGTCACTTCAAATGAATGTGTCGGTGCTTCAGCGCAGTTTGGTCTGGAGCTGCCCATTGCTGCAAGGTATGACTGGTGGACCGGATAGTCGAGTCGTAATCGCGAGGCTGGCTCAGTACAGCACTCTCAACTAAGTTGGCGCCGTGCTCAGCTGTTGGAGGGACAACTCTCTGTGAGTAAAACCGTAGGTACCTCAATCCGAGTGCAAGGGCGGTTCTTTTATTGCCATCGCCAAAAGGATGGTCTTTGGCGACGTTCACTATTAATGCGGCTGCCCTGTCGAAGACGGAGGGATAGCGGGGTTGTCCAAAAACTATTTGAAGGGGTGAATAAACTGCGGATTCCAATACGGGAGTATCGACAGTGTAGCCGGAATATTCGTGTGACCTCCCGTCGTCACGTCGCCGTTGACCGCATTGCTGGTTCAACTTGCATGCCAGACGGACGAGGTGCAATGCAAGGCGTTCTTCGTCCGTTTTCTCCTGAAATGGGTCGTCCCGAGTCAATGGTTACCGTGTGGCTAGTAATTCAAAAGTGTCGTGCCAATCGTTCTCAACATCGGCGGTCAACTCAAGAAGCATGTCCAGCGGTGGCAAGTCAAAACTCAAGGGCGGAGCGGTGGGTGTCGGCGTATCTGAGTGAATCTGGTCGGTAAATTCCTCAAGGATGGTGGTCACGCTGATTTTTTCCAAGGAATGTGCGCTGTCCGGCAGACCTCGCCGTGCTTCAGCCCAGGACTTCCCGTGGCTAAGGTCGGAGAGTTCTGGCGATGAATAATGACCGTAGAACTCAACAACGTTTTGGATTACGTCGCGTTCGTAGCGGGAAAGGTTTTCCGACTGGCCGCCTGGAACATGCGGCACTGCCAATCCCTCTACAACCGGTTCTGTGCGGTCACGTAGTTGCGAGGGGACAGGCCCCTTGCTCCAAGCGAGGAGACTCTCAGGGAACAACGGCTTGCCGGTCCATGCCAGGTGCCAGCCTTGAGAGAAGAAGCACAACTTGTAGAGCTTCATCTTGTCTACGTTCGGGATCAGCTCGGTAATTAGCTGTCCCACGTCATAGATGTTTGCCATGCCGTCCTCCTTTGTGTCTGGCCTACGCGCTGTATTCGAACTCGGCGCCGTTCAACTCCCTTACAGGCTACAGGAATTGCCTATAGGGTACAGAAGCTAGCCGGGCTACTCGACCGACTCGCTGTCAATATAGAACGGCTGGTCTTCGTCGCGTAGTCCAATGGGCGCCCATGGTGGACGCCAGTTGGTGCGCCGAAGAACGTCGGGCGAAATCCATCCAAACGTAATGCACTCGATACGGTAGTTTGCGCGAGGGCCCTCTTCAGGCTCCCATAAATTCATCCACCTCAACTCCGCTTCGGCTAAGTCGCGCCGGTTGAATTCGCAAAAATTACGCGGGTTGTAATCGACCTCGTACCATGGGTCAGGGTGGGCGTCTACCAGCCAGATTTTTTCGCCTAACTCCAAGGGGACCGTGAAGTGATTGGGCTCCGAGCTTCCGAGGAATACCGTGTGTGTGGATTGACTCATTGGGATGTGCTTTGGGTACGCCCGGCTGACCTCGCGGTATACCCAGTGCTGGACATTGTTAGGAACATAGGCCACGAGCTTAGAGGGCTTTCCGACGAAGATCTCTCCCACTTTCTGGTTCTCAGGCGTAACAATTTTTCTTATACCCCGCATGGGAACCTCGCAAACCGGGGGAATACACGCGCGTAGAACCTTTCCCCGTTGTTGATTATTTGTCCAGTCGCGGCGCCAGCGAATAAATTGTTTTTATCCGTCCGGCATTGCACTTCGAACTTTTTGGTTTCGAAGTAATCGGTTTTCTTTCTGTCGTCACTCTCTGTGAATAGAGTGTCGAATGTTCCAGCGCCGATGTATGACTTATGGTGAATCAATATCTTCTGAGTGTGTTTGATGTAGTCCACAGGTTCGCTGCACTTGGTTTCAAACTTGAAGGTCACCCGAGGTTTGATTTCTCCGTCAATCACTACAACTCTGTCCCTCGGTACGCTCCCTGTTCGCTTATGGAAATTGTGGGGATACATCGTGCAGGGTCCGTATTTCCTGGGTTTCCCCATCTGTCGGAAGGCTGCCCCTACTGTCATGGATGAGCCTCCATTGCGTAGGAGGTCTTCAATTTTTCCGAAGAACTCGTCTGCTTCAGCTTCGGTGGGGAAGTAAATGTATGGCGTGGCGAAGGAGTCGATGGGCATGAATAGTTCACCGCTTATTGTTCCGCCTTGGAAGCGTTGATCGGCGTAGGTGGTGCCTTCGCGTACTATTGCGTCGGCTATGGGGTAGCCGTAGTGTCCGGTTTCGTAGCCTGCTGCGCCCCATTTTTTCAAGATGTCGCCTTCTACGGGGTGTGCTCCGTGTGTGGGGTGCCAGTAGATGGATCCCGCTTGGAATGCGGAGAATCTGCCTTGTCCGTCGGGGGTTTTGGCTTCGTTGGCTACGGGGAAGCCTAGCGGGCTGTCGGGTCCGCCCATCTCTAGCCATTTTTCTAGGATTAGGCCGTTGATGCTGGCGACGTGGAAGCCGTTGAATGCTTGGCTACGGTAGATTCGTCCGCCTTGGAATTGTTGGACCCAACCGGTGAGTTCGCCTTCTAAGCTGGTGTTTCCATTGAGGGATACCTCACCGGTGGTGGGGTATCCCATCCATCCGGCTTCCCAGCCGTTTGCTGCCCAGACTGCGGCTGTGTGGCGTGCGACTGCGTGGGCACCGGTTTCAGGTGACCAGTAGATCCAGCCGTTGACGAATTTTTGTCGTAGGCCCCGACCGTCTGGGTTTTGGTATTGCGGTTCTACGGGGTACAGCAGCCAACTGGTCAGGCCACCAAGGCGGTTGTATTGGGTGAGGATTTCACCGCATACTGGGATCATTTTTGGCCAGATGGTGGTGCAGGGTGCACCAGTTTGGCGAAGGGGATTGTCGGGGTCGATGAGGTTGTCTTCGTTGGCTATGTGGACTTCAGCGGTGTCTGCTTCTTCTTTGGATACCCCTTCTGGAAGTTCGATGGCATCGCTCCACATTTCGCCTTCGATGAATTGCTCTTGTGGTTCGCCTAAGGTCTCAACGAGATCGAGCTGGGCTTGTTGTTGTTTGACTTCTGCAGGGGTTAGTCCGATTTCGCCATCGACCTCGATGGCTTCGTCCTCGGTGTAGAACTGCAGATCTTCTAGGCTTTCGCGGTCATCGACATCGACAATGTGGGCGGTATCGTTTTCTCCGATGCCTGTGGCTAAGGCCGCGCTAGCGGGCCAGAGAGCACTGCCGAAGACAGCCAGTGTGGTTATTAGCGCCACGGCCGTGTGTCGGCGATGGGGTAGTAACACTTTCATGGAGACTCCCGGGGGTTGGAATGCTGACAGGGTCGCCTCGGGGCGCATAAGCCACGGTGAGGGGAGGCGATAGGTGGCAGTGTAGGGCATCGGCAAGCTCTGTGCAGGAGTTTTGGACGGGGATGGGGGAATGCGGCTACCCCCGCCCGTTACCTGACGGGTGACCTGCCTGTTACCATGTCCAAACGTTACATCAACACGGGTGCTTCGCATGGGCGAGGCTGAGAGGCGCAGCGGCGCTAACCGTCGAACCTGATCCGGGTAATGCCGGCGTATAGGAAGGAAAGATTATGACGACTCATTCTGGCGATCTCACCGGGGCAAAGAACCCCCCGCGCTCGCTGTCTTGGCGCGTGGTGGACATTGTCATCGCGGCGGTGCTGGCGGTGGCAGTCGGCCTGCTATTTCTGTTTTGGAACTTCGCCGGCTACGCGTGGTTCAAGGTGATGGAGGCACTGACCCCCGGTTTGGGCGGTTTGGCTACCGGTGGCTGGCTCATCGGCGGGGTAGTGGGTGCGCTGGTCATCCGTAAGCCGGGAGCGGCAATTTTTGTTGAGACTCTGGCTGCATGTGTCTCGATGGCCTTGGGCTCGCAGTGGGGCGTCGGCACGCTGTACTCCGGCCTGGCGCAGGGCATTGGCGCGGAGCTAATTTTCTTGGCCTTCGCTTATCGCCACTTTGGTCTGAAGGTCTCCCTGCTAGCTGGTGCGGCTGCGGGAGTGGGCGCGTGGGTACTGGAGCTGTTTACCTCCGGAAACCTGGCCATGTCCACGGAGTTCCTGGTCATCTACCTGGTGTGCCTGATTATTTCCGGCGCAATCCTGGCTGGACTGGTGGGCTACATCGTGGTGCAGGCGCTGGCTCGCACCGGGGCGCTGGACCGCTTTGCCGTGGGCCGTGAGGCGCGAGCACTCGCACACTAGTTAGATGGCAGTCGAGGTGAGCGTCCGCGGTTTCGGCTGGACGCATGCGGGGCGCAGCCGCCCGGCGCTTGAGGGCGTGGATTTAGACATTGCGTCCGGGCAGCGACTGTGGGTGTGTGGGGATTCCGGTTCCGGCAAGTCCACCCTGGTCGCTGCACTGGCTGGCGTGTTGGGCGGTGACGAGGAGGGCCACGCTCAGGGAGCCATTGTGCTCACAGAGTCCGGGGTCAGCGCCGCCCCAGGCCGGGATATTCCCGTCGGCCTGGTGCTGCAGGACCCGGATAGCCAGGTTATTGCCGCGCGAGTGGGCGATGATGTCGCTTTTGGCTGCGAGAACATGGGCATCCCGCGCGAGGAGACGTGGCGGCGTGTGCGCCGCGCGCTGGACCTGGTGGGCCTGGATTTGCCGCTGGACCACCCCACCACGCGTTTATCCGGTGGGCAAAAGCAGCGCCTGGCGCTGGCCGGGGTGGTGGCCATGGGCGCGGGGCTGATAATTGTTGATGAGCCCACCGCTAACCTGGACCCCGCGGGTGCGCGCGCGGTGGCCCAGGCTTTGGGCCAGGTCGCGGATTCTACTGGGGCGACGTTGGTGGTAGTTGAGCACCAGCCGCACTATTTTGAGGGCATTTTGGAGCACGCGGTCCGCTTGGAGCAGGGGCGCCTGGTGGAGTCTGGTCCGTTTGCCCAGTTGGCCAGTGGCCGCCAGCCCCGTTTGCCGCAGGACTTATTGGCACCTGAGCTTGCCGATGCCCCCAGCCCCCATCCAGCCCTGTGGTCCCGCCAGTTGCTGACGCGGTTTGGGCCGGAGCGTACGGTGGACATTGCTGCGGGGGCATCAACAGTGATTACTGGTGCCAATGGCGCGGGAAAGACCACCTTGTTGCAGACTCTGGGTGGGCTGCTGCGCCCGCGCGCTGGTGAGGTTGGCGTAGCGCAGCATATTCGCGGCGACGTCATTGGGCCGATTCATACCTGGTCCTCGCGGGATTTGGCGCGGCGGGTAGGCAGCGTCTTCCAAAACCCGGAGCACCAGTTCTTGGCGCGTACGGTGCGTGAGGAACTGGGCATTGCCCCGCGGGTGCTGGGCCGCGGCGAGGGCGACGTGGACGCGTTGTTGCAGCGCCTGCGCCTGGACCATGTGGCAGAGGCTAACCCGTTTACGCTGTCCGGCGGGGAGAAGCGCCGCCTGTCTGTGGCAACGGCGCTGATTGCCGCCCCGGAGGTGCTGCTCTTGGACGAGCCCACCTTTGGGCAGGACCCCACCACCTTGGTGGAGTTATTGCGTATTTTGCGCGGGCTGGTGGCTGACGGGATTACGGTCGCGGCGGTGAGTCATGATCCGCTGTATGTGCAGGCTTTAGGGGACTACCGCGTGGAGGTTAGTGCTAATGACTACGCTGCTGAATAATGCTAACCCTATGACGCGCCTGGCGCTGATGGTGGTGCTGACCACCCCGGTGTTGATGAGTATTGACTGGGTTTCCGCCGCGGTGCTGGTGGTTCTGACCGTGGCTTTTGCGCCTTTGTGCGGGGTGTCGTGGCCACAGCTGGGGCGCATTGCGTGGCCACTGGCGGTGTTGGCGCCCCTGTCAGGCGTGTCGATGCTGCTCTATGGTCGCCCTGGTGGGCAGGAGTATTTTTCACTGGGGTTAATTACCGTGACGGAAAACTCTGTTTCGTTGGCGGTGGCGATTATGCTGCGCGTACTGGCGGTGGCCTTGCCGGTGTTGATGCTGGCGCGCGGCATGGATGCTACCGCGCTTGGCGATGCCCTGGCCCAAGTCGCCCGCCTGCCCTCCCGCTTTGTGCTGGGCGCGGTTGCGGGGATGCGCACCGTGTCGGTATTGCGCGATGACTGGGATGCCCTCGCACTTGCCCGGCGGGCGCGCGGCGTGGCCGATGAGGGCCGCATTCGCCGCCTAGCCACCATGTCCTTTGGGTTGCTGGTGTTGTCTCTGCGCCGCGGCGGACACCTGGCCACCGCGATGGAGGCCCGTGGTTTTGGCCGGACTCCGCCGGGCGGGCGGGAGCGCACGTGGGCGCGGCCGTCGAAGCTGGGTGCCCACGATGCCGCCGTCCTCGCCCTAGGCACTTGCGTTGCCGCTGTGCCGGTAGTAGCGGCCGTGCTTGCCGGAACTTGGCGGTGGTTGGGACTATGAGCCGGGGCTTGGGGTTAGGGCGCGCAGGACCGGGACCTGGCGGTAGTACTCCCGCTTCGGCTAGAGCTGTTTCTTCCGGTCGTGAGTTTGTCGGTGCTGGGTTTGCCGGTACGGTGCCGCTGGATTCAGCGCTGCTGGACGCAGTGTTGCGTGAGTGTGTGGCGCTGCCGGGCCCACGGCGCACCGTGCTTATCGATGGCCCCTCCGGCGGCGGTAAGACCACCACCGCCCAGTGGTTGTGGCGCCGGTTGGGGTGGCCGGCGGTGCATCTGGATGACTTCTATCCTGGCTGGTCCGGCTTGCTGGCTGGTGCGCAGATGGTGGCGCGCGACGTATTGAACCCGGTTCGTCCGGGGTACCGGCGCTGGAATTGGCAGCGCGACGTGCCCGGCGAATGGGTCAGCCTTGCCGGGGTGGAGTGTCTGATCATCGAGGGCGTGGGCGCCTTGACCCGCGATTCCCTGGCTGCCGCCAAGGCATTGGGCGGGGTATGTACCCTGCGCATTGACGGAGATCCCGATGTCCGCCGCGCCCGGGCGCTTGCCCGCGACCCAGATTATGCAGCGTACTTTGATATGTGGGCTGCCCAAGAGGCCGAGTATTTTGCCCGCTGGGCCGTCCCCGCTCAATTCACGGCCTGGACTGGCCCTGCTTGACCGGCCCTGCTTGACCGGCCCCGCATCGGGCATAGTCAGGTCGACAGTCCCCTTGGAAAGCCTCTCGAAGAACGCAACTAAGGGTCCTCTTAATTCACTGGCATGGTAATTGGGCGTTGCGCTGGCGCAGAGCCCTGCTTTACTGCGATCAACAGTTTGGTTGCCGGTCGCGGCCAGGCTGGAAAATGAAAGGCTCCCCAGCCAACTGCTAATTGACTGAGGAGCCTCGGACCTAACGGCCCTAGAGGAGTTCCTTTGCAAACTCCACTATCGCGGCCGCGAGTCGTGTTAATTCGCTCGCCAGCTTTACCTTTGCCGGGTTGCTGGGGGCGAGTTTCTTTTGCTCGCGACCGGGCGTGCGCCCTGGGCGCTTCCGCTTGGAATGCTTACCCATGTTGCCGAGGGGGTGGTGTCGGGCAGGACCGTGGGGCGGGAAGTGAGTCGCTGCCAACAAAGGTGGGTCGGATTGACTCTGTGTACTAGCCCTCAACTGTCCCACGCGCTACCTGTATATGAAACTATCCGGCGACATATACAAGTAGCCTCGGCCCTGATCTGCGACCTGGGAAAACGCAACCGCCTGGGGGCCACCTGTATATGAAACTATCCCGCGATATATACAAGTAGACAGTGGCCCGATGTTCCCAGGGCGGTTTGCGTCGTCAGGTGCGCGGTTTGGCGGGGACTCGCTCGGCCTAGTCGGGCAGCGGCCGGTGGGTCGGGCCCTGGGCGCGCTCGATGGCGTCGAGGATGCTCGCGCGTACGCGCGCCCACACGTCGGTGCCGGGGATACTGAGCGTGCCGTGGGCGGTGCCCGGTAGGCACAGCAGTTCGGTGGGAACATCGGTGTCGGTGAGTTCGCCAGCCAGCGCGAATGCCTCGTCGCGCAGAGGGTCGTGCGCGGCCGCGATGATGAGCGTGGGCGGGAAATTCCGCGGGGCCCGCGGCGCAAGGCTGGCGCCGCTCGCGTTGGCCGGGGCTTGGTTGGCGCCGCTCGCGTTGGCCGGGGCTTGGTTGGCGCCGTTTGCATCGCCCGGGGCTTGGTTGGCGCCGCTCGCGTTGGCTGGGGCCAGGTCAGCAGCCGGGGCATCGGGCCCGGTCGGGCTGGCATCGGAGGCGGCGACGCCGGTGAGGTAGGCCTGCCAGGAGGCCTGCGCCGCGCGGCGGGTCCACACCGGCCCGTCCGCGTAAGTTCGCCAGGATGGGGTGTCCAACGCGGGGCTGACCACTGGCTCTAGCAGCACGGCGGCATCTGCGAGGGGGCTGCGGTCGAGGGCGTGGATGATGAGCCCGGCACCGGCGGAATCCCCCAGGAGCACCAGGGGCAGGCCCGGGTAAGTCCGGCGCGCCCAGTCCACGCATGCCGCGAGCTCTTCGGCGGCGCGGGGGTAGGGGGCCTCGGGGCTTAGGCTATAGTCCACGCCGATGGTGATGAGCTCCCAGCCGCGTGCGTGGGCGGCGGAAATCAACTCGCGGTTGCGCTCCTGGTCAAAGGCGGCACGGCCGGCGACGAAGCCGCCGCCGTGGACGGTGAGGAGGAGGGCATCGGCAAGCACGGGCCCTTGCACCAGCACGGGGCAGGCGCCGGGGACGTTGACGGTGCGGGTGCCGGGGGCATCGGGGGCGAAGAAGGCTTCCTCGCCCCGGCGGCGCAGCAGGGGCGGATCCCAGGTGGTTTGCTCCGGGGTGGCGGCCACGGCGGCGCGCAATTGGGGGTCAAGCATGGGTCTCCAGGAAGGGCAAGACGGTGCGTTGGAAGGCCTCCGGCTGGTCGCGGCGCAGGGCGTGCGTGGCGCCGGGGATGGTGACCACATGCACGTGGGGGTTAGCAATCTGCGCGACCTTGGCGGGGGTGATGAGTACGTCGGGGGTATCTGACGTGAGTAGCAAAGTGGGCACGTCCAGCTGGCCCACGAGTTCCTCCCACGGTTGCGCGAAGGTGACTATCCCGGTGCCAATGAAGCCCGGATCCTGGCAGACCTTTGCCGTAATCCACCCCGTGTGGTCCTGGGCGGTCCAGGTGGGGCGGGCGGCGGCATTGCGCGCTAGGCCGTCAGCAGGGTCGGCTACCCAGTCGCGGATGGCGTCGAGCTGTGCCGGGGCGCGGTCAATAAATCCCTGCTTTTCGGGACCGTCCAGGAAGGCTGGGTCCTCTAGCACCAAGGCGCGCACCAGCTCCGGGCGAGCAATGCTTGCCGATGCCGCCAGTGCCCCACCCATGGAATGCCCCAGCACCGTGGCAGGCCGGCCCTGCTGCGCGTGGACGCTATCCAGAACCTCCAGGAAGGCTGCGAGTGCGGACTCGAAGGGGGCGGAGGTGTCATCCAGGCGCGGGGATAGGCCGTGGCCGAGGTGATCGACGGCGATGACGTAGTAGTCCTGGGCCAACACGGGGATCAGGTCCACCCAGGTTAGGGCGGAGTCGGAGACCCCGTGGGAGAGCACTACCGCCGGGGCGGATGGGTCGCCTGCCCGGTAGGTAGCCAGGTGCGTCATGCCAACAATCCCGCGGTGGTGAGGATGGAGCGGATGGAGTCGAGGGTGGGCTCGTCGGTGATGGGCCGCATGGGGGTAGAGACGGTGTTGGACTCGATAACGCCCAGCATGGCCAGGGCCGTCTTGAAAGCGCCGATGCCGGCTGCGGCGCCGACCTTGCCCTGGACGGAAAAGACGATCTCAAAAAGCTGCGCCAGGCGGTCTTGCTCCGCGCGCACGGCGGCCCAGTCGCCAGCTTGGTAGGCGTCCCACATGCGCACATAGCCGGCGGGGTCCACATTGCCCAGGCCGGGCACGCAGCCATCCGCGCCGGAGAGATAGGCGCCATCGACCACGACTTCGTGGCCGGTGAGCAGCGTCAGTGGATGCCCGGCGGCGGCGTTAAGGGCGGCAAGGCGGCGGAAATTGACGTCATCGCCGGAGGAGTCCTTCACCCCGGCGAGCACACCCTCGCTGCCCAGGCGCACCAGCATGGCGGCATCAAGCTTCTTGAACACGCACACGGGGATGTCGTAGGCAATGATCGGCAGGGACGTGGCCGCAGCGACGGCGCGGAAGTTGTTTTCGATCTCCTCCGGGCCACAGATGGCGTAGAAGGGAGCGGTGACCACGATGGCATCCACACCGGCGGCCTCGGCGGCGCGCACGTGCTGGATCACGCGGTTGGCCTGGGTGTCAATCACCCCGGCGTAGACGGGCACGCGCCCGGCGACGTGGGTGACGATTTCCTGGAGGACTTGGGCACGGGCGGCATCGTCAAGAAAGACCACCTCGCCGGAAGAACCCAGGGCAAACAGGCCATGGACGCCACCTGCCAGCAGGTGGTCAATGAGCCGGTGCAGGGAGGCCACGTCCACGCTGCCGTCAGCGTGCAGCGGGGTAACGATAGGAGGGACAATGCCGGAAACGATGGGTGACATGAGTCTTTCTTTCTACAGGAAGGAGGGAGTGGCGGCCAGGAGCGTGCGGGTGTATTCGTGCTGGGGGTTGGCAAAGAGCGACTCGGTTTCTTGCTCTTCGAGGATTTCTCCGGCGTTCATCACACACATCCGGTCGGAGACGTAGCGCACCGTGTTGATGTCGTGGGAGATAAACACCAAGCCCAGGCCGAGTTCCTCGCGTAAGTCCGTGAGTAGGTTGAGCACCTGGGCGCGCACGGAGACGTCGAGGGCGGAGGTGGGCTCGTCGGCGATAATCATATCTGGCTCCAAGGCCAGGGCGCGGGCGATGGCCACGCGCTGGCGTTGGCCGCCGGAGATCTGCCGAGGCAGCACGTCCAGGGCGGACTGCGGCAAGCCCACCAAGGAGAGCAGGACCTTGACGCGCTTAATGCGGGAGGCCTCGTCCCCAATGTGGTGCACACGCAGTGGGTCCATGAGCTGTTCGCGCACCGTCATGCGCGGGTTCAGTGCCGTGGCCGGGTCCTGGAAGACCACGGAGACACTGCGGCCGAGCTCCTTGCGCTGGCGGGTGGGTTTGAGCGGCACGCCCTTGAACAGAACTTCGCCGCTGGTGGGCTTTTGCAGGCCCACCATCACGCGGGCCAGGGTGGACTTGCCGCAGCCAGATTCGCCGACAATGCCCACGACCTCCCCGCGCATGAGGGAGAAGTTGACGTTTTTGTTGGCGTGGACGGTGTCTGGGCGAAACAGCTTGCCGCTGCGGGTCTTGTGGATGACGTTGATGTTGCGCAGCTCAATCAGTGGGGTATCCGTTTGGGGGCGGTTGTCCCGCGCGCGCTGCTGGTTAGCGGTGGGCATGGGCTAGTCCTCCTGGGGTTCGGTGCTGGTCGCCGGGTTGGCTGGCGCCTGGGCGGTGGCAGTGGCCGGGTTTGTGTGCGCTTGGCTCGTGGCGGCGAGCAGCTCATCGGTGGCGGCAAAGAAGTGCGTGGTGGAATCACCCGCTGGCCGCAGGGTGGGCTTTTCATTCCGGCCCAGTTCCGGGTGGTCGGAGCGCGGGGCAAAGCGGTCCCCGGGCAGGAACTCGCGCGGGCTGGGCACCGTGCCGGGCACCTGGTAGAGGCGGGTGGCGGACGACTCGATGGACAGCACCGCACCCAGTAGGCCGCGGGTGTATTCGTGGCGCGGGTCCATCAGCAGCTCACGAGTGCGGCCTTGTTCCACTACCTGGCCGGCGTACATGACGGTGATCTTGTGGGCCAGCTTGGCCACCAGGGCCAAGTCATGGGAGACGAAGACCATGGAAAAGCCCAGCTTCTCGCGCAGTTCATTGAGCAGTGCCACAATCTGGTGCTGCACGGTCACATCTAGTGCGGTGGTGGGCTCATCGGCAATGAGCAGCCGCGGGTTGCGGGTCAGCGCCATGGCAATGAGCACGCGCTGGCGCTGGCCGCCGGAGAGCTCATGCGGGTAGGACTTCAGGGTGCGCACAGGGTCCAGGCCGACGAGTTCCATCAGTTCCTCAGCGCTGCGCTGCCCGTTGCGGCGGATGAGCTGGTTGAGCTGGGTGCGAATCAGCATGGACGGGTTAAGCGAACTCAGGGCGTCCTGGTAGATCATGGCCATCTGGTGGCCGCGCAGGGCGTTGTGCTGCTCTGGCTTCATCTCCAAAACGTTGGCACCATCGAAGAGGATCTCTCCGGTAATGCGGGCAGTTGGCGGCAACAGGCCCATGATTGCCATGGCAATGAGCGACTTGCCGCAGCCGGACTCGCCCACCAGACCCATGGTTTCACCCGGGGCCACGGTGAAGCTGACGTTGTCCACGATGTTGACATCACCGTGGGCGGCGGGGAAGGCGATGGAAAGGTTTTTGACTTCGATCAGTGGGGCTTCGTCGCGGGTGTAGGTCAGGCGGCGGTCCTCGGCGGCCTCGGCATCATGCAGCTCACGCAAAGAGACCTCCAGGGCAGCCAGCGCCTCCTCGCGGCTGGTTTGGCCCAGGGTGTTGCGTGAATCCACCGCAGCCTCGTCCTCTGCGACGTTGGGGTTGGCTTTGATGGTGGGGGACGCGAGGGCATCGGTAAGCCCCTCGGACAAGATGTTGAGGGCCAGCACCGTAAGCAGGATCATCAGGCCGGGGAAGAAGGTGGGCCACCAGGCGCCACCCAGCAGCAGTTGCTTGCCATCGGCAAGAATGTTGCCCCAAGACGGATCCGGGGCCTTGACACCTGCATTGATGAAGGATAGGGAAGCCTCCAGCACGATGGCATCGGCAACCAGCACCGTGGCAAAGACCATGATGGGGGCAATGCAGTTGCGCGCGACGTGCTTGGCCAGGATGTGGGGCACGGACGCACCCATGACCTTAGTGGCAGCCACGTAATCTTCGCCGAACTGGGCCAGCACATTCGCCCGCACAATGCGGGAGAGCTGCGGGATGTAGAGGAAGCCGATGGCAAAGACCAACACCGGCAGGCTGGTGCCAAACACGGCCACGAACACGGCCGCCAGCGCGATGCCCGGAAAGGACATCACAATGTCTAGGATGCGCATGAGGATCTCAGAGACGACCTTGTTGGCCGTCGCCGCGATGGAGCCCAAAATGACAGCCACCGACAGCGCGCCCGCCGTGGCGAAGATGCCGATAATCAGGGAAGAACGCGCACCGAAGAGCACGCGGGAGAAGATGTCGCGGCCAATGGCGTCGGTGCCAAAGAAGTGCTCCCCACTGGGCGGCTGCACGGGGGTGCCCGTCTGCAGCGGATCATAAGCCGTAAGCAGCGGGGCGAAGATGGCCGCTAGGGTAACCAACAGCAGGAAGCCCAAGGCAATCTTGGACAGCACAGGCAGGTTGCGCAAGCCGGTGAAGCGGGCACCCGCAGAGGCCTCAAGTTTTTCGGTGAGTTTGCGGCGCATTAGATACTCCTAATTCGCGGGTTGACGAGGATGTAGAGCATGTCCACGATGATGTTGACGAAGATGAACGCAATGGCCACCGTCAGGGTCACGCCTTGGACCAAGAAGACGTCATTGCGGGTCACGCCGTCCAGGATGAGCTGGCCCATAGCCTGGATGTTGAAGATGATCTCGATGACCACCGCGCCGCCCATTAGGTAGCCCACGCGCAGGCCCAGCACCGTAATCGGCGTGATCAGCGCGTTGCGCAGCACGTTGCGGGAGATAACCTCCGCCTTGGGGATGCCCGCGCCAATGGCGGTGCGCACGTAGTCCTTATCCAGCTCCTCCACCATGGCGGTGCGCACCACACGGATGAGCGAGCCCGACACCGGCACGGCCAGGGCTACTGCCGGGAGCACAATGTTATTGGCCCACACGCCGGGGTCTTCCGCAAAGGGCACCCAGCGGGTAACCAACGCGGGGAACACGCCCCAACCACCGGGGATGGTGCCTAGCCACTGGATAAGCAAAATAGCCAACCAGAAAGACGGAGTTGCCAGGGCGGCGATGGAGACCACGCGAATAACCTGGTCCAACCAGCGGTCACGGAAGAGCGCGGCCAGCACGCCCAACACGAAGGAAATGACCACCGCGATGGCCAACCCCAGGAAGGTCAGCTGCAAGGTGATGGGGAAGGCGTGACGGACCACGTCAGTGACCGGCGTATTACCGGTGGTGGTGCCCAAATCGCCCTGGAACATGCCCACCAGGAAGTTGAAGTAGCGCACCAGGAGGGGATCATTGAGCCCGTTAGCTTCCCGGTAAGCCTCCAAGGCTTCCTGGGAGGCGGACTCACCCAGGGCTAGGCGCGCCGGGTCTGCGGGGGAGAAAGACATGACGAAGAACACGAGGAACGTCACGCCCAGAATCATCAGCGGCAGCGCCACTAGGCGGCGGCCGATGAGGCGGAGGAGATTAGACATAAGTGAGCTGTCCTGTCGCAAAAAGGTACACGCGCCCGGCACGGGTGCGGGGCGCGTGAAGGGGTGGTGTTCCCCGGGGAGGAGCCCCGGGGGTTACTTACTTGGTGGAGGCGACGCCAATAAAGCTCAGGCCGGTCAGGGCGATGGGCTTGAAGTCAACCAGGGTGGACTCATCCCACGCGGACGGGGACTTGCGGTGCAGGAGCGGGTAGAGCGGGACGTTTTCAGAGATGACGTCAAACGTCTTGCCCCATGCCTTCTTGCGGTCCGCGTCGCTTTGAGCGCGGATGGCCTCGTCGAGCAGGGTAGAGATTTCCTTCTGGGCGTCGGCGCCCTTCCAGTGCATGCGGGAGTCGACCCAGGTGTCGTTGCCGTACCACCAGCGCAGCAGCAGGTCCGGGTCGTTGCCGAATACCGACGGATCACCCGGGGCCACCAGTACGTCATAGGAGTCGTCGGCGCGGTCGATGGTCTGGTAGGCCTCCGCGGACTTCTTTTCTTCCATGGTGACCTTGACGCCCAGCGCGGACAGGGACTCCTGGATCAGCGGGGTGCACTTCTTTACCCAGTCGTGGTCCGTGCACAGCAGGCGGAAGGAGGTCACGCCGGCCTTCTTGAACAGCTCGCGGGCCTTCTCCGGGTCGTAGGCGTAGACGGTGGAGGCCTCCTGGTACTGCGGGTGGTCCTTCTGCAGGAAGGAGGTGGCCGGGGCGGCCTGGCCCAGCAGGCCGGTCTCGATGACCTTGTTCATGTCAATGCCGTAGAGGAATGCCTGGCGGGCTTCCAGCTTGCTAAACGGGCTGGAGTCGGCGTTGTTAAACATGGCGAACAGCAAGCCAAAGCCCTGGATGGATTCCACGGTGCCGGAGGCCTTGAGTTGGTCGATGGACAGGTAGGGCACCGAGTCGATGGCCTGCGCCGTCTTGGACTGGAAGGCGTTGGTACGCGTGGACGGGTCCGGGATGATCTGCCAGTTCATGGCGGCGGCGCGGGCCGGCTTGGGGCCGGTGTAGTCCTCGAAACGCTCGAACTTCACGGTCTTGGAGGCGGCGCCGGAGTCGGTCATCTTGTACGGGCCGGTGCCCACGGGCAGGGCGTCGAAGGCCTTCGGGTCTGCCTCAACGGCGGCCTTGGGCACAATCTTGACGGTGGACAGGCGGTCTGCGAACAGGCCGGTGGGGTACTCCAGCTCGAAGGTGACGGTGGTGTCATCCTTGGCCTTGACGGACTTGATAAACGGGATGAAGGCGGCGTAGAGGGACTTGTTTGCCTCATCCAGCACGCGCTCGAAGGAGAAGACCACGTCTTCAGCGGTGACGGGCTCGCCGTTGTGGAAGACGGCGCCGTCGCGCAGCTTGACGTCCACGGTGGTGCCGTTCGCAGAGGGGAGCTCCGTGGCCAGTGCGGCGTAGGACTTGCCGGTAGCGGGGTCCATTTCGGTCAGGCCCTCCATGGTGTGCCAGTTGGCGGCCAGGGTGAGGGCGGCGGTGGTGGTCATTGGGTCGTAGCCGTTGGTGCCCAGCTCGTAGGAGATGGCGGCTTCGATGGTGCCGTCTTCCTTGGCGGAACCTGCGCCCTGTGCGGAACCGCCAGAGCTGGAGTCAGCAGAGCTGCTGGACTCATTGCGTGGGGCGCAGGCGCCCAAGGTGGCGGAGAGTCCGGCGGCGGCGCCGAGGGCACCGGCAATGCGCAGGAAGGAACGGCGGGAGACAGTAGAGGCCATGGGTGGGTCCTTTCGATGACAGGGGAGCCTGCGTGTGCGCGCTGTGTTGCGGCCTCCTGCCCGGGGCTTAGGCCCCAGAGCCCGGTGGAGCAACTCACACGCGCATTATGCAGTTTGTTATCTCACAGAGAAAGATACATCAGACGTCAGACATATGCTAGGGTTTGGCTAGAGAAAGTCCGAAAACTCACACCAAGAGGGGTAAAAATTCCCCCCGTCGGTGCACCCGCGCCCCCCCTGCGGCAGGGTCGTCCCCGTGGCGCCTGCCGCAAGAGCGTCCCCGTGGCGTCTGCCGCAGGAGCGCATGGGACAGCAGGAGCACAGGACAGCAGGCACACACCTGCACGCACGCCAACGAGCTACGAAAAGAGGTTGAACCCGCGAACATGAAGCGCAAATCTTCGGCCAATCCTTCGGTCTTGGAGGGCATCAAGGGCTATATCCGCGATAACGGCCTGGGGCCGGGCCAGCCGCTGCCCACGGAGCCGGCTTTTGCGGAGCTGCTGGGGGTCTCGCGTTCCTCGGTGCGCGAGGCCATGCGCGTGCTGGCCACCCTGGACATCGTGGATATTCGCCATGGCTATGGCACGGTGGTGGGTAACATGTCGCTCGCGCCATTGGTCGACGGCATGCTGCTGCGGCTTACGCTCAATCGCGCCGACGGCATAGCGGGGCTCGAAGATATTGTTCAAACCCGCATTGCGCTGGATAAACTATGCGCGCCGGAGCTGGTGGAGCACTTTTCTACCCACTCCACCGCGGCCCTGCGCCAGATTGTCACCGATATGGCCCGGCGCTTTGCCCAAGGCCAGTCCTTTGGTCCGGAGGATCTCCGCTTTCATCAGGAGTTGAGTGCGGGCCTGCGCAATCACTTCATCCGCGACCTCATTCTGGCGCTGTGGGAGATCCATGTCCATGGCGTGGAGATGCTGGGCATGGCCACCCCGGATGACATTGTCAATACCGTCACCGCCCACCGCGAGATGGTTGATGCCCTTGACGCCGGGGACCTGGAGGCCTACCTGACCAGCATTGATGCCCACTTTGCTCCCATGCGCGCGGCAATTGCCCGCCAGCGTGCTGCGCTAGCTGAGTCTGCCGATGCCCCCTCTGCCGATGCCCCCACTGCCGGTACCGCCCCAACCGCCACCGGCGCCGCCCCTGCCAGCGTTGGCTCTGCTGCCGCTGGGGCGAGTACGGTCCCGGAAGACCCCGGTAGCCCGCTGCATGCCAACCCTAATCCCAACCCTAATCACAGCCCCCATCACAACCCTCACACCACGTCTGTCCAGCCCACCGATTCCACAGAAGGATAACGCCCATGACCTTGCGTTTAGGCATAGATGTAGGCGGTACCAAGATTGCCGCCGGCTTAGTTGACTCCAGTGCTCCCACGGAGGTTTTCACCCACCGTCGGGTGGCGACGCCGGAGGAGAATGTGTCCAGTGTCATCGTCGAGCTCGTGGGGCAGTACCTTGAGGGCGAACGCGGTGGGGAGATTGCCGCTATCGGCATCGGCGCGCCGGGGGTCATTGACCCGGCCACCGGAACCGTGCTCAGCGCCGGGAGGACCATGTGGGGCTGGGCGGGCACCGAGCTGGCCGCTGAGGTCAAAGCCGCCTTCCAGCTGCCGGTGGCCGTGCACAACGATGTGCGCGTGATGGCCTTGGGGGAGACCGTCTTCGGTGCAGGCCAGGACTTTAACAACGTGCTCTTTGTTAGCTTTGGCACCGGCGTGGGCGGGGCCATTGTGCGTGACGGCCAGCTGGTGGACTCCCCGCACCACACTGCCGGTGAGCTGCGCACACTGTGGGGCCCGAACCCGGACGGCAAGGCCGCGCAACTAGAGAACATGGCGTCTGGCTCTTCGATGATGTGGCATTACAAAATCCGCGCAAAGGCCCCGTCGGTAGAGGACTTGCGCGAGGTCATGGAGCGCTACCACGAAGGCGATGTGTGGGCGTTTCGTGCGATTGATGACAACATGTATTGCGCCGGGCGCACCCTGGCCGGATTCATCAATGCCATCGACGTTGACGCCGTGATTGTGGGCGGTGGCGTGGGCGCGCTGGGCACCCCCGTGCTCGATCCTTTAGAGCGCGGCCTGCGTACGGATTTGATGGATACGCTGCGCAACATCCCCGTCCTGCCCGCCCGGCTTGGTTCCGATGCCCCCATCGTGGGCGCCGCGCACTACGCCGCCACCGTTCTGTAGAACGCGCCGCGCTCCCAACCGCGCTCCCAGCTGCGCTCCGCTCCCAACCGCGCTCCGTTCCCAACTGCACCACGCTTCCGGCCAACCCGCGCGTTAACCCTCTCTTGAAAACACTGCTTACCTCTGATTGTTGAAAGGCTGTCCCATGTACTCCCTCCCAGAATTTGCCGCCGCTACCCGGGGCCGGCTGATTGTCTCCGCGCAGGCCCCGGCGGGCCACCCGCTGCGCGACACCCATACCATTGCCCACCTGGCGCAGGCGGCGGCATCGGGAGGCGCAGCTGCCATCCGCTGCGGCGGCTACGGTGGGGTGGAAGATATTGCTGCGGTGGCCGCGGCGGTGCAGGTGCCCGTGATCGGCCTGACTAAGGAGGGGGACACGGGCGTCTACATCACGCCTACGGTGGCATCGGCGCAGGCAGTTGTGGCTGCCGGGGCGCAGGTAGTGGCCTTTGATGCAACGGCCCGTCCCCGCCCGGACGGCGCGTCCACCGCCGATATGGTGCACGCCATTCACGCCGCGGGCGCGTTGGCCATGGCGGACATCGCCACCGCTCAAGAGGCCGTTGAGGCCCATGCGGCCGGGGTAGACATTATCTCCACCACGCTGGCGGGCTACACCCCGGACCGGGCCGCCACTCAAGGCCCCGACCTGGAGCTGCTGGAGCAGGTGCGTGCGCTGGTGCCGGAGGCCTTCCTTATTGGCGAGGGCCGCTTCCACACCCCGCAGCACCTGGAGCGGGGCTTTGAGCTGGGGGCAGACGCCATCATTATCGGCACCGCTATCACCGACGTTGCCTGGGTGACCCGCCAGTTCGCCGCCCTAGCTCCCGTCGCTGCCCCAGTTGCAGCCCACAAGCAGCCGGAGGCATAGGCAGTGGGAAACTTGCAGGCAGGTAATGCGACAGGCAATGTAACAGGCAACGTCGCAGGCTCTGTAATAGGTGACGTACTCACCCCGGCCGGAGTGCTAGAAAGCCAGCGCCTGAGCTGGGATGGCACCGGCCGGATTGTCTCCATTGAGCCGGAGGCCACCGCAAGCCCGCGCCCGCTGCTGCTGCCGGGACTGGCGGACGTGCACAACCACGGCGGTGCTGGGCATTCCTTTCCCACCTCGGACTTGGAGGGCTGCCGCGCGGCTGCGCTGCACCACCGCGCGTACGGTACCACCACGTTGCTGACATCGACGGTCTCCGCCCCCGCAGAGGTGCTCTTGCCCCGCCTGGAGCTGCTGGCGCAGCTGGCCCAGGAGGGCTTGAGTGCCGGCATTCACGCGGAAGGGCCCTTCATTGCCGCGGTGCGCTGCGGGGCGCAAGACCCCAGTGCCATCGTGGACGGGGACCCGGGGCTGTTTAGGGAGATGATTGCCGCCGCGGGCGGCCACTTGCGCGCGGTGACTTTTGCCCCGGAGACTGCGCACGCCCGCGAGCTCGTGGACCTGTGCGCGGCCAATGACGTGGTGGTTTCGCTGGGGCATACGGATGCCGACGCCCAGGCCACCACCGCGATTATTGATTACGCAGTGGCTGCCGGGGCGCGCGTGAGCGCGACGCACCTGTGCAACGCGATGCCCCCGTTGCATCACCGCGCGCCAGGCCCGGTGGCGGCGTTGCTGCGCGCGGCCATGGCGGGGCGTGCCACCGTGGAGCTGGTAGCTGACGGCGTTCACCTTGATGATGAGCTGGTGGCCTTCGTTGCCGATGCCGCCGGGCCAGATGCCGTTAGCTTCGTCTCCGATGCGATGGGGGCCGCCGGGCAGGCCGACGGCGCCTATATGCTCGGCGCCTTAGAGGTGGTGGTGGCCCAGGGTGTGGCCCGCCTGCGCACCGCCGATGGCAGCCCTGGGGCCATTGCCGGAGGCACCTCCCGGGTCATCGACCAGGTACGCCGCCAGGTGCGCGCCGGCTGGGACTTGGGCGCTGCCGTCCGCGCCGCCACCAGTGGCCACCGTTTGCTGGGTTTGCGCGACCGCGGCGAACTACGCGTGGGCGCGCGTGCCGACGTCGTGGCTACCGACAGCAATCTATACCCGCTGCGCACCTGGGTGGGCGGCGTGGATTGTACCCCGTCTGACCTGCAGGCTGGGGATCCGGAACGTCGGGGCTCATAGGAAGTTAAGGAGTAAACATGGAAGTCATTATTCGTCCCACCGAACGCGACTGCGCGGTCGTGGCCGCAGATATTGTAGAGCGCTATGTCCGCTGCGGCGCCACCTTGGGCCTGGCCACCGGGTCTACGCCGGTGGGCACCTACGCCGAATTGATTGCACGCCACCGTGACCAGGGCTTGAGCTTTGCCCAGTGCCGGGCGTTCCTGCTGGATGAGTACGTCGGCCTGCCGCGTGAGCACGAGCAGTCCTACTACCGCACCATCCGCCGCGAGTTTACCGCCCATGTCGATCTTGACGATGCCGCCGTGGCCTCCCCCGATGGCACCGCCCCCCACCCCGGTGAGGCCGCTGCAGCCTACGATGCCGCCATCGCCGCCGCCGGGGGCGTAGACATCCAAATCCTGGGCGTGGGGACCGACGGGCATATTGCCTTCAACGAGCCCGGATCCTCCCTGGCTAGCCGCACGCGCATGAAGACCCTCCACCCGGATACGGTGCGGGATAATTCGCGCTTTTTTGGTGGTGATAGCGCGGCGGTGCCGCGCCACGTGCTGACCCAGGGCATTGGTACCATCCGCGAAGCCCGCCACCTGGTGCTGCTAGCCTTCGGAGAATCCAAGGCGTCCGCCGTGCGCGCGCTAGTGGAAGGCCCGGTGGCCGCGGTGTGTCCAGCCTCGGCGCTACAACTGCACCCCCAGGCGACGGTGATTGTCGATGAGGCAGCCGCCGGGCTACTGGAACACACCGAATACTATCGCTTCGCCTATGACAACAAGCCCGACTGGCAGCGCTAGCCCGGCGTGACTGGCAGTGCTATCCCGACTGGCAGCGCTAGCCTGGCGTGACCGGCGGCGCTAGCCTGGCGTGACAGGCGGCGCTGGAAGGGGCATCGGCAAGCTACAGTGCAACTTGCTGGCGCGGGCCCAGGGTGCTAAGCTTAAGCAGGTTCGTCGTGCTTTGGGCACGATGATGAGTCTGATCCTTATTCACTGGCAGCAGCTAATAAGTGACCTGGACGTGCGGTAGCGCCCCGGAAAAGAGCGTCTATTTTTGCATGTAAGGGAGCGTTTTGGCTGGGTGCCGAAAGTCTAGAAAGACCGATTAATGCCAACTATTCAGCAGCTGGTCCGTAAGGGCCGTCATGATAAGCGCAGCAAGGTAGCCACCGCTGCGCTGAAGGGTTCTCCGCAGCGCCGCGGCGTGTGCACCCGCGTGTACACCACCACCCCGAAGAAGCCGAACTCCGCACTGCGTAAGGTAGCCCGTGTGCGCCTGACCTCCGGTATTGAGGTTTCTGCCTACATCCCGGGTGAGGGCCACAACCTGCAGGAGCACTCCATGGTGCTGGTGCGCGGCGGCCGTGTGAAGGACCTTCCGGGTGTGCGCTACAAGATCATCCGTGGCGCTCTGGACACCCAGGGTGTTAAGGACCGCAAGCAGGCTCGCTCCCGTTACGGTGCGAAGAAGGGACAGTAAGAAACAATGCGTAAGAATGCTGCTCCGAAGCGTCCAGTAGTCAAGGACCCGGTTTACAACTCCGAGCAGGTCACCATGCTCGTTAACAAGGTCCTCCTGGACGGTAAGAAGTCCACCGCTGAGCGTATTGTCTACGGCGCTCTGGAGGCTTGCCGCGAGAAGACCGGCACCGACCCGGTGGGTACCCTGGAAAAGGCCCTGGGCAACATCCGTCCGGACCTGGAGGTTCGCTCCCGCCGCGTGGGTGGCGCCACCTACCAGGTGCCGGTTGAGGTGCGTCCGGCTCGCGCCAACACCCTGGCCCTGCGTTGGTTGGTTACCTTCACCCGCCAGCGTCGCGAGAACACCATGATCGAGCGTCTGGCCAACGAGATCCTGGATGCTTCCAATGGTTTGGGCGCTTCCGTTAAGCGTCGCGAGGACACCCACAAGATGGCTGAGGCCAACCGCGCCTTCGCCCACTACCGCTGGTAATACCCCGCGTGTATGCCCAGTGGTCCGGACTTCGATAACTTACAGGCTGCATAGCCGCACCATCGACGTACCGGACCATTGTGCTACTGGCTAGTAGCCACATAGATTTACAGAAGGGTCTGCCTTTCAGGCTTCCTGGGATTTAACTCCGGGTGGGCGTGGGCTGGCCCGCAACCAAACGAAGATGGGATAAAACCGTGGCACAACAAGTGCTTAAGGACCTCAACAAGGTCCGCAACATCGGCATCATGGCTCACATCGATGCTGGTAAGACCACCACCACCGAGCGTATTCTCTTCTACACCGGCATCAACCGTAAGGTGGGCGAGACCCACGACGGCGCATCCACCACCGACTGGATGGAGCAGGAGAAGGAACGCGGCATCACCATTACCTCCGCTGCCGTGACCTGTTTCTGGAACAACCACCAGATCAACATCATCGACACCCCGGGCCACGTGGACTTCACCGTTGAGGTGGAGCGCTCCCTGCGTGTTCTTGATGGCGCCGTGGCCGTCTTCGACGGCAAGGAGGGCGTGGAGCCGCAGTCCGAGCAGGTGTGGCGTCAGGCTGCCAAGTACGACGTCCCGCGTATCTGCTTTGTGAACAAGATGGACAAGCTGGGCGCCGACTTCTACTACACCGTCCAGACCATCATCGACCGCCTGGATGCTAAGCCGCTGGTTATGCAGCTGCCGATCGGCGCTGAGGACGACTTCGACGGCGTGGTTGACCTGCTGGAAATGAAAGCCATCACCTGGCGCGGCAAGGTCGAGACCGGCGCTGAGCCCACCATCGAGGAAATCCCGGCTGATCTGCAGGAGAAGGCCGAGGAGTACCGCGAGAAGCTGCTGGAGACCGTTGCTGAGTCCTCCGAGGAGCTGATGGAGAAGTACTTCGGCGGCGAGGAGCTGACCATCGAGGAGATCAAGGCAGCTATCCGCAAGCTGACCGTGAACTCCGAGGTCTACCCGGTGCTGTGTGGTACCGCCTATCGCAACAAGGGTGTCCAGCCGCTGCTGGACGCCGTGGTGGACTACCTGCCCACCCCGCTGGACATCGGCGAGGTTGTTGGCCACGCTGTGGGCAACGAGGAAGAGCAGCTGACCCGCAAGCCTTCCGTGGAGTCCCCGTTCGCAGCACTGTCCTTCAAGATTGCTGCCCACCCGTTCTTCGGCCAACTCAACTTCGTGCGCGTGTACTCCGGCCAGGTTGTTCCGGGCACCGAGGTGCTCAACTCCACCAAGGGTAAGAAGGAGCGCATCGGCAAGCTGTTCCAGATGCACGCCAACAAGGAAAACCCGGTGGAGCAGGCAGATGCCGGCAACATCTACGCCGTGATTGGCCTGAAGGAAACCACCACCGGTGACACCCTGTGCGACAAGGACAACCCGATCATCCTGGAGTCCATGGACTTCCCGGAGCCCGTGATCAAGGTCTCCATCGAGCCGAAGACCAAGGCTGACCAGGAGAAGCTGGGCACCGCCATCCAGAAGCTGGCTGCCGAGGACCCGACCTTCACCGTCGAGCTGGATGAGGAAACCGGCCAGACCGTTATCGGTGGCATGGGCGAGCTGCACCTCGACGTGCTGGTGGACCGCATGAAGCGCGAGTTCAAGGTGGAGGCCAACATCGGTAACCCGCAGGTTGCTTACCGCGAGACCATCCGCAAGGCCGTGTCCTCCCTCGAGTACACCCACAAGAAGCAGACCGGTGGTTCTGGCCAGTTCGCAAAGGTCATCGTCTCCATCGAACCTTACGAGCCGGTCGCGGAAGAGCTGGAAGAGGGCGAGTCCGCAACCTACAAGTTCGTCAACGCTGTCACCGGCGGCCGCGTGCCCAAGGAGTACATCCCGTCCGTGGACGCTGGTATCCAGGACGCCATGCAGTACGGCTACCTGGCCGGCTACCCGCTGGTCAACATCAAGGCCACGCTGGAAGACGGCGCCTACCACGACGTCGACTCCTCCGAAATGGCCTTCAAGCTTGCCGGTTCCCAGGTTCTCAAGGAGGCCGTGGCCAAGGCAAAGCCGGTTCTTCTCGAGCCGGTCATGGCCGTCGAGGTTGTGACGCCGGAAGAGTACATGGGTGCCGTCAACGGTGACATCAGCTCCCGCCGTGGCCAGGTCTACGCCATGGAGGACCGCTCCGGTGCGAAGGTTGTTCGCGCCAAGGTGCCGCTGTCTGAGATGTTCGGCTACATCGGCGACCTGCGTTCCTCCACCGCTGGCCGCGCAAACTTCACCATGATCTTCGACTCCTACGCAGAGGTTCCTTCCTCCGTGTCGCAGCAGATCATCGAAGAGCGCACCGGCGCCAAGAGCTAGTAGTTCCCCAGCACCTAGCACCAAAAGGGTGGCAGCGCCGGGGTGCACCCTGGCGCACAACGCACCCGGAGTGTTCGGCGGCATCGGCAAGAACAGCCAAGCCCTGCCAGTGGCTTGAACTGTGCCGCCGGGCACCGGAGGGTAGGGGTCGCGCTGAGGCTAGACCAAAACGGTCTGACCTGAGCCGGCCGTTACCCTCCTAGGATCCGAAATTCCTTGTCGAGTCCTTGTCGAGGGTCAACGTCCGCCTTTCCTGCGCGGGGTTACCACCTACAGCGACGGTTTGAAAAAACCGCGGCAGAAATCTAGGATCGTGTAACTGGCACGTAAAGAAAGCGTCATTAGCGCTTTGGGGGTTCGGGCAACCGGACACCGAGGTGCCAATGGCAATACAAACCACGAGGCTGCGAAATACGTAGCCGTTATAGAGTCCAGGAGGACAAACAGTGGCAAAGGAGAAGTTCGAGCGTACGAAGCCGCATGTGAACATCGGCACCATCGGACACGTCGACCACGGCAAGACCACCACCACCGCAGCCATCACCAAGGTTCTGGCTGATCAGTACCCGGATGAGAACACCGCTTTCGCATTCGACCAGATCGACAAGGCTCCTGAGGAGAAGGAGCGCGGTATCACCATTAACATCTCCCACGTTGAGTACTCCACCCCGAAGCGCCACTACGCACACGTGGACGCCCCGGGCCACGCCGACTACATCAAGAACATGATTACCGGCGCTGCTCAGATGGACGGCGCTATCCTGGTTGTTGCTGCAACCGATGGCCCCATGCCGCAGACCCGCGAGCACGTGCTGCTGGCCCGCCAGGTGGGCGTTCCTTACATCCTGGTTGCACTGAACAAGTGCGACATGGTTGATGATGAGGAAATCGTCGAGCTGGTTGAGATGGAGATCCGCGAGCTGCTGGCTGAGCAGGATTACGATGAGGACGCCCCCATCGTTCACATCTCCGCTCTGAAGGCTCTCGAGGGCGACCAGAAGTGGGTTGACGCCATCGTTGAGCTGATGCAGGCTTGCGATGACTCCATCCCGGATCCGGAGCGCGAGCTGGACAAGCCGTTCCTGATGCCGATCGAGGACATCTTCACCATCACCGGCCGCGGTACCGTTGTTACCGGCCGTGTTGAGCGTGGCTCCTTGAACGTGAACGAGGACATCGAGATCATCGGTATCAAGGAAAAGTCCATGTCCACCACCGTCACCGGTATCGAGATGTTCCGCAAGATGATGGACTACACCGAGGCTGGCGACAACTGTGGTCTGCTGCTGCGTGGTACCAAGCGTGAAGAGGTTGAGCGCGGCCAGGTCTGCATCAAGCCGGGCGCTTACACCCCGCACACCAAGTTCGAGGGTTCCGTCTACGTCCTGAAGAAGGAAGAGGGCGGCCGCCACACCCCGTTCATGGACAACTACCGTCCGCAGTTCTACTTCCGCACCACCGACGTTACCGGCGTCATCAAGCTGCCTGAGGGCACCGAGATGGTTATGCCGGGCGACAACGTTGAGATGTCCGTAGAGCTGATCCAGCCGGTCGCTATGGATGAGGGTCTGCGCTTCGCTATCCGCGAGGGCTCCCGCACCGTTGGCGCTGGCCGCGTTACCAAGATCGTTGAGTAATTCAGCGTTCAACGCTTAAGCGCTTGCCGCTCTCCCTTTGGGGAGGGCGGCTTTCGCCGTTTTATCCCGCCACCGTTATCTCGGTGGGTTGCACATCTGCCCTGGCCCGCGCGGGGTTAAGCCCTGGGCCGCGAGTGGTTAAGCCTGGGCCCGCCGGCATCGCGCCCTTCTGGTCTCCCGGCGGGCCTAGATTTGTTGGCTGGGGGTGGCCAGTGCTCAGGCCGCGGGCGGGGGTCGGCCCGCAGGCCTCCTACGGCAACCACCGCCACTGTGAAGCCGGTTCCTCGCGGTGGACAAGGCGCAGGGTGGGCACAACTTGTAGAATTCGGGGGATTGTCTTGCTCGCAGGTAAGCGCAAACGCCACACAAAATGCCTGGTCGCTTTCCATGTCAAGCTGTACATGTCGAACTCGGTCGGTAGTTTTGCTAGCAGGTGGCAGGACAGCGCTCAGGTGGGGTCCTACCTTGGTTGGTTTTGCTTGTGCGGGGCGTTTGGCTGTACGGCGTGTCCGGGCGGGGCACGGGTGGAGGCGGTGGAGGCCAAAACGGGCGCTGCCCGCCATCCTGGAGCGGATGACGGGCAGCGGGACTGCGGTTGGTAGCGGCAGCGGCGGCAATAGCGTCGGAGAGCGTGCCGGTGGCCGCTACAGGGCATCGGAAGGGGAGGGAAGGGTTACTTCTCCCAGCCGATGTCTTCCTTGCGGATGGAACCGAAGGCTGCGGGACCGAAGTTAGCCAGGCCCTTCTTCACACCGGTCATAGCCGGACCGTTGGCGTAAGGCAGCAGGCCGTATAGTGCGAAAGCTTCCTTCTCCAGCTCGTTGGCGCGCTTAGTCTGCTCTGCAGCGGTGGGCAACTTCTGCATCTCACGGATCTTCTTGTCGAACTCCGGGGTACCGGTACCGGAGTGGTTCAGAGTGGAATCCGACAGGTAGGGCTAATGGTCAAAATGTGTTGGTGAATTTGTCTGTTTCTGTGCTCCGTGCTGGTGGTATTAGGAATGATTTACTGTTCTGGGGTAAATGAGCGGTCAATGCACTGAAATCCCACAGGCCACCGACCAAGTGTGATATGGGGGCGTAGACGATGAGGGGATGAGTACTAAACATCCCCCATGCCCGGTGTGCGCCGGGCGAAGTATCAAGCATGGAACGACTACGAGTAGCCGCCAGCGTTGGCGCTGCAAGGAGTGCGGGCACACCTTTACCCGTTGCCACGACGACGCCGGCCAAGCGATGTGGTTTAGAGTCTTCGTTGACTGGCTCACCAGCGGAATTTCACTAAACACGCTGGCCAAGATACACAACGTGAGCGTATCGACACTCCAACGCCGCTTCGCCACCTTCTGGTACGTGCAACCACCAATGCCAGCAGACCCCCACCGGGTCTATGACCAGGTCTTTATCGATGGGACATACTTCAACACAAAATGCCTGCTTGTCCTAGCCGACTGCGACCATGTCATCTCATGGTTCTGGGGATACACCGAAGATTCCTGGGCCTACGGCCGATTACTCGACACTATTGCCCCGCCACTGATTGCAACGACAGATGGCCATAAAGGCTCAGCAAAAGCCATCCGAAACACCTGGCCTGAGACCAAAATCCAACGCTGCCTCGTCCACGTCAAACGAAATATCCAAACCGCTACAGGTCTTCATCCCACATCAGCAATGGGCAAGGCACTACGCCGACTATCCCTAGAGCTACTGCACATAGACGATCTCGACCAGGCCGCCGACTGGACGATAAAGCTGCAGAAGTTCGGCCAAACCTTCAACACGCAGCTCAATGAGAAAAGCTACGTCAAAGACACCCCGCTTGAGCAGATCCCGAAATCGAAGCGACACAACAAAAGATGGTGGTACACCCACTACACCCACCGAGCCGCCTACATGCAGCTGGTGCGACTTTCCAAGGCCGGTCACTTGTTTACCTACCTGACCGAAAAGCAGGGCACCATCGCCTATAAAAGCACCACCAACAGCCTAGAAGGTGGCATCAACTCCCCGATAAAAAGCCTCCTGCACGCCCACAGAGGCCTCAGAGATGAACATCAACGCATCGCCTGCGACTGGTGGCTCTACACCCACACACAACACCCACGCGACCCCGTAGACATCGCCAGAGAACAAAATTGGGGCAAGGACGCAACCGCCAAAGCCACGATCCTTGCCCACCACGAGCGCCAAACCGCCAACGGTCACGACGACGGGCGGCCCGCACTCCTCGACAACGCCATCGACGCTGACTACAACCACAGTATGGGAATCAGGAAAGGCACCATCCACTAACCCCCACCAACACATTCTGACCATTAAGACGACACGCCGAAAAACAACACATTTTGACCATTAGGCCGACAGGTAGGTCTGACCGAAGTAGGCCACACCATAAGGATCGGAGGAGAAGATACCGGAGAGGAACAGGTCGAAGTCGTTCTCAGCCAGGATCTTGGAGAACTCGGAGGACGGACGCTCCTCAATCTTCACTTCAACGCCGATGTCCTTCTGCATCTTCTGGATGGCGGCCGCAGTGGACTTGGAGACCTCATCGTCGCCAACCAGGACGTAGCGCAGAGTCAAGCGCTCGCCGTCCTTTTCGTAGTAGCCGTCAGCGCCCTCAGAGTAGCCGGCGCCCTCGAGCAGCTTGCGGGACTCCTCCGGGTCGAACTTCAGGACGTCACTCAGGTTGTCCTGGTAGTCCTCCTGAATCGAGTACAGGGTGAGGGAACCCGGCAACTCTTCTTCGTAGCCCAGGCCGTTGTAGCGGATGGTAGCCAGCTGTGCGCGATCAATACCGGCGAAGATGGCGTGACGGACATTGACGTCTTTCAGCTGCGGCGCACGGGAGTTCAGGGTGAACAGGACGTTGGCGGTGCGCAGGGAGGCGCGGATGTCAATCTTGTCGCCCATATCGGCGGCGATCTTCAGATTGTTCTTGGAGGCAACGCCCGCCGCATCAATCTCGCCTGCCTGGAAAGCGTTGATCACAGCCTGGGACTCCATTGCACGGAAGGTGACCTTGTCCAGCTTCGGGGCATCTCCCCACCACTTCTCATTCGGAACGAAGGTGATGGTGCCAGCCTTGAAGTCGGAGCTCTCCACCTTGAATGGGCCAGCACCCCACTCCGGGCGAACCTTACCCAGGTACTCGTTATCAAACTTCTCTGCGGAGTCGATGGCCGGGTGCAGCAGGTAGTTGAACAGACCCTGCCACCATGGGTAAGCACCATCGAAGGTGACCACGACTTCCTTGTCAGACTTGCCACGCTCCACGGACTTGATCTGCTCGTAGCCGTCGGTGGAGTTGACCTCCACCTCGTAGTCCTTGCCGTTGTTGAACTTCCAGGTGTTTTCGAAGGACTTCCAGTCGATCGGGGTGCCATCGTTGTAGACGGCCTTCTCATTGATGGTGTAGGTCACCACGGTGTTGCCATCGACGATGTCTTCCTTGGCGTCGGTGAGGTAGTCCGGGTTCGGGCTCCACTCGCCCTCACCAGTAGACATGGTCAGCTCCGGGTTGTACCAGTTCCAAACGCCGGAGGTGTCCGTGGTCATGTTGGCGTGGAAGCGGTTTTGCTGCTCGGTCAGCTCACCAAGAGCGAGGGTCAGCTCACCACCATCCTGGATCTCATCACGGGACTTCGGGTTAATGTCACCGGCCGGCTTGATCTCAATGTCCAGGCCTGCCGGGGCAGAAGAGGCGGAGCCCTTGTCACCAGAGCCGTTGCTGGAGCCAGAATCCGAGGCTCCGGAGCAGCCGGCCAGGACAAGGGCAGCGGCGGTTACAGATGCAGCGCCGACCAGGCGCAGACGGTCGAACTTCTTCATAAACATTCTCCTTGGTGTGAGAGCTATGCCAGGAGCCGGGGAAATGTGCCCCGTGGCGGTGCGGGTGGCCCTCCTTGACCCTCGGCCCTAAGAGGGGCAAGAATGCGCAAACGGCCTCCCTGTGAAATTGTGAGACGCATCTAGACGGCAGTTCGCGAGCGCTTGCGAGCTGTATCACAGCCTATGCGTGCTGTTAAGTATAAGACTGTGACCGGCAAACTCACAACGCGGCAGCCCCATTAATCCCAGCCACCCGTCGGGTTATTGTGTTATGCACTGGTTGTAGGTAGGTAGTGGCCGGTAGCGGAGGATCTTTCCTGAATTTTAAGGGGGTGCTGGCGGGGGTGAAATCCACCGAATAGCACCGTGCATAAATCCCTGCTTTGTGCATAAAAGGGGCGGATAATGCATAAAAGCCCGGTACCGTGTGGGGCACGGACCGGGCGGTTAAAGGGGCATCGGCAAGCTAAGCCTGCGGGCCGGAACCCTGCGGGGCTGAATCGTTAGCAGGGGAAGTCTCAGCCGCGGCGTGGCGGGCAGCACGGCGCTCGCGTGCAACCTGGGGGTCAGGAACCGGAATGGCAGCCAACAGCCGCTTGGTGTAATCCGCCTGCGGGTTGTCGAAGATGGCGTCAGTCTCACCGTGCTCGACAAACTTGCCCTTGTACATCACGGCCACGCGGTCGGACAGGTGGCGGACCACGGAGAGGTCGTGAGCAACGAAGAGGTAGGACAAGCCCAGCTTCCGCTTGAGGTCTTCCAGGAGGTTAATCACACCGGCCTGGATGGACACGTCCAGGGCGGAGACCGGCTCGTCCAGCACAATCACCGAGGGATTGGTGGCCAGCGCTCGGGCCAAACCAATGCGCTGGCGCTGGCCGCCGGAGAAGTGGCCAGGGAAACGGTCCAGCTGGGAGGAGTCCAAGCCCACCAGGCCCATGAGCTCCTGGACGCGGGCGTCGATGTCACCCTCATAGCCCAGGGAGTGCAGTGGCTCTGCAATGACCTCGCGCACCGTCAGGCGCGGGTTAAGCGAGCTCATCGGGTCCTGGAAGACGATCTGCATTTCCTTGCGGGCCTCCCGGCGCTCCGCGGCAGACATGGAGTTGGCATCCTTGCCATTGAGCACCACCGCGCCATTGCCGGGGTTGAGGTCCATTATCTCCAGCAGGGTAGTGGTCTTGCCGCAGCCGGACTCGCCCACAATGGCCATGCACTCGCCGGCGCGAATGTCGAAGGTCAGCCCGTCAATGGCCTTGACGGTGCCTACGCGGCGCTTAATCAGCGCGCCCTTCATCAACGGGAACTCCTTGCGTAGGTCCTTAACTTCCAGGGTGATGTCGCGCTCTTCGCGCGGCACGCCCTCGAAGACGTCCGGAGACAGTGCCGGCGGCTTAAACATGCGCTCGCCGTCAATCTCCTTGTTACGAATTTCACCCGCACGTAGGCAGGCGCTGAGGTGCTCGGGGTCATCGGCAAGCGGGATTAGCGGCGGCTCAGCCTCGTTGCAGGCAGGCTGGACCACAGGGCAGCGCAGCGCGAACTGGCAACGCTGCTTGAGGTCAACCAGGATGGGCGGGTTGCCCACAATGGGGGTCAGGGGCTCATCGGAGCTAACGTCCGGGCGAGGGGTAGAACCCAGCAGACCCACGGTGTAGGGCATGCGCGGGGAGGAGAAGATGGTGTCCACCGTGCCGCGCTCTACCGGGCGGCCGGCGTACATGACCATGACGTCATCGGCTGTCTCAGCCACCACGCCCATATCGTGGGTAATCATGATGGTTGCAGCGCCAGTTTCTTTCTGAGCCACGCGGATAACGTCCAGGATCTGGGCCTGGATGGTCACGTCCAGGGCGGTGGTAGGCTCATCGGCAATCAACACGCGTGGGTTATTAGCAATAGCAATGGCGATGACCACGCGCTGGCGCATACCGCCGGAGAATTCATGCGGGAAGGACTTCAGCCGCAAGTGCGGATCCGGGATACCCACCAAGTCCAGCAGTTCTGCAGCCTGCTTCAGGGCAGCCTGCTTGCCCACCTTTTGGTGAGCCTGGATGGCCTCCACCAGCTGGGTTCCAATGTCAAACACCGGAGTCAGCGCAGAGAGCGGATCCTGGAAAATCATGCCAATGCCATTGCCGCGGATCTCTGACATCTGCTTGTCGGTCAGGCCCAATAGTTCGCGGCCATCGTATTTGATGGAGCCGGCGATCTTGGCGTAGTCCGGTAGCAGTCCCATGATGGACATGGAAGTCACGGACTTACCAGAGCCAGACTCGCCCACAATGCCCAGGGTGCGGCCCGGGTAGAGGTCGAAGTCTACGCCGCGCACGGCGGAGACGGAGCCTGCCTCAGAGGGGAAAGAAACGTGCAGATCTTTGACGGAAAGAATGGGCGATGTCATGCCTTGCCTCCGGACTGGGAGTTCGGGTCGAGTGCGTCACGTAGGCCGTCACCAATGAAGGCCATGGACACGGTGAGCAGGGTCAAAGCGCCGGCCGGGAAGTAGAACTGCCACGGCGCGGACTGGACGTTGTTGGTGCCGCCCTGCAGGAGGGTGCCCAGGGAGACATCGGGAAGCTTCACGCCCAAGCCCAGGAAGGACAGGGCGGTCTCGGAACCCACGGTGCCAACAATGCCAAAGACGAACTGGATAATGAGCAGCGAGCCAATGTTCGGAATCACGTGGCGGACCACGGTGCGCACCTTGGGCACACCCATGTAGGTGGCGGCCCGGACGTAGTCCTGCTCGCGCACAGACAGCGCCAGGGACCAAATCACACGCGCCTGGTACATCCAGCCAAAGGCAATGAGCACCACAATCAGCAGGCGCCAGTCACCGCCGGAGTCCGAAACCACCAGGGCAATGAGCAAGAAGGTGGGGATGGTCAGCAGGAAGTGGATGATGGTCAAGATGACCTTCTCCGGCACGCCACCCCACAGGGCGGCGCCTGCGCCAACCATGGCAGAAATAACCAAGGTCGCAGCAGAGACAATGATCGCAATGGTCAGCGAGCGGCCAAGACCATGCACCACCTGTGCAAAAAGATCATTGCCAGTGTCATTGGTACCAAACCAGTGCTCAGAAGACGGCGGGGAGGCCAGGTTAAGGAAGTCCGGCTCGTAGTAGTTCCACTCGGTAAAGAAGCGGCCAAAGGTCGCCAGGGCAATGAGCATCAACAGAATGATAAAGCCCAGCGTGGCCAGCTTATTGCGGAAGAAGCGGCGGACGTAAAGCTTCATGCGGGAGGTACCGCGCACAACGTCGTCGCCAGCGGTCGCTGCCAGGACCTCGGCCTCAGCGGCGGACAGTGTCTCTGTGGCGACAACTTCGCTCTTGGTGGAGAACTCGCCCAGCCCCTCGGGGGCTGGCTGCTTGGGATCGCGTGGAGTAGTCATTTAACTCACCCGGACTCGTGGATCGAGAGCAACGACAACCAGGTCTGCCAGCACGGCAGACACCGCGGTCATGGCCGCACCGAAGGCGGCCACGGCCACAGCGCCGTTGACGTCATTCTTACTAATGGTTTGCAGGAAGTATTGGCCCATACCGTTCCAGCCGTAGATGCGCTCCGTCATCACCGCACCGGTAAAGATGCCGGGAATGGAAAACGCCACGGAGGTGGCCACCGGAATAATCGAGGTGCGCAGGGCGTGCTTGCGAATAGCTTGCGAGCGGGTCAGGCCCTTGGCACGCGCGGTGCGCACATAGTCTGCGTTGAGGTTGTCCAGCAGCAGGGTGCGCTGCGTCATGTGGTAGCCCGCGTAGGAGATGAACACCAAAGAAACAGTGGGCAGAATCAGATGCTGTGCGGAGTCAATGAGCTTAGGCCAAAAACCTTCCACCCCCAGGGAGTTCGCGCCCACCACGTAAAAAATCTTCTTGCCCGTGGCGTCGTTGATAGCCAACGCGCCGGCCACCACGACGATGGAGGCCACCACCACGTGAGTGTTCATGGCCACGATGGAAATGCCCTGCCAGATGCGGTCACCCAGCTTGTACTGGCGCGATGCCGTGTAGACACCCACCGCCACACCGATAACGATGGACAAGATAGTTGCCAACAGCAACAGCTGGGCGGAGACCCAAATGCGGTAGCTGATTTCCTCATTGACCACCGCGCCCACGGGGGAGCGGCCCCAATCCCACTTGGTGAGGATGTTTGTCAGCCAGGTCCACCAGCGCTCCATCAGGGGAGTCTCTGGGCTGAGGTTGTACGGCTCCAGCAGGTTGTGGATTTGGTCATCAGAAATCGGTGGGCGGCGTCCAACAAAGTTGGACCGGGGGTCCAAGAATGTGGCCGCCAGGAAGTAGGCGATGTTGGTCGCCAAGAAGATGACGAGTAACCAACCCGCGGTCTTCTTGAGGATGTATTTGAACATGAGCGGTAGTCTCCGTGCAGGTTCTGCAGTATAGAGTTGCGGATAGTATGCAGTTGACAGTGCGATTGGTGGCACCGGAGGTGGTGGCACTCAACCCAAAATCGCATATGGCCGCGACGCCGATTGGCCGGGCTTGGAGACAAATCTAATACCTTTGTTAAGTGGCGCACAAAGCAGTTCCCCCGTACCAGGGCGCGCAACGCGGGCGCGGTGCTTTGGCCCCGATGAATAATATCTGTGACCAGCAGCAACGCCGCGCCAATGAGTAATATAGACACGGCTGTAAATCATGCGGGGGTGCCGCCAACCGGGCGCCGGGGTTAGGCTTAAGCCCCATGGAACCTCGCGCCAGTTCTTCACTGCACCGGCACCTGCCGGATCCCACCCGCATTGAGCCCACTCTTGCTGCCGTCCAGCGCGCATGGGAGGGCCAGCCGGAGCTTAGTTTGCCCACATTGTTCGCCCAGTTGGCTAACGAGGGCATCAGTTGGGGCTCCAGCGACGAGCAGCTGGTTGCCGCCCTCAACCAGCGCGCCGCAGTGCGACCTGGGCATTTTCCGCTTGCCGATGCCCCCTCTACCGCCCGTTTCCTCTTTTCTTGCGGCCAGGCGCGTATCACCGTCGACGGCGAGTGGGTGGTGGTGCGTACTCCCGGCCGCCAACCCGTGGTGTGGCGCTATGCGCGCGTGCGCCCCACCGGTCCCGGTCGTCCGCTGGTGGTGGCCGATACCGAGGGTTTTGAGCACCGTTTTGGGGTCATCGACTCCATCACGCGCATTGACCCCGACGGGGAGGTGGTCCGTCGGGGTCTGCAGGGTTTAAAGCGTTCCCATCTTGGCGATGTCGCCTGGGTTCTCCGCCTCGACGACAACCGTGTGGCCATTTGTGGCCACACGCTGCGCGTCTTTACCGTCCACCGCCGTGAGGTGTCCGTCCAGGAGTTGCGCTGGGAACGCGTGCTCCACGGCGGCGCGTTGGGCGAGGAGCTCGCACTTGCCCAGCCCGGCGGCCGCCAGGTCACCATCGGCACCGTCACAGGCCTATGGCTTGCCGATGCCCCCGCTGGCTAAGCCTTGGGCAAAACCTCGGGCTAGACCGCGGGCAAAGCCTCAAGCTAAGCCTCTGGCAGAACCTCGGGCTAGACCGTGGGCGTGACTGCCGGTGCTGCGGGGAGGCCCGCCGCAGGTGAGTTCGCGGGTGCGGTGGCTGGCAGCTCCTTCGAGCTTGCCGCGGGATTTGCCGCCGGGCGCGCGTAATGCACGCGGTAGACGGTGTCCACCTCGACCTGCGGGAAGGCCGTGCGCAGATCGGTTTCCGTTTCGGCTACGAGCAGCTGCAGCTGCTCCCAGCTGGTCTCAGCGGAGGCCTCGATTTCAAAGCTCAGCTGGGGGCGGCCGCGGTCATAGGCCAAGCGGCGACTCGCTGAGTTGATGCCCGGCTGTGCTGCTATATGGTTGGCCACCGTTGCAGTGAGCGGGGCCAGTTGCAGAGCAATTGCGCCTTCGTCACTGGATGCTGAGGAGGACACGCGGTTGATGCGGCGGACCTTCAAGTTGGCGACAATCGCCCACAGGCCCAGCCCCGCCAGCACGACAGCGGCAATCCCCACCGCCCATTGCCACCAGGGCTGGGTGTCGGCATCCGCCACCGCTTGGCGGTCGAGCGGTCCAATGGCATTTTGCAGCTGGTCGCTGAGCTGCTGCGCCCAACTGACCTCAAAGTGCAATAGCAACGGCCAAGCGCCGAGAACAATGAGGATTACACCCGCCAAGAAGAAGAGCACTCGTTGAATGCCTGCTAGACGTTTAGACATTGATGTCTACCTCCTCCAAACGCTGCACAGTGACTTGGACATCAAGCCCATGAGCCAATGCGCTCAGTTCGTGCGTGACGGCTTCCTTGACGCGTGCAGCCAGTGCTGGATCATCAATGTCACCGTTGACGGTCAGCGCCAACTTAGAGCGAGAGGCTTGGGAACGCGCGGCGGTTACACCAGGCACGCGTCGCGCTACCGCCGAGGCTCGGCGGGCAATATCTACCCGCCGAGTCCACATGCTTATATCCATTCCGGCAGGCGACTGCAGGCGCAGGTGGGTTCGCTTGCGCGGTGCCACTGCTGCCCAGATGGCTAACAAGCCGAGGACGATGACTCCGGCGAGCGCAAAGAGCATCCAGCTTTCAAGGACCGGCTCAGCGGCAAGGTCGAGGACTGGGCGCACCCAGGAGGTTGCGCCGGTGTTGAGTGCCCATAACTCGCGGCCCAGGACTGCAGCCAGTGCAACGAATACCACACCGGTGAGCAGTCCAGCCCAACGTACCTTGGGGCTGGCAACCGGCTCTTGCCCGGGAGTAACACTTTCCGGAACTTGCACAGCCGGGAAGCTATCTACCGTGTCTGCTGGGGTAGTCATCGTGCCTCCGAACGTGGTTGGCGTGAATACGGGCGTACCTCAATTTGGCGCAGCGGCGCAGGCCGGGGAACATCCACCCAGATGGCTTCCACCGGCCGCGGGGCCTTAGGCGTAGAGACCTTCAATGGTTTCGGCGCCTGTGGGACGCGCAACGGTACGGACTGCGGAGCTTCTGGCTCGCGAACGTTAAGTGCTTGCGGAGCTTTAGGCTCACGCACGCTCAACGGCCGCGGGGCTTCCGGCTCCCAAACGTTGAGAGCCTGTGGGGTCTCCGGCTCGCGCACATCGACCGCGCGCGGAGTCTCCGACGGACGGGTTTGAGTCGGCTGCGGAACCTGCGGGGTGCGCACTGCGGTGGATTGCGCGACTACGGGTTCGCGCACAGATTCATTATCCGGCGTTGACAGTAGCGACGGCGCGTGTACCTGCAGCGGGCGCGCTACCGGTTGGCGGGGTGTTAGCGGCTGTGCATACGCGATCTGCGCGCTAGTTACGCGCTGCTGACTGGGCTCCGCGTGCCCCACCACTACGTTGATGCGCGTGGGGGTGTAACCACAGAAGTCCTGAACTGCCTGTCCAATAGCACTGCGCACAGCGGCTGCGACCTCCGTGACCGGGCTGGGCCACGCCACCGCTATGGCAGTATCGATAGCCACCATCTGCGTATCCGGGTCCATCTGAATGGCCAGGCGCGGAAAGTCTTTGCCGCCCAGTTTCTTCAGGGTGCCCTGGACGCGGACAGTGCCGGGGACATGATCGATGGCATCGTGGACCACGCGCTCCATCGCGCGCAAGCCAATCCGGGTGGTGCCGGAAGGCCTGGCCTCGGCGGGAGCGCCAGTGTGGGCGATACCAGGAGACTTAGCGTCCGCGGGAGCACCGGAGGGGATAGTTGGTGTAGTCACTAACGCCCTCCTAACCGCGTGGGCGGTTGATCAAGCCATAGAAGAGATCGACCAGATCGAGTTTGCCGTCGTAGTGGGCGCCGATGAGTGCACCGCCGCCGACAAAAATAATCATCAACAGAAACAGCGGCCACCAGCCAAAGAAGATGGCGATTGCCGCCAACAGACCACCGATGGCGCCGATAGCCGTGTACTTATATGAATTCATGAAGTTTCCTTGAGGTCCGCGATGATGACATCCACGCGCTCCAACTCCGGGCAGGCCTGGGCCGCAGCGCGTTGTACGTCGGCGGCCAGCTCCTGCAGATTCGGGGCTTGAGAGCCGCCGGTCGGATCGAAGGCGACCGTGACGTGAACCTCCAGGTGGGAGTCATCACGCGCAGAAACTGGGCGTAGACCGGTTACCCGCTGCCCGGGGAAGAGCAACGCCACCTCGCCAAAGGAACCACCGTGCAGCTCGGCCACACCAGGAACGGACAATACGGCGTCACGCACCAGGTGCGCCGTCTCGGGGCTAAGGCGCAAAGACTCACGTTGAGGTGGGGCAGTGGAGTGCGGGGTATCCCGCGGGTTAGAAGTAGTCATGTACTAGAACGAGCTAGGACCGATTAGGAAGAAGCGATGGCAGTGTTGTTCTGCTCATCCTGCTCATCATCCTCGCGCGGCAGGCGCACGTCGTGGACCGTCACGTCCACGCTGGAAACCTCCAGCCCGGTCATGCGCTCGACGGCGGTGATGATGTTGCGACGGATAGCCTCTGCCAGCTGGTGGATGGCCACACCGTACTCGGCGATAATGGCGACGGAAACAGAAGCCACACCCTCCGTTACCTCCACGGACACGCCCTGGCGTACGTCCTCATCGGCGCCCAGGGTCTCGCGGATGGTGCCGATCATGCGGGCGCCGCCACCGCCGAGGGCAGCAACACCAGAGACCTCGCGGGCGGCGATACCGGCAATCTTGGAGACGACGGTGTCATCAATAGTGGTGGTGCCGAACTCGGTTTCCAAGTTCTTGTTGACGCGACGGGTTTCTACCTCCCCGCCCGGAGCAACAGTGGTTTCCACAGAGGTGTTGTTGGTGGCAACATCCTTGGTGGACTGCGTGTTGTTGCTGTTGTTCTTGGCGGAGTTGTTCTTTTCGGGGGTGCTCATTTGCGCTCCTATAGTTGAAAGTTAGACTTTGAAGTTTGCCGTGCCGCTTGGCCCGGCGTGTGAAACCCACCGTACCGACACGGGTGGACATCATCGCGTGGTGCCAGCGGAAGGGGAGGGGGCATCGGCAAGCAAAGTGGCAGGTAGTTGCGGCAGAAAACTCCCAGGTGTGAGATTTGACACATTGAGCTGCAGGGCTTGCGAATTGATGCTGCACATGCTTGAATACAGGGGTTGCTTTAACAGGGCAATGCCATCTGGAAGGGGCTAAATGCTCCAGAAGGGCGGTATCGGCGCTGGTAGGGCGAACATGACATCTTCGCTATCGGGAACGGTGCCACCTGGTGCCGGGGCTGATAAGAAGGTGCATCCTCCGGGTAAGGTCCGCGCTTGAGTAGAGGCAAACCCCGGTAGATGTGACCAGAGAAGGGCATGGCAAATAAACAGCGGCAGTATGCGAATTGGATAACCTGCCACGTGTAATGCGTGGACACCGTCCTGTTCCTGAGCACAACACGGGTCTTGTACCCCGTGCATAAGCACTGCGACTGGTTAAATGCCTGCTCGCATCTTATGGTCAGCATGGAATCAATCAACCACTGGCGTTGCGCCTAGACCTGGTTCTGGACAACGTTATAGAGAAATCGAGAAGCAATTTCCCACCGCTTCACGCCCCGGAGACGCCGGGAATGTGAATGTGGGGAAGCGAGGAAGAGGATAAGCGTGGCGGGACAAAAGATCCGCATCCGGCTGAAGGCCTATGACCACGAGGCTATCGACGCTTCTGCAAAGAAGATCGTCGAGACGGTAACCCGTACCGGTGCCCGTGTAGTTGGCCCTGTGCCGCTCCCAACCGAAAAGAACGTGTACGCCGTTATCCGTTCTCCGCACAAGTACAAGGACTCTCGCGAGCACTTCGAGATGCGCACTCACAAGCGCCTCATCGACATTCTCGACCCAACTCCGAAGACCGTAGACGCTCTCATGCGTATCGATCTTCCGGCTAGCGTCGACGTGAACATCCAGTAAGTGCCCCACTCAGGGCACCACTACTAATTTGGAGAACCAATAATGAGTGAAAACGAGATCAAGGGCATTCTGGGCCGCAAGCTCGGCATGACCCAGGTCTTCGACGAGGACAACCGCGTTGTGCCGGTGACCGTCGTTGAAGCCGGGCCGTGCGTTGTTACCCAGATCCGCACCGTTGATAACGATGGCTACAGCGCCATCCAAATTGCCTTCGGCGAAATTGACCCGCGCAAGGCCAACAAGCCTGCCTCCGGTCACTTCCAGAAGGCCGGCGTGACCCCGCGCCGTCACGTGGCTGAAATCCGTATGGATGACACCTCCGCATACGAGGTAGGCCAGGAAGTCAAGGTAGACATCTTCGAAGGCATCACCTTCGTCGACGTCACCGGCACCACCAAGGGCCACGGCTACGCCGGTGCTATGAAGCGCCACGGCTTCGCAGGCCAGGGCGCTGCCCACGGTAACCAGGCCGCTCACCGCCGCGTCGGCGGCATCGGCGGCGCTGCTACCCCGGGTCGCGTCTTCAAGGGTAAGCGAATGGCCGGCCGCATGGGCCAGGACCGCGTGACCACCCAGAACCTGAAGATCCAGAAGATCGATGCCGAGTCCAACCTGCTGCTCATCAAGGGTGCAATCCCGGGTGCACGCGGCGGACTCGTCACCGTCAAGACCGCAGTGAAGGGCGGTGCACACGCATGAGCAACCTCAAGCTAGACGTCCTGACCGCTGACGGCAAGACCAACGGCTCCGTTGACCTGCCTGCAGAGCTGTTTGACACCGAGGCATCCATCGCACTGATGCACCAGGTGGTCAACGCACAGCTGGCAGCTGCACGTCAGGGCACCCACAAGACCAAGACCCGCGGCGAGGTCCGCGGCGGTGGCCGCAAGCCTTTCCGCCAGAAGGGCACCGGCCGCGCACGCCAGGGCTCCATCCGTGCACCGCACTACACCGGCGGCGGCATCTCCCACGGCCCGGTTCCGCGCGACTACTCCCAGCGCACCCCGAAGCGCATGATCAAGGCAGCCCTCTACGGTGCCCTGTCTGACCGTGCACGTAACGAGCGCATTCACGTAATCGAAGAGCTCGTCCCGGGCCAGACGCCCTCGACCAAGTCCGCTAAGGCTTTCATCGAGCGCATCACCGAGCGCAAGAACGTGCTGCTGGTGATTGGCCGCGAGGACATCAACGCTCGCCGCAGCGCCAACAACCTGCCCAACGTTCACATCCTGGACGCCGGTCAGCTCAACACCTACGACGTCCTCAACTCCGACGACGTTGTGTTCTCCGTTGAGGCTCTGCACACCTTCATCTCCCGCGCCACCGGTGCGGACAAGGAGGAGAACTAATGGCTAAGACCGCTAACCCGCGCGACATCATCATCGCTCCGGTGGTCTCTGAGAAGTCCTACGGTCTCATGGAACAAAACACCTACACGTTCTATGTGGCCACGGACTCCAACAAGACCCAGATCAAGGATGCCGTCGAGCAGATCTTTGGCGTAAAGGTCGACTCCGTGAACACCGTAAACCGTCAGGGCAAGCGCAAGCGCACCCGCACCGGTTTCGGCCAGCGCAAGTCCACCAAGCGCGCCTACGTGACGCTTCGTGAAGGCAGCGACGCTATCGACATCTTCGGCGCTAACGCCTAAAGAGAGAGTCGAGGTAAGGAACAACTATGGCTATTCGTAAGTACAAGCCGACAACCCCGGGTCGCCGCCAGAGCTCCGTTTCCATGTTCGAGGAGATCACTCGCTCGACCCCGGAAAAGTCTCTGCTGCGTCCGCTTTCTAAGACCGGTGGCCGCAACAACTACGGCCGCATCACCACCCGCCACATCGGTGGTGGCCACAAGCGCCGTTACCGTCTGATCGACTTCCGTCGCCACGACAAGGACGGCATCCCGGCCAAGGTCGCACACATCGAGTACGACCCGAACCGTACCGCCAACATCGCCCTGCTGCACTACGTAGATGGCGAGAAGCGCTACATCATCGCCCCCAAGGGCCTGAAGCAGGGCCAGATGGTCGAGGCCGGCGCCAACGCAGATATCAAGGTGGGCAACAACCTGCCGCTGCGCAACATCCCGACCGGTACCACCATCCACGCCGTTGAGCTCAAGCCGGGCGCTGGTGCAAAGCTGGCCCGCTCCGCTGGTGCCTCCATCCAGCTGCTGGGTAAGGAAGGCAAGTACGCCATTCTGCGTATGCCCTCCTCTGAAATCCGCCGCGTAGACATCCGCTGCCGCGCTACCGTGGGTGAGGTCGGCAACGCTGACCAAATGAACATCCGCTGGGGCAAGGCCGGCCGTATGCGCTGGAAGGGCGTCCGCCCGACCGTCCGCGGTGTCGTGATGAACCCGGTTGACCACCCGCACGGTGGTGGTGAAGGTAAGACCTCGGGTGGTCGCCACCCAGTGTCCCCATGGGGCAAGAAGGAAGGTCGCACCCGCAACCCGAACCGTTACTCCAACAACATGATCGTGCGCCGTCGTCGCCCGAACAAGAAGCGCTAAGAGGAGGTAAACAATGCCACGCAGCCTTAAGAAGGGCCCGTTCGTCGATGAGCACCTCCTCAACAAGGTGGATGCTCAGAACGAGGCCGGAACCAAGCAGGTTATCAAGACCTGGTCCCGCCGTTCGACCATTCTGCCCGACTTCATCGGTCACACCTTCGCCGTCCACGACGGTCGCAAGCACGTGCCGGTGTTCGTCGATGACTCCATGGTCGGCCACAAGCTGGGCGAGTTCGCACCAACCAAGACCTTCAAGGGTCACGTCAAGGACGACAAGAAGGGACGTCGATAAGCGATGAGTGACACCATCACCTCCGCATCCGCAACGGCCCGCTACGTCCGCGTAACTCCGATGAAGGCACGCCGCGTCATCGACCTGGTTCGCGGTAAGTCCGTAGCAGAGGCACTTGCAATCCTGAAGTACGCTCCGCAGGGCGCCGCAACCCCGGTGGCTAAGGTCGTAGCTTCCGCTGCCGCCAACGCTGAGAACAACTTCGGCCTGGACCCGCGCACCCTGGTCATCTCCGAGGCATACGCCAACGAGGGCCCGACCATGCGCCGCTTCCAGCCCCGCGCACAGGGACGCGCATTCATGATTCGTAAGCGCACCAGCCACATCACCGTGGTTGTCGAAAGCCAGAAGGAAGGTGCCAAGTAATGGGCCAGAAAATCCATCCTCACGGCCTCCGTCTGGGCATCTCCACTGAGTGGAAGACCCACTGGTTCGCCGACAAGGACTACGCAACCTACGTTGCTGAGGACATCAAGATCCGCCAGTTCCTGGAGAAGGGCCTGGACCGCGCCGGTATCGCCGACGTGGTTATCGAGCGCACCCGCGACCGCGTTCGCGTGGACATTCACACCGCCCGTCCGGGCATTGTGATTGGCCGTCGCGGCGCTGAGGCTGACCGTATTCGCCGCGAGCTGGAAAAGCTGACCGGCAAGATGGTCGCCCTCAACATCCTCGAGGTCAAGCAGGTCGACGCCAACGCCACCCTGGTTGCACAGTCCATCGCTGAGCAGCTGGTCAACCGCGTTGCCTTCCGTCGCGCTATGCGCAAGGCCATCCAGTCCGCTATGCGTCAGCCGCAGGTCAAGGGCATCAAGGTGCTCCTGTCCGGTCGTCTGGGCGGCGCCGAGATGTCCCGCACCGAGCGCTACCACGAGGGTCGCGTTCCGCTGCACACCCTGCGCGCAGAGATCGATTACGGCACCGCAGAGGCCCACACCACCTTCGGCCGCATTGGCATCAAGGTGTGGATCTACAAGGGCGACGTCATCGGTGGCGTGCGTGAATCCGAACTGAACGCTCCGGCAGCCGGCCGTGGCCGCGGTGACCGCAACGGTCGTCCGCGCCGTGGTGGCCAGCGCCGTCAGCGCGCACAGCAGAACCAGGAGGGCTAATCCATGCTGATTCCTAAGCGCGTTAAGTACCGTCGCCAGCACCGCCCGACTCGTACGGGTGTGTCCAAGGGCGGTAACCGCATCAACTTCGGTGATTACGCTATCCAGGCTCTGGAGCCCGCGTACATCACCAACCGTCAGATTGAGTCTGCACGTATTGCCATCAACCGCCACGTCAAGCGTGGTGGCAAGGTGTGGATCAACATCTTCCCGGACCGTCCGCTGACCCAGAAGCCGCTCGGCGTGCGTATGGGTTCCGGTAAGGGTCCTGTCGAGAAGTGGGTGGCTAACGTCAAGCCGGGCCGCATCCTCTTCGAGATGTCCTACCCGAACGAGGCCGCTGCACTGGAAGCTCTGCGCCGCGCAGGCCAGAAGCTGCCTTGCAAGGTCCGCATCATCAAGAAGGAGGACCAGTTCTAATGGCTACCGGTACCCCCGCACACGAGTTCCGCGAGCTCGACAATGCTGAGCTGGAGACCCGCCTGAAGGATGCGAAGGAAGAGCTGTTCAACCTTCGCTTCCAGAAGGCTACCGGCCAGCTGACCAACAACCGGCGCATCGGCACTGTTAAGCGCGACATCGCCCGCATCTACACCGTTCTCCGCGAGCGCGAGCTGGGCCTGTCCGTTGTTCCGGGAGCTGAGGCTTAATCATGAGTGAGGCAAACGTGAACGAAGTAAAGAAGGAGCGCGGTGCGCGCAAGACTCGCATCGGCTACGTGGTTTCCGACAAGATGAACAAGACCATCGTTGTCGAGCTCGAAGACCGCAAGCAGCACGCTCTGTACGGCAAGATCATGCGCTCCAACTCCAAGGTGAAGGCGCATGACGAGGATGAGATTGCCGGCATTGGCGACCGCGTCCTGATCGCCGAGACCCGTCCGCTGTCCAAGGACAAGCACTTCCGTCTCGTCGAAATCGTGGAGAAGGCCAAGTAAGCTAGCGCACTTGCATCTGTGGCTGCTTTAACGCGGCCCTCCGCGAACAAGTCCCCCTGGGTTCAATCCCCGGGGGACTTTTGCGTTCGTGCTTTGCTTGCCGATGCCCCTATCCCGCCAACGTCCGCGTCTTCTAGCCTTTACTGACTCATTTTCTGCGCAAACACGACATCGCGGTATGGCGGGGAGGCAACTTTGCGGAGAAAATGGGTCAGGCTCCACCAGTCCGGCCACCGCCCGGCCCACCCGCCCGGCCACCGCCCGGCCCACCCGCTCCGGGAGGGAACCCCGCGCCCCTGGCAACCGGTAGCATCGTCTTCCATGAGCTACCGCCCGCGTTTCCATGTTTCCCCGCCGTCTGGCCGACTCAATGACCCGAATGGGATGTTCCTCGACGGCACCGATTTGCACCTGTTCTACCAGCATGATCCTGGCTTCCCCCATGCACCGAAGCGCACCGGTTGGGGACACGTGGTGGTGGATTTGACTCAGCCGGGCCGCCCCCGGCATTTCCCGGACGCACTTTATCCGGACCGGCCGTATGACCTGCACGGATGTTACTCTGGCGGTGCGGTAAGCGACGGCGATAACATTTGGTTGTTCTACACTGGAAACCTCAAGCAGGACGGCCGTCGGATTCCGTCGCAGAATCGGGTGCGCGTGGACAATCTGGGCCCGGAGGGTGGTTTCTACATTCGGGACGCAGCCAACCCGCTGATCCCCAACCACGCTCCGGGCTATACGGGCCACTTCCGGGATCCGATGCTCACGCAAGACCCAACCGGGGGTTGGCGCATGGTCCTGGGCGCTCAACGCGAGGATGAAACCGGAGCCGTGGTGGTCTACTACTCGGCGGATTTGCAGAACTGGGAGTTCGGGGGCGAACTTCGCTTTTCTGGCGTCGCAGCTGAGTATGTCTCCGGCGAGGCAGCTGAGGATGTTCCTGGCGGCTACATGTGGGAGTGCCCGAATCTGTTGCGTATGCGTGACACGGCGACGGGGGAGGACCTGGACGTGCTGGTAATCTGCCCGCAGTTCCCGGGCCGCGATGAGTGTGGTTATCTGGTCGGTCGCCTGCGGGGCCTGGAGTTTGAGGTGGTGCGCGGCTACCGGCCCCTCGATTTTGGGCACGCTTTCTATGCGCCGCAGCTGATTAGTTATGGCGAGGGCCAGGCGCTCATGGTCGGCTGGATGGGCCTGCCCGGCCAGGATGACACGCCCACGCTGTCCGCGGAGGGGTGGGTGCATACTTTAACTCTGCCCCGAGTGCTTGAGCTTGCCGATGCCACGTTATCCCAGGCCCCAGTATGGCCCAGCGTCCCTGGGGAGGTCACCTTCCGCACCGCAGAAGGCCAGGCACCCGTGGTTTATGGCCTTTTCGCCGGTACTGGTGCCGATGCCCGGGAGTGTGCCCGGGTGGAGGTAGAGGGGGCATCGGCAAGCGTGGTGCGTTTCGGGCCTGGCGGTGAGCAAGAGGTACGGCAGGCTCCCACACGGCCAGGTTCAGCGCGCTTGATTGCTGATTCTTGCGCCGTCGAAGTCTTCACCGGCGACGGTGCTGCTGCGTTCTCCGTGCCCGTTTTCGCCCCAAACGGGCAGGAGCTTTACTGGCGAAAGCTGTCCGAATAGACATAACCGTAAGTAATCTCACATCATCCGCACCTTGTATTCCGCGCCCGTGATCGCTGTAATTGGAAGGAGACAATTTAATCTGCCTCACTGCCCGGCGGTCCAGTAACTCCTGGGTATTGACGCCACACCGGTGAGGCCCCGAGACAGGGGAGACCCTTTATGCAACACAAAGAAGTGGCCGCCCGTACGCTCCAAGCGCTGGGCGGCGAGGATAATATCGTCGCCCTCGCGCACTGCGCCACCCGCCTGCGCATGGTGCTCAAGGACACCAAGGCCGTAGACACCGAGGCCCTAGAAAATGACCCGGACCTCAAGGGCATTTTTGAGGCCGGCGGGATGTTCCAGGTCATCGTCGGTCCGGGCGACGTCAACGTCGTCTACAAAGAAATGACGGCACTCATCTCCAAGGACGTCGCCGTCTCCACGGAGGAACTCAAGGACATTGCCGCCAATTCCGGCAACTGGTTCTCCCGCGCGGTCAAGGTCCTGGCGGACATTTTTGTGCCGCTCATCCCCATCCTGGTCGGCGGCGGTTTGTTGATGGCCCTGAATAACGTGCTCACCGCCCAGGGGCTCTTCGGCCCGCAGTCCGTGGTGGAGATGTACCCGGGCATCGCGGATTTGGCGCAGCTGATTAACCTACTGGCCTCGGCGCCGTTTGCGTTCCTGCCGGTGCTGGTCGGCTTTACCGCCACCAAACGCTTTGGCGGCAATGAGTTCCTGGGTGCGGGTATGGCCATGGCGATGGTCATGCCCTCGCTGGTCAACGGCTATGACGTCGCCCAGGCAATTGAGGCCGGGGAGATGCCCTATTGGCACATCTTCGGCCTGGACGTGGCCCAAGCAGGTTACCAGGGTTCCATCCTGCCCACGCTGGTCATCTCCTGGATTTTGGCCACGGTGGAGAAGTTCTTCCACAAGCACCTCAAGGGCACGGTGGACTTCATGCTCACCCCGCTGCTGACGTTGCTGATTACCGGCTTTGTCACCTTCATTGCTATCGGCCCGGTCCTGCGCACCGCCGGCGACATGCTGGGCCTGGGCCTGGCCAACCTTTACGAGTTCGCTGGTCCAGTGGGCGGGTTCCTCTTCGGCCTGGTCTACTCCCCAATTGTCATTACCGGCCTGCACCAGTCCTTCCCACCGATTGAGACGCTGTTGTGGAACGAGGGCGGCTCCTTCATCTTTGCCACCGCCTCTATGGCCAATATCGCCCAGGGTGGCGCGGCACTGGCGGTGTACTTCCTGGCTAAGTCTGACAAGCTCAAGGGCCTGGCGGGCGCTTCGGGCACCTCGGCGCTGTTCGGCATTACCGAGCCCGCCATTTTTGGTGTGAACCTGCGCCTGCGTTGGCCGTTCTACATCGGCATGGGGGCGGCGGCGATTGCGTCTACGCTCATTGCCATCTTGGATGTCAAGGCCACCGCGCTGGGTGCTGCCGGTGTGATTGGCTTTGTATCCATGCGCCCGACCGACATCCCGCAATTCCTCATCAGCGCTGCCATCGCCCTGGCCGTGTCCTTCCTGGGTGCCTATGGCTATGGCCGTTACCTGGTGGCCAAGCAGGGCAGCATCGAGCCGGATGCTATCGGGGCAGCGGGCGCGGGCGCGGGCTCGGCTGGCGTAGCGGATTCGGCTCCGGTTGCGGCCTCGGCAGATGCCGTGCGCATTGCCTCCCCGCTAGCTGGCCAGGTGCTTGAGCTTGCCGATGCCTCCGACCCCATGTTTGCTGCCGGCAAACTGGGTTCCGGTGCAGCTATCGAGCCTACTGAGGGCCGACTGGTTGCCCCCATCGACGGCACTGTGACTGTAACCTTCCCCTCCAAGCACGCCTATGCCGTGCGCGGGCGTGATGCTGCCGGGCAGCCGGTGGACATTCTCATGCATATTGGGTTTGACACCGTCAACCTCAAGGGTGAGCACTTCACTTCCCACGTCTCCAAGGGTGATGAGGTCAAGGCCGGGGATCTGCTCTGCGAGTTCGATATAGCGGCCATCAAGGCCGCCGGCTACCCGGTGACCACCCCGGTGGTGGTGTCCAACTCCAAGAAGACCGGCCCGGTGCTGCTGTCCGCGGCCGGTGGGGCAGAGGTGACTTTAGGCCAGGAGTTGCTGGCTGTGGAGCCCAAGCTTGCCGATTCCCCCACCCCTTCCGATTCCCCCGCCCCTTCCGCTGGATAGAGGCCCCGAGCCTAATAGAACAGCGCCTGCGTGGCGAAGTAGAGGGCCGTGGCGAATAGTGCGCCCAGCGCTATCCACGCCACGACCCGCACCGCCACGCGGGCGTTTTCCATGGGCACCACCGCCAGTGCCCCCAACGCAACGCCTGTCATTAGTGGAATCGTGCGGATAGTCTCGAACGCCAGCGTATGTCCGAAGGCGAGGAACACGAAGGACATCAGTAGCTGGTCTAGGGCGCAAGCTGCTAGCACAATCGCAGCAGCCAAGAACCTAGCTGAAGTCTTGGGAAGCTCATTGAAGGCGCGCATGGAACCCCTTTCCGCGACCGAAATATCAGTTTGAGACGATTCTATAGCAGTAGTCCACGCCTGCTTGAGCTTTTCGGCTGGGGGTGAAAAGTTGAAGGGCGCGAGCGCCGGAAAACGTCCCGTGACCCGGGAGGTGGGGCGGATGTTGCTTATGCGGCCAGAATCGTCTGAACGTGTCCATGATTGCATTGATGTCAATTTGCGACTAAGCTCATATGTATTCACCACTAATGGGTTGGATTTATGTGACTGGAAGACTAGGCGGAGGGCTAGGTGCTATTTTGACGTTTCGTAAATGTTTAATGACAATTGTTGTATCGGCGACGGTCTTTATTTTGGGTCCATTGGCGGTGCCTGCGGGCGCGGGGCCCGCTGACAAAAATCGAGGGACTGCCATTGGCATCGAAGACTTATCGGCTTGGGAGACTGAGGCAACTTTTGAGGCGTTAGAGAGGTATGTGCATCTCGGTCATGACATCTTCGATTATTCGGGTGCGAGTCGGGATCCGATGGTTGAAGAGGAACTGCTTGAAGAGTATGCTGCGGTACTAATGGTGGAGGGGTGGCAAATTCAGGGAACCGCATCGGAACTGGTAGGTCTCACCGAAAAAGCGGAACTACACGAGCAGGCATCGATAGCGTTCCGAGCGGCGTGTGGTGGACGGAACGGGTTTCAGGCGGCGCCCCCCGCCGTTCTCCTGGATAGTTGTGCGGCTACGGCGCTGCAAAACGCATATGCTGCCGGATCGGGTGTGGCTGGCCTGGCCGCTTTGATTACATCGTATACTGGAGCCGGACCCCTGATAGCGGGTTCGATTGCGTCGATGATGGTGATCGCATCGGGACTGGTGGGAGTGTGTAATTCGTGGGGCCGGGGCATCAAGGTATTTGCGACAGGCGGATGTTGGTCCCAGTAGGTGAACATGAAGTACGTAAAAGCCCTCTTATCCGTGGTGTTGTTGCTCGGAGTGCTGCTATGTATTGCTGGATTAGCGTTCCCCGATGTTGGTAGCGTTCCGCTGCGCATTCTGCTGGATGCGGGGCCGATTGTTACGGTGTTTGGTGTAGTAGCGGCGAACATCTTATTGGCTACTCAGAAGTGGAAGCAGCGGGCCGACACTACCGATGGGAGACACGACGCGACTGGCCGGGATCTCTAGTCTGACGGAGATTTCTGGACTGGCTGAGCGTGGCTCGCAGTTTGTGGCCGGTGTGACCACCGGTTTGGAGCCCGAGCGTGGTATGTGGTTGAATGTGGGGGTTGCCTATGGCCGGTCGGTTTAGACGGTGCGTTTCCGAACCGCTAACCCGAGACCCCTCGACTAGTTCGTTGTTGTGCTGTAGCGCTACATGTACATAGACCGCGTGTGTCAAGGACGGAAATCTTGGCGCACATAAATCCAGGTCAAGGAGACCCATAGTGATTCAGCAAGAATCGCGTCTGCGCGTCGCCGACAACTCTGGTGCACGTGAGATTCTGTGCATCCGCGTTCTCGGTGGTTCTGTGCGACGTTTCGCTGGCATCGGTGACGTCATCGTCGCCACTGTCAAGGACGCTGTCCCCGGTGGCAACGTGAAGGAAGGTGACGTGGTTAAGGCCGTCATCGTCCGCGCAAAGAAGGAGACCCGTCGTCCGGACGGCTCCTACATCCGTTTCGATGAGAACGCTGCCGTCATCCTGAAGAATGACTCCGAGCCGCGCGGTACCCGTATCTTCGGCCCGGTTGCTCGCGAGCTGCGTGACAAGAAGTTCATGAAGATTGTTTCTCTCGCACCGGAGGTGATCTAACTCTTATGAAGATCCACAAGGGCGACATGGTCGTCGTTATCTCCGGCCCCGACAAGGGTGCACAGGGCAAGGTCATCGAGGCCTACCCGAAGCGTGAGCGCGTCCTGGTAGAGGGCGTCAACCGCATCAAGAAGCACGTCGCCAACTCCGCTGCTGAGCGCGGCGCAGAGTCCGGCGGAATTGTCACCCAGGAAGCTCCGATCCACGTGTCCAACGTGGCGCTGATCGACTCCGAGGGTAACCCAACTCGCGTTGGCTACCGTTTCGATGAGAACGGCAAGAAGGTCCGCATCGCACGTAGCAACGGGAAGGACATCTAATCATGAGCGAGAACTACACTCCGCGTCTGAAGACCCGCTACCGCGAGGAAATCAAGAACACCCTCAATGAGGAGTTCAAGTACGACAACGTCATGCAGATCCCTGGCGTGGTCAAGGTTGTCGTCAACATGGGTGTGGGCGACGCTGCCCGCGACTCTAAGGTGATCAATGGCGCTCTGGAAGACCTGACCGCCATCACCGGCCAGAAGCCGCAGGTGCGTCGCGCCCGCAAGTCCATCGCAAACTTCAAGCTGCGTGAGGGCATGCCCATCGGTGCTCGTGTCACCCTGCGTGGCGACCGCATGTGGGAGTTCCTGGACCGCCTGCTGACCATCGCTCTGCCGCGTATTCGTGACTTCCGTGGTCTGTCTGACCAGCAGTTCGACGGCCGTGGTAACTACACCTTCGGCCTGTCCGAGCAGTCCATGTTCTACGAGATCGACATCGATAAGATCGACCGCCCGCGCGGTATGGACATCACCGTGGTCACCACCGCCACCAACGATGAAGAAGGCCGCCGCCTGCTCAAGGAGCTCGGCTTCCCCTTCAAGTAAATCAAGGTAACCCCGTGTTGCTGTAACCCCGGCCTTCAGGCTAGCCAGTGCGCTAGACCCTGACAGGCCGGGGTTTTCTTATGCCCAACCGGCAAAAAGCCTATACTCAACCGGAAAAGATTCAGCACTCCTGAGGAAACACATGTCACTAAACGAATCCGCAGCAGCGGGTACCGCCAAGAAGGTCGCGCTGCTAGAAAAATCACCGGCTCGTTTTGCTGCCCGCTCCACCCTGGGTGGCGTCTACCTCGCCATCGGCACTGCTTTTGCCGGGGCGGTGGGCCAAGCCGTGGAACAATTGGCGCCCGGCTTGGGTAGCGTCACCTTCGCCATGCTCTTCGGCCTCGGCTTGTTCGCGATCGTCATCCTGGGCGCGGACCTGGCCACCGGAAACATGATGTTCATGGCCTATGGTGCGACCACCAAACAGATCAGCTGGGGCAAAGCCATTTGGCTGGTCGTGGTCACTACGTTCTTTAATTTGGTGGGCGCCGTTATCTTCGCCGCGGGCATGGGCATGTCCGCAAAACTGGGAGGCATACCCATTGATCACTTGCTGGTCACCCTCTCCGAGGGAAAGCTGGGCAAGGACCCGGCGGGCATGTTCGTAGAGGCCATGCTGGCGAACTTCGTGGTCAACATGGCGATTGTTGGCGCGATGTTTGCCAAGGACATCGTGAGTAAGTTCGTGGTTATCCTGCCCATCATCGCCGCTTTTGTGGGACTGGGCTTGGAGCACGTCATTGCCAACTTCTGCCTGATGACCTTGGCCATCTTCGGTGCCGCGGAGCTGCCCGCGGTCTTCGACTTCGCCCACATTGCTCTGAACTGGTCCATAGTGTGGGTGGGCAACTTCGTAGGCGGCGGGCTGCTGATCGGCAGCCTTTACGCCTGGCTGAACTCTGGCCCAGAGGAGTACCGGGACTAGTCTGCCAGGCGCCCGGAGTACAGATTGAAGGTATCGCCCCGGGCAAAGCCGATAAGGGTGAGGCCCGTTTGGCGTGCGGTCTCTACCGCCAGCGAGCTTGCTGCCGATACCGCTACTAGCGTGCCGATGCCTGCCATGGCCGCCTTTTGCACCAACTCAAAGCTGGCCCGGGAGCTGAGCACCAGAATCAGGTCCTTGGCAGGAAGGCGGTTCTGAAGCAGCAGGTGGCCAATGACCTTGTCCGCAGCGTTGTGCCGGCCGACGTCCTCGCGCACCACCACCGGGTTGCCCGCAAAGTCAAAGGCACCCGCAGCGTGGATGCCGCCGGTTTTGCGGAATTGTTTCTGGTGTTCCCGTAAGGAAGCAGGCAACTGGGCGATAAGCTCCGGATCCACCGGGACGTCCGGCAGCGGGTAGCGGGTGCGCTTGTGCAGTTGCTCAATTGACGCCGTGCCGCACACCCCGCACGCGGAGCTGGTTAGGGTTAGCCGCAGGTCGGTCAGGTTGAGCGCGTGGGGGTCGCGTAGCTCGACATCGAGCAAGTTGTAGGTGTTTTCGGCCATGCCAGACGGGCCGCTGGTCACCGAACCCGCGCAGTAGCGGGCCTCAAGCACATCGCTGCTAGAGACAATGTGGCCTTCGGAATGCAAGAATCCGTGAGCCAGCTCAATGTCATGGCCCGGAGTGCGCATGGTGGTAGTTAGCGTCTGGCCGCCGACCCGGATCTCCAAAGGTTCCTCACCAGCCACTACATCCGCGCGCGTATCCGCTACAAGCTGTCCGTGGGAGCCCCTCCGGATCTTAGTTACTGCATAGGTGGAATTGACCCTGCCCGCCACTAGGACAACCTCGCAGACAATGTAGCGATGTGCGCCCGTGCCTGGCTTAAGTCGTTGGAGGCCAGGCCGACCAAGAAGGCCGTCAGCGGTGCGGCTGGGCGCGAGCGATTATGGGCGACTTTCCGCGTGAGGTCGAGCAGCTCCCGTGTTAATTCGCGGGCGGCCTCGGGCGGCAAATCCAGCAGTTGTGCGGCCTCGGCCAGCCACTGGTGTGCGCTGAGCATGGGGTCAGCAGAGGAGGAGGGGGCATCGGCAAGCTGAGGGGCATCGGCAAGCTGGGGGGCATCGCTGGAAGAGTGCATGGCGCCCGAGTCTAATACGGGATGCGCCGGCGGGGCAGGGCCAGGCGGGAGGACTTGTCAAAGCAGCTGGTGGGGTGTAAAGTCGCCGTTTGGACTCGTGCCTGCTGGAAACGGCGGGTACAAGCCAGGTAAGAATTTCACATCTACTTTGTTGTAGGCCCACCGCCAGTTTGCGGACCGTGTATGCATCAAAGGGCAGCGAGCACCAACGGTATTGACCGCCTGGGGCGCGAAGTGGCCCAAAATCACACGGACAACGCTTTGGTGGTGCTCAGGCGAGTGGAGCTTTAGCGCCACGTGTGTGCGCCGCATAGACGCCCGCACGCCAGCCGAGCGACCGGAACAACCGGCACGGGAACCGCAGCGAGAAAGGTAAACGGTCACTTAACCATGACCATGACTGATCCTATCGCCGACATGCTGTCGCGCGTGCGCAATGCAAACCACGCGCACCACGACACCGTGTCGATGCCGACCTCCAAGATCAAGGTGAACATTGCCGAGATCCTGAAGAAGGAAGGCTACATTGCAAACTACACCGTTGAAGGCCGCGAGCTTACCCTCGAGCTGAAGTACAACAACCGTGAGCGCTCCCTGTCCGGTCTGCGCCGCGTGTCCAAGCCGGGTCTGCGTGTGTACGCTAAGTCCACCAACTTGCCAAAGGTCCTGGGCGGCCTGGGCGTGGCCATCATCTCCACGTCCCAGGGTCTGCTCACCGACCGTGAGGCTCAGGAGAAGGGTGTAGGCGGAGAAGTTCTCGCCTACATCTGGTAAGGGAGGATTGACACATGTCACGAGTAGGTCTCGCACCCATCACCGTCCCTTCTGGCGTTGACATTTCCATCAACGGCCAGTCCGTAGACATCAAGGGCCCGAAGGGCACGCTGAATGTGGCTCTGCCGGAGCCCATTACCGCTGTTCTGGAGGACAACGAGCTCAAGGCCGTCCGTCCGGACGACCACCGCAAGAACCGTGCCCTGCACGGCCTGTCCCGCTCTCTGCTCAACAACGCCGTCGTCGGCGTGACCGAGGGCTACACCATCAAGATGGAAATCTTCGGTGTGGGCTACCGCGTGCAGCAGAAGGGCAAGGACCTGGAGTTCGCCCTGGGTTACTCCCACCCGATCCTCATGGAGGCTCCGGAGGGAATTACCTTCGCAGTAGACGGCGCTACCAAGCTGTCCGTTTCTGGTATTGACAAGCAACAAGTCGGTCAGATCGCCGCGTACATTCGCCGTCTGCGTAAGGATGATCCTTACAAAGGCAAGGGCATTCGCTACGAAGGCGAGCAGATCCGTCGCAAGGTCGGAAAGACGGGTAAGTAAGCAATGGCAAACACTGAGAATTCCAAGCGCACCCCGGTCGGCAAGGACATCTCCACGCGTCGTCGTGAAGCACGCGCCCGCCGCCACTTCCGCATCCGTAAGACCCTGCGCGGCACCGCTGAGGCACCGCGTTTGGTTGTTCACCGTTCCTCGCGCCACATGCATGTCCAGGTTATCGATGACCTGGCTGGCCACACCCTGGTCTCCGCTTCTTCCATGGAAGCAGACGTGCGTGGCATCGAAGGCGACAAGAAGGCTAAGGCCGCTAAGGTTGGCGAGCTGGTAGCACAGCGCGCCAAGGCCGCTGGTATTGAGCGCGTTGTCTTTGACCGCGCTGGCTACAAGTACCACGGCCGTGTCGCTGCACTGGCTGAGGCTGCCCGCGAAGGTGGTCTGAAGTTCTAATGACTGCAAACGGAAACATCAACGGAAGGAACGCCTAATGTCGGACCGTGAACAGCGTGTCGGCGGACGCTCCGCCGACAACAAGGACCGTAACAACGGTCGCAAGAATGATCGTCGCAACGATCGTCGCAACCAGCAGGACGCTGAGCGCGACAAGTACATCGAGCGCGTAGTCACCATCAACCGTGTCTCCAAGACCGTTAAGGGTGGCCGCAACATGTCGTTTACCGCTTTGGTTGTGGTGGGCGACGGCCAGGGCATGGTCGGCATCGGCTATGGCAAGGCCAAGGAAGTTCCCGCCGCCATCCAGAAGGGCTCCGAAGAGGCTCGCAAGAACTTCTTCCGCGTCCCGATGATTGCCGGCACCATCACCCACCCGGTCGAAGGCCGCGACGCAGCTGGCATCGTGATGATGAAGCCCGCTGCTCCCGGTACCGGTGTGATTGCTGGTGGCGCTGCCCGTCCGGTGCTGGAATGCGCTGGCGTGCAGGACATCCTGGCTAAGTCCCTGGGTTCTGACAATGCTCTCAACGTCGTCCGCGCTACCGTGGACGGCCTCAAGCAGCTGGTTCGCCCCGAAGAGGTCGCTGCCCGCCGCGGCAAGACCGTCGAAGAGGTTACCCCGGCCCGTATGCTGCGCAAGCGCGCAGGTCAGGAGGCATAAACAATGGCTCTGAAGATTACTCAGGTAAAGGGCCTTGTGGGCACCAAGCCGAACCACCGCGCCAACATTGAGGCCCTGGGCCTCAAGAAGATCGGTCACACTGTTGTTAAGCAGGACACCCCGATCATCCGCGGCATGATTCACAAGGTGCGTCACCTGGTCACCGTTGAAGAAGTGGCAGGGGAGTAAACCATGGCTGACATCATCAAGCTCCACGACCTGCGCCCCGCCGCAGGTTCCAACAAGCCGAAGACCCGCGTTGGCCGCGGTGAGGCATCCAAGGGTAAGACCGCAGGTCGCGGTACCAAGGGCACCAAGGCTCGCAAGCAGGTTTCGGCCGCTTTCGAGGGTGGCCAGATGCCGATCCACATGCGTCTGCCGAAGCTCAAGGGCTTCAAGAACCCGAACCACGTCGTCTTCCAGGTAGTCAACGTCTCTGACCTGGAGAAGGCATTTGCACAGGGCGGCGACGTCACCGTCGCTGACCTGGTAGCCGCAGGCCTGGTTCGCAAGAACCAGCCGGTCAAGGTTCTGGGCAACGGTGAGATCAGCGTCAAGCTGAACGTCACCGCCGACAAGTTCTCCAAGTCCGCTGTGGAGAAGATTGAGGCTGCTGGCGGTTCCGCTACCGCTACCAAGTAGCCCTCACTCACTTCGCACCCGTCGCCTCCGCGTGAGGCTGGCGGGTGCTTTGTGCTTTCTTTACCCTGCTTTCCGATGCCCCCGCCACCCACCGTGCGCCGGGCGGGGTTGCCTGCGGGCGGGGCCGGGGGCATCGGCAAGCTCCTGCTGCCAGGGCTGATGGGGTGGGGAATGTGGCTGATTGGGGTGGTGCTGGTAGGGTAGTGAGGTCATATATGTTCAGCTGTCTCTGAGAAATTGCTTAACGCGTTGTCTTGGAGGCTAATGAGTTACCACCTCCGTGCGCCCTGGCGGGTGCAGGTAGGCCAGGAGGATTGTTTAGTGTCCGCCATTATCCAGGCTTTTAAGGACGCCGATCTGCGAAAGAAGATCGTCTTCACCATCGTGATGATTATCGCTTATCGTATCGGCGCCCAAATCCCTTCGCCGGGTGTTGATTACGCGTCCATCGCGGGCCGTCTGCGCACCCTAACTGCAGACCAGGGCAACCTGTACTCGGTGATCAACCTGTTCTCAGGTGGAGCGCTGCTGCAGCTGTCAATCTTCGCCATCGGCATCATGCCTTACATTACGGCCTCGATTATTGTGCAGCTGCTGACGGTGGTTATCCCGCGGTTTGAGCAGCTGAAGAAGGAAGGCCAGTCGGGGCAGGCAAAGATGACGCAGTACACGCGTTATCTGACTTTGGCGCTGGCGCTGTTGCAGTCCTCGGGCATTGTGGCGCTGGCGGACCGTCAGCAGCTGCTGGGTCAGGGCGTGGAAGTACTGGACCCGAACCGCAATCTGTTTACCCTGATCGTTTTGGTGATCACCATGACCTCCGGCGCCATGTTGGTGATGTGGATGGGCGAGCTGATTACGGAAAAGGGCATTGGCAACGGCATGTCCTTGCTGATTTTTGCTGGTATTGCCACCCGTCTGCCTACTGACGGCGTGAACATCTTCCAGAACAATGGCGGCTTGGTCTTTGCCATGATCCTGGCCGGTCTGGTGGTGCTGGTGGTGGGTATTACCTTCATCGAGCAAGGCCAGCGTCGCGTCCCGGTTCAGTACGCCAAGCGCATGGTAGGCCGCCGCCAGTATGGCGGGTCCTCCACCTACCTGCCGTTGAAGGTCAACCAGGCGGGCGTTATCCCGGTTATCTTTGCGTCCTCGCTGATTTACATGCCGGTGCTGATTACGCAGATTGTCAACTCTGGTTCCGCAGAAACCCCGGATAACTGGTGGATGCGAAACGTGATTGTGCACCTGCAGGCGCCGAGCTCCTGGCAGTACATTGTGCTCTACTTCGTGCTGACCATCTTCTTCGCCTATTTCTACGTTTCCGTGCAGTATGACCCGGCGGAGCAGGCGGACAACATGAAGCGCTATGGTGGATTCATTCCGGGCATCCGCCCGGGCCGGCCGACTGCAGAGTATCTGGGTTTTGTGATGAACCGCCTGCTCTTCGTGGGCTCGCTCTACCTGGCGCTGATCGCCATTTTGCCCAACATCCTCCTGGACCTAGGCGTGGGTAGCTCCTCTGCCAGTGGCGCCTCCGCGTTCGGCGGTACGGCTATCCTGATTATGGTCTCGGTTGCTTTGACTACGGTTAAGCAGATTGAGTCCCAGCTTCTCCAATCCAACTACGAAGGACTTCTAAAGTAATGCGTTACGTACTTCTTGGCCCTCCCGGTGCCGGCAAGGGCACCCAGGCAGCAATCCTCAGCGAGAAGCTGGGGGTCCCGCACATCTCTACCGGGGACCTCTTCCGTGCCAACATTGGCGAAGGCACCCCGCTGGGTGTGGAGGCAAAGTCCTACATTGATGCAGGCAAGCTAGTGCCTACCGATGTCACTGCCCGCATGGTCGCCGACCGCCTCAACCAGGACGATGCCGCCGCAGGCTTCCTGCTGGACGGGTTTCCCCGCACCGTGGAGCAGGCCGACATTCTGGCCCAGCTCTTGGCAGACAAGGGCCAGCAGCTAGACGGCGTGATTAACTACGAAGTCTCTGAGGACGTGGTGGTCGAGCGCATGCTCGCTCGCGGCCGCGCCGATGACAACGAGGAGACCATCCGTACCCGCCTGGGTGTCTACCGCGAGGAGACCTTCCCGCTGATCCAGCACTACGGGGAGGAGATCATCTCCATCAAGGCAGAGGGTACCGTGGAAGATATTAACCAGCGCACCCTCGCCGCCCTAGGCAAGTAGCCCTCACACACGCCGGGCGCGGGGATAGAGCTGCTGCGAGCAGCGCGACCTTCCCCGCGCCCTCGCTGTTTTCCGGTCCCTTCACTGCCCCGTCTACGCCTTTTATCCACTGCACCCCGCAAGGAGCCCCCGCATGTCTCGCCGCCGTAAGATAATCCCCGCCAAAACCCCTGGCGAACTCGACGCTATGCAGGCGGCGGGCGAAATCGTTGGCCGCGCCCTGCAGGCAGTCAAGGCGGAAGCCAAGGCGGGCATGAGCACGCTAGACCTCGACGCGATTGCGGAGCAGGTCATCCGCGACGCCGGCGCAGTGCCGACCTTCAAGGGCTACGGAGGATTTCCGGGGTCGATTTGCTCCTCCGTCAATGACGTTATCGTCCACGGCATCCCCTCTGCGGCAAACATCTTGGAGGAGGGGGATTTGGTGTCAGTTGACTGTGGTGCCACCTTGGACGGTTGGGTGGGGGACTCGGCGTGGAGCTTCGGCATCGGCAAGCTAGGGCCCAAGGCGCAGGCCCTGAACTTGGCCACGGAGTACGTCCTGGAGCAGGGGTTGCGGGCCATGGTGCCGGGCAATCGCCTGACGGATGTCTCGCACGCGCTGGAGATGGCGACGTATGATGCCGAGTCCAAGTTCGGCGTGGAGCTGCACATTGTGGACGGCTTCGGGGGCCACGGCATTGGCCGGGAGATGCACCAGGAGCCTTTCCTGGCCAACGAGGGTCGGGCGGGGCGGGGGCCGCTGATTCAGGAGGGCTCCGTGCTGGCGATTGAACCCATGCTGGCGCTGGGTACCGCCGATAACGTGACCCTTGCTGATGAATGGACCGTCGTTACCACCGATGGCAGCTGGGCGGCGCACTGGGAGCACACCGTCGCCGCCACCGCGCAGGGCCCGCGCATTTTGACGACGCGTTACTAGGGCCTGTCATTGCTTAGCTTGCCGATGCCCCGTCTCGCGCACCGTGACAGCCCTGCCGTGCCTGGGCCGGGCACCGTCGCTGCCCGGCCGTTACTGGGCTTCACGCCGTAGCCGTCCTGCCGTGCCTGGGCCGGGCACCGTCGCTGCCCGGCCGTTACTGGGCTTCACGCCGTAGCCGTCCTGCCGTGGCGTGGCCGGCCCCGGCGGGTCTGCTTTCCTTTTGGAGCTGAAGTGCGGTTATACTGGCCCCTTATGAAGAACTTCGGCTTGAAGTCCGCAGCGTGCGCCACGGCGCTGGCGGCCACTATTTCCTTAGCTGCCACCCCGGCTGCGTCCGCGCAGTCCCTCGGCTCCTCTATGCCGCAGGTCCCGCAGCTGCCCCAATTGTCTTCTGCAACTACGCCGGGCGAGTTCCTGGGCTTAAACCCGGACCAGGCGTGGGCGCACCGCAACGAGCTGCGCCGGCAGATTGATAACCTCAATAACCCCGTGGTGGGCGGGCCTTTGGGCGATGCCGTCGATGGCGCGCTGGAGGCCGTCTTCCCGGGCCTGATCGCACGCAAGAACGCGGAAATCCGGGCAGAGCAGGAGCGTAAGGCGCGCGAGCGTGCAGAGCAGGTGGCTCGCGAACGCGCCGCTAGCGAAGCTGCTGCCCGGCAGGCTGAGGAAGAGCGCCGTCGTAACTCCTTCAACCGCGGCGCCTGCCCGGCCGATGCGAAGGTGTGCGTGGACCTGGCAGGACGGCGCACCTGGCTGCAAGATGGCCGGGGCAACGTGACCCACGTGGCGACCTCGATGGCGCCGGGCAAGCCGGGGCAGGAGACCCCACGCGGCACGTTCTACATCAACCGCAAGGTTCGGGACGAGGTCTCCCGCGAGTTCGGCAACGCACCTATGCCATACGCGATGTACTTCACCAACAACGGCCACGCCTTCCACCAGGGCAACCCAGCATATGACTCCGCTGGCTGCGTGCGTTTGCCGCAGCAGGATGCCGTAAAGTACTGGAACGACGTCAACATCGGCGACAAGGTGGTTATCTACTAGGCACCGCAGCGCCGGCTAGCTGCGGTGCGTGCCAGCGGCATCGGCCAGCTGCGGCATCGGCCAGCTGCGGTGCATGCCAGCGGCGTCGGCAAGCTACGGTGCCTGCCGGCTGCGGCGTCGGCAAGCTACGGCGCCAACAGGCCCAATCCCCTGCATAACGCAGGGGATTATTTGGTTTTTGCTGGCAGGTGGCGTAAAGTTGACCGCTGGTGTGTAGGTACAGTGCCTACCCGCCGCGCAGTAGATACCAAAAATGCAGGTCAGGCTGCTTGAGTCCTGGCCTAGAAAAGTAGAGGTTATGGCTAAGGAAGGCGCAATCGAGGTCGAGGGTCGCATTATTGAACCCTTGCCCAACGCAATGTTCCGTGTCGAACTCGACAACGGGCACAAGGTTCTTGCACACATCTCGGGCAAGATGCGTCAGCACTACATCCGCATCCTCCCAGAGGATCGCGTGGTGGTGGAGCTGTCTCCTTATGACCTAACCCGCGGACGCATTGTCTACCGCTACAAGTAAACACTGACTTTTAAGCCTCCTTACCCCAAGGTGGGCCACCTTGTCGTGGCCTGCCCGCTCACCTCCGGCCACGGTGGCCAGAGCCCGCACTGCTAAAAATAACCCACGTTCCGGCACGGCCCGGGCAAAGCGTTATCTTGGTGCGGGACGGATAGGGAGAAAACCACCGTAACAACCCGAAAGGACACGCCACATGGCACGTCTAGCTGGTGTGGATCTGCCGCGCAACAAGCGCATGGAGATCGCTCTCACCTACATCTACGGCATCGGTCCTACCCGTGCTAAGGAACTGCTGGAAAAGACTGGCATTTCTCCGGACCTGCGCACCGACAACCTGACTGATGATCAGGTTGCGGCGCTGCGTGACGTGATTGAAGCTACCTGGAAGGTGGAGGGTGACCTCCGCCGTCAGGTGCAGGCCGACATCCGCCGCAAGATTGAGATTGGTTGCTACCAGGGCCTGCGCCACCGTCGTGGCCTGCCGGTTCGTGGTCAGCGCACCAAGACCAACGCTCGTACCCGTAAGGGCCCGAAGAAGACGATCGCAGGAAAGAAGAAGTAACACATGCCTCCGAAGACTCGCTCCGGCGCACGTCGTACTGGCCGTCGCGTCGTAAAGAAGAACGTGGCCGCTGGCCACGCATACATCAAGTCCACCTTCAACAACACCATCGTGTCCATCACGGACCCGTCCGGTGCGGTTATCTCTTGGGCATCCTCCGGCCACGTCGGCTTCAAGGGTTCCCGTAAGTCCACTCCTTTCGCAGCCCAGATGGCTGCCGAGTCTGCTGCGCGCAAGGCCATGGAGCACGGCATGAAGAAGGTCGACGTATTCGTCAAGGGTCCGGGCTCCGGCCGCGAGACCGCCATCCGTTCCCTGCAGGCCGCAGGTCTTGAGGTTTCCTCGATCACGGATGCCACCCCCCAGCCGCACAACGGCTGCCGTCCGACCAAGCGCCGCAAGGTCTAAGCAGACAGAAAGGATAGAGGTAAAAACTCATGGCTCGTTATACTGGCCCAGCAACCCGTAAGTCCCGCCGTCTGCGCGTCGACCTGGTCGGCGGCGACATGGCGTTCGAGCGCCGCCCGTACCCACCGGGGCAGGCAGGCCGCAACCGCATCAAGGAATCTGAGTACCTGCTGCAGCTCCAGGAGAAGCAGAAGGCAAAGTACACCTACGGTGTGCTGGAGCGTCAGTTCCGTCGCTACTACGCAGAGGCTAACCGTCTGCCGGGCAAGACCGGTGACAACCTGGTCATCCTGCTGGAGACCCGCCTGGACAACGTCGTCTACCGTGCTGGCCTGGCCAACACCCGCCGTCAGGCACGTCAGCTTGTCTCCCACGGTCACTTCACCGTTAACGGCAAGAAGATCAACGTTCCTTCCTTCAAGGTGACGCAGTACGACATCATTGATGTCCGCGAGCGTTCCCAGAAGATGGAATGGTTCGAAGAAGCCCAGGACCGCCTTGCCGATGCCGTCATCCCGGCCTGGCTGCAGGTTGTTCCGGATACCCTGCGCATCCTCGTGCACCAGCTGCCCGAGCGCGCTCAGATCGACATCCCGCTGCAGGAGCAGCTCATCGTCGAGCTTTACTCGAAGTAATCGTTCTTCGTCTAACCCACATATTCACCCTCTACCGACGTCAAATAGTGGGCGTCGACAAGGAGAAACTCAATGCTCATTTCCCAGCGTCCTCAGCTCACCGAGGAAGTCATCGACTCCGCTCGCTCCAAGTTCACTATCGAGCCGCTCGAGCCGGGTTTTGGCTACACCCTCGGTAACTCGCTGCGTCGCACCCTGCTGTCGTCCATTCCGGGCGCAGCGGTGACTTCCATCAAGATTGACGGTGTCCTCCATGAGTTCACCACTATCAATGGTGTGAAGGAAGACGTCTCCGAGATCACCTTGAACATCAAGGGTCTGGTGCTGTCCTCCGACTCTGACGAGCCGGTGGTCATGTACCTCAGCAAGGAAGGCGCTGGTGTGGTCACTGCTGGTGACATCCAGCCGCCGGCTGGTGTGGAGATCCACAACCCGGACCTGCACATCGCCACGCTGAATGAGTCCGCTCGCCTGGACATGGAGCTGGTAGTGGAGCGCGGCCGCGGCTACGTTCCGGCCGCTCCGACTTCCGGCGAGGTTGGCCGCATCCCGGTGGACCAGATCTATTCCCCGGTGCTGAAGGTGTCGTACAAGGTGGAAGCTACTCGTGTTGAGCAGCGCACTGACTTCGACAAGCTGATCATCGACGTGGAGACCAAGAACTCCATCGCTGCTCGTGATGCCCTGGCATCCGCAGGCGGCACTTTGGTGGAGCTCTTCGGTCTGGCTCGCGAGTTGAACACGGCCGCCGAGGGCATTGAGATTGGCCCCTCTCCGCGCGAGAGCGAGTACATCGCTGCTTACTCCCTGCCCATTGAGGACCTCAACTTCTCCGTTCGCTCCTACAACTGCCTGAAGCGTCAGGAGATCCACACCGTTGGTGAGCTCGCAGAGTGCACCGAGACGGACCTGCTGGATATCCGTAACTTCGGCCAGAAGTCGATCAATGAGGTGAAGATCAAGCTCAATAGCCTGGGTCTGGCTCTCAAGGACACCCCGGCAGACTTTGACCCGACGCAGCTTGAGGGTTACGACGCTGAGACCGGTGACTTCAAGGATCCGTCCGCGGACGATTCTGAGTAAGAATTCATCAAACGCGCTTAACACTAAACCGCACACGAGGAGTACAACATGCCTACCCCTAAGAAGGGTGCCCGCCTCGGCGGCTCCGCTGCACAGCAGGCTCACCTGCTGAGCAACCTGGCAGCTAGCCTGTTCGAGCACGGCGCTATCAAGACCACCGACGCGAAGGCGAAGATGCTTCGTCCTTATGCTGAGAAGATCATCACCAAGGCAAAGTCCGGCACTCTGGCCGATCGCCGCCAGGTGCTGAAGCTCATCCCGCACAAGGATGTCGTTGCCCACCTCTTCGAGGATCTGGGTCCGCAGTTCGCCAACCGCGATGGCGGCTACACCCGCACCATCAAGCTGGAGAACCGTCGCGGCGACAACGCCCCGATGTCCCAGATTTCTCTGGTGCTGGAGGAGACCGTTTCCGCTGAGGCTACCCGCGCTACCCGCGCCGCTGCTTCCAAGTCCGCTGAGGCTGAGGAGGCTGCCGCCGAGGAGGAAACCCCGGCTGAGGAGACCACTGAGGCTCCGGCCGAGGAAGCCACCGAGGCTGCCGCTGAGGAGACCACCGAAGAGAAGTAGTCTCTGTCGCTAAGCCGCACCCTACGCCCCGCGTTCGGTGCGGCTTTTGCTATGTCTGCCCCGGCCTGCGGTAGCATCGAGGCACCATGCACTATGCACCCAAGCTTGCCGATGCCCCCTCCACCCCCCACGCCTCCAAACCCAGCGCACCCATCCGCGGGGAGCAAGCCACCGACGCTGCTAGCGCCAGCCCAACCCCCCTCGATCCCGCTGCTAGCCTCCGCCCAACCTCTCCCGAACCCGCAGCGAGTCGTGCCTCCGGCCCCGCATCCGGGGCGAGTCGTTCCGTTTGCACCGCAGGCGCAGGCGTCTGGCGATTGCGCATCGACCTCGCCTATGACGGCACGGACTTTCATGGGTGGGCCCGGCAGAAGCCACAGGGGGGTGAGGAATTGCGCACAGTCCAGGGGGTACTGGAGGACAAGCTTTCACTGATTCTCCGGGTGCCGGTGGAGTTGACGGTAGCAGGGCGCACCGATGCCGGTGTTCATGCCGCCGGGCAGGTCGCCCATTTCGACGTCCCTGTTGCGAGTTTGGACCAACGTTCCATCGCCGGTGAACCCGGCAATCTTGTCCGCCGCTTGGCTCGACTCTTGCCGCCTGATATTCGTGTCTCTCGCTGTGAATGGGCGCCGGATGGTTTCGATGCCCGTTTCTCGGCGTTGCGCCGCCACTATGTTTACCGTGTGTCCACTGATCCGGCCGGTGTGTTGCCAACCCGCGTGCGCGATACCGCGGCCTGGCCCAAACCAGTGGACATCCACGCCATGCAAGAGGCCGCCAATATCTTGGTTGGACTTCACGATTTCGCGGCTTTCTGCAAGGCGAAGCCTAACGCCACCACCATCCGCGACGTAGAGAGTTTCCAGTGGGTTGATGCCTCCACCCCCACCGAGCCCCACGTGTTGGAAGCCCACGTGACCGCCGATGCCTTCTGCTGGTCCATGGTCCGCTCCCTCGTAGGTTGTTGTCTTGCGGTGGGGGAGGGACGCCGGGACCTCGACTTTGTTGGCACTTTGCTGGGCCAATCCACCCGCAGCTCCGCAATCCCCGTCGCCCCGGCTTGCGGGTTGTCCTTGGTCCAGGTGGATTACCCCGCCCCGGAAGACTTAGCAGCCCGGGCCCACCTCACCCGTGATCGCCGAACTCTCCCGTAAACCGCTAACCGTCTGTGTGCTGTCGGCAAAGCGTTTCGGCATCGTATGCCATTACACCGACCTAAATAGTGGCGCATTTTCGGCGCGGAAGCCCCTCCACGCCCATACAACAATGTCGTGTTTGCGGAGAAAATGCGTCAGCGCTTGCCGAACTAACGGGCTGAGACAGTCCGGTCTGTCAGTGGAGTTGGGCGTGCGGAATTGACCAGCTAGCTGGTGTGCTTTTTCCTATTGCCAAGGTGGCCGTGTGCGTGCGGGACTAGCCGCTGGGGTCGGCTTATTCCCGCTGTGGTGATCCCGGGCATGCCGGACTGGCCGGTTAAGCAGGTTCGTTTACTTCCGCTGTGGTGGTCCCGGGCATGCCGGACTGGCCGATTGGGGTCGGTTTATTCCCGTTGCGGCGGGTCCGGCGGGTTCGGTGAGTGCGGTGGGTGTGGTGGTGGGTCGGGGTGTGCGGGGCTGGGGATATACCACGGTGGCCCGCCCCAGGGTGGGAACCAGACAATGCGGCCGTTGATGCGGTCGATGATGCCTCTGCCTGTGGGTTTGGTGGGGTCATCATCGTTGGTGCCGTTGTGGTACTTGCACAGTGGCACTAAATTAGACGGTTCTGTTAGTCCGTTGTCTTTGTGGCGGCGGATGTGGTGGATTTGGGATTCTTCGGCAGGTTTGTTGCATCCGGGCCAGGCGCAGGTGGGGTGTTCTGCCCATGCCATAAGGCGTTGTTTGTAGGAGGCAGAGCGAGCCGTGTAGAGATTGACTGGGCCAGTAAAGGGGTGGACGAGGGTGATAAGTCCTATTTCGGCTAGTTTGCGGGCTACGAGTTGGGCGCCGGTCATGCGTGCGCCGTTGGTGAGTTCTACGGTGATTTCTTCGCCGTGGCCGTGGATGATTTTGTCGAGGTCTTCGAGGCGGATGATGACGTTGGTGCGTACTTGGGGCCTTGCGGCATGCGGGACGGATTCGTCGTTGTCGTCTGTGCCGAAGAAGATGGTGTGGGCAGCATCAACCAAGTCCACCGGACTCGGCCGATAAGGCCTGCCCGCAACCTGACCGCTGTCGCCACCGTCACCACCGTCGTGGTGGTCAGCGTCAAGGTGGTTAGCGTTGTTGCTGCCGTCGTTCTGATCGGCGGTGTTGCTGCCGTTAAGGTCAGCGTTGGTCTGGCCACCAGCGGTGTTCGGGTCGGCGGCTGTGTCGCCGTGGGGACCCGCTGCGGCGTTGTGGCTGCCGTGCTGGTCGGGGCTGGCAGTGGTGCCATCGCGCTTGGAGCTGGTGTCACCGTTGAGGCCGGGGAGGGATTCTTGTGCCGTGGCGGCTTGGGCTTCGGCGGCAACCTGGGCTTCCGCTGCGGCATGAGCTTCGGCGGCGGCTTGGGCGGTGAGGACTCCGTACATGTCGGCTACAGCTTGTGGGGTGTCTGTAATGGACATGGTGTGGTTGCCGTTGGCCCGGCGTGTCATGCGTACTCCGCGCTCGGGGTTGGATTGTTTAGAAGGCCCGCGGAAGTCTGCGGCGGCGGTGTCGTGTTCTTGCCAGGGCAGTGAGCACAGTAGGAGGCGTAGTTCCCAGCGGCGGTCTTTGCTTACGCGGCTGACGTGTTCTTCGATGCGGGTGAGGGTGCGTAGGCTGTGGCCTTGGGTGGTGGCAAAGTCGCGGGCAGCGGCTTGGGCGGTAGCAAGGCTTTTGGCCTGGGCCTGAGCTTTGGCCGCGGCACGGTTGCGGGCCTGGGCTTTGGAGGAACGGTTGCGGGAGGAAGGGGCATCGGCAGACTCGAAGTAAACCTGCACCAAATGGGCAAACTCTGCGGCAGTAGTACCGTCAGCGCCCATGGCCAGGAAATCCTCGGCGCTCATGCCGACGCACTCGGCGACTAAGTGGATGCCCCGAGACTGGATGGTAAAGAAATCCCCCGCGTTCATGCCGCACAGTCTAAACCGCAGCGACCACCCGCGCAAGGGGTTTTCGGCAAAAATTTTCCCCTTTTCTCCCGGCCCCCCATGGATTAGAATCGCTGGCATCGCGCTGATTCCACGCGCGCCCAGCACAATTACAGCACTAATACGACTTCGGGGGGAGTGCACATGGCACGAGTTCGTCCTACCACAAAAGCCCAGATTAGCGGGCATAAGTTCCTCAAGCGCCGCGTCGAGCATGGCCTGGTGCTCGGCGACATCCGCATGATTCATGATCCCCTCGGCAGGCGGCAGCGCGCGGGGTGGGTCTCGCTGGGAGTGAGCGTGGTGGCTGTCGCGGGGGCCGGGTTGATGGCGTGGGTATCGCCAAACCCGCAGCCGGGAGAAGCGCCGGTGCTGGTTACACCTGGCGGGCAGGTGCTCGCCCGCGTGGAGCAGACCTACCACCCGGTGCCGAATGTGGTCTCCGCGCAGCTGATTACTGGTACCTCGCAGCAGCCGGTGAGGGTGGGGGAGCAGGCGGCGGCCCAGCTGCAGTTGGGCCGACCTGCCGGGATTGCCGATGCCCCCGGTTACCTCGCCGCCACCCCTCCCGCGGGTGAGTGGGCGGTGTGTCACGAGCCGCTGCGCGCGGAGCCCGCGCGCTTCCCCACGCAGGTCGGCGGCGGCGAGCAGGCTTCCGGGCGCACGGTAGTTTATGCCGGTTTGACATTGCAGGATGTGGCGGCCGATGAGGCCCTGCTGGCTACGCAGGGTGAGCAGCAGTGGCTTGTCGATGCCGCCGGAAGGCACCCCCTGCCCTCCGGCGCCCTGGGGGAGGCGATTGTGCGCGCCCTGGAACACGGCGGGGAGCCGCTGGTACGCCGCGAACTGCCGGTGGAGGTGCTGCGCGCCATCCCAGTGCAGCCGGTGTATTCCTCCGGTAGTGAGCTGCCGCAGGTGTGGGATACCGGTGCGGGGGTGTGGGCGCGCTCGCGAGACGGCGTGTTCGCGCTGAGCGACGTGCAAGCGGAGATTCTTTTGTCTATGGGGGCGACTCGCCGGGAGGTGAGTCCGCCGGAGGTAGCGCAGCTTCCGCAGGTGGAACCGACTGTTGTTTTGCCGCAACGACAGGTGCGGGCGCTGCGGGCGGGGTGGCTATGTGCGACCGGCACGCGGGTGGGGGTAGCCGAAGCCCAATCGGATGTGATTCCTCTGGCTGGGCAGGCGGGGTTCTTCGGCGGGTTATCGGCTGGTGGGGTAGCCGTGGAGACGGAGCATGCGCGACTGGTGGTCTCCGCTACGGGGACCGCGCATGTGGTGGGATCTGCGGCGGACTGGGAGGCTCTGGGCATTGAGACTCCGGCGCAGGCCTCCTGGGACGTGGTGCGCTTGCTGCCCCAAGGCCCAGAGCTTAGCCGCGACGCCGCGTTAGGCTAGTCGCGGGCTACCCGGCGCAGGCCCGCGCCGATTATCGCCACCGCGCATAGGCCCGCCAGCCCGGCCAACAACCACCCCAAACGCGCGGGAGCGGGAGGTTTGTGCGCTTGGGCTGGAACAATCGGTGCCGGGGTGTGTACGGGTGGTGAGGGGTGCGAGGGTGGGGTGAGGGAGGCATCGGCAAGCACGGTTAACGGGTCGAGGTAGCCCAGGCCGGGCTCCGCGGCCCTGCGCACGAAGTCCCGCACTTGGGCCGCGGTGGCCTGCGGGTGGGCCTCGCGCAGTAGCGCCACGGTGCCGGTGACGTGCGGGGCGGCAAAAGACGTGCCGGTAAAGGGCTGCGTGGCGCCCTCGGCGGCAGCCAGGGAGTCGGCGGATTTCCCGTGCGCCCACCCACCTGTGGGACTCAGCGCTACCGGCACGGTACCAGGGGCAGAAAGCTGGCCTGGTAAGGCGTAGCCGGCGCGGTCGCGCACGTCTTCCACGGCAGAAACACTCAGCACGTGTGGATGGGTGGCGGGGTAGGCCACAGAATCCTCCTGGCAGGACCCCGGACCGGAGCCGAGGTTGCCGGAGGCAGCGACCACCACGGCGTTGGAGTCTTCGGCACGGTTAAGCGCGGCATCTAGCTCGGCGGTATCCAGGCGGGCGGCCACGGCGGGGCTGAGGCAGGAGACCACGGAGATGGAGATGATGTCTGCGTGAGCATCGACGGCGGCGTTGATGGCCTCTGCCAAGCTGGCCAGAGAGCCGGTTCCCGCAGGCGCGGCACCGGTATCCGTTGCGGAGTCCGCAGCAGGCTGGCGCTGGCGGTAATGGGCGCTGGACTGGCGAATAGAAATCAGGGTGACCCCGGGGGCAATGCCCACCTCTTGGCCCGCGATTATCCCGGCAACCACGGTGCCATGCAGGTCGCAGTCGAAGAAGGGGTCTGGATTATCGGGAGCCACCAGGTCTACTTCGCCTTCTAGCCGCGGCAGCTGGGGATGGCGGGCAATTCCGGTATCAATGACGGCCACCCGCACCCCGGCGCCGGTGGCCAGGGAGTGCAATCGCTGGCGGTATTCGCGTTGTTGCGCGGTGGGCTGCGGGCCGGGGTGGTCGAGTGGGAAGGCGCAGGCGGTGGAGGGTTGTTGGGCGTTCGCGGGGACTGGGGCAGCGCTAAGCACCGCGCCGCCGCCTGCCGCGAGTATGCAGCTTAGCCACAGCGCGGCGGACCGGCACACGTGCGTGGGAAACATAGCGCCCACCCCTAGCCCAGTCCGCGAATGAGCATGAATACCCCGGCTAGGTGCAGGGCCAGTGGGGTCAGTGCCACGATGCTCATGGCCTCCGCGCGCTCTAGCCAGACCACGGTGGTGGGCTCAAGCCGGGCTACGCGCGGGGCCCATAGACATGCGGTGAGTGCAAGAAGCAGGGCCACGCCCGCGATGGCGCTGAAGATCCAGTGTTCGTGACGCAGCGCAATAAGCACCAAGCCCAGCACTGCGCTGCCAGCGCCCGCCATAAGCGCCCAGGTGCTCAACGCGGTGGCCTGCCGGGCGGCGTGCAGGATCACGGCCCCACCTGCGGTAGCGCACAGCGCGGTGGCATATCCGGCATGGCTGTCTACTTGTGCCACGGCCACGCAGGCGGGAAGCAGGGCCATACTGGCGCTGAGCAGCGCGCCTTCGTAGAGGCCCCGGGCGCGCTCGGCGCGGGCGGGTGCGTCTGGTTGGAGCAGGTCTGCGGTGGTTTCGGTGACTTTCTCGCCCGCCGATGGCAGCTGTGGCACCCTAATTCCCGCAGCTTGGGTGCATAGGCTGGGGCCCCACATGACTACCAGGGTTGCGCCCAGGATGGCGATGGCCGCGCCCGCTATGCCCGAAGCCTGCAGGTACTCCAACCCCTCCAGCGGCCCGGGCAGCGGACCCGACGCGGCAATCCCCGACAGGAAGGAGCCCCCTGCGGCGCATAATGCCAGGACCACCGCGGTGGCGCTAGCTCCGAGCAACCTTGCCGATGCCACCTTGAGCACCCCCAGCCCCGTCACCACCACTGCCGCGCAGGCTGCCGCAGCGCACAGCCCCAGGTTTGCTGCCCCCACGGCGCACCCGGCCGCCCCCGCCAGGGCCAGTACCGTGGCAGCTGCCAGGCTGGTGGACCCACGCGTGGGGCTAAACAGTAGCAGGCTGAGGCCAATTACTCCGGTGCAGGCCAGCGCAATAGCCAGGCAGGCATGGCCCGGCAGGGGGCTAAGCCGCAGCAGCAGCGCCGTCGTCAGCATTGCCAGCAAACCCAAGCCAACCAGGGACCAGGCGGTGGGCAGGCCGTTGGTGGCCCGGGCGGCATCGTGAGCGGCTAAAGCCTCCGCACCATCGCGTACCACGGGCGCGGGCACGGGGGATTGTGGGCGCAGCAGGACCAGGGAACCATCCACTAGCGCGGTGGTGCCCAACGGGATGGTGTGGTCAAGCGGGCGTCCCGCCGCCGTGCAGGCCCGCCAAGGAGTGGAGAGGAAGGGAGCGTTCATCAGGTCGGTGACCTCGTCGAGGACCTCATCCAAGGTGGAGTCCACCGGTAGTGAGACGTCGAGTTCTTTGCGGAAGTGGCCGGCCAGGGCGCGGATGGTCACGCGGACGGACTGCGCGGAATAGGCGGAATGGACGTGGTGTCCGGCGCGTTGGCGCGGTGAGTGCGCGCCGTGGGCTGAAGGCGTTGCGTGCGCGCCGTGAGATTTTGCGCCGTTTGTAGGTATAGAAGCAGTGGTCATAGGAATTTCCCCCGGGGATGTGAAAAAGTTTTGTGGGCGTCCCCCTTGCCCAACAAGCCATATTGTGGCTTACTTAATGCATGCTTGTCCACCGGGGGTGGCCACAGTAGGGGGAATCCCACCCGGGAGACCGGCCTGGTAACCGAACCTAGGTACCGGCCAGAGCCCGCATACCCTAACCCCGGACAGGCACGTTAGTTCACTGCAGTCGCTAGCTGCCGGGGGCGCAGGGGTGCGCACCGCGGCCAGTTGGTGGCGTCAGGGGGAGGAATCCTATGAGTTCTGTAGTCGATACCAGGCGCAGCACCCGCACGAGGGTCGTGGCACCGGTAACCAAGGCCACGCGCCAACCGGCGCCGCCTCTGCCCACCGGGCATTTGGCGGCGGACCCGGTGCCGGATGCCTTCAAGCCGCAACCGGTCCCACTGGTGCGTTTGTTACTGCCGACGGTCATGGTGTTGGCGGTGCTGGGGATGGTGGTGCTGATGGTGCGCGCTGGTGGGGGCCGGCAGCTCAACCCCGGCATGTTGATGTTTCCGCTGATGATGTTGGCCTCCGTGGCCATGATGTTCCAGTCCGGCACCAACGCCGAAGACCCTAACGAGCGCCGCCGCACCTACTTGCGCCACTTGCGGCACCTGCGGGTCAAAGCTCAGGAACACGCGGCGGCCCAGCGCGCGCATGAGACTCACTGCCACCCCGCGCCGGATCAGCTGCGATCCTTTGTGCGCAGTGACCGTCTGTGGGAGCGTGCTGGGGAGGATGAAGATGCCCTGGAGGTGCGCATTGGTACCGGGACGGTGAGTTTGTGCACCCCCATTGAGGTCCCGGAGACCCTGGCGCCGGAGGACGTGGACCCGGTGTGTGCGGTGAGTTTGCGCCAGCTGCTGCACGCGGTGGGTCAGCTGCCGGATATGCCGGTGGTGGTGCAGCTGCAGGCGTTTCGCTTTGTGGCGCTTTCTGGCACGAAGGCTCGGGAGATGGCGCGCGCTTTGGTGCTGCAGTTGGCCTGCCATCATGGGCCGGAGACCCTGGGCTTGTCGGTGCTGGGGGAAGGCTGGGATTGGCTCAAGTGGCTGCCCCATACGCAAGACCCGCGTGCGGCCCGCTTCCATGTGCTGTTGGTGGACTCGGTGACCACTACGGGTTTGGAGGATTTCTTCCACGATGACACCCTGACCACCATCATTGATGTTGCCGCCCTGCGCACCACGGCATTGGGCGTGCGCGCGGAGCAGGAGGGCCTGTTTTTGCTGGTAGATGAGCAGTTGCGGGTGCTCACAGAGCAAGGCGATGAGGTGCTTGGGCTTGCCGATGCCCTCTCCGAAGCCGTCGCCGCTTCTATCGCGCGGGTGCTGGCGTCATACCGCAGGCCCGCAGGTACCACCACCGCCCATTCTGCGGATGGGGATTTGCTGCGGCTGTTGGGTTACCGCGACTTGGAGCATTTGGCGGCCCAGCTGTGGCCGGGGCGCACGGGGGCGCAGCGGCTGGCGGTGCCGATTGGCATCGACAAGCATGGTGCGGCCGTGACCTTGGACATTAAGGAATCGGCACACGGTGGCGCCGGGCCGCACGGGTTGTGCATTGGGGCTACGGGTTCGGGGAAGTCGGAGATGCTGCGCACCTTCGTGACCTCCCTGGCGGCAACCCACAGCCCGGATGAGCTGAACTTGGTGCTGGTGGACTTCAAGGGCGGTGCCACCTTCTTAGGCTGCGAGACGCTGCCGCACACTGCCGCGGTTATTACCAATTTGGAGGAGGAGTCTTTCCTGGTAGACCGCATGTTTGCCGCCATTTCGGGGGAGATGAACCGCCGCCAGGAACTGCTGCGCGCCGCCGGCAATTTTGCCAACGTGGGGGACTACAATGCGGACGCCCAAGCGGTGGCCGCCCACGGTCCGCTGCCCGCGTTGGTGATTGTGGTCGATGAGTTCTCAGAGCTCCTTGGCCAGCACCCCGACTTTGCGGATCTCTTCGTGGCCGTCGGGCGCCTGGGCCGCTCCTTGCACGTGCACCTATTGTTGGCTTCGCAGCGGCTAGAGGAAGGCCGCCTGCGGGGCTTGGATTCCCACCTGTCCTACCGGGTGGGCCTCAAGACTTTTTCCGCTGCGGAATCCCGGCAGGTCCTGGGCGTAACGGACGCCTATTCGCTTCCTGCCAAGCCGGGCGCGGGCTATCTGAAGACGGGCCCGGATGATCCGGTGCGGATGCAGGCCAGCTATGTTTCTGGCCCGCTGGCGCGCCGGATCCAGGCGGCCCAGGCGACGCAGACCACTCCGCGGGTGGAGCTTTTTGTGGGCTGGGATGGTGATACCGCCCCCGCAGCGGCGCTTCCTGCCGCAGAGCCCGGAGAGCTTACTGAGCTGGATCACAGCACCACGCTGCTAGATAGCGTGGTGGATATCGCGCGTGCCGAGGCCACCGCCCGCGGCCAATCGGCGCACCGTATGTGGCTGCCGCCCTTGCCGGCGGTCATCGAGCTGCCCGAGGTCCTGGGCCCTGCCCTCGCTTTCGCCGATGCCGCCGGTGCCGCCAATGCCCCCGGTGCTCCCAGTACCGGCCCCGGCGCTGTTCCGGGCGCCCCGGGTGCTCCCAGTACCGGCCCCAGCGCGGCTCCGGGTACCGACGGTGCTCCCGCCGCTGGCCCTCCGGGGGCAGCCACCAGCGCGACTTTGCTGGCCACCATCGGCGTGGTGGACCGTCCCTACCATCAGCGTCAGGACCCGCTTGAGCTGGATTTGTCCACCGGCGGCGGGCACCTGGCGGTGTGCGGCGGCCCGCAGTCTGGCAAGTCCACGGCGTTGCGCACGGTGCTGACATCCCTGTGCGCGCGCTATAGCCCGCAGCGCGTGCAGTTCTACGTCTTGGACTTTGGCGGCGGGCAGCTGGCTACCTGCGGGCGCCTGCCGCACGTGCGGGCGGTGGCCAACCGCCATGAGGCTGAGAAAGCCCGCCGCATCATCGACGAGGTGCACCAACAGCTTGCCGATGCCACCGCCGGTGCCACCGCCCCCGCCGCGCCTGCTGCCGAGATCTTCCTTGTCGTTGATGGTTGGCACCACGTGGGCACAGCAGGTGCGGAGTATGAAGACTTAGGTGAAAAGATCACCCAGTTGGCAGCCGATGGTCCTTCCGTGGGCATCCACGTGGTGGTTTCTACAGCGAGGTGGACCACCATGCGCCCGGCTATCCGGGATTTGATGAGCCACCGGCTGGAGTTGCGGTTGGGGGAGCCGATGGACTCATTAATTGATCGTCACGCGCAGGCTGCGCTGCCTGTCTTGCCTGGCCGGGGGATCAACCCTCAGGGCGAGCCCATGCTGATTGCCCGCAGTTCTAACCAGGACCTGGCGCATGTGGCTGATACCTGGGCGCACCTTCCCGCAGCTCCAGCACTGCGTATGCTGCCCGCGCGGTTGGACCTGCGTGAGCTCCATGCCGCTTGCGGTGCCGCCGGAATCCCCTTCGCCCTGGGCGGGCCGCGTTTGGCCCCAATCATCTGGGACCCGGCCACCTCGGCGCATGTGGTGTGCATCGGTTCCAGCGGGGCCGGCAAGTCCACGACTCTGCGTAGCCTCATGCACGGAATCTGCGCCCGCGGCCGCGCCGCTGGGCGGATAGTGCTAGTGGATCTGCGCCGCGCGCACTTGGGTGCACTCCCCACGGACATGCTGGCAGCCTACGCCGCTCAAACCAGCGCGGCGGAAGAAGCTATCCGCAACACCGTAGCCACCTTGCGCCAGCGCTTGCCCGGCGCGGAGGTCACCCCGGAGCAGCTGGCGCGCCGGGACTGGTGGGAGGGCCCAGATATTTATGTATGCATCGATGATGTCGACCTGCTGGGGGAAAACCTGCTGCACCCGCTGATTGAGCTGCTGCCGCACGCGCGGGACATCGGCATGCACGTGGTGGTCACCCGCAAATCTGGCGGCGTGGGCCGCGCCCTGTATGGGGGATTCTTGGCGGCGGTGCGTGACCAGCAACCCAGCGCCATCATCCTGGACGCCGATAAAGACGAAGGCCCCATCTTTGGCATCAAGCCCACCCCGCAACCCGTCGGCCGCGGGCGGCTGGTACTGCGCGGCGAAGACCACGGGGTAGTCCAAATAGCCCACTGTGGTGAAGATCCCGTACCCGAGGAAGGAGAATCCCATGCTTAACCCAGACGCTGATGTTGTCTTAACCGTCTTAGATACAGCCACCATTTACGAGGCCACGGAATCCATCTTTCGCTATGACCTTCCCGGCACCGGGGTGGTGGAGGGGTGGGCGTTGGCTGGTTGCGTGGACCAGGCCGCTAAATTGGCCGGTCCTGCCTGGCCTAAGTCCACCGTGGAGGTGATTGTTGATCCCTCGTCTACCGCCGTGGGGCAAGAGGCTGCGAGTATTATTGCCCGGCACCTGCGTATGAGTGGGGTGCGGGTCCTTGATTCACCTGCGCATGACCCGCAGCCCCCGACGGAGGTTGCGCCTGCCACCTCTGCTGATGCCGCCCTCGCCGATGCCGCCCCTGCGACATCCCCTACTGCATCCTCGCCCGAGCAGGGCGCGTGGTCGCAGTCACCGTCCCCGCCCCCTTCGCATTCACCGCGCAGGCGCGAGGCTGGCAAGCGCGGCTGGCGCAGTGGCGGTGGTACTGGTCGGCGCGGTGGTATTGGCCGGAGTGGCGGCACGGGCCGGGGTGAGCCCCAGCGCGCACGCACGCTGTACCTGGTGGCAGGGGTGGCGGTAGTGGGCATCGGCGGACTAGCGCTGGTGGCATTGGGGAACCGGCACACCCCAGAATTGGAAGCACAACCGGCGGCTAGCAGCTCAGCGGCAGCGCATAGCTCGGCGCCGAAGCCCAGCGAGCTGCCGAGCGTGATGAGTCTGCCGGGGCGCAATGGCGGCGCAGGTGAGGCAGAAACGGTGGAGGTCGAAGGTATGCGCGTGGACCTGCCGGCAGGGTTTCATTGGCGCGTGGATGATGGCCTGGTGACACTGAGTGGACAGGACCCTAACCTGCGCATTCTCCTGGCAGCGGATCCAATTTATGCAGTGCCGGGGGCGGCGATTATGGCGGAGATTCGCCAACAAGTCGACGCCGATGCCGCGCTATCGGGCCTTGAGGACCTGCGCACCGAGCACGGGCGGGAGGGGCTGAGCTACGTGGAAAAGCCGGGCGATGACTCCATCGTGGTGTGGAGCACCTGGGTAGAAGAAGGCTATCAACTCTCCGTGGGCTGCCACAGCCGCACGCAGGCCACGGTGGCGCACAAGGCGGCATGCCGCATAGCCACGAACTCGCTGAGCAAGATTTCCGATGCCCATCCCGCGCCCGCAACCCCAGAGGAAAAACACGCGTGAGCTGCGGCTATGTGGCGGAAGAAAAAACTTGGGAACGGCAGGGAACCTTTTGGCGGTTGGCGCAGTCAAATATAGGTGAGAAAGCGCAATACAGCTTTCCACCGCACACCGGGGGATTCGGGGGAGTATCACTTCCACCTCCACACCCCGGTCGCACCCTGCGGCCGGGATTCACACACTAGGACAAGTGCTGGCTAGCCGGTACTTGGGAAGGAAGACACAGATGTCCGCATTGTTTAGGACTGAAGCCGATGTCATGGTTTCCACCGCTGGTCGGGTGGATTCCACAAATAATGAAGTCCAGGGGGAACTCACCCGCTTGCAGGGAGTGGTCGATACCGTTCGGGGCTCCTGGGCCGGCAGCGCACAGGTCTCCTTTGACAACCTGATGCAGCGCTACAACACCGCAGCTCAGCAGCTGCGGGAGGCTCTGACCTCCATCAGTGACAACATTCGTTCAAATGCCCGCAACTTCGACTCCACGGAGTCTGAAAACGCCCAGGCATTCAGCAACGTCGGCGGCGCTGGGCTGGCTTTGTAACTCCGCCGGTCTAGCCGCTCCTATCTACTCATCTCCATAGAAAGGGAAACCGTATGTCTGCCATCAAATATGAATTTGGCGCAATCTCTACCGCTGCAGCGGATATTAACTCCACCTCCGGGCGGATCAATGGGCTGTTGGGGGACCTCAAGTCCGTCATCGCCCCCATGGCCGCTACGTGGGAGGGCGAGTCGGCTGCCGCGTACCAGCAGGCCCAAGATAAATGGGACCGTGCCGCAGCAGAGCTCAACACCGTCTTGGCTACCATTTCCCGCACTGTTGCCGATAGCAATGATCGCATGTCGGACGTTAACCGGCGGGCAGCTGCTAGCTGGGGATAGTCGCAGAGTCGTCTGAGCCTGCACGTGGTGGAGTTCCTATAGGACTGGGGGAGTTCGCGAAGCAGAAACCCCACCACGTAGCAGGCCAGGCACCAAGGTCATCCACTGAGCTGATCTAGCTAACCGAGCCCCGGCCATCCACATGGCGCAGGATCGCAGTCCGCTAGGGCTGCGGGTTCCACGCAGTACTGGGAGGTCGGGGCTGATTTTGGTGGCTTGCTAGCCTTCAGGTACCCCTGTGTGGGGGGGCTGCGCGAAAACGTGAACGCCGCGTGGGAAGGTCGGGTAGCCTGTGTGGAAACTTTTTCACTGACACCCACGACATTAGGAGGATCGCATGACAGTGTATTCGGCCATAATGGCAGCTGCGTGGGGAATTGGCGGGGTATTGCTGCTGTGGATGGGAGCAAAATCCGCCAAGGGGCAGTTGCCGCGCAACGCCTTCGCGGGCATTCGTACCACCACCATGATGGCTAGCGATGAGGCCTGGGTGGTCGGACATAAAGCTGCGGCTGGTTACTTCACGGGAATTGGTATTGTGCTGGTCATCGCTGCGATTGCTTGCCTAGTGGTGGATGACTCCATCATTGGGTGGATCAGTATCCCCGTGGTTGTGGTGTTGCTGGTTGGCGTGCTCTTAGCCACGCGCAAGGCCAATGTGGCCGTGGCGCAGTTGCCCGAGTCCAGCGCATAAAGCCTGTTACCTCGATGAGGGGTGGCAGTGGTGGCTAGGGTTTTGCGGGCTTTGCAGCAGATGGTTGGGTAGTTTGAGGATGAGGGTCTGAGCCGGCGGAGCCGCGTTCCATGCGCATTTAACTGTTCAATCCGCCTTAAAGACGCACCGATGCAATGTCGCCAACCTTGGTAAAGGCCGCGCTAGCGGCAGCCAGAACGCATATAAAGAAGATCCCGGTTGTAAGGGGACCCGCGGATTCGTACAGGAAACCTGCGAGGGCGTTACCGATGGGCATCATCACCATGGCAGAAGTCGACAAGATGGCGGTGCAGCGCCCTTGGAACTCGTGAGGTACCGACTGGATAAAGAAGCCACTGCAGGGGGCGTTGAAGTTGGGGCGCGACCCCTGGATTGTGGACACGGAATTATGGGTTAAGCTACAGCATTTAGGATAGCGCATGTAGCTGCTTCGAATTGTATGGGGGACATGTATTTGCACCAGGAGTGTCGTCGCTTGGTGTTGTATCTGACGCACCAGGCAAAGACTTGCCTGCGGGCCTGGTCGACTGAGGCGAAGCATCGTCGATTACGCAGTACTTCACGCTTGAGGGTGGCGTTAAACGACTCCGCTAGAGCATTATCGGCACTCGTTCCCACCGCACCCATGGACTGGATAACTCCCAGGTCGCGGCAGCTTTGTTGAAACTCTTTCGAGGTATAGACACTGCCGTGGTCACTGTGGAAGATCGCCCCAGCAAGGCTTCCGCGCTGCCTGAGTGCTTCCTCCAGGGCATCGATGGCCAACTCGCTACGCATGTGATCAGCAATAGAAAACCCGACCAGCCTGCGTGAATAGCAGTCGATGACGGTCGCGAGATACAGATTTGTTCCTCCTTGGATAGGCAGGTAAGTGATATCGCCAACAAGCAAACGATTAGTCTCATCAGCACGGAAACGCCTTTTGACCAGGTCCGGGAATACCCGGCGGGAAGAAGCGGACACCGTGGTTTTCACACGGCGCTTCTTACTAAACCCGTACAGGCCTAATTTCTTCATCACCCGGGCCACGCGCTTGTGGTTGACTGGGCTACTGTCGTCGCGCTCGGAGAGCTCAGCTGCAATTCGTTTGGCTCCGTAGAGGCCTTTTTCCTCATCAAAGACCTCACGGATTTGCCTGCCAAGTGCTTCATCAGCACTCCTGCGAGCCAGACGCTTCGGCTTGGCCTTCTTCCATGCGTAATACGACGACCGGTGTACGTCGAGCACCTGACACATCCGCTTTACCGAATACCGGTGGGTATGGTCATCGATGAACTTGAAGCGGATTACGAGTTCATCTCCTTGGCGAAATATAAGGTGGCCCTGCGCAAGATATCGCGTTCTTCTTCGACGATGGCCAGCTTCTTTTCAAGCTGCCGGATCCGTTCAGCATCACCAACCTGCCGGGCACGGGCCTGCTCACGGCTACGACGAGCGCGCTTGCCGGTGCCGTACTTGTCGACCCAGTTCGCTAGGGAATTTCGGTTAATACCAAGATCTGCAGCAATGGAATTGAAGGAGCCTTCCATAGAGTTCTCGTAGACCGCGACAGCATCGCGCTTGAACTGCTCAGAATACGTCTTACGGGGCATGGTCACACAGTACCTCTCTCCGGCTAGCAACCGGGGTTAGCCCATGTCCACTCCAAGGGGGTCAGGCCCTTGGGCAAAAAGAGGCCAGCTAACACCATTCCGGCAATGATTAACCACAGGCCTGCCGGGGAGGGCAACAGAGGATTTATTACGGTGGCCCCAAGAGAAACTGAGAAAAGGACCATTGATGTCAGCAGCATGGGGCCTGCAGGTGTACTCTCCACTAGTTTGCCGGCCACGATGGCGCCAACTAAGCCTGCTATGCCGATACCCGCTTGGTACGTACCCAGCGCAGTCGTGCTAAGGTCCGCGTACTTCAAACTCAGTAGAGACAACGTGGTTATCCCTGCGAAGGAAAAGTTGAGCAGGGGACTATACCAGCCGATCGCAAAGAGCTGTTTTTGGCTTTTGAGCCACTCCCAGGCGGGACGCAAAGGCGGGGTTTGCGCGGGTGTATCGAGCTGAGTTTTGGGCTGGGGACGGATGAGCAGGAGGCACCCCAACACCCAGACGAAGCTGGCTGCATCGGCCCAAAACGGGGCGTGGTTGGAATGCGCAAGCAACAGGCCCGCGATTGGAGGGCCTGCGATAACGCCGATTGAATAGCGGCCCTGATTGACGGCCATGGCCTTGGCCAACAAATCAGGGGGCACTATCTCCTTGAGGAAGGCACGCTCCGCAGTGCCGAAGGCGGAATTCACCGCACCAAGGACCAGTGCCCCTAAAGCAAAGAGAAGGACCGGCGATGTGCCAGTCAGTGACCCGCCGGCCAGCGGCTCGGAGTACGGCGATCCCTCAGGTAAGGATTCCGTGGCTGGGCCAGCACCAGCGCTGTCAGATATGGCCGCCCACACGCACAGCAGCGAACCCACGAGCCCGATGGTCACAGCAACACGCAGAATCAGCAGCCGTGGAAAGCGGTCCACTAAGCGCCCGATGGGCAAACCAAAGACCACCATGCTCAGCACAAAGAGCCCGGAAACGAAACTGGCCGTAGTCGGAGAATTGGTCACGTTGAGTACGGCCAGGAAGAGCGCAAAGGTGGTGATCTGATTGCCAATGACGCTAACAGTTTGCCCGGACATTAGCAGCCGATAGTCGCGATTGTGCCACAGCGACATCACTGGACTCCTTTGTGCGGGCAGGCTGAAAAGTTGTGAATCTCGGGCCGAGGTCCGGCAGCATTGGTCATCGGCTCTACTAACACGCAAGCCGTGACCAATGCTGTTCAAAAGAATGACTTCATGGGCTAGTTTTTCTGCTGACTTGCCACTTTTGTGAAAGCCACAATGCTCGTCAAGTAGCACACTCCCACCATTGCCCATAGCGCTCCCACCATTGCCCATAGCGCTAAAGTAATCCAGCCGGCGGTAATGACTTGACTGAGCATTAGAAGTGCTGGGGTAAGAAGCAGGCAAGCCATTCCTAGTGAACGAGCAGTCATGATATTACCTCCAGTTCCTTCCGATGCAGGACCCGATATTTCCCCCAAAACTCCTTGTGCTTGGGGCGTATTTCTAAACGCCACTTGGGGGAAGGGTTCAGTCACTAGTCCGAATAATATCGTGTGATGCCAATCATGTCAATGTGTGATTTCTAACAACTTCTGGGATTTTGCAACGGGAGGTCCGTCCGGAGGTCACTGCGGTGGTTGGGCGGACGAGCTGCAGCTGTAAGCTCGGTAGCTGAAATAAGGAGGCATCATGGTATCCCGTCGCGCGGTCATTGTGGGGTCTGGCCCTAATGGTCTTAGCGCTGCCGCAAGGTTGGCAGTAGAGGGCTGGGACGTCGAGGTCTACGAGGCATCGGCAAGCCTAGGTGGGGCGGCAAGCTCGACGGATGACATCTTTGCTGGCTGCACGGTGGACCGTGGTGCGGCCTGCCACCCTTTTGGGGTTGCCAGCCCGGCGTTTCGGGCGCTGGGGCTGGAGTGCTACGGCCTGGAGTGGGCGTGGGCGCCTTATCAGGTGGCGCACCCGCTGGAGGGTACCGAGGCTGCGCTGCTTTCGCGCTCTGTGGGGGCCACGGCGCAGCTGCTGGGCAAGGATGCTAGCGCCTGGTGTCGGTTGCACCGCCATGTGGCTGAGTCTGCCGATGCCCACCTGGCTAACCTGCTGGCCCCCGTCCTGCGGGTTCCGCAGCATCCTGCTGCATTACTGCGTTTTGCGCCTGCGGCGGTGCTGCCTGCCAGCACATTGGGGCAGTGGGCCTTTTCTTCGCCGCAAGCCCGGGCGCTGTTGGCGGGCAATGCGGTGCACTCCATTTCTTCGCCAGCGCGCCCGCTGACTGGGGCGTTTGGGGTGCTCTTTGGGGCGCTGGGGATGAGTTATGGCTGGCCGGTTGCCCGGGGTGGGACGCAGGCAATTAGTGATGCCTTGGTGCGGGTGATCCGGGCCCATGGCGGACGTATCCATACGGGGTGTCTGGTGGAGGATGTGCGCGAGCTACCTGGTGCCGATGCCCTGGTCCTCAACCTGACTCTACGGCAGATGCGCGCCCTCAAAGGCCTGGACATTCCGCAGGCTGCGACGCGGCGCCTGGGCCGGTGGCGCTATGGGACTGCCGCCTTCAAGGTCGATTTCCTGTTGAAAGAACCCGTGCCCTGGCGTGATGCGCGAGTGGGGCAGGCGGGCACGGTGCATGTTGGTGGCACCGTGGAAGAAATGGTGCATGCAGAGCGGGAAGCTGCGCGGGGAAGACTGCCGCGCCGGCCCTTCGTGATGGTGTCCCAGCAGTATGTTGCAGACCCCACGCGGGGGCGGGTGCTGTGGACGTATGCGCACGTGCCCCATGGATTTGTGGAGGCATATCAGGGGCAGGTGTGGGAGCTTATCATCGACCAGATTGAACGCTTTGCCCCGGGATTTAGGGACGTCATTGCGGACTGGCATGAGATGAGCCCGGCGCAGCTGGAAGCATGGAACCCTAATCTGGTGGGTGGGGACATTGCGGGTGGGGCGATGACGGGATTACAGGCTCTGCTGCGACCTGGGTTGGCACTGCGGCCGCACCGGCTGGGTAGGGGGATATATGTGGCATCGGCAAGCACAGCGCCAGGAGCAGGGGTACATGGCATGGCTGGGTGGTGGGCGGCGCAGGAGGTGCTGCGGGATGCGGGCGAACTCTAAGCGTTTGGGGCAGGCGCGCGGATGGGGTATGATTGCATGCCTGTGTGTCTGCCCGGGTTCGGGCGCGCTTCCTGCAGGTCCCCACCGGCCGCTGTAGGTCGAGCGTACAGGGGCACAGCGTTGGCCGGCAGCCTTTGAGAGACTTTCAAGGAGTCATCTTGTCTACTTTCCACCCGAAGAGCGGTGACATCACCCGTAAGTGGTACGTCATCGACGCTACCGATGTGGTGCTGGGCAAGCTTGCTTCCACCGTGGCAGACCTGCTGCGCGGCAAGCACAAGCCCCAGTTCGCACCCAACGTTGACTGCGGTGACCACGTTGTCATCATCAACGCTGAGAAGATCCACGTGTCCTCCAACAAGCGCGAGCGCGAAATGCGTTACCGCCACTCCGGCTACCCGGGTGGTCTGAAGTCCATGACCCTTGGTCAGTCCCTGGACGCAAACCCGGTTCGCGTTATTGAAGAGGCAGTCCGTGGCATGATGCCGCACAACAAGCTGTCCAACGCTTCCGTTCGCAAGCTGCATGTCTTTGCTGGCGAGGAGCACCCATACGCCGGTCAGAAGCCGGAGACCTTCGAGTTTAAGCAGGTGGCACAGTAATGACCGAGCAGAACATCGACAACAACGTAGCCGACGCTGCCGACCTCGCTGCAGCTGCTGCCGCTACTGAGGAGTTCACCAACACCATCGGTGACGCCATTGCTCCTGCCGCCTCCGAGGAAACCGAGGTTGCCGCCCCGGCCATCCACGAAGGTCCGATTCAGACCGTTGGTCGCCGTAAGCGCGCCATCGCCCGCGTGCGCATGGTTGCTGGCACCGGTGTCATCACCATCAACGGCCGCGAGTTCGACAACTACTTCCCGAACAAGCTCCACCAGCAGGACATCTTGCTGCCGCTGACCCTGCTTGAGCGTGAAGGCCAGTTCGACATCAAGGTCACCGTCTCCGGTGGCGGCCCCACCGGTCAGGCAGGTGCTTTGCGTCTGGCCATCGCCCGCGCACTCAACATTTACAACCCGGGTGACCGCGCTGCCCTGAAGAAGGCCGGCCTGCTTACCCGTGACGCCCGTGCCGTGGAGCGCAAGAAGGCTGGTCTGCACAAGGCACGCCGTGCCCCGCAGTACTCCAAGCGTTAATCTTCGCGCTGTACAGGTTTTACCGCCGCTTCTTCCCGTAAGGGGAGGGCGGCGGTTGCCCGTTTTCAGGTTGGGTTTCTGTGGGGTGTTTCTATTGCAACTGCACAGACCCTATTCGGTGTCTCTGCGCGTTAGTCCTCGTTACCCCACTGGTCCCATGGGGGACAATGCGGACTGCTCCGTGGCACATTTGTGCGCTTTAGTACCCCGCCTCCTATACAGCGAAGTCGTTATCGCGCAGAAAACGCGTCACGGTCGGCCGGGCAATTGCTGCCCAGGAGCAGGGAGCCTGGAACGCTGGTTTCACTTGCTTACGAAAAAGTTGTCACTCCTGTCCAGGGCGGTGCGTATGATGGTTAAGCATGACTAGACTCTTTGGAACCGACGGCGTGCGTGGACTGGCAAATAAGAAACTAACTCCAATCTTGGCTTTGAAGCTGGGCCAGGCTGCGGCGGAGGTACTAACCGCGCATCGGGAGTCTTTTGAGCGGCGGCCCTTGGCCATCATTGGCCGGGACCCGCGTGTTTCTGGGGAGATGCTTGATGCCGCCATCGCTTCCGGTTTGGCTTCGCGTGGGGTGGACGTGCTGCGCGTAGGGGTGCTGCCCACCCCGGCGATTGCTTTCCTAACGGATGATTATGGTGCGGAGTTGGGCGTGATGATTTCCGCCTCGCATAACCCCATGCCGGACAATGGCATCAAGTTCTTCTCCTCGGGCGGCAAGAAGCTGCCGGATAGTGTGGAGGATGAGATTCAAAAAGCCATGGAGCACCTGGCAGAAGATGGTCCTACTGGCACCAAGCTGGGCCGCATCATTTCAGAGGCTCCCGATGCCCGCGGTCGCTACCTTGCCCATCTGGCTGAGGTCGTCTCTGCGGATTTAAGCGGCATCAAGGTGGTGGTGGATGCTGCCAATGGCGCCGCTTCCAAGGTGGCACCGCAGGCCTATGAGGCCGCGGGCGCTGAGGTTATTGCCATCCACAACAAGCCTAATGCTTTCAATATCAATGAGGATTGCGGTTCTACCCATATTGAACAAACCCAGCAGGCAGTGGTGGAGCATGGCGCTCACTTGGGGTTGGCGCACGACGGTGATGCTGACCGCTGCCTGGCGGTAGACGCCCAGGGAAATGTTGTGGACGGGGACCAAATCATGGCCCTGCTGGCCGTGGGGATGAAGGAAGATAACGCCTTGCGCTATAACACCCTGGTGGCCACGGTGATGTCCAACCTGGGCCTCAAGCTGGCTATGGAGGAGCAGGGGATTACCGTCATTGAGGCCAATGTGGGGGACCGCTACGTGTTGGAAGAACTGGCAAAGGGCGATTTCTCCCTGGGTGGGGAGCAGTCCGGGCACGTGGTGTTGCCGGATGATTGCACCACTGGCGACGGCACCCTAACGGGCTTGTCCATCATGGCGCGCATGGCTAAAACGGGGAAGTCCCTGGCGGAGCTGGCTTCCGTAATGACGGTGCTGCCGCAGGTGCTGATTAATGTCCCCGTGCGGGATAAGGGCGCAATCATGGCAGACTCAGAGCTCAAGGCAGCAATTGCCGAGGCCGAAGCTGAACTGGGAGACTCCGGCCGGGTGCTGTTGCGGCCCTCCGGCACGGAGGAGTTGTTCCGCGTGATGGTGGAGGCCAAGAGCGAGGAGCACGCGCGCAAGGTGGCTGGCCGCCTGGCCGCAGTAGTCGCTTCGGTGTAGTCCGCTGCGTTGCCGACAGCGCCCCTCCTGGGGCCTGTAAAAAAGTTTTTCGGGTTTCGAGGGAACCTTTGGTGGTCAGTCGCAGTCCAATACAGGTGTAAGTCATTTCCCGGGCAGGGGGCTCGGGGAGGAAGTACACCACTGTGGCTTATTTATCACGTAGGAGGCTTCGATACCCGTGGCTGATGTATTTGTAGATGTCCCGCAGGCAACCACCGCGTTGCAGGGCGTGGTCAAAGAGATTGAGGGTGCCTTGGATGGGCACCAGGCGCAGCGTCCGGCTTTCCCCGCCCAGGCGGCTGGGAAGGGCTTTGCGGGCCATGCGCAGCGCTTGCAGGCAGCGTTTGAGCGTGTGCATTCGCGGGGCAGTCAGCGCTTTGTCCATGCCCGCGATACTGCCCAGGCTGCCATCGCGCAGTTGGATGCGGTAGCCCAAGGCGATGAGTTCTCCGCGCAGACCCTAGCTGGGGGCGACCATATTGGTGGCGGGGGCAGGCCATGAGCACCGTGGTTAGCAGCCGCTTGCACGAGTATGCGCAGGCCGTAGCCCATTTCCAGGCCGCAGCCAAGGGGGCCTATGCAGGCCCATCGCTGCCTTTCCCGTTATTGCAGCAAATGGTGGCTAATGCGGATGGGATTGACACTGCAGAGCTCGTCCGTGGCGCCACGGTGGCGGCGGGGAAGCAGCGCAGTAAGCACGCACCGCGGGGGTTCAAGGACTTCTTATTCAGCGTCGCTGTGGAAATCGGTGCAGGCGCTTTCCTGGATCACCTGCGGCGCCTGCAGGACCATAGCGATGAGGACGCAGATGCGCGCGAGAAGCTGGTGAAGGACACCGAGTGCTGTGCCCGGTCCATTGATGACATTGTGCATGTTTCTGACTCCGCCATCTTGGAAATCATCGCCGCCATCATTCCGATGTTGTCGTTGCTCACCCAGTTTCTCTACCGCATGCACCCGGTGGCAATGGCGCTGGTGCCGGCGATAGCGTTGGCGGGCGATCGCCTGATTGAGGCCGCCAACCGCGCCATTTCGAGCACCTGCCGCGACCGGGATGATTCCCTGGAGCAGTGCTACACCGCCCTGGAGGCGTGCTGCGAGCAGGCCTGTTCGACTGAGGTGCCCAAGGATGTGGCCAAGCCCGCACAGCCGGATTGCACTGCTACCTGTACCGCGCCTGCCCCGGAGGCTACAACGGCGCCAGCCGCTGCGTGCCCTGCACCGGAGACTCCTGCGTGCCCGCCCCCGGCCACCGCGCCTGCTGGCTCCAGCTCTAGCTTGCCGATGCCCCCGCAGTCACCCCAGGCACCCGCCTCGCCGGCACCAGTGTCCCAGGTGCCTGTGTCCCCGGCAGCGGCGAACCCAGCGCCGGTGCACCCGTCACCGGGAAGCTCCACGCCTGGAAGTTCGGTGCCTGGAAGTTCGGTGCCTGGAAGTTCGGTGCCTGGAAGTTCGGTGCCGGTGCACCCGACCCCTGTGCGTCCGGAGCAGCCCGCCACCTGCGGTTGTTCGCACTCGCACACGCCGAGCGAGCCTTGCACCAAGCCGCACGCTGTACAGCCACAACCCAAACCGGAACCACATCCACAGCCGGAACCGAAGCCGGAACCTCATCCTGAGCCAAAGTCGAATCAGCCCACGCCGAAGGTGTGCCACCCCGTGGAATGCCCACCGGCTGAAGCCACCCCCACGCCGACGCCAAAGCCAGATTCCTGTCCGTCAACGCCGCACACGTCGGTAGCCTGCGAACCAGCGGTGAGCTGCAGCGGTATCTTGGGTGCGGTAGGCATTGGGGTGGCCATAGTGGGCATCGGCGCTCTGATCGCGGCAGCGGTGGACTTCTTTAGCCACCTGGAGTTGCCAGACTTGACCCCGCCGGGCGCACCGGAACCCCCGGCGCCGCCAGCACCGGCGGCGCCAGAATCTGGCCCGGCGCCGCATCCCGCTGATGGGGTCATCACTCCTCCGGAGGAACTGGGCAAGGTCAAGGAGCCACCACCGCCAGCACAAAAGGTTGCTATGCAGGGGTCCGCTCCGGGCCCGGCACCCTCCGCTCCGGGGCCGGCAGCCTCTGCTGCGGGACCTGTACCGGCAGCGTCTGGGCCCGCACCGGCGGTGGAGTGCACGCCCACAGCAAGTGGGTCAGCTACATCGAGTGGATCTAGTCAACGAGCCCGGAAGGCAGGTCAGTGGTAATGGATTTTGAAGAATTTGCCCGCTCATTTCGCCAGCGAACGGCTAGCCGGCTCATTGAGTTCGAACACAGCCTGGCCAAAGCACAGGCTGACATAGAAAAAGCTGCGCGCGAAGCTCGGGCGCAGCAGGGGAGGAGCCAGGTGGGGCCGCAGGGGGCATCGGCAAGCCCTGGCAAGGAGGGCTACGGCCAGCAGGCGGCCTGCCACCCGCGCCAGCAAGTGGGGCAGTCGCGGCAGGTCAAGTCCGTGTTCCGGCGCGGTTAGCCGTCGTAGGCCAATAGGGCCTTCTTGCGGATGTCCTGGGCATCGGGCGACTTGACGCCCCTGCCGGAGGCATCTGCGGCGGCGAAGTCTGCGTACTTCTTCTCCCCGTCGAGCACATGAAGCAAAAAGCCCGTGAGCAAAGCGCGGGCGGTCTCCCGGGGACCAGTCTGGAAAGCTCCAGTGCCAATGAGCAGCTTGTGCCAGGTGTCCTCGCTGAAGCCGGACTGGGTGCCCTTGGCTAGCTCGCGGAAAGCGACGTCGCCGCCCCAGTTGCGCACAATGCGAGAGGGGTTGCCGGCGCTAAAAATATCGTCACGCTCAGAGCCAATAAACAGACCGGGAACAGTCACGGACTTTGCGGCCTCCTCAGCAGAAGGGGCTACCTTGGCGGGGTAAAGGCCCGCCACCGCGCGGACCTTGTCATTGTCCACCGCGCCGAGCACGGCCGCACCGCCACCCATGCCGTGGCCCACCATGCCTAACTTGGCGGGCGAGACCGTGACATTGCCCTGGCCAAGCTTGACGCCAGCGGCAATCTGCAAAGCGGACTCCATGTCAGAAACCAAGTTGCGATGGTTGGGAATAAACCCAGTCTCCGTATCCGGGGCGGCAACCACAATGCCCCAGCTAGCCAGATGGCGCAGCGTGCCGTGGTAGTCCTTGACCCGCTTGCGCCAGTCATGGCCAAAAGCGACAGCGGGCACGCCCTTGCCCTCAGCAGGAGCGTAGATTCTGCCTTGGATACCGGCGTAGTTGAGATCGCCCACCAGCACGCGGTGCGGGCCACGCTTGGACAGGGTTGCTAGGTGCTTATTCAAATTCGCAGACACGCTCTTTAGGATAGAGCAAAGCGCACGCGGCGTGTGGCACCTGGCCAAAACATGGGGTTACCCATATGGGGTAAGGTCTGAGTCTATGTGTGGAATCGTAGGATATGTTGGCCACCCGAACCAAGGCCGTGAATACTTTGCCCTCGACGTGATACTGGAGGGTTTGCGGCGCCTGGAATATCGCGGCTATGACTCCGCTGGCGTGGCGGTGTATGCCGACGGAGAAATTGGCTGGCGGAAGAAAGCCGGCAAGGTAGCGGCGCTGGAAGAAGAGATTTCTGCGCGCCCGTTGCCGGAGTCCGTACTGGGCATTGGCCACACGCGCTGGGCTACTCACGGTGGACCCTCGGACCTTAACTCCCACCCACATGTTGTTGACGGCGGCCAGCTGGCCGTGGTGCACAACGGCATTATTGAAAACTTTGCTGAGCTCAAATCCCAGCTGGTAGCCAAGGGCTACAACTTCGTCTCGGAGACAGATACTGAAGTAGCCGCCACCCTGTTGGGAGAAGTTTTCCACAATGAAGCCGGCCAAGACCTCACCCGGGCTATGCAGCTGACCTGCCAGCAACTAGACGGCGCCTTTACGATTTTGGCCATCCACGCCCAGCAGCCGGACCGCATTGTGGCCGCGCGCCGGGATTCGCCGTTGGTCATTGGCCTGGGCGAAGGGGAGAACTTCCTGGGTTCGGACGTGTCTGGGTTTATTGACTACACCAAGTCGGCGGTGGAAATGGACAATGACCAGGTGGTCACCATCACCGCCGATGAGGTGCAGATTACCGACTACCAGGGCGCCGCCGCTGAGGGCAAGTCCTTCCACATCGACTGGGATGCTGCCTCCGCGAAGAAAGACGGCTTCAACTCCTTTATGGAAAAGGAGATCCATGATCAGCCAGCGGCGGTGCGCGATACCCTTATGGGCCGGTTTGATGAGCAGAATAAACTAGCGCTAGATGAGCTCCACATTGAGGAATCGGTGCTGAAGTCTATTGACAAGATCATTGTCATCGCCTGTGGTACGGCGGCCTATGCCGGACACGTGGCGCGCTATGCCATTGAGCACTGGTGCCGGATCCCCACCGAGGTGGAGCTGGCCCACGAGTTCCGCTACCGTGACCCCATCGTGACAGAAAAGACACTGGTGGTAGCACTGTCGCAGTCGGGCGAGACCATGGATACCCTCATGGCTGTGCGCCACGCCCGCCAGCAGGGGGCCAAGGTCATTGCTATCTGCAATACCCAGGGCTCCTCCATTCCGCGCGAGTCCGATGCCGCCTTGTATACCCACGCAGGGCCCGAAATCGCCGTTGCCTCCACTAAGGCTTTCTTGGCCCAAATTACCGCCACTTATCTGCTGGGGCTGTACCTGGCACAGCTGCGCGGCAATATGTTTGCTGATGAAGTTCAGTCCGTGCTCCAGGAACTGCGCGCCATGCCGGAGAAAATCCAGACCGTGATCGACGGCGGGGACCAGGTAGCTGAGCTGGCGCAGTCGATGAAGGACGCCAAGTCCGTGCTCTTCCTGGGCCGTCACGTGGGCTTCCCGGTCGCGCTGGAAGGTGCGCTGAAGCTCAAAGAGATCGCCTACCTGCACGCGGAGGGCTTTGCCGCCGGGGAGCTTAAGCACGGCCCGATTGCTCTGATTGAAGAAGGCCAGCCGGTCTTTGTCATCGTGCCCTCCCCGCGCGGGCGCGACTCCCTGCACTCCAAGGTGGTCTCCAACATTCAGGAGGTGCGCGCCCGCGGGGCCATCACCATCGTTATCGCGGAGGAAGGCGATAGCGCCGTAGACGCCTACGCTAACCACATCATTCGCATCCCGCAGGCCCCGACGCTGATGCAGCCACTGCTGGCCACGGTGCCCCTGCAGATCTTTGCCTGCCACGTGGCGCAGGCTAAGAACTACGACGTCGACCAGCCGCGCAACCTGGCCAAGTCCGTCACGGTGGAATAGGCTGCGCGCCGGGTGGCACAATGGTGCCTATGCTCAAAACCCGCATTGACTTAGATGCCATCGCCCACAACGTGGGCTACTTCAAAAACCTCGTGGGCCCGGATGTGGCGCTGATGGCCGTGGTCAAAGCAGACGCCTATGGCCACGGGGCCGTGCGGGTGGCCGCCACTATGGAACGCGCCGGTGCTGACGCCTTCGGGGTGGCCACGGTGGGGGAGGCAGTGGCGTTGCGCGATAGCGGCATCGGCAAGCCAATTCTGGCCTGGATTTGGGACCCGGAACAGGACCTGGCAGAGCCGCTGGCGGCAGGAATCGACCTGGCGGTGCCCAGCCTGCGGCACGCACAGGTGCTGGTGGAGGCGGGGATTCCAGCGCGCGTTTATATCAAGGTGGAGACCGGGATGCACCGCGCCGGGGTGGACCCGCAGCAGTGGGCGCAGGTGTTTGCGCTGCTGGGGCAGGCCCCGCACATCACGGTGCTGGGTCTGATGTCGCACCTGGCGTGTGCTGATGAAGCCAACCACCCCCATACCGATGCCCAGGCGCAGGCCTTTGCCCAGGCACTGGCCGCCGCTCGCGCCGCCGGCCTGGACTGCCCCGTTAATCACCTGTGTAATACCCCCGGCACGCTTAGCCGCCCTGACCTGCATCACCAGCAGGTGCGCGTGGGGGTGGGGCTTTATGGTCTAGAGCCCATCGCGGGGCTAGACCATGGGCTGCGCCCAGCCATGACGTGGGCGGCAACCGTCGCGGACGTCAAGCCCATCGCGGCCGGGGAGGGGACGTGCTACGGCCTGACCTGGACGGCGCAGCAACCCGGCTACTTGGCTAATATCCCGGTCGGTTACGCCGACGGCCTACCGCGGGCATTCCAGGGGGCGCTGGAGGTGGGTATCGGCGGCAAACGCTACCCGCAGGTAGGCCGAGTGTGTATGGACCAAATTGTGGTCTACCTGGAGGATAACCCCTTCAAGGTGTCCCCAGGGGAGGAGGCCATCATCTTTGGCACCGGCGGTATGTCCGCGACGGAGCTAGCCACCGCCGCGGGCACGATCAACTATGAGGTGGTGTGCCGGCCCACCGGGCGCACCCGCCGCATCTATGAGGGAGGGATCACCTTTGCGTAGTGATTTTCCGCACGCGGGAACTGAAGTCGCCGCCACGGCGGAACAAGCCCAAGAGCTCGGCGCACGGCTAGGGGCCGCCCTTGAAGCCGGAGACGTGGTCATCCTGGACGGCCCCCTGGGCGCCGGGAAAACCACCTTTACCCAGGGCATAGCCCGCGGCATGGGGGTCAAGGGGCGGGTTACCTCGCCCACCTTCGTGATTGCCCGCGAGCACCGTTCGCAGGTGGGCGGGCCGGCCCTGGTGCACGTTGATGCCTACCGTCTGCTAGACCAGTCCACGGATCCGCTGGGGGAGCTTGACGCCCTAGACTTGGACACGGAGCTCGACCAGGCAGTGGTTGTCGCCGAATGGGGCGGCGGACTGGTGGAGCAGATTGCGCAGAGTTATCTCTTCGTCACCATCAACCGGGAGGCGGAAGATGACACCCGAGTCTTTAGTTGGAACATGGTGCATTAGATGCTGGACTTTCTTGCCCAACAGCCCTTGCTCACGCTCTTCCTCATCATGGCGGTGGGGCTGGCGGTAGGAAAGATTAAATTCTGGGGAATATCCCTGGGTGCCGCAGCCGCCATGTTCGTGGCCCTGGGGCTGTCCACGGCCAACCCGGACATTGCCATCCCGCCGCTGGTGTACCAATTTGGCTTGGCGGTGTTTGTCTACGTTATTGGTCTCAACTTTGGCCAGTCTTTCTTTCGGGACTTCGCCCGCCGCGGCTGGAAGCTTTCCTTGCTGATTGTGGCCATGCTGGTGCTGCTGGCGGGGCTTACGGCGGCTGCGGTGCGCGCTCTTGGGCTGGACCCTGCGGTGGGTGCGGGCGCGCTGGCTGGTTCCATCAGCTCCACGCCGGGCATGGCCGCGATTGTCCAGGCTTTGGGCGGGGACACCACCCCGGTGGTGGGCTACTCGCTGACCTACCCCGGCAGTGTGCTGGGCACCATTGTGGTCGCAGCGGTGGGTGCGGCGTGGCTGCGGGTGGACCACCTTGCCGATGCCGCCGCCGAAGGCATGGTCCCTTCCCCCTTGCGCTGGCAGGGCGTGCGCCTGGACCGGGACTTCGCGGGTACCGCCGGGGACCTGCCGCGCATTACGGGGCAGCGCATTGTGGCCACCCGGTTGGTTAATAATCCGGACTCGCACCATCTGGCGGTGCCGGAAATGCAGCTGTGCGAGGGCATGGAGCTGATTATCAACGGCACGCAAGAGGCCGTGGACCAGGCCGTGGCGGTGCTGGGCACAGCCATTGACGTGAACCTGCACGAAGAAGACGGCCTGGTCTACCGGCGAATTGCCGTGTCTAACCCGCAGGTTGCTGGCCGCAGACTGCGCGACCTGCACACGCACGAGCACGGATTTTTGGTCGCCCGCGTGCGCAAGGGTGACTCCGACGTGGTGCCCACCCCGGATACCGTGCTGAACTACTCCGACCGCGTGCGCGTGATTACCGCACCGGGGCAGCTGGATAAGGTGCGCCGCTTTTTGGGGGACTCGGAGTCTGCGTTGGGCAATGTGGATTTGTTCCCGGCGGCCTTGGGGCTGTTGCTGGGCCTGGCACTGGGCGCTATCCCGCTGCCGCTGCCGGGCGGAATCACCTTGTCTTTGGGCTTTGGTGGCGGGCCGATTGTCGCCGGGTTGATTCTGGGTGCGGTGGGGCGCACCGGCCCGGTGAACTGGCAGCTGCCGTTCCACGCCAAGCAAACCCTGTCCACCCTTGGCCTGACGCTGTTTCTGGCTGGGGTGGGCACCTCGGCTGGCGGTAGCTTCCGGGCGGCGCTGTCGGATCCTTCCTCGCTGATCTTTATCGCGCTGGGTTTGGGGTTGACGCTGATTTCCGCCTTGGGGATCGCCGTGGTGTGCATGAGTGTGTTCCGGTTGAAGTTCGACGAGGCCATGGGCGTGGTGGCCGGTATGACCACCAACCCCGCGGTCATGGCCTACCTCAACCCGCAAACCGGCACCCCGCTGGCGGAGCGTGGCTATGCCACTGTCTATCCCACCGCGATGATCGGCAAGATTGTGGTCTGCCAGGTGCTGGCCCTGCTGTTGGTGTAGCCCGCTACGCTCGCTGGCACGCTAGGATGGACGGGTTAGCAATCCGCAACCTCCAAGCCGCTAAGGAGCGCATTTTCTTATGACCAAACTGGGTCAATTCATCACCACCGTCGTCATTGGCGTCTTCGCCGTCGCCCTGTTCGCTATGGCCGCAGTGGCTGCAACCCGTCCCGCCGCCCCGGTGGCCCGCGGTCTGGGCAGCGCGCTGGAATCTATTGATAGCTCCAATATGAACACTGCCGGGCTGGCCATCATGGACATCTACGGGGAGCAGTGGCGCGGCTTTTCTACCATTTGCTCGGGCATGACCCCGGACGACATTGAAAAGCTGTTCCAGGTGCGCGCCGCAGACTTGGGCATTGACGGCACTGTGGGCGAGGACAAGAACTACCTGCTGGCCATCAACGACAAGCAGCAGTACTACGCCGAGGAGCTCAACCGCAACCAGGTGGATCTGTGCCCGTCGGGACAGCCGCTGCCGGTGACGGACGCTGCGGCAATTGTGCCTTTTGTCAAGGCCGAGAACGGCACCTGGTTCCTGGCGGCTTAATGCGCATTCTGGCACTGGATACAGCAACTACAGACTTGGTCACCGGTGCGGTGGATACCGCCACGGGCCAGTCGTGGGACCGGGTGGTAGAAGACACCCGCGCGCACAACGAGCAGTTGATGCCCACGGTGGAGGCCCTCTTGGCACAGGTTGGTTGGACTTACGCTGACCTGGACGCTGTGGTGGTGGGCACCGGCCCGGGCCCATTTACCGGGCTACGGGTGGGGATGGCCACGGCATCGGCCCTGGGAGTGGCCCTGAACATTCCGGTCTTTGGGGTGTGTTCTTTGGACGCCATTGCGCACCGCGTCGCCGCGACGGCCCCTGCTCCCGCAGACTTGTTGGTGGCCACCGATGCCCGCCGTAAGGAGGTCTACTGGGCCACCTACCGTGGCACCGCGCGCACGTCCGGCCCGCAGGTGCATAAGCCGGAGGAGCTGGAGGCCACCGCGCAGCAGCTGGTCTTTCCGGAAGCCATCGCCCCGCGTTTGCCGCAGCAGTTGCAGTCTCTGCCGCGCCAGTGGGCTACTCCGCGTGCGGCCGGGCTGGTGGCCGTGGCTGGCGATCTGCAGGCCACTCCGGAGCCGCTGGTACCGCTGTATTTGCGGCGTCCCGATGCCGTCCCACCCCAGCCCGCCCCGCGTTCTGCTGCTTTGCCGCCGCTGGAGCACCTGCAGCTTGGCGATGCCCCCGTCCCCTCCGCCACATCCGAGGCTTAGCCCATGCGGTTGCGTGAACTAACCCCTGCGGACGCCGCGCGCTGCGCGGAGCTAGAAAAAGTCCTTTTTGCCGGCGAGACCCCCTGGAGCGAGGAGATCTTCCGGGCCGACTTTGCCCGGCCCCACACTTTCTACTTCGGCGTCGAAGACGCGCCCGCGGTTGCAGCAGCCGCAGCAGCCACAGAAACCGCAGCCGCAGAAACCGTGGCCGCCAACGAGAACGCGCCCACGGCCGACTCAGTGCTGGTGGGCTACGCGGGCCTGGCCATGCTCGGCCCGGTGGCGGATCCCGAGTGGGAAATCTTGACCATCGGCGTGGACCCGGCGGCTCAGCGCCGCGGCGTGGCCCGGGCGATGATGGACAACATTTGCCACATCGCGGACCGCACTGATTCTCCGGTCTTTTTGGAGGTGCGCGTGGGCAACGACCCGGCCCTGCGCCTCTACGAGGCCTACGGTTTCATATACACCGGCATACGCCGCAACTATTACCAACCCTCCGGCGCGGACGCGCACACTATGGTCCGCCCGCGCAGTAGCGAAAGGCAGTAAACCACCATGATCATCTTGGGCCTGGAATCTTCCTGCGATGAAACCGGGGTGGGCATCGTTCGCCTAGATAGCGATGGCTACATGGACATCCTTGCCAATGAGGTGGCCTCCTCGATGGAGCAGCACGCCCGTTTTGGCGGCGTGGTTCCCGAAATTGCGTCCCGGGCCCACCTGGAGGCCTTGCCGCAGGTGGTGCGGGCGGCGCTGGACGCGGCGGGAATCGGCAAGCCAGATGCAGTGGCTGCCACCGTGGGCCCCGGCCTGGCGGGGGCGCTGCTGGTGGGGGCATCGGCAGCCAAGGCGCTGGCGGCGGCCTGGGGGGTACCATTCTACGGCGTCAACCACCTGGGCGGGCACGTGGCGGTGGCCAATCTGGAGGGCCAAAAGCTGCCGCACGCGGTGGCGCTGCTGGTCTCTGGTGGGCACACGCAGCTGCTGGAGGTCGATGCCGTGGGCAAGCCCATGCGCGAGCTGGGCACCACGCTTGACGATGCCGCCGGGGAGGCCTACGACAAAGTCGCCCGCCTGCTGGGGCTGGGGTACCCGGGCGGGCCGGTGATTGACCGGCTGGCGGCGCGCGGACAAGTCACCATTGCGCTGCCGCGCGGACTGTCGCGGGCTGAGGACCTGCGGGGGGAGCGGCGCTATGATTTTTCGTTCTCCGGGCTCAAGACCGCGGTGGCGCGCTATGTGGAGAAAGCCGAGCGCGAGGGCGTGGTGGTTTCCGTGGAGGACGTGTGTGCCTCTTTCCAGGAGGCAGTGGCGGATGTGCTCACGGCCAAGGCGGTGATGGCGTGTGAGGACACCGGGGCGCGCACGCTGCTGTTGGGCGGGGGAGTGGCCGCCAACCGGCGCCTACGTACCCTGGCGCAGCAGCGTTGCGCGGCTGCCGGGGTGGAGCTGCGGGTGCCGCCGCTGGAGCTGTGCACGGACAATGGCGTGATGATTGCGGCCGTGGCGGCGCAGCTGATTCATGAAGGCGCCCTGCCCTCCGGCCTGGCCTGCGGCACGGACACCCAGCTGGAAGTGGAAACGCCTTTGGTGGACGGCGTGCGTGGTTGAGAGTTAGCAGTCGCGGGGGTAGAGTGCTAGGAAGGTTGTTGTCACTCACAGTTGTTCACCCGCGACGACGGCTGTGCTGGCTGTGCTAGCGGCCGCTGACAGTACTGATTGGGGCTGAGCCCTTTGGGCCCTTTGGGCCCTTTGGGCGGTGCCTTTGGGACCGTGCCTTTTGGGGTGCACCCACGGGCAGGGCCCAAAGCACTCGGCGGCGAGGTGTTAGCAGAGCATACAACCGGCACATATACCCGTATATAACGTTGAGAATCACCTCGGAGGAATACACAATGGCACAGATTAAGCCGCTGGAAGACAAGGTCCTGGTCCAGATCGTTGAGGCAGAAACCACCACCGCATCCGGTCTGGTCATCCCGGACTCCGCTAAGGAAAAGCCGCAGGAGGCCACCGTGGTGGCTGTCGGCCCGGGCCGCACCGATGACAAGGGCCAGATCATCCCGGTCGGTGTGAAGGAAGGCGACGTCGTGGTCTTCTCCAAGTACGGCGGCACCGAGCTCAAGTACGACGGCCAGGAGTACCTGCTGCTGTCCGCGCGTGACCTGCTCGCAGTCATCGAGAAGTAAACAAAGTAGGCGATTAACCTAATGGCAAAGCTCATTGCATTTGACCAGGAGGCTCGGGAAGGCATCCAGCGCGGCGTAGATACGCTTGCCGATGCCGTCAAGGTCACCCTGGGCCCGCGCGGGCGCAACGTGGTGCTGTCTAAGGCCTTCGGTGGCCCGACCGTGACCAACGATGGCGTGACCATCGCCCGCGATATTGACCTTGAGGATCCTTTTGAGAACTTGGGCGCCCAGCTGGTGAAGTCCGTGGCGGTCAAGACCAACGACATCGCCGGTGATGGCACCACTACCGCCACCTTGCTGGCGCAGGCCTTGGTGTACGAGGGCCTGCGCAACGTGGCCGCTGGAGCCAACCCGGTTGAGCTCAACCGCGGCATTGCGGCGGCTGCTGAAAAGGTGGTAGAAGAGCTCAAGGCTCGCGCCACTCCGGTTGCGTCCTCGCGCGATATTGCCCAGGTAGCCACGGTGTCCTCCCGCGATCCGGAGGTTGGCGACATGGTCGCTGGCGCCATGGACAAGGTGGGCAAGGACGGCGTGGTCACAGTGGAAGAGTCCCAGACCATGGACTCTGCTGTGGACGTTACTGAGGGCATCTCCTTTGACAAGGGCTACCTCTCCCCGTACTTCGCCACGGAAGAGGAGACCTACCACGCAGTACTGGATGATGCCCAGATTCTGCTGGTACGCAACAAGATTTCCTCCCTGCCGGACTTCCTGCCACTGCTGGAAAAGATTGCGGAGTCCAATAAGCCCACGCTCATTGTTGCTGAGGACATCGAGGGTGAGCCACTGCAGGCGTTGGTGGTTAATTCCATCCGCAAGATCCTCAAGGTCGCGGCCGTGAAGGCCCCGTACTTTGGCGAGCGCCGCAAAGGCTTCATGGATGACCTGGCGGTTGTTACCGGCGCTACCGTGGTGGACCCGGAGGTGGGGATCAACCTCTCCGAGTCTGGCCTGGAAGTGCTGGGCACCGCTCGCCGCGTGACGGTGACGAAGGAAGAGACCGTCATCGTTGATGGCGGCGGCACGGCAGAAGCCGTAGAGGAGCGCCGCGGCCAGCTGCGCCGCGACATCGAGCGCACGGACTCCACCTGGGACCGCGAGAAGCTGGAGGAGCGCCTGGCCAAGCTCTCCGGCGGCGTGGCGGTCATCCGCGTGGGTGCCGCGACGGAGACCGAGGTCAACGAGCGCAAGCTGCGCGTCGAGGACGCCATCAATGCCGCCCGCGCGGCGGTGGAAGAAGGCGTTATTGCCGGCGGCGGTTCCGTGCTGGTGCAGATCGCCGCTGAGCTGGAGAAGTTCGCCGAGGATTTCGAGGGCGAGGCCAAGATCGGCGTCCTGTCCGTCTCCCGCGCCCTGACCCGCCCGGCGTATTGGATTGCCCAAAACGCTGGCCTGGACGGCGCCGTGGTGGTTGCGCGCGTGCGCGATCTACCCAACGGTGAGGGCTTCAACGCCGCCACCTTGGAGTACGGCAACCTGATTGACTCCGGCATCATTGACCCGGTCAAGGTCACCCACTCCGCCGTGGTCAACGCCACCTCCGTGGCCCGCATGGTTCTGACCACCGAGGCTTCTGTGGTGGAAAAGCCAGCGGAGGAAGAACCTGCGGCCGCAGGCCACGGGCACCAGCACTAATTTCGCTGCGCTGTATCCAACGCCCATCCCGGGTTCGCCAGGGGTGGGCGTTTTCGTTACTGTTGGCTGGGTGAATTTCCCCCACTGCATCTGCGTGCGTGGCGCGCGCTCCAACAACCTGCGCGACGTCACCATCGACATCCCCAAGCACGCCCTGACGGTCTTTACGGGAGTTTCCGGCTCCGGTAAGTCCTCCCTAGTCTTCGACACCATTGCCGCGGAATCCCAGCGGCTGGTTAATGAAACTTACCCGGGCTTTGTCCAGGGCTTCATGCCCTCCTTGGCCCGTCCGGACGTGGACTATTTGGGTGGACTGACTGCGGCAATCATCGTGGGGCAAGAACCCATGGCAGCGAATGCACGCTCGACGTTCGGTACCGCAACGGACATCGTCGGGCTATTGCGCATCCTGTACTCCCGCGCGGCGCAACCGGCGGCAGGTGGCCCGGCAGCCTACTCCTTTAACGTGCCTTCGGTCTCCAGCCAGGGTGGGATGTCTGTCAATGGCAAGGCCACAGAAGTAGTGCGTTTCGAGCGTACCGGGGGCATGTGTCCGGAGTGCGAGGGGCTGGGCCGCGCGAATGACATTGATTTGTCCGCGGTGGTGGATGAGTCGCTTTCGCTCAACGAGGGCGCCATTTTGTTGCCCGGACACAAGGTGGATTCGTGGTCCTGGAAGGCGTACGCGCAATCGGGGCTCTACCCCGCAGATGTGCCGGTGGCGCAGTTTACTCCGGAGCAAAAGCACGCGCTGTACTACCTGGATGATGTCAAGGTGAAGGTAGCGGGGGTGAATATGAGCTACCTGGGCGTGGTGCCGCGCATGCGCCAATCCATGCTGAGCAAGGACCCGGAATCCTTGAAGAAGCACGTGCGCGAGTTCGTCCAGCGGGCGGTGCGCTTTGTGCCGTGCCCGGCGTGCGGGGGAACTCGCTTGGCGGAGCACGTGCGCAACTCTTTCCTGAATGGTTTGTCCTTGGCTGAGGTGTGTGAGCTGGAGTTGCCGCAGGTGCGTGCGTGGGCAAGCGAGATTGCCGATGCCCCGGTAGCTCCCCTAGTTTCCTCCCTCACCGCCGCCCTGGATGCGGCCATCGACTTGGGGTTGGGCTATCTGACGCTGTCGCGCCCGGCGGGCAGCTTATCGGGAGGTGAGGCTCAGCGCACCCGGATGGTGCGGCACATGGGATCGGCGCTTACGGATGTGACGTATGTGTTTGACGAGCCCACCTCGGGGCTCCACCCCCACGATATCGACCGGGTGAACCGACTGCTGCTGGCGCTGCGCGATAAGGGCAACACGGTGCTGGTGGTCGAGCACAAGCCGCAGACGATTGCCATTGCAGATTATGTGGTGGATATGGGACCGGCGGCGGGGTCGCTGGGTGGGGAAGTGGTCTTTGCTGGCACCGTGGAGCAGCTGCGCGGCGCGGATACGGTCACGGGCCGGCATTTGGCAGATGCTGCGCAGCTCAAGTCTTCTGTGCGCTCGCCGCGCGGGCAACTGCAGATTGTGGGGGCGGCATCGAATAACCTGCGCGACGTGGATCTGGAAATCCCAGTGGGGGTGCTTACGGCGGTAACGGGTGTGGCTGGTTCAGGAAAGACGTCGCTGCTGGCGCACCTGCCGGAGTTAATTGAGGATCCGGCGCGGGTGCTGCGCGTGGACCAGGGCGCGGTCAAGGGCTCGCGTCGGTCGAATCCGGCCACGTATACCGGGGCGTTGGACTCGCTGCGCAAGGCTTTTGCGAAGGCCAATGGGGTCTCCGCGGCGTTGTTTAGCGCCAACTCCGAGGGTGCCTGCCCGGCGTGCAACGGCGCGGGCGTGGTCTATGTGGACTTGGGAGTGATGTCTGGGGTGGACGTGCCGTGCGATGTGTGCGAGGGCCGCCGGTTTGCCCAGGGTGTGCTCGACTACCGCCTGGGCGGGTTGTCCATTGCGGATGTGCTGGATTTGCCCGCGGCGCGTGCGGCGGAGTTCTGCGCGGATAATCGCATTGGGCCTGCGGCTAAGATTTGCCGCACCTTGGTGCAGGTGGGCCTGGGCTATGTGACTCTTGGCCAACCGCTGACCACTTTGTCCGGCGGGGAACAGCAGCGACTGAAGCTGGCCGCTCACCTGCACGATAAGAAATCTACGGCAGATATTTTGGTCCTCGATGAGCCCTCTACGGGTCTTCACCCCGCCGACGTTACCGTTTTGCTCGAGCTACTAGACGTACTGGTGGACCAGGGCAATACCGTCATTGTGGTGGAGCATAATCTGGCGGTGATTGCGCATGTGGATTACGTCATTGACCTCGGCCCTGGCGCCGGCAGTGCTGGCGGTACGGTGGTGGCCGAAGGCACCCCAGCCCAGCTGGTGCAGCAGCAGCCCGCCCATTCTCTGACAGCGCAGTATCTGGCCCGCTACCTCGACGCCCCGCCCGCGCAGCCCTAACCCCGGCTGCACAACCCTAGCTCCGGCTGCACAGTCCTAACCCCGGCCGCACAGCCCTAGCCCCGCTAGCCGGCCGCGGCACGGTTGCGGGTCTGCCATGGGCATGCCGAAGAGTTTGGCAAGTGCACCATTGGACGCGGGAATGTGACACAATGTTTCCCAGTGATTGGCTGTGTGCCGAAGCAACGACGTGTAAAGGATTAATTATCCGTGAGCGAGACCGACCTTGATGGCTTGGTGCCATTGGCTGCGAGCGGCAGCCGGCGGGCGCTGCAAGAGATAATCCAGATCATTTACCCGCAGGTCCTGCGGTATTGCCGCGCGCGAATTGGGGGTGGGCGCCACCCCACGGCGGAGGATGTGACCCAGGAGATTTGCTTGGCGGTGGCTACGTCTATTGATAGATATGAGGACAAGGGCCGACCGTTTATGGCGTTTGTCTACGGCATTGCGTTTAACAAGGTCACCGACGCACATCGCAGTTTTGGGCGGGACCATTCCATTCCCACGGAGGAGTTGCCGGATGTTGTGGGGGAGAACACGCCGGAGGAGAACGCTTTGGCGCTGGACGGCAGTAACAAGGTGCGTGCGCTGCTCGATACATTAAGTGATAAGGCGCGTGACATCATTATCCTGCGGGTTTTCGTTGGGCTGAGTGCTGAGGAGACTGCGGAGATTGTGGGTTCAACGCCGGGCGCGGTACGCGTCGCGCAGCATCGTGCGTTGAATCAATTGCGCAAGGCGTTGTGACCCCCACCATGACTAGGTTTTGAATTTGAAGGAGAGCGCGGATGAGCAACAAACGCGAAGATACCGCGGACATCACCAAACAGCTTGCGCCGCTGGTTGCAGATGATGACTTTCTCGACGCACTTTCCCAGGGCACGGATACCACTCAAGGCCAGGACCCGCTGGCCGGTCTGCTGTTATCGCTGAAGGAAGAGGTAGACGCCCCCATGCCGGCCGCCCCGCAGATTGAGGGTGCGCAGGACGAGGCCGCAGTGATTTCGTTGCCGGAGCGCCGTGCGCGCCGTCGGGGAGCTCACCCGTGGGCCTCGGGGCTGATTGGTGCTGCGGCCGCGACGTTGGTGGTGGCCGGTTCTGGTGCTGCGGTATACAACGCGCAGCCGGGCTCCGCGCTGTATGGCGCGCACACCGCCCTGTTTGGTTCGGAGGATGCATCTTCGGTGGTGGAGCTGGCTGCCACGTTGGAGCAGGCGGAAAACAAGGCTGCTTCCGGGGACTTCGAGGGTGCCCGGGAGTTGATTAACCAGCTGCGTGCCCGGGTGGAGGCTGCTTCGCGCCAGGAGCGACACGCGCTTTCGCAGTTGGAGGAGCTGGAAAAGTCTCCCGCACCCACCAAGACGGTGACGGAGCGCCCCGACCAGCCACCAGCAGAGCGCGCGGAGGAGCCCGCCCCGGTCACGGAGACCACCACGGCTTATGCCACCGAGTATGTGACTGTCACGGTCACCGCCCCGCCTGCGCCAGCCCCCAGCAGCGCTCCGGCTTCTGAGCCGGTGCCCGCGCAGCCCTCAGGTGTCGCGCAGGGAACAGACCCGCACCAGCTCGGCGCTGAGGAGTCCCCCGTGTCCGCCCAGCCCACCCCTGCCGGCGTGCCGGGGTACTAGTCCAAACCTGTGTCGGCGCGGCCTGCGCCGGTGGGTCCGGCGGCTAAGGGCCGCCCGGTGGCCGCTGACGTACGGTGTGTTGGCGCAGCCTGTGGCGGCGAGGCTGGTGGCTAGCGCTGAGACACTCCGTCCAGGTAACCCATGGCGTAATCCCAGGTCACGTAACGCGAAGGGTCGGGCCGTGCGCCCGGCTCATGGACGGGGGCTAGCTCATCGTTGAGGGTAGCGCGCATATTTGCCGCCATGATTTCCCACTCGTAGTAATGCTCCTCAGTGCAGTCCTCGCAAATGAAGAACACCCCCTCTACGCCGCGGGGCCGCAGTACACGGGCAAATTCCTGCACTAGGCGCAAGTCGTTGCTGATAGCCACGCGCTCTTCCGGGGTGAGCGGCGCCATCTGCTCATCGTCTTCCAAGAAGGATGCCGGGTCATTGGGGTCATCGGCGAAAGGATCGCGCGGCATGTTAGCGAAAAAGTTCACCCTCCCGAGCCTAGGGGGATAGTTGGGGATAATCAATTCCCTAATAGGGGGTAAAAAGACTACAGTTGTTAGCTACATTATCCAGCCGAAGAGCCGCGGTTTAGCTAAGGAGACGCAATGACAAATTCGCATGTATCTACTGGTGGAGATGACCCAAACAAGGTTGCCCTGTACGGCCTGACTTTTGATGATGTACTGCTGCTGCCAGCAGAGTCCAACATCGTGCCCTCCGAGGTAGATACCACCGCGCAGTTCACTCGCAACATCCGCCTGGGGGTGCCGCTGGCGTCTGCCGCCATGGACACCGTCACGGAAGCCCGGATGGCTATTGCGATGGCCCGCCAGGGCGGCATCGGCGTGCTCCACCGCAACTTGTCCATTGAAAGCCAGGCGGAGCAGGTCGAAATTGTCAAGCGCTCTGAGTCTGGCATGGTCACGGACCCGATTACGGCCTCGCCGGACATGACCATTGCGGAGGTAGATGAGCTGTGCGCACGCTACCGCATTTCCGGCCTGCCGGTCGTGGACTCCGAAGGCACCCTGCTGGGCATTTGCACCAACCGCGATATGCGTTTCGAACCGGACTTTGATCGCAAGGTCTCCGACATTATGACGCCCATGCCGCTGGTAGTGGCCAAGGAGGGCGTGTCCAAGGAGCAGGCGCTGTCTCTGTTGTCGACTAACAAGGTAGAAAAGCTGCCCATTGTCGATGGCGCGAATAAGCTGGTGGGACTGATTACGGTCAAGGATTTTGTCAAGACCGAGCAGTTCCCGAATGCATCCAAGGACGGCTCCGGCCGTCTGCTGGTAGCTGCCGGAATTGGTACGGGCGAGGAGTCCTACCAGCGCGCCGGTGCTTTGGTAGACGCTGGGGTGGATGTCCTGGTGGTGGACTCGGCTCACGCCCACAACAACCGCGTGCTGGAGATGGTGGCCCGCGTGCAGCAAGACTTTGGCAGCAAGGTCGATGTTATTGGCGGCAACCTGGCCACGCGTGAGGCCGCAAAGGCCATGATTGAGGCCGGTGCGGACGGCATCAAGGTGGGCATTGGCCCGGGCTCCATCTGTACTACCCGCGTGGTGGCCGGCGTGGGTGCGCCGCAAATCACCGCAATTATGGAGGCCGCTGCTGTGGCCGGCCCGGCGGGTGTGCCGATTATCGGCGACGGCGGCATGCAGTACTCCGGCGATGTTGCCAAGGCCCTGGCCGCAGGCGCGGATACGGTCATGCTGGGCTCGATGTTTGCAGGTACTACGGAAGCCCCGGGGGACATCGTGGTGGTCCAGGGCAAACAGTACAAGCGTTACCGCGGCATGGGCTCCATGGGGGCCATGCAGGGCCGTGGCCTGTCCGGGGAGAAGCGCTCCTACTCCAAGGACCGCTACTTCCAGGCAGACGTCAAGAGCGAGGACAAGCTGGTGCCGGAAGGCGTGGAGGGACGCGTGCCTTTCCGTGGGGACATTGACGCCATTGTCCACCAGATTATCGGCGGCCTGCGGGCGTCTATGGGTTATACCGGCTCGGCCACCCTGGCGGAGCTTAAGACCAAGCGCTTTGTGCAGATCACCGCAGCAGGTTTGAAGGAATCCCACCCGCACCACCTGCAGCAGATCGTCGAAGCCCCGAACTACCGCTAAGAACCGCGAAGGACTCCACATGCGTGACTATGTAGAGATTGGCGTGGGCCGCGAGGCCCGCCGCACCTATGATTTGGACCAGATTTCCTTGGTCCCCACCCGCCGGACGCGTACGTCGAAGGACGTAGATACTAGCTGGAGTATCGACGCCTACACCTTCGATATTCCGTTGGTGTCCCACCCTACTGATGCCCTGGCCACGCCCGAGTTCGCCATTGAGATGGGTAAGCAAGGTGGGCTGGGTGTGCTCAACGCGGAAGGCCTACTGGGCCGCCACGCGGACTTGGATGGCGCGTTGGCGCAGGTCAGCGAGAACCCGCAGGACTTGTCCACGCTGCAGGAGCTGCATGCAGCAGAGATTAACCATGAGTTGCTGGCGGAGCGCATTGCCCAGGTCCGTGACTCTGGTGTGACGGTGGCGGTGCGGGTCTCCCCGCAGCGCGCCCGTGAACTCGCACCGGTGGTGGTCAAGGCCGGTGCGGAGATTTTGTTCATCCAGGGCACCCTGATTTCGGCGGAGCACGTCCAAACGGGTGGGGAACCGCTAAACCTCAAGGAGTTCATAGGTTCGCTGGACATCCCGGTCATTGCTGGTGGCGTGGCGGATTACACTACGGCGCTGCACTTGATGCGTGCGGGTGCGGCCGGCATCATCGTGGGCTCTGGGGTCAATACCAACGCGGAGACCGTGGGGATTGATGTGCCCATGGCCACCACTATTGCGGATGTGGCAGCTGCGCGTCGCGACTATCTGGATGAGACCGGCGGGCGTTATGTGCACGTGCTGGCAGATGGCGGCGTGGAGACCTCCGGGGACATTGCCAAGGCCATTGCGTGCGGTGCCGATGGCGTGGTCCTCGGCTCTGTGCTGGGGCGCGCGGCGGAAGCTGGTGGTAAGGGCTGGTACTGGCCGTCTACCGCAGGTCACCCCCGTTTCCCGCGTGGTATCATTGAGTCTGTCGATGCCCCCAATTTCGCCCCGCTTGCCGATTCCCCCGCTCCCTCCCTCGCCGTTGTCCTCCACGGTCCCTCCAATCAGCCTTTTGGCGAGTTGAATTTGGTGGGTGGCCTGCGCCGGGCGATGGCCAAGTGTGGCTACACCGATTTGAAGTCCTTCCAGAAGGTTGGCCTGGCGGTGCGCGCTTAAGACTGCGCGCTGTGCGGGGTGGGCTAGACTGTAGCGCGTGACTACATCTAATCCTCGCCCCGTCCTGGTGGTGGATTTTGGTGCTCAGTATGCGCAGCTGATTGCGCGGCGCGTGCGTGAGGCCAATATCTACTCCGAGGTCGTGCCAAATTCCGCGTCAGTTGAAGAGATTAAGGCTAAGCAGCCGGTTGCGCTAATTCTTTCCGGCGGGCCATCGTCTGTGTATGAGGACGGTGCCCCGGCGTTGAAACCGGAGCTACTGGAGCTGGGGATTCCGGTCTTCGGCATTTGCTACGGCTTCCAGGCTATGAACCACGCGTTGGGGGGCACGGTGGCCTCCACTGGAGAGCGCGAGTACGGCCGCACGGACCTACAGGTCACTGGCGGTGTGTTGCACGCCGGCCTGGAGGAAACCCATAAGGTATGGATGTCCCACGGGGATGCCGTGGCGCAGGCCCCGGAGGGCTTTGAGGTTACCGCTACCTCGGCTGGCGCGCCGGTGGCGGCGTTTGAGTGTCTGTCCAAGCGTATGGCGGGTGTGCAGTACCACCCGGAGGTGCTGCATTCGCCGCACGGCCAGGAGGTGCTCACGCGCTTCCTCACCGAGGTCGCTGGCCTGGAACAGAACTGGACCGCAGATAACATCGCGGAGCAGTTGATTGCGCAGGTGCGCGAGCAGATCGGGGAAGACGGCCGCGCCATTTGTGGCCTGTCCGGTGGTGTGGATTCCGCCGTGGCGGCCGCGCTGGTGCAGCGCGCGATTGGGGATCGCCTGACGTGCGTCTTCGTGGATCATGGGCTGTTGCGCGCGGGCGAGCGCGAGCAGGTGGAGAAGGACTTCGTGGCCTCGACTGGCGCGAAGCTGATTACGGCCGATGAGCGTGAGGCTTTCTTGTCCAAGTTGGCTGGGGTCACGGACCCGGAGGCCAAGCGTAAGGCGATTGGTGCGGAGTTCATCCGCTCTTTTGAGCGCGCCGTGGATCAGGCCTTGGATGGCGAGGACACCGCGTTTTTGGTCCAGGGCACCTTGTACCCGGATGTGGTGGAGTCCGGAGGCGGCGATGGCACCGCGAATATCAAGTCCCACCACAACGTTGGCGGTTTGCCGGATGACGTGGAGTTTGAGCTGGTAGAGCCGCTGCGCTTGCTGTTTAAGGATGAGGTCCGCGCGGTCGGCCGGGAGCTGGGGCTGCCGGAGGAGATCGTGGCGCGCCAGCCTTTCCCGGGCCCGGGCCTGGGCATCCGCATTATCGGTGAGGTCACCGCGGAGCGGCTGGAGATCCTGCGCGAAGCCGATCTGATTGCCCGCACGGAGCTGACCAACGCCGGTTTGGATGCAGAGATTTGGCAGTGCCCGGTGGTGCTGCTGGCAGACGTGCGCTCTGTGGGCGTGCAGGGCGATGGCCGCACCTACGGCCACCCGATTGTGCTGCGTCCGGTGTCTTCTGAGGACGCCATGACCGCCGACTGGACCCGCATCCCGTATGAGGTGCTGGAGAAGATCTCCACGCGCATCACCAACGAAGTCAAGGACGTCAACCGGGTGGTCTTGGACGTGACATCCAAGCCGCCGGGAACCATCGAGTGGGAGTAAGCCCCTCCGGGTACCTCAGGCGCACGCCCGAAGCCAGGGCGCCTGAGGCGCGCGCCCGAAGCCGGGCGTCCGCGGCCGTACCCTGCGCGCGGCGGCTAGTCGCGGAAAACCTGCCCGCCCAGCTCGATGCTGGTGGCGTGGGCGGGGTTGAGCAGCTGAGGCATCGGGAAGCTGAGGTGGCAAACGTGCTCATCGCAGGCGGCAGCAGGAGAAGCCGCCGTAACCGTCTCGCCGCCCAGATGCACGCGCGCGGGGCCAAGGCTGTTTAAGTACTCGTCCACGCTGTGCCCCTCCGGCACGCCCTGCACCTCGACGTTGAGGGCAATCGGCGACAGCGACATCGCCGCGACATTCCCAGCCGGGTTAAACGGACGCGAGGCATCTTCGTAGTTCAGCGCGAAGTTGAGTGTCCACTTGCCGGGGGCAATTGTCTGCGGGTGGGCATCCGGCGCGGCGTCTTGGCCCGGGAGGGCTTGCAAATCTTTGAGCGTGACGTGGAGATTTTTGCCAATGAGCTCATCGCCGCTGAGCATGAGCTTCTCCACGTATTGGATAGATGGCTCAGTGGGGTCCGCATCAAAGAAATAGGAGCTGCCCGCGTAGCTCGCCGGCGTGCCGCCGCGGGCCGAGATCGTGGCGTCCGCAAACCCCGCTCCCAGCAGGCCACCGGCGGTAGGCGGCAGGTCTAGCGGGCGGCCATCAGTGCGCTCGATGCTATAGACCACGGCGATATTGTGGGCATCGCCAAGCACTTGCTCCGCGCGCACGCGCACGCCCTGGTCCTCGGCCACAGCACCAATCGGCCTGCCGATGCGCTCCACAATCTCCGTATCCGCCGCCGTTCCAAACAGGTCCTGCACCAGGTCCAGGTTGAGGTTGCCGGCGGCCACGGCGCTGAGCCCGCCGCCTGCGAGCATTGCCGCCGCGATGGCAGCCGCGACGTGGCGCCGTCCCCGGCCCGTGCTTGCCGATGCCGCCCCCGGCCCGGCCGCACTGCCTCGTGCTGTACTCAGCCCCGCCGTGTCGGCGTCGCCTGTGCTTGGCCTGGCCGTGTCTGCCGATGCCGCCACCAGCCGCTCCACCAGCGCCTGCCGCTGCGGCAGGGGCACGTGCTGGGAATCGAGCTCGGCGCGCAAATCTTCGCGAAAGCGGGTGTCAAAGTCGGTGTTCATGGGCGTGCTCCATTCTGGGTGAGGGTGTTCTTCAATGCCCGCCGGGCGCGGTGCAGGTGCTGGTAGACGGCGTCGCGCGATGCCCCGGTGAGCTCGGCGATTTCTGCGGCGTCATAGCCTTCGTAGTAGTACAAGTACACAGCCAGCCGTTGGGCGTGGGGCAGTTGCGCCACCGCTTCGGTAACGGGCCCGGCGCTCGCTCCCGGCTCGGAGTAGGACTCGCCGTAAGAGCCGGAGCCGGCGCTAGCCCCCGGCTCGGGGTAGGGCCCGCCGTAAGCTCTCGCGTAAGGGCTGGAGCCGGTGGCGGGGAGGGCATCGGCAAGCAGGGCATCGGCAGGCTGAGTGTCGGCGCGTAGACGGTGCGCGGCACTGCGCAGTACGTCCCTGCAGGCGTTGATGGCTACGCGCAACACCCATGCTTTCTCATGCTCCGGGCTGTCAAAGGGGCCGTGCGTGAGCAGTTTGAGCAGGACTTCTTGGGTGATGTCCTCGGCGTCGTGGGGGTTGCGCAGATATGTCATGCATAAGCGCAGCAGCGTGTCGGAATAGGTATCGACCGCGCGGCGCGCTGCAATGCGTCTGTCCATTGTGTCTCCTTCGCTCTCACCATTAATACGGTCGAGCGGCCGAGAATCTGACACCGGGCACCGAGAGGCGGACCAGCGGGCCCGCTCAGGCGTGGCATAGGGGGTGCGGTGGCAGGCCAGCGGGCCCGCGCACCCCCTCGGGCCGACCAGGGCCCGCGCGCGGGCCGGCCTATTCGTGGCGCAGGGCTTCGATGGGATCCAGCTTGGCCGCGCGGTTGGCGGGGTAGAAGCCGAAGAACAGGCCAATGGCCAGGGAGAACAGCAGCGATACCAGCACGGCGGAGAGTGGCGGGAAGACGAAGGCGCCCATGAGGTTGGCGCCCACCATGCCGGCGATAGACCCCAGCACAACGCCAATGAGCCCGCCAATCAGACAGACGATAATCGCCTCGATGACGAACTGGACGCGGATGTCACGCCGGCGCGCGCCCAGGGCTTTGCGCACGCCAATTTCGCGGGTGCGTTCAGTGACGGTGATGAGCATAATGTTCATCACGCCAATGCCGCCGACTAGCAGCGAGATGCCGCCAATGGCCGCGATGACCATACTCATCACGGTCACCATTTTGTTGAAGCTGGCCAGGTCCTCGCTGAAGTCGGAGACCTTGGCGCGGTAGTCCTCATCGTTGGCGTAGAGCGCGTCGACGACTTGCTGCAGGTGGTGGCCCACGGCCTCTTTGTCCTGGCCTGCGGCGGCGCGCACGCTGATGTTGCTAAACGCCTCCCCGGCAAGTGGGCGTTCGGAGATGTCGGCCTCTAGGGGGTAAGGCACCAGGGCGTAGTTGTTGGGGGCGCCGCCAAACAGCGCGGAGGTATCCGGCGGTGAGTACACGCCCACCACGTTGAGGCTCAGCAGCTTGCCGTCGCTGCTTTCAAAGTCCAGGGATTGGCCGATGGCACTGGCAAAGTCCGCACCGTAAAGCGCGGTGGCCAGCTCGTTGGAGATGACCGCCACGGTGCGGGCAGAAGCAATGTCTTCTTCGCTCAAGGAGCGTCCGGCCTCGATGCGGTACTGGGAGGACGTGATGTAGTCCGGGTTGGTGGGCTGGATGCTGCCTTCGGTGTCGGTGGTGTCATCGACGGACAGGGTGCCGGGGTAGGTGGCGTATTCGCCCACGATCAGCGAGGAGATTTCTTCCCCCATGGCGCTGCGGATGCTGGCCAGCATGTCTTCGGTGAGGTAGGCGTCTGCTGGGGCGCCTTCGCCGCCGCCGAAGGGGTTGGCGTCGGTGGAGATGTCTGGTTCGCCGGGTTCGGGGCGCTCCTCCACAGCGACGGTGAAGTTATTGGCGCCGAACTTATCCAGGTCGTTGGTGAACTGCGTTTTGAGTGCTGCGCCCAGGGTCAAGATGGCGATCACGGCGGCGATGCCGATGATAACGCCCAGCAGGGTCAGCGCGGAGCGCATCTTGTTGGCCCGCAGGCTGCGCAGGGCAATGAGGACGGATTCGCTTACGCTCATTGCAGCCTCCCGTCGATCATGGTTACGGTCCGGCTGGTTTCTGCCGCCAGCTCGGGGTTGTGGGTAATAAAGATGATGGTCTTGCCCAGTTCTCGGTTGAGCTGGTGGAACAGGTCCATGACCATGCGCCCGGTGTGGGAGTCCAGTGCGCCGGTGGGCTCGTCGGCTAAAAGGATGTCTGGGTCATTGGCCAGGGCGCGCGCGATGGCCACGCGCTGTTTCTGGCCGCCGGAGAGTTCATTGGGGGCGTGGTGCATGCGGTCGGTCATGTCCACCATCTCCAGGAGTTCTTTGGCGCGGGTGGTGCGTTGCCTTTTGGAGACCCCGGCGTAGCCCATGGGCATTTCCACATTGGACAGCGCAGACATGCGCCCGATGAGGTTGAAGTTCTGGAACACGAAGCCAATTTTTTGGGCGCGGAAGGTGGCCAGCGCGTTGTCGGAAATGCTGAGCACGTCCACGCCGTCGAGGTGGTAGCTGCCGGCGGTGGGGTGGTCCAGCAGCCCGATAATGTTCATCAGGGTCGATTTACCGGACCCGGATTGCCCCACGATGGAGACAAACTCCCCGGCTTCGACGCTCAGGTCGCACCCCGGCAGTACGGTAATTTCGCTGTCTTTGCCCTCGTTGAAGCGGCGGACTATGCCGCGCATGTCAATGAGCATTAGGCTTGGCCCTTGCTTGCCGATGCCCCGGCTGCCCCACCCTCGCCAGTGGTTCCAGCGTCCTTGGTAACAGCGTTCTTGGCTGTGGCGCCAGTTGCGGCGGCAGCGTCCCCGTCGCTGCCGCCGCCGGCCGCACCGCCGTCGCCGAGGACCTGCACCGGCTGGCCGACGAGGTCTAGGTGGGTCTCCGCCTGGGAGATGATGGCGTCGCCCTTGCTCAGGCCCTTGTCGATGGCCGCGTTGAGCGAAGACTCCGTGCCCACGGTAACTTCTTGGCGCTCGACCACGCCGTCGCGTACGCGCAGCACATAGGATTTCTCGCCCTCATGTATAACGGCGGACAGGGGGACGCTCAGAACGCCTGTGCGCTCATCAGTAATGATCTTGACCTTGGCGGTAGAGCCCAGACGCAGGCCCTCGCGGGAGCCTTCCACCTGGATTTCTACCGGGAACTCCGCAGAGTTGCGGGCAGAACCGGACTCGCTGCCTGCGGCCTCGGACTTGGCGGCCTCGCTGGTAGGCGAGATGAAGGTGACTTTGCCGCGGAAGGTCTTTCCCGGGGCGCTGGGCGAGGTGAAGGTGACTTTGTCGCCGATGCTGATGTCGGAGATGTCTGCCTCCTTGACCTTGACGCGCACGCGCAAGACGGAGTCATCGGTCACGGTCAGCAAGGCGCCTTGGGCTGGCTGGCCGGTGGTGGCATTGACGGCGGTGACGACGCCAGCCAAGGGGGTGCGCACGGCGGCATCGGAAAGCTGAAGTTGCAGGGACTTGGTGGCGATCTCCGCACTGGCCCCGGCAGAGGCAGCACCCTTGAGGGCGTGGTCAACGGCCTGGGAGCGGGTGTCGATCTGGTGCTGCACGGCCATCTCAGCGGCTTGCAGGCCTAGTTCGGCTTCGGAGACCCCGCGGTAGGCGGTGGCGGCGGCGCGGGCGTGGCGGGCGGCCTCGGCGTCGTGGGCTTCGAGTTGGCGGGCCAGGGATTCTTCGGCCTCGGTGAGGTGGCGGCGGGCGTCAACGACCTTGTCATCGGCCTCGGTCAAGTTGATCAGCGAACCCACCACGGAAGGCCCATCTGCCTCCGGGGAGGCGTTTTGGCTCAGCGCCGTCAAGCTGGCCTGGATGGCACTGTTGTGCGCGGTGCTCAGCGCGGAGCGGGCTTCTTTGACTGCGGTGCGGGCTTGGGCGACCTCGGGGGAGTCCGGGCCGTCGTCGCGCTGGTGGACGGCGTCATCGTAGGCACTGCGCGCCTGGTCCACGGCCGCCTTGGCGGAGTTGATTTCCGGGTTCAGCCCGCCGGCCACGCTGTCTTGCAGCTGGGACAGTTGCAGCTGGGCGGATTCAATGTTGTTGTACGCCTGCTGTTGCTCCACTGCTTGGGTGGCGCGCTGGGTGTCGAGCTCGCGCTGGGTAGCGGTGGTGTCGATAGTCGCCAGCAGTTGCTGGGCCTCCACGCGGTCGCCGACTTTGGCATCCAGGGACTGCACGGGCCCGGTCAGGGTGGTGCTCAGCGCTACTTCGCGCTGGCCAGCCACGGTGCCGGAGGCGGAGATTTCCGTGGACAAGTCCGCGGGGGCAACGTGGGTGATGTCCGCGGCAGTGAGGATGGCCTCGGAGCTGTTGTGCGTGAGGGCGAACACCCCGCCAGCACCGGCGAGGGCCAGCACGCCGAGTCCGGCGGCAACCGCAATGGTCTTCTTCGACATAGACTAGAAATCCTTATAGATGCAATTGTTTGTTTAATGGCAATGGATGCAGGTTACTTCACCCCCGCCGCTGGGCCCAGCCCTGACGGGGGAGTCTTAGCAACTTCTCACCATTACTGCAGTCTGCGGGGGTGGCGCGGGGCCCTATTTAGGGGGACTGTTGAGGAAGTCTGTTTAGGGACGCTTCACCTCGATGGAGCCAATTTTGGTGCGCACGTTAATGTCTAGCAGCGGTTCGGCTGCGCTAGAGGTGATGCTGCCGCCTTCGCCGCAGTTGCGGCTACCGATCCGCGTGGTGCACTCCAGCCGGTAGGGCAGCTCGCGCGGCAAGGTCAGCTCCACCGAGCCCACGTTCACGCTGATGTCTATCGCCACCGGCTGGCCGGGTGTGCCGCGTTGGGCGGCCAGCGCGCGCAGCTCCTCAGCGTTGTTCAACTTGGACAGGTCGAGCTCAATGCTGCCCGTGTTCAGGGCGTATTCGCTGCGCAAGGCTGCGGCATTCTCAGGTGCTTCCACTATTTCGCCAATGCCCTTGTTTTCCGGGCCGGCGACCCCAACAAAAACCGTCAGCGCAATGACGGTGAGGGCAATGGCAATGATTCCGGACGCCCGCGAGCCGGACTTCTTGCCCCGTGCTTTGCTTGCCGATGCCCCCGGCCCAGCCCCAGCCGTGCTGCCGGCTTTGCCACTGGCGGCGCCATCGAGCTTGTCACTGGCGGCGCTATCTACGCCGCCAGTGTCCGGCAGGTCCCACAGGTCTGGGGCGACCCCTAGCGGATCCCACTGCGGCGGGGCCTGACGCCCCGGCGGGAAGGGATAGCCAGGCACGGGGGTAAAGGCTGAGAAGTCGAGGTCATCGGAGTTGCTGGGGGCATCGGCAGACTGAGCAGACTGAGCAGACTGGGCAGGGGCGGCCAGCAAGCCTGCGGGCGGGTGCGGCTGGCGCTGGTGCAGCAGGTACCACCCGCCCAGCCACAGGGCGGTGGCCAGCAGGGGGCTGAGGCTAAAGCCTTCGCCAATCAGGGGGCCCATCCCGGCAACGGCCAGGAAGAAGAAGATCAGACCGATGGCCAAGCCTGCCTCGTTCTCGGGGCCATCGCGGCGTCCCAGAAGATCGTCGATGGGCGCGGAGGCCTTGCCGTAGCGCGGCATACACATCCAGGCCAGCAGGTAGGCGGCGACACCGGTTCCCATCATCAGCGTGGTGACAACGAAGATGATGCGAATGAACGTGGGGTCCACGCGGTAGCGCGCGCCAATGCCCTCGCACACCCCGGCCAGGCGGGCAGAGGAGCCCTGGGAAGACGGGATGCGCGGCGGGCGGGTGGCCCACATGGCGCGCAGAGTGGCGCCGAAGGTATCAGCTGCGGCAGGGTCTTGCGGCGCGGACCCGCCGGGTTCTTGGGGCGCAGATTCGTGCGGAGAAGAGTTGCTCATGACTTTTAGTATTGGCGCGTGCCTGGGCAAAAGCTATAGGGGAACGCCCTGATTTTCACAGATCAGGGTAATCCCCGATCTGCGTGCGGGGGCGGGCGTGCCACTATGGAATGCATGGATAAAGCAGCACTGGGCCCGTACAGGACGCCGGAGAAAGCACGGCCCTATCCGAAGATGGTGCGCCCCCAGACCGGGCGGGTTATCGCCGGGGTAGCCGGGGGCGTGGCCCAGCACTTGGGCGTAGACGTGCTGGTGGTGCGCGGGACCTTTATTGTGCTGAGCTTGTTCTCTGGATTCGGGGCGGTGCTCTACGCGGCGCTGTGGATGTTCATCCCGGTGGCCCAGGGCCCGGCCCCGCGCTCGCGGTGGGAGATGCCCCACGGGGCACATGTCGGCCTGGCAGTGCTAGGGGTGCTGGCCGGGCTGGCGGGCACGGTGGCCATGAGCGGGCTGAGCCTGCCGGTGCTGGTACCGGTGGCGGTGGTGGTCCTCGGCGCGCTGATAGCCTGGCTGGCCTACGACCGGGGCCTGGACTCAGCCATGAGCGGGTTGAGCATCACCCTGGGAAGCCTGCTGGTGCTCGCGGGCGTGGTGCTGAGCGTCTTGCGCTGGAATGGCGGCCAGGACTTTGGCCCGGCGCTGCTGGCGGTGGCGCTGACCGTGGTGGGATTAGGTGCTCTGGTGGTGCCGCTGCTGCTCAAGCTGTGGCGCTCGCTGGCGCAGGAGCAGGCGGGGAAGGCGGCATCGGAAGAAAGGGCAGAGATTGCCGCGCGCCTGCATGACTCCGTGCTGCAGACCCTGGCGCTGATTCAAAAGCGTGCCCAAGACCCCGGGGAAGTGGTGCGCCTGGCGCGCGCCCAGGAACGCGAGTTGCGCGGGTGGCTTTTCGATGCCCCCGCAGTCGCCGGGCCTGCCAGCGCCGGACGTGGCAGCCATGGGCCCACCACCTCTGGGCCCACCACCTCTGGGCCCACCAGCGTCTTTTCTGCCCTGGAGGCTGCGTGCGGGGAGGTCGAGGACCTATTTGGCGTGCGGATTAGCCCCGTGCGCGTGGGCGAGGACGCGGCGCTAAGCGATGCCACCAAACTCACCGTCCAAGCCGCGCGCGAGGCCATGGTCAACGCCGGCAAACACGCGGGAGTAGAGACCTTGGACGTCTATGCGGAGAACCTGGGCGGGCAGCTGTCCATCTTTGTGCGCGACCGCGGCGTGGGCTTCGACCCGCAGGCCGTGCCGGCGGACAGGCATGGGCTGAAGGACTCCATCCAAGCACGCATGGAGTCCGTGGGCGGGCGGGCCCGGGTGCGCTCCGCCCCCGGGGAGGGGACCGAGGTTGAGGTCACGGTAGCGTTATAGCCATGGTGAGAGTCTTTTTGGTCGATGACCACTCCGTCTTCCGCGCCGGGGTGCGCAGCGAGCTGGCCGCAGCAGCTGACATTGAAGTGGTGGGGGAGGCAGGAAGTGTGGCGGTGGCCCGGGAGGGTATCGGCAGGCTGAGCCCCGATGTGGTGCTGCTGGACGTGCACATGCCAGACGGCGGCGGGCTGGCGGTGCTGCGCGGCGCGACCGGCCCGGCATACCTGGTGCTGAGCGTGTCTGATGCCGCCGAGGACGTTATTGCCCTCATCCGCGCCGGGGCCCGGGGCTACGTGACCAAGAATATCGATGGCGCTGAGCTTGCCGAGGCCATCCGCCGCGTCAACGGCGGCGACGCGTACTTCTCCCCACGGCTGGCCGGGTTCGTGCTCGACGCCTTCGCCTCGGGGGCGCCTGCCCCGGAACCTGCTGGCGAGCCGGAGCCGCTGCACGATGAGGTGGTGGATGCCCTCACGCCGCGCGAACTAGAAGTGCTGCGACTGTTGGCGCGCGGCTACACCTACCGGGAGATCGGGCAAGAGCTGTTTATCTCGATTAAGACGGTGGAGACGCATGCGTCGAATATCTTGCGCAAGACGCAGCAGTCTAACCGCTACCAGCTCACGCGTTGGGCAGCGGACCGCGACTTGGATTAGAACAGTGCTTCGTTAAATAGCGGCGGTTTTGCACCTCTGAGCAGGGGTGTTTGAAAGTGTTCGATTCGGGGTTCATAATGGACCGGTGGATCAAATGAGCGTTCGAAGTCTGGGTGCTGATAAGTTGGCGCGCATCGCGCAGCTGCGCGCACAGATGGCGCAGATGGGCAGCGCCGCCGTGGTGGATCTGGGTGCGGCCACTGCCCCTAATGCCGCGCTCGATGCCGCTCAGGGCCTTGCAGATTCCGCCGGGGTCGTTGCCGGTGCCGCGGGCGCTGCGGGCGCTGGTGCTGTGGGTGCGGGTGTCGCGGGCAAGCTGCTGGTGGTCCCCGGGGACTTGGCGGGCATCCTGCCGGGCGGCGGACTAGCGCGGCAGCGAGTAAGCAGCCTCAATGACTGTCCGGCGCTAGCCGTGGAGCTGGCCACGCAGGTAACCAGTGCGGGCGGCTATGTGGCCGTGGTGGGCTGGCCAGAGCTGTCCTTAGCGCGGGTGGTAGAAGAAGGTGAACCCGGCAGGCTCATCGCTGTGCCCGAACCGGGGGAGCAGCCCTGGCAGGTCAGTTGCACGCTTGCCGAAGGCTGCGACCTCGTCATCCACCACGGCCCCCAGGTCAAACTCAGTCCCACCCAAGCGCGGCCGATTGCCGCCAAAGTGCGGGCGGGGCGTGCTGCGTTGCTCGCGGTGGGCCCGCGGTTGCCGGGGCCAGCAGTGGAGTTGCAGGCGGAGGTGACGACGTATCGGGGTATCGGCAGGGGGCGCGGTCGAATCACCGGCCTGGATGTTGAGGTGCGCGCGCGTGCGGCCGGTACCACCCGCCGCGGGGTAGTTACATGCGGCCGGGCGCGGACTCTGGAGCTGGCGTGAATGTTGCCGCAGCCGCGCCGGCGGGCAAGGCGTCCAGCGCGGGCGCGAGGGGTGGCCGGCAGCGGAGCGCGACCGAGAAGACCGGCGCGGGCGCGGGGATGCGGATCGCCGCGCTGTGGTTTCCGGACTGGCCGCTGCAAGCCGCCGGAGCGCAGCTCAGCGTTCCCGGGGCGGTGGTCTCCCGCCACCGGATAGCCGTGTGCAATGCGGCGGCACGGGCCGCTGGGGCGCGTCGCGGCATGCGGCTGCGTCAAGCCCAGGCGCTGTGCCCGCAGCTGCAGGTGTTCGACGCCAACCCACAGCGCGATGGGGCCGTGTTTAGCCAGATTGTGGAGTCCATCGATGACGTCACCGCCTCCATGGAAGTCCTGCGCCCCGGCATGGCGGTGGTAGACATTACTGCCGCGGCGCGCTTTCACGGAGGCGAGGACGCGGTGCTGGAGATGCTTCTCGATGCTGTCGCCCGCGCCGGGCTGGACACACAAGCCGGGGCGGCCGACGAGCTGCCCACCGCACTGCTTGCCGCACGCGCCGGAAAGGTGGTGGCGCCCGGCCAATCGCGGGAGTTCTTGGCCACCCAACCGGTGTCCAGTTTGGCGGCCGAAGTGGCGCTGGGCTGCGACGCCGACCTAGTGGAGCAGCTGCACAAGCTGGGGTTGCGCACGCTAGGCGAGTTGGCCGCGTTGCCTTCCGCGCAGGTCGCCACGCGCTTTGGGCGCGCCGGGGCGCGGGCGTGGGGTATCGCCAGTGCGGTGCCTGACCGCCGGGTGGCCCCCGCTGAGGTTCCGGCGCAGCTGAGCGTGAGCATCCAGCCCGAAGAGCCCATCGAGCGCGTGGATGCCGCCGCCTTCGCCGCCCGCCAGCTTGCCGCGCAGCTTCACGCCCGCCTGGCCGCTGCGGGACTGGTGTGCGTGCGCTTGCGCGTGCGCGCGGAACTTTCCACTGGCCAGCACCTGGAGCGGATGTGGCGCACCACGCAGGCCCTGGAGGAAGCCGCCACCGCAGACCGCGTGCGCTGGCAGCTGGATGGATGGTTGACGCAGGGTGGCGGCGGGGGCATCGTCGGTCTAGAGCTTGCCCCGGCGGAGGTCGCGGCCCCGGGGCCGGGGCAGCTGTGGGCGGCTGGGGCTAGCGATGAGCAGATGCGCCGGGCGGTGGCGCGGGTGCAGTCCCAGCTGGGCATCGACAAGGTGGTGCAGCCCCGGGCGGGCGGCGGGCGCGGGGTCGCAGAGCGCGTCGAGCTGACCCCCTTTGGTGAGGCCCGGGACCCGGCACCGCAGGGCAGTTGGCCCGGGCGCATTCCGGCCCCGCTGCCGGCGCGCCTGGGCGGCGGGGTGGGGCACCCGGCTGCCCGCATGCAGCTTGTCGATGCCGCCGGCCAGCCCATCATCGTTACCGCCGAGGCCCTGCTCTCCGCCGCGCCGCACGCCGCCCGGTGGGGTGCGCAGAACTACTATGTCGCCGGGTGGGCCGGGCCCTGGCCGGTGGATGCGCCGTGGTGGGACGCGCACAGCAGCACGGGGCGGGTGGCGCGGCTGCAACTGGTGGGCCAGCGTGAAGGCGAAGCCGTGCAGCGGGCGTGGTTGCTGCAGTGGAGCCAAGGTGCTTGGCGGGTAGAGGCGGCCTACTTTTAGCCCGCGCCGAAGCCGGGCGTGGTGCCGCCCCAGCTAGGCGGAACGCTGCCGAAGCTGGCTGGCTGTGCACCCCGCGCCGAAGCAGCTAGGCGGAACGCTGCCGAAGCTGGCTGGCTGTGCACCCCGCGCCGAAGCCTGGGCCGGGCACGCCTAGGCCAGGATGTCGATGACCAGCCGCGTGGGCTCTTTGAGCACCTGCACGGAGTAGGCGTGCGGTCCCTTGAGGCCGATAAAGAATTGCGAGCGCCCCTCGAAGGTTCCCGCCGGAACCACCTCGGTCACAAAGCCGCCCTGGCCGGACACGGTGCCCAGGCGCGGGTCGGGGACGTTGAGCTCAAAGGGCAAGACGGTGCCGTCGATATTGACGTTGAGCACGCTGGTGCCAGAGACCTGGATAGTCTTGCCGGACCCCTGTTGGGTGGGGGTGTCGGTGAAGTCGATGAACCAGCCGGGCTCCCCGGTGCCCACCAGGTCAAAGACCACGCGCTCGAAGGTTTCATGCTTGCCGGTGCGCACGTCGGCGACCACCAGTTGCGAAGGGGCGGCGGGGCGTTGGGTTTTGAGCTCCGTGTTGGCATCGCCCAGCGGGGTTAGTCCGGCGGCAGGCGCGGTGCGCAGGGCTGCGGTCTGCGTGGACGGCGCCGGGGCGGGGGCGCTGCAGGCACCGAGCACCAGTGCGCACCCGGCGGCAGCTACTGCGCAGGCTGCGGGGGCGGGGGCGCAGGCAAGAACGCAATGCTGGCGCTTCCGACGGCCAGAGAAAGCAGAAAACATAACCTCCAACCTATAAGCGTTAGTGCAGAAATGGCCAATTATGCAGGCTTGTACAATTGCCGAGCATGAACGTGTGCTCATCCTACCTGGCCGAGCCCCTGGCCGGCACCGCCAAGCAAGAGTCTGTCTATGTGCTGTTTGAGTGGCCCGGCGGCTGGTCGCGCGACGTGCTCGACGGGGAGACCTTCGGGGCGGAACTGACCGGGAAGCTGCGCGCCAAGCTCAAGGGGGTGGCGGGGCTGCAGCTAATTCGCCGCCCGGGGCGCGCGGGCCGCCAGGTGGGCAAGATGCACCGCTGTTACCTGGTGTGGGCGCGCGAAGCGGTGATGGAGATGGTGCTGCTGACTGGCCCGGAGCAGATTCTGGACCTGGATTTGACTGGGCCTGGCCGCAACGGGGGTGGGGTCATTGATGCGCCGTTGATGCTGGTGTGCACGCACGCGAAGCGGGATCAGTGCTGCGCGGTCAAGGGCCGTCCTTTGGCTGCGGAGTTGGACCGGCAGTTTCCGGCGTCGTTGGTGTGGGAGACGTCGCACACTAAGGGGCACCGTTTTGCGCCTTCGGTGTTGCTGATGCCGTGGGGGTATTCCTTCGGCCGACTCACTGCGCAGGCCGGTGCGCAGCTGTTGGCTCGGGCGATTGAGGGGAAGTTCTTTGTGCCAGCCAACCGTGGTTCTGGCCTGTTGTCGCCGCGTTGTCAGGTGGCGGAGCTGGCGGTGGCGCAGCTGTTGCTCCAGGCGGGGGAGGAGCTGGCTTATGGGGCACTTGAGCTTGCCGATGCCCCCTCATCCACCAGCCCCGTGCGGGTCACCCACCCAGACGGGCGGGCCTGGGATGTGGCGTTGGAGCAGCGGGAGGTCGCCGGGGTGGTGTCCTCGTGCGGGGATGAGCCGAAGACAGCCCGCGCGTGGGTGCCGCGCACTGAGCCGGTGCTGGTGCTGGGCACCTAGCTGGCTTTGGGGCGCGGCGCCTGGCCGCCGGTGGCGCGGGCTCGGCTGGCGCTGCGTGACCGGGCGGCGCCGCGGGCTCGGCTGGCGCTGCGGGACCGGGCGGTGGTGAGGGTGCCGGAGGGGGCATCGGCAGATTAGCGGGCAGACTAGCGGCGCATGATTTTGGCGGAGAGCCAGTTGCCGAAGAACTGGGCGGCCTGCACCAGGACGATGATGATGAGGGTAGCCACCACGGTGACTTCCCACTCGAAGGAGCGGTAACCGTAGACGATGGCGAAGTCACCCAGGCCGCCGCCGCCCACATAGCCGGCCATGGCGGACATGTCCACCACGCCGATGAAGAGGAAGGTGTAGCCCAGCACCAGCGGGCCGAGGGCCTCCGGCACGATGACGGAGGTGATGATCTTCCAGGGACTTGCGCCCATGGAGCGGGCGGCCTCAATGACGCCCGGGTCGATGGCCACCAGGTTTTGTTCCACAATGCGGGCCACGGCGAAGGTCGCGGCGATGATCATGACGAAGGTGGCGGGGTTACGGCCGATGGAGCCGCCCATGACCGCCATGGTCAGCGGCTGGACGAAGGCGAGCAGGATAATGAAGGGGATGGGGCGGACGAAGTTGACCGCCAGGTTGATGAACAAGTAGATGAACTTGTTCTGCAGGATTCCGCCCGGGCGGGTGGTGTAGAGCAGCACACCCAGGCCCAGGCCCAAGATGCCGGCGACCAGCATGGTCACGGAGACCATGATGAGGGTGTCGACGATGGCTTCGCCCAGGGTGGGGCCCAGGCGATCCCAGTTGGCTTCTGCGAGGTGGGTTACGGTCATCGCTGGATCTCCTCAATGTCGGTGGTGGCCTGCAAGGTGGTGTAGAAACGGTCGATGGCCTCGGCCGGCCCGCCTAGGCGGACGGTGACTTTGCCAAAGGAGCGCTGCTGCAAGGTGGTCACGCCGCCGTGGACAATGGCGATGGATCCGCCATCGGCCTGCAGTTGGCTCGCGGCGGTAAAGAAGCCGGAGTGCTCGGTGAGGTTGATGGTAAACAGGCGGCCTTCGTGGGCCAGCAGATCATCAGCCTCTACGACGTCCGGGGTGTTGCGCAGCGAGGTGGCCACGAACTTTGCGGCCGTGTCGGTCTGCGGGTTGGAGAAGACCTCAAAGACGGAGCCCTTTTCGACTACCCGGCCGTTTTCCATCACCACCACGGTATCCGCGATGGAGCGCACCACTTCCATCTCATGGGTAATGACCACGATGGTAATGCCCAGCTCCCTGTTGACCTTGCGCAGCAAGTCCAGCACCTCTTGGGTGGTGGTGGGGTCCAGGGCGGAGGTGGCTTCATCGGCAAGCAGCAGGGAAGGGTTGGTGGCCAGGGCGCGCGCGATACCCACGCGCTGCTTCTGGCCGCCAGAGAGCTGCTCAGGGTAGTTGCTGCCCTTGTCTCCCAGGCCCACGAAGTCCAGCAGTTCTTGGACGCGGCGGGTGCGCTCCGCCTTGGGTACGCCAGCTAGCTGCAGCGGGTAGGCCACGTTGCCGGCGGCAGTGCGTGAGGACATGAGGTTGAACTGCTGGAAAATCATGCCGATGTTGCGGCGGATGCCGCGCAGCTTAGCTTCCGGCAGGCCTACGATGTTGGTGCCATCGAGGAGGACCTCGCCGGACGTTGGCGTATCCAGTGCGTTAATCATGCGCACCAGGGTGGACTTGCCGGCACCGGAGTAGCCGATTATGCCAACAATCTCACCGGGCTCGATGTCGAAGGTGATGTCATCGAGAGCCAAGGTCTCAGTCTTGTTGTTGTTAAAGACCTTGGAGAGGTTGCGAAATTGGATTCGCGTGCCCTGGGAGTGTGTCACGGGCAGGGTTCCTTACTTGTTGCGGGGTGGGCGGTGGCGGACCGCGGCCGGACGCGCGGGCGCCATGTGGAGAGTCGAAAGCCCGGACCGGTGGCACGCGGTCCGGGCGGTTCCATGCGGAAGGCTTCCCTTCCGGGAACGGAGGTTAGGAGGATTGCTTCTCCAGGCGCTCGAGGATCTCCTGCAGCTCCTCACGCGGGCGGTCCACGGCGATGGCGGAGTTGCCAGAGGACTCCAGCACGGCGGCCGTAACCTTCGGGTCCTTCCACAGCTTGGCCAGGTCGTTGAGGGCCTTGTCATCGACGCTGTCGGCGCGCACAGCCCAGACGTTGATGTAGGGCTCGGCTTCCTCGTTGTTCGGGTCATCGTAGAACAGGGCGTCTTCGATGGTCACGTTGGCGTCGCCCCAGAAGGAGTTGTTGATAATTGCCGGGCGGCCCTCGTTGTAGCCGGTGGGGGTCTGGGCGGCATCGACTGGGGTGACGGTGACCTTGGACTTGGCCTCATCCAGGTCTGCCGGGGTGGGGGTCAAGATGTTGGAATCCTTGAACTCGACCAGGCCAGCCTGCTTGAGCACTAGCAGGGCGCGGCCCTGGTTGGTGGAGTCGTTCGGGATCACCACGGTCTGGCCCTCGATGCCCTTGAGGTCGCTGTGATCCTTCCAGAAGATGGCCAACGGGTAGATTTCGGTGGACGCCAGCGGCACCAGCTTGGTGTTGTTGCCCTTGTTGTACTCGGCCAAGTACTTCAGGTGCTGGTACTTGTTGGTGTCCAGCTGGTCTTCGGCCAGTGCCTGGTTGGGGGTGGCGTAGTCGCCGAAGTTTTGGATCTTGATGTTGTAGCCAGCTTCTTCTGCTAGCTCTTCGAAGATGGCCCACTCTTCCAGGTTGGAGTCGGTGGTGCCGATACGGATGGGGCTGGAGGATTCTGCGGAGCCTGCCTCGGTGGAGGAGTCAGAGCTGGAGCAGGCCACCAGGGTGGTGGCGGCCAGGGCTGCGACGGCAGTGGCCAGGGTGCGGCGGATGTGCATGGGTGGCACTCTCTTTCTGCGTTAATTGGGGTATTGGTCAGTTTTTAACAGTTGCCCAACCTAGCAACGGTTGAACAGCTTTGTCTACTTGTGTGTCAAGCCGGCGAACAGCCCGGATAGAACAGAAATTCTACCCTGTGTTAGGGTGGTGGCGTCAAGTGAGGAGGTTTCTGGTGCGGTTTAATGGTGGCGAGGCCCTGCCGTGGTCCCGTGTGGAGCGCATTCTTTCCGGCCGTCCCGGCCCGGTCCCGGTTCCGGTGGACCATCTTGCCGATGCCCCCTCTACCGCCGCCAGCTCTGCTGGTGCCGCGCCGGTGGGTGTTGGCCAGGGGGCGGTGCCTTTTGCCGAGCTGCACGCGGTGTCTGCTTATTCCTTCCTTGATGGCGCTTGTGAGCCGGAGGAATTGGTAGATCGCGCCGTGGAGCTGGGTCTTTGTGCGCTAGCGGTGGTGGACCGTGATGGCTTTTATGGGCTGATGAAGTTCGTGGAAGCCTCCGCGCGTGCACAACTGCCCGCGCTCTACGGCGTGGAGTTGAGTCTTAACGAAGGTGTACTGACGGTGCTGGCGCGCTCGCCGGAGGGCTACCGCAGGCTCAGCCGCCTGGTGGCGCGCGCCCGCATGGACGCGGGTGAAAAAGGTCGCGTGAGCTACCCGCCACTGCCAGACGTGCTCACGGCTTTGGGGGAAGAATGCGTGTACCTGCTGGGCTGGCAGTGGGTAGAGAAGATCGACACCTTTATCGAGAGAATAAAAATAGACTGCTTGGTACTCGAATACGAGTCCACCCAAACCCCAGAGGACGCCGACCACCATGCTGAGCTGGACAAGCTCTCCGGCCTGCGCGCTATCGCCACCGCCTGCCCCGCGGCGGCAACCCGCAGCCAAGCCCGCCTGGCCGCAGCCAAGCGCGCCCTGGCCCGCCGCGACAACCTAGCCGCAGCAGCCCCACACCTGCACCCGATGGGGGCTGGCTGGCTGCGCTCCGGGCAGCAGATGCTTCAACTCTTTCCCGGCCGCGAGGACCTCATCGCAGCCACAGTAGATCTAGCCCGCGAATGCACCTTCACCTGGTCCGCACTTGCCCCGCGCCTGCCAGACTTCACCGTACCGGATGGGCACAGCGAACAAACCTGGCTCGAGCACCTGACCTGGCAACGCGCAGCCCACCGCTATGCCAGCAGACCTGAGGAAATCTGGACACAGGCGCGGCGGCAGATAGGCCATGAGCTGGGGGTCATCGGCAAGCTAGGGTTCCCGGGCTACTTCCTCATCGTGGCGGACCTGGTGGACTTTTGCCGCAGCCACAACATCTTGTGCCAAGGGCGCGGCTCGGCGGCGAACTCCGTGGTGTGCTTCAGCCTGGGCATCACGAATGCGGAGCCGGTGTCTGCGGGGCTGCTCTTTGAGCGTTTCCTGTCCCCGGACCGCGACGGCCCGCCCGATATTGACATTGATATTGAGTCCGGACGCCGCGAGGAAGTGATTCAATACGTCTACCGCCAGCACGGGCGCGAGCGCGCCGCCCAGGTAGCGAACGTGATTAGCTACCGGCGCAAAGGTGCGGTGCGCGACGCCGCCCGGGCGCTGGGCTACCCGCAAGGCACCGCCGACGCCTGGGCCAAAGGCATCCACACTCCGCCCGCCGATGTGGAATCCCTGGCGCAGCAACTGCTGGGGCAGCCGCGTCACCTGGGCATTCACTCCGGAGGTATGGTGCTGTGCGACCGTCCGCTTGCCGATGTCGTGCCCACCGAATGGGCGCGCATGGAAGGCCGCTCCGTGCTGCAATGGGACAAAGACGACTGCGCCGCCGCCGGGCTGGTGAAGTTCGACCTGCTGGGGCTAGGCATGCTGGAGGCGCTGCACCACATGCTGGACCTGGTGGAAGAGACCACCGGGCGCACCATCAACCTGTGGGAACTGGACCTGACGGACCCGCAGGTCTACGCCATGCTCAGCCGTGCCGATGCCGTGGGAGTGTTCCAGGTGGAATCCCGCGCGCAGCTGTCTACCTTGCCGCGGCTGAAACCGCAAAAGTTCTTTGACCTGGTGGTGGAGGTGGCGCTGATTCGCCCCGGGCCCATTCAGGGCGGTTCAGTGCACCCCTATCTGCGCCGCCGCGACGGCCTGGAACCGGTGGAGTACGACCACCCGGTGCTGGAGAAATCCCTGGGCAAGACCTTGGGTATTCCGCTGTTTCAAGAGCAATTGATGCAAATTGCCGTCGATGCCGCCGGGTTCTCCGGCGCCGAAGCCGATGACCTGCGCCGAGCCATGGGCTCCAAGCGTTCCCCCGCGCGCATGGCCGCGCTGCGCCAGCGTTTCTACGACGGGCTGCGGGAAACCAACGGCATTGAAGGCGCCACCGCGGACCGGCTGTGGCAAAAAATCGTGGCCTTCGCCGCGTATGGCTTCCCGGAATCTCACGCGCAGTCTTTTGCGTCGCTGGTGTATTTTTCTGCGTGGATGAAGTACTACTATCCCGCGCAGTTTTGCGTGGGCCTGTTGCGGGCGCAGCCGATGGGCTTTTACTCCCCGCAGTCGCTGATTCAAGACGCCCGCCGGCACGGCATTAAGATTCTGCCGGTAAGTGTGAATGACTCCGGCTCACAGGCTCGCGTGGTGCGCGCCACTGATGGCAGCTTCGCTATTCGCCTGGGCCTGAACCTGATCAAGGGCTTGGGCGGCAAGGCTGCCGCCCGCATCGAGTCCGCCCGCGCCGCTTCGCCCAACGCTGCCGCCAGTCCCGCCCGCGCCGCTTCGCCCAACGCTGCCGCCAGTCCCGCCCGCGCCGCTTCGCCCAACGCTGCCGACCCTGGTGCGCCGTTTGCCGGGATTGCGGACCTGTCGCGCCGCGCGGACTTATCCGTCGAGCACGTCGAGGCCCTGGCCGCTGCCGGCGCCCTCGATTGCCTGGGCGTGGACCGCCGTCAGGCCTTGTGGCAGGCCGGCGTGGCCGCCACTGAACGTGCCGACATGCTGCCAGGGGTCTCCGCGATTACTCCACCCGCGCTGCCGGGTATGTCCGCCTTTGAGCTTCTGGCGACCGATATTGCGGCTACCGGAGTGACGCCCGATAGCCAGCCGATGCAACACCTGCGCACCCACCTCCACCAACGCGGCGTGCTTACCGCGGCACAGTTGCCTGCGGCGGAAGATGGCTCGCGGGTGTGGACGGCGGGTATCGTTACTCACCGCCAGCGCCCACAGACAGCGGGCGGCGTGACCTTCTTTGGCCTGGAGGATGAGACGGGGCTGATTAACGTCATGGTCACTCCAGGGTTGTGGTCCCGGGATCGGCTAGTGGCACGCACGGCGAAGGTCTTGCTCATTCGGGGTATCGTGCAAAACGCATCCGGCGCGGTGACCATCGCTGCGGACAAACTAGAGCCGCTCAACATCGGCGAGTGTTTCTCCCGCGGTTCCCGGGACTTCCGCTAGCTCACCCAGCCCGGCTTCGCTAACTCACCCAGCCCGGCTTTCTGCGTCGGGAATGCACTTGCCCAGCCCGGCTTTCTGCGTCGGGAATGCACTTGCCCAGCTCCAAGCCTGCTCATCTTCGCCCATGGCATTAGTGCTTGTTGCATCAGGAATTGGATGCACGCACGTCTGGCCCCTTCCGCGCGCTTTTTGTCGTCGCGGTTGGGGCTGTGTGCTTTCCGATGCCTCCCGCTCCCTACCATCAGCAGTCCTTCGGGCTGATCAGCCACCTGGCCGGAAGGCTTCGAACTGGTCAGTTGGCCAGCGGTTAGCTTTCCGGTGGCGGTGTTGCCTGTCCGTAGGCTTCCGGTGGTGGTGTTGTCTGGTGGTGGGCGGGTGGTGGGGAGGTGGTGGGTGTGGCTGATGGCGGTGCCGCTATGGGCCGGGTTTGTATTGGTGGGGCGCCACCGGGTGCTTGCCACCCAACCCCGGTACCCATGCGCACCATCCGACCCCGGGCTATCGGGATGCCATCTGGCGGGTGGTCTTCGTTAGCACCGTTATGGTGCGGACACAATGGGGTCAGATTCGACATGTTGGTCTGGCCACCCTGGTTCCAGGGGTGGATGTGGTGAATCTGGCACTTATCAAACGGCAAGTGGCAGCCTATCCAGGAACATTCTGCTCCCTCGGCGAGTAGCAATAAGCGTTGCTTAGAGTTAGCGGTCCGCGAATAACGGTACAAATCCAGAGGACCATGCTCACGGGAGAGGGCTGCGATAAACCCGTAGTCCAGACACAACCGCTCCAACAAGTCCTTGCCGGTCAAAATGGCGCCGTTGGAGGCGCGGACGCGGATATCGGCATCGGTGGGATACCGCCCGGGGTTGTGCATCCGGTCGACGAACTCACAAATCTGATCAATGTAGATGGGGATGATTGGGATGTAGCGTTGTTTGCCAGCGCCCCCGCCCCTGAAGGCTGCCAGGAAGCTTTCTACTTGGTCTTGAGGGTCAACCACGGCGTGGACGTCCATGATGTCCACAGACTTGCCCGTGGCTTTGAGCGTGGCTAGCCCATTAGCGTGATGGGTAAGGCTTACGCCTTCTTTAACTTCACGCGGCTTGGCTAGTTCTTTTAGCTGCTCACGCGCAACGGCCTCGATCTCAGCGGCAGGCGTCTTGCAGAGTTTGACGCGTAGTTTCCATTTGCCGAGTTTGTCGGCAACTCGCCTGGTTTTGGTCTCGATGAGGTCGAGGGCGAAGATGCTGTGTCCTTGGGTGCGGGCGGCGGTGATGGCTTTGTATTGCAGGCCAGTGTAGGTGGTGGGTCCGTAGTAGGTGGTGTGGAGGGTGATGGTTTTGGCTGCTGCTAGTGGGCACCAGCCTTGGGCGACGAGGCTTTCTACGGTCTCACCGGCTAGCTCGGCGAGACCGTCAATAAAGGCGCCAGGCGCTGTGGGCCCTGGTCCTATTAGCGTCGTCTCGAGGTTCATGGCATCGACACTAAACCGGCCGGTATTGCCTGCGCAAGGGTTAACTAGTGAGGTGTCTAATGGAGTGTGCAATGAGGGTAAACTTTGGGCGGATCTACCATGGCGACGGGTGTACCCGGATGGGGGTGGAGCAACCCAGATTGGGGGTAGGCCAATCGCGGCGCACAAGCGGGATTGTGGTCGGGATGTCGGCGGCAGGGCATGGGCACAGGCCACGCGTAGACGGCAGGCGGTAGCGATGGTGGTCGAGATATTGGCGCCGGGTCGTGGAAACGGGTCACGCGTAGGCGCCGGCCGGTAGTGAGGGCAGTCGGGGTGTCGGTGCCAAGCCGCGGAAACGGGGCCGCGTGCTAGGGCCCGGTCGTGGAAACGGGTCACGCGTAGGCGCCGGGAGGTAGGGGATGGGGAGCAATGCGCGAAGCGCCAGGCCGCGAGATTTGGCAGGCGGGGACGGGGGTTAGGTGGTGGGGTCGGTGGCATCGGCAAGCTCATCGGTATCCATGGCCAGGGTGATGGTGCCCAGCAAGGTTTGGGAAGTGCCGAGGGCCAACACGCCGGCCAGCATGCCCAGGGCGCGGACGATTTCTGGCCACGGGACCTGGCCGGGGGCGAGGTCGAGGAGGGGCAGGCACAATGCGACCAGCATTAACCCCAGCAGGGCGAAGAATGCGAAACGCCAGGAATTGGAGCGGGCGCGGTCAATGCGGGCGCGCTGGTATTCGTCCGCCTGGGCCGGATCGAGGTTCAGCTTGCCGATTGCCCCCTGGAGCCGGGCCAAAAATACGCCCGCGGTGACAATGCCGATTGCCCACAACGGCACGGCCACCAGATAGGACAATGGCATCGCCACCACGCCAGCCAGCGCGGGGACAAGCGCAGCCAGCGAGATGTAGAGGTTGCGAGTGCGGGCGGACGTGGAGCCCGGGTTGGTACGGGTGCGGCCAGTGTGGGCGAGGTCGGTGTGGGTGCGGGTGGATTTAGGCACGGCGTTCTCCTTCGGAGGTGGGGCGGTAGATTTCGGTGGACATGGGGGTGAACTCGTTGCGGGAGAACACGGCTTCTACGGGCAGGTCAAAGACTTCGCAGATATTGAACGCGAGGTCCAGGCTGGGGGAGTGGTCTCCGCGTTCGAGGGCGCCGATGGTTTGGGGGTTGACCCCGATGGCACTGGCAAGCTCGGCGCGCGAGAGGTCCCGCTCCGCCCGGAGTACCCGGACCCGGTTAAAAAGCGGTTTTGTCGGTTTTCTTTTTGGGCACATGCCCCTAAGTGTTGCATAAACCCAATGCCCCGTGAAGAATAGACACCGACACATCCGCGCATCCGGCATGCACGGGTGCTAGCCGCACGGCTGACCACGAGCCCCCACATCCGCGCGTCCGGTCTGTACGGGTGCTAGCCGCACGGCCGCCCATCAGCCCCACAACCGGGGTTTGTTACTGTGGCCAGCATGACTTCACACCAGCCGCATACCCCCGTGCCGGAGTACATGAACCCGGTGTCGCCCAAGCTGACCACCGCGCGCTACTTGAGCAACCTGCCCTTCTGGGCGGTGTTGGCCTTGGCCGCGGCGGCGGGCGGTTTCTTTTGGGACTCGTGGCTGTACTGGGCCGCCGGGGTATGCGTGGCCATGCTGGTGTGGCTGGTCTGGCTCATTCCGGCACAGGTTAAGAACATGGGCTGGCTGGAAACTGAGGACGAGCTGCTGATTACCAAAGGCAAACTCTGGCACACGTTCACGGTGGTGCCGTATGGCCGTATCCAATTCGTTGACGTCACTGCGGGGCCCATTGAGCGCGCGTTGGGGATGAAGACGGTGGAGTTGCACACGGCATCGGCAGGCACGGATGCCAAGGTCAGGGGCTTGCCGACGCAGGAGGCGGACGCGCTGCGGGAGCGCCTGGCGGTCCAGGCACGCGAGAGGATGAGCGGACTGTGATGGATTCTTTGGCTGAGCAGGGCTTTCGCCCGGTGCACAGGCTGACGCCGTTGCTGCGTTTTTGGTCGGCGATTTTGGCGGTGCTGACTATTGGGCTGCTCAACATTGGTGCGCAGGGCTTTAACGATATTGCGCATTTCCTCAGCGAGGGCCACTGGGGTGCGCTGCTGCGCGGCACGTTGATTGGTCTGGGTGGTTTTGCGGCGCTGTGTGCGGCGTTGTGGCTGGTCTCGGGGGTGTGGTGGCGCCGGATGGGCTACCGGGTGGATGGCGAGGAGATTTCGTTGCGCCACGGGTTGTTGACCACGGCGCTGCGCAGTGCGCGCTATGACCGCATCCAGGCTGTGGATGTGGTGGAGGATGTGATTGCGCGTATTTTTGGCCTGGCGGTGGTGCGCGTGGAGACGGCCGGCGGTAATTCTTCTGTGATTCAGATTGCGTACCTGCGCAAGCAGGAGGCCGAGGCGCTGCGTCAGGAGATTATGGGCCATGTGCGTGGCGCTGGTCCTGCCGTGTCTGCCAGTGCCCCCTTGCTTGCCGATGCCCCTCTGCCTGCCGGTGACCCTGCTGCCGCTGCCGACCAGGCGCCTGCGCTGATTGAGCAGGTGCCTATCCAACGCACACTGCTGGCCGAGGCTCTGCGACCAATGGCGTTGGTGCTGCTGGTGGCGGCTGGGGTGGCGTGGTTTACTCCGCTTTCGGCGGCCGTGCTGTTGCCGATGGTGGTGGGTATTGTGCCTTCGCTGTGGAATTTGGTGGATTCTTCCTGGAAGTTCACGCTGGTCTGCGATGAGTCCGCGGGCAATACGGTACTGAACTTGCACTATGGCCTGGCGGACCGGCGCCGGCAGACTATCCGTTTGGACCGGATTCACGGCGTGCGGGTGGCGCAGCCGTTGTTGTGGCGGGCTTTTGGCTGGTACCAGGTGCATGTCTCCGTTGCGGGTTATGGTTCCGCCGCGGGCAAGGCTTCTGGTACTACGCGGATTCTGCCGGTGGGTACTCGCGAGCAGGCGATGGAGCTGTTCCGGGTGGTCTCGGCGCTTTCGGCAGCAGAGATTGAGCAGTATGCTCGCCCGGAGGGGCACACCCAGCCCACGTATACCTCGCCGTCGAAGGCGTGGCTGGTCTCCCCGGTGGACCTGCGCCAGCAGGCCGTCACGTTGCACAATGGCGTGGCCATCGTGCATAAGGGAAGGCTGTCGCGCCGCGTGATGGTGGTGGAGACCTCCCACATTCAAGAGCTGACGTATAAGGCCGGGCCGCTCAGCCAGCTGCTGGGCATTGCCACCGTGCGCTTTGATCTGGTGGGTGGCCCGGTGCGCATGGCCGGTGCGAACCTCACGCCTGCCGATGCCACCGCTTTACTCACCCGCCTGCGCCAGCGCCGGCTGCCCGGCATGCCCACCCAACCCGAGATCGCGCAGCCCTAGACGGCGCCGGTTTAGACAGCGCCGTCGAAGCCCAGCTGGCGCCACGCCTCAAAGGCCGCGGTAGACGCGGCGTTGGACAGATTCATGGAACGCCGCGCGGGCACCATCGGGATGCGGACCTCGCTGGTGATGCGGGGGTGGGTGCGGTGGGCATCGGGCAAGCCGGTGGGTTCGGTGCCAAAGAGGAGGACATCGCCGTCGCGGTAGGCGACATCGGTAAACCAGCGCTTGGCCTGGGTAGTAAAAGCAAAGACCCGGGAGTCCGGCAGGGCCGCCATGCAGGCCTCAAAATTGGGGTGGATGCGCAGATCCGCCAGGTCATGGTAGTCCAGACCTGCGCGCTTGAGGTGCTTATCATCAAAATTAAAGCCCAGCGGCTCAATCAGGTGCAACGTGGCGCCCATGACCGCGGCGGTGCGAATGGCGTTGCCAGTATTGGTGGGGATGACCGGATTATCAAAGACGATGTGCAGCTGGCTCATGGTCCACAGTCTAGGGCCTAGCTCTTAGGAAGGTGCGCTTTGGAAGGTGGTCTAGGATGGTGGGCATGAGTGCTACCAAACTAGACGGACAATTGCACCGCGATGAGATTTTCGCTGACCTGGCCCAGCGCGTGGCCGCCCTCAAAGAACAAGGCATAACCCCCGGGCTGGCAACCGTGCTGGTGGGCGATGATCCGGGTTCTCATTCTTATGTGAAGATGAAGCACCGCGACTGCGAGCAGTTGGGTATCAACTCTATCCGGCGCGACCTCCCGGGGGATATTACGCAGCAGGAGCTGGAGGCCGTCATTGAGGAGCTGAATAATGATCCCGCCTGCACGGGCTACATTGTGCAGCTGCCCCTGCCCAAGCACTTGGATGAGAACAAGATTCTAGAAAAGATTGACCCGGACAAGGACGCCGATGGCCTGCACCCGGTCAACCTGGGCAAGCTGGTGCTCAACGAGGACGCCCCGCTGCCGTGCACACCCAATGGTTGTATTTCTTTGCTGCGTCGTTTCGGCGTGGAGCTTGACGGCGCCAAGGTGGTGGTCATTGGCCGCGGCGTGACCGTGGGCCGGCCGATTGGCCTGATGCTCACCCGCCGCAGCGAGAACGCCACCGTGACCTTGTGCCACACCGGCACTAAAGACTTGGCGGCAGAGACGCGTGCTGCTGACGTGATCATCGCTGCCGCGGGCAAGGCGCACATGCTCACCGCGGACATGGTCAAGCCCGGAGCCGCTGTCCTGGATGTGGGCGTATCGCGTGTAGACGGCAAACTGGCCGGCGATGTTGCCCCGGAGGTCTGGGACGTGGCCGGTTATGTCTCCCCGAACCCCGGCGGCGTGGGTCCGCTGACGCGCGCTTTCTTGGTGCACAACATTGTCGAACGCGCTGAGAAGCTCGCTGCCGAGAAATCCGCCTAACCACTGCGCCTAACTGATGAATCTGCCGTTGCGCCCCCAGGCGCCCAAGGCGACCCCCGGCCTGGACAACCCCCACGACCGGGGAAACGCCCCTTCCCGCCTGCCTGCCTGGCTGCAGTGGACGATGATTTCCGGTGTTTTTGCCGCCGTAGCGTTGTCTGGCCTCTTTGCCGTCCTGGAGCACTGGCGGCGGGCCACCTTCGTCCTGGGCGCCGCCATGCTGTGGCTGGCCGTTGTGCGGCTGAGCTGCGACTCCTCCCGCGTGGGCATCCTTGCCGTGCGCTCCCGCCGCTTCGACGCTGTCTACACCACCGCCCTGGGTGCGGCCATGGTCTTCCTGGCCGTGTCTGTCGATGCCCTGGGCAGCTAGGCGTGTGCCGTTCCTCAGTGTTGCAGGCCTAACGATGCAAGCAGCGCCCTGCGCTCGTTGAAAAAGTAGCTTGCCGCTTCCAGCGTGTCCTGTTCCACCTGGAAGTAGGGGTCCGCACCATCCTCCGGGTTGGCGAAGAAGTCAGCCAATTCGATGCCGCGTGCTTCCGCCAGTGAACCCGGTATGAACTTCCGCGTCCACTCCGGGTACATGCGGCTGATTTCGCTGACCTCAGAGGTTTCGATGCCCCGGAATTTGGCGTAGGCCATTTCGAGTATGAGGACGTCCGCCTGGGAGAGGTAGTCACTGCCCACCTCCGCGATGCACTTGAGCACACCACCACGGGCCTCGAAGTGTTCCCGCCACCACCGGACGTCTGCCTCCGAACAACCTTCGGGTGCAGTACTTGACCCGTGCTCACAGGCTTCCATTAGAGCGCGGACTCCGCTGGCAACCGGGCCGGAGGGGAGTGCCACGTATTGGTCTTCTGTCATTGAGTGGCCGAAACTGCGTAAGCTCAAGCGGTCCGCAGCCCACAGCAGCGCGATGAGCTTGCGGCAGCTATTTCCATCAACACTGTGGGCGTCGCGCGCGTCCCGCTGCAGGAAGAAATTGAGCGCCTGCGCTGTCTTGATGGCTGTCATGCTCGGCCCACCATGTCGAAAAGGAAAGACCAACAGTGGTCCTATGATTAAAGCCCCGGTCATCGGCAGCACTCCTGATATGTGGAGGGTCAACGGCCAGGGGCGTTGGGGCATATCCTATCCCCGTAGCGTGAGTTTTGCAAGCTGCCTTCGAGCCGTCAAGCAGGGCACTGCACTGATGATCTGCGTGGAGGACAAACCGGTGGTGATGTGGTCCAAAGGCCCGAGGCGAGCTAACTGGGCGTTCGGGCGTGACCTTTTCAGATGCCTACTAATACGCAGCTAGCGCCTCACTAGGTCTCCCACGCTGGGGTTGTAGACGTAGTCCACGATCTCGCCGGACAGGATCAGCTCGATGGCTTTATCAATGATGGGCAGGGGAACCACAAACCACTCGGTGGCGCTCACGCTTCCGCCGGCGCGGTTGACCACAGTGGCGTCCAGGCGCGCGGCGGCGAAAACCCGGTGGAGCAGGTGTTCCAAGGCAGAAGGCCGCAGGTTGTAGGCCTTATAGCTGGCCACCACCTCCACGGGAGCCATGAGGTAGGTGGGGCTCTTTTCTGCGCCAGCAATACGCGCATCAACCGTGCCGCGGGTGAACCCAATTTTGTAGAGGTTGTCCAGAGAGCGAATATCCGGGTGCTCCGAGAGGGACTTGAGGATGTAGAGGTATCCGGTTTCTTCGTCAGCGTCGCCAATTTCATCGCCGCTCATGGTGGTGCGGGTCAGCGCCTGGCCGCCGGTCTCGTACAGCCGGTTGGACAGCGACTCCCTGTACATGGCGGATTCTGTGCCATTTTCAAAGACCACGCGCAAGCGCGGCTTGGTTTCGCCCCGCGAAATCTGGGGTTCTTTCACGTCGGCAACGAAGCACATCACGCCATTGATGACGAAGAAGCGCCCTTCGCGGATGCTGCTCTCGCCGGTGAATTTGGTCAGTGCCCAGGAGCCATCGGCAAGCCCCGCGTGCTTCGCTGAGAAATGCTGTGCATAGGCCTCGAAGTCTTTGGCCTTGACGCGCACTGCACGCTCGCCGCCATCCTCTTCGGGGCTCTTGCGCGTGGGCAGGGTGGAGGTGTCCAGCAGCCCGGTGGGGTCGTCAACAAGGCCCAGGCTATCGGAGGCCATTAGCTCATCCAGGCTCTGGGGCGCTGGCTGTTGCTGGAGTAGGCCATGGACATCATGCTCAAGAAGCTCAGCAATTTTTTGCTCGCTGGCACGGATACCGGTCAACCGTGCGCCTAGTTTGCGCTCGGCGATGGAGAGGGTATCGGGACTAGGCTCGTGGCCGTGCTCAGCATAGAAGTTGTTGATTTCCCCAAAGGCACGCACTAGGCGATCAAGCTCGGTGACCGGGCGCGGCTCTTCGGGCATGTCCAGCAGGCCATCGGTGTCCGCGGCCATGAGCTGATCGAGCTGATCCATCAATGGATCGTGGGACATCAGGCTTCTCCTTGTTCGGTGCGGTTCTGGGCGGCCTGCTCTGCCTTACGGTCGGCAACTGCTTTGCGCACGACCAGTAACGCCTCGGCGAGCTTCTTTTCGTCCGCATCCTCGGAGCGGCGGTTGGGTTCGCGATTATGGGTTTTCACCCAGGCCTGCACGCGGGGGTAGAGCTGCATTGCTTCTTCCAGTGACATATCCACACGGGTGGCGTGGATGGTGTCCTCAATCAGCTGCAGCACGGTGGGGGTGACGGACTTCGACAAAATCTCAAAAGCCTTCTGGAAGGGGTTGATTTTGTCGATGAGGTTGATGTTGAGCTCGTCGATATTGACAAACTGGTGGGCCATCTGAATAAAGCGCTTATCGCCCACCTCTCGCACCTCACCGGTCTTAATCACGGAGTCCACCACCACGCGCTGGCGTACTTCTTCTACTTCGGTGTCGGTGAGCTCTGGGTACTGTTCGCGGATGATTTTCGGAATCAGGACCTTGTTGGTGGTTTCGGGGTCCACGCTGCCTACGGCTGCGCGGGCGAAGGTGTCGTCTTGCAGAATCCTGGCTTTCAAGTCGTTTAGATCCGAGGCCACAATTTGCTTCACGCGGTCTGTGGAGGGTTCTTTGAGTCCCTTGATCTTCAGCTCGCCGGGTTCCGACTTATCGTCATCGCTGCGCTTGGCGGAGAAGTTGAAGTTTTGTGCCAGGACCTGCTCCATCAGCAGGGAAGCGGTGATGGCTTTGAGCATGTTGTTCACGGAGACCGTCACTTCGCTTTGTGCCGCGTCTGGCTCCGCGAGCAGGTTGGTGAACTGTGCGTGGGTTTTACCCTCGCTATCGCGGGTGACGCGCCCGATGATCTGGATAACCTCAGTCAGCGACGCCCGGTAGCCCACGGTTAGCGCGTGTTCGGCAAAGGGCCAGTCAAAGCCTTCCTTAGCCATTCCGAGTGCAATGATGATGTCGATGGCGTCCCGGTTCTTAGAGGCAACGTCCGTCAGGTACGCCAGGGTGTGGGCACGTGCCTTCTGGTCGGTATCGTCCACCAGGTCCGCTACACGCAGGATCTGTCCGTTATCGTGGCGGCGCATCAGGATAACGCCGGTGCCTTCCTCCACGCCGATGTTCTCACCGATCACATCCAGGATCAGCCCCACTTCCTCCAGCTTGTCTTTGGTGGATTCGCCTGAGTTGACGTTCGGGATGTGCAGAATGGTCTTTTTATCCAGGTCCAACACTTCGGCCACGCTGTCGGTGTAGCGACCTTGGTAGAAGTGATGCCCAATGCCCAGGGACTTCAGGTGCTCGTAGCCGTTGAGCTGGTCGTAATAGTTGAAGGTCACCGGGGTGAACTTTGCCTCATCACCAGGCAAAAGGACGGGAACCGCATCGCCGCGGAAGTAGGAGCCGGTCATGGCGATGATGTGCGCGGTAGACCCGTTCATCACGTCCCGGAGCAGGGAGCCCAGGCGGTTATTGTCCAGGTCTGCGGAGACGTGGTGGAACTCGTCAATGGCCAGCACAGTGTCGTCGAAGTCCGCCGGCGATAGTTTGTCGAAGGCGTAGCGCAGCGTGGCGTGAGTGCACACCAGGATGGGGTCGGTGCTGCGTATGAAGCGGACGAACGCTTCGACCTTGCTGGCGCTGCTGCCGGGTTGGCAGAGGTTATTGCGTGGGTCTACCTCCCAGTTCGCAAAGAAGCCGTGCTTGACCAGTTCGGTGTTGCCGAAAGAGCCCCCGATGGAGCGCTCCGGGACGGCCACGATGACTTTCTTGAGCCCCTGGTTGTAGAGCTTATCCAGGCCGACGAACATCAGCGCGCGGGATTTACCAGACGCCGGCGGGGCCTTAATCAGCAGGTACTGGGAGTCCCTGCGCTCGTAGACACGACGCTGCATCTCACGCATGCCCAGGCCATCTGTGCTGACGGAGGTGCCTGCTTGTGCGTATTCAACGTTGACGATGTTCTCGCGGCGGTGCTTGCCCATTAGCTTTTCTTCTTTCGTGTGCGCTTCTTCGGCTGTGCCGCATCTTCTGCAGCGGTCATACGTTCATACATAGCAAACAGGGTGGACAACCTGTCCTCATCGGTTTCGAACCCACGGTCGGAATAGAGGGAATCTACGAACTTGTCGACGCCCCAGTGGGCCTCCCGCAGGTTATCCGGCATAAGGTCCGGGTCATAGAGCTGCGCCGGGGTCTTCTCACAGTGATATTCGCGCACGTCCAAAATGCGCAGGGCCTTCTGGGTGAGCTCCTGCTTCTCAGTGTCCGTGAGTTCGCGCACGGGGAAGTTGTTGTAAACGATAGTGTTGGAATAACGCAGTGAAGTTCCAAGCTGTCCAGCCACGGCGCGAGTCCACACCATGTGCATCCGCGAGGTCAACAGGCCAAACAGCCACGGCTCAGCATCATAAACCGCAAAAGCCAGATTGGAGATGACAGTATCGGGCCCAAGGAAACCCATCGGGATGTACTCACGCCGCTCAGAAGAAACACTGGGAACGATAATGGAATCGGTGGGCTTGTATCGCGCTTCAGCGAAACGGTAAGGGGTTCTAGCACGTTCTTGGGTTGCCAATTTCTTGCTTTCCAAGCGCATTCTTTCCACGATCTTGAGACGCTGTACGATGCCTTTGACCTGCTTCGCATCCGCTACACTTTCGTCGGTGATCCAGAGACAGAAGCGATCTATACCTTTGATGAACTCCTGAGCTCCCATGTACTTCTTAATGAACGGAGCGCCGTCCGGCCAGGAGGTGACAAATTGCTCTTTTTCGTGTACATCGAATGAGAGCCCGCCACCATCCGTCGACTTAGAGCCGTATGTCATCGGGGGCAGCTGTTTCGCCAGTGGTTTGGATGGACTTGCAATAAAGACATCGGGGGCATCAGTCAGGTATCCATTGATATGGTTTACCGCGTTCTTGAGGTCCTCGTTGAAGATGAAGCGCTCTGTGTTAGTAGAGGTGCTCAAGCCTACAACCACCACGGTCACGCCGGCAGCGCCCTTGGCGTTGTTCTCCCATTTGAAGGAGGTATGAGCGAAGTGAATGTGTACACCGTGGGCAAAAATAGAAGGCCACAGCATTCCAACCTGCTCACCTTGGGTAATCGAGTTGGTGCTCACAAAGGCAAGCTCAGCCGCACTATCAGTGATGTAATCCGCGCCTTTGATGAACCACAGTGCAATGTAGTCCAGCTTCTTGGGGTACTTCGTGGCGTTAAAAACGTGGACGAAGTCCTCTTTTTGCTCCGCGGTTTGCATGCTGGATCCGACGTACGGTGGGTTGCCAATCAGATAGATTTCATCGGTACCGTTGTTGGGGCAGACGTCGTTCCAGTCGATGCGGGTGGCGTTGCCGGCGTGGATGTGGCCGGTTTCCTTCAGGGGAATTAGCGGGATCTCTACTCCGAAGAGCTTCTTCAGCTCCTGGTTCATCTGGTGCTTGGCAATCCACAGCGAGAGGATGGCGACCTCCACGGCGAAGTCATCAATCTCAATGCCAAAGAAGTTCTCGATATTAATGCGCGACTTATCAAAAAGCTTGACGGTGCCTTCGAGCTCTGCCTGGCGCTGCAAGATGGAGTGCTCCAGGCGTCGCAGTTCCTTATAGGCAATAACCAGGAAGTTACCCGAGCCGCAGGCAGGATCGAAGACCTTGATACGCCCAATACGAACCAACAAGGCCTCTAGCTTCTTGGGGTTGTCGTAGGCGTTCTCGAACTCCTCGCGTAGGCCATCCAAGAACAGTGGCTCGATGGTCTTCAAGATATTCGGCACCGAGGTGTAGTGCTGGCCCAGGTTGGAGCGCTTGCCGGGGGTGACAATCGCCTGGAACATCGAGCCGAAAATATCGGGGTTAATATCTAGCCAAATCTGGCGGCCCAGCTCAATGAGCATCTCGCGGGCCTTGGCAGAAAAGCGTGGCACCGTCAGTGCAGAATCCGTGCGGAAGAGGCGACCATTGACATAAGGGAAGTCGGCGAGGTGTGCAGGCTTGCGGGCCGGGTCTGCCTCGTCCAACGCGGCGAACAGGTCACGGATGAACTCGGCTGTATCCGAACCATCCTCTAAGGTGTGAGAGCCGACAGCATTGGTGAACTGGTTCTGGGTGAAAATGCCGGTGTCTTCAGCAAAGTAGCAAAACAGCAGGCGAGTGAAGAAGACGTTGAGGCCGTGGCGGTTGTCTGGGTTATCCAACAAACCGGGGTTGGCGCTGGCGAGCTCATCGAAGAGCTTGCCCATCTTCTCTGCGGCCTTCACATCAGCGTGGGACTCTGCGGTGTACTGGGCTTTTTCCATGCCGGCCCAGGGCAGGAAGAACGTGAAGTGCTGATCAATCTCACGCAGGTTAAAGGTGCGGTTTTCTGCCGTCTTGGTGTCATAGGCAATCAGCTGCACATAATCGCTGACAATGACAAAGCGCGGGGTGAACTTAGTGACCAAGGGAGAGAGTCGCAGCTCCTCCAGCTCCGCCAGCAGATCCCCCTGGGTATAGCGGAAGTATACGATGTTCTTCTGAGCAACCTCGGTCTCAGGATGCTCCGCCACATTCAACGAGCCAGTACGCAGGCGCGTGATACTGCTCTTGGAACGGCCATAAGCCAGCAAAAGATCAAAAATGAACTGCTTATCGTAGGCTTCGCGCCCAGCCAGGGGCTTGATGCGTTCTTCAATTGCTTTCAGATTCAGGCGAGCCACCGTTGCTACCCCTTGCCGTGGAAGTGAGAGGATAAGTACTAGCCAGTTACATTACCCAACAAGGGTGTTGGGAGAAATTGCCTCCACGAAATGAAAGGCCCCGGTCATTTGTGCATTACCCGTAAAGGGTAAGAGGCCTGACCGGGGATCTATCGCTACCCACTCTATACGGCTAAGCAAGAGATACGCAACAACTACAGCACTAAGAGAGCTCGCGGGCGGGCAGGGCCGCGCTGGCGGGGGCATCGGCAAGCTAAAGGCAAATCCGAGCCCCCGCAGGCTAGCCTTCGCGTCGGCCACCCTCGCGCCGGCCACCCTCGTCGTCGACGTGGTTGAGCTCGGCCAGTTCGGTGAAGTCGGCTTGGGCGTCGGCGAAGCCCTCGGAGGGGTCGATTTCATCGAAGGAGCGGATGGTGCCGTCGCGTTCGTCTTTGAACATGTCGCGGCCGTAGATAACCAGCACCATGATTATGCCCGCCGCAAAACCCCACGCAGCGCCCTGGGTGGCCAAGACGCCCGCGGTTACGCCGGCGATGCCCAGATCCTTTTGGTTCTTGGCCTCCATCACGCCCACGCGCACGGACACAAAGCCTTGGATAATCAGGGTCAAGGCCAGCCCCACCGGCAGGATGGGGGCGACGAAGGAAGTGATGGGAAGGAGGAGCAGGCCGGTGTTGGTGCCCCAGCGGAAGGAGCCGGCGCCGCCGAAGATGGAGCGCATGGCGCGCTGGCCTTGCTTGTAGCGCTCCACAATCACCACGTGCATGGCCGCCCACAGTGGGCCGCACATGGCCACGTCGGGGCCGATGATGGACATGAGCATGTTGCGCCCGCCAAAGAGCAGGTGGGCGCGCGACGGGCTGTAGACCACGGCTTCATCGGTACGCACGTGGTCGGCTTCTTTGAGCACGGCATTGGCTTGGAGGACATCGCCAAAGACCACAATGTAGGCCGCGACCACGGTGGGGATGGCGGTGAGGAACATGTGCGCCGGGGGCAGGCCTAGACCAAAGATGGTGTAGTCCGACCACAGGGTGGCAAAGTCTGGGCGGGAAAAGCCCCACTCGATGTCCGGCCAGGGGGCCTCGCCGGCCAGCGGCGCGACAAAGACCGCCACGAAAATCGCCGGCAAAATGCCCAGCGAGGCCACAAAGCGCCACCCGGCTGCCTTCTGCCGCAGGTTGGCAAAGCTGCGCGAGTACATCAGGTAGAACGCCACCGCCACGCAAATAGTGATGGTGATGGGGAAGGAGTGGAAGCGGCCGCCTTCTTTGAACACGGAGACAATCGCGGCCACGCCTGCGCCCAGCACAATTCCGGCGCGCAGACTCGACGGTATTAGCCGCACCACTTTCGACGCCCACCCGGTCACGCCCAGGGTCAGTGAGAAGATGCCCAGCAGCAGCTGGAAACTAATCAGCGCCCAGACGCGCTCCGGGCCTTCGGGGAAGGTCTGCACGTAGACCGTCAGCAGCGGAATGGCGGGGGTAATCCACCCGGGAACCACCGGGTCGCCCAGCAGGTGGTGGGTCAAATACAGTAGACCATTGAGCATGACCACGGCCAGGGCTACCTCATAAGGCATGCCCAGGGCCTCCGTCATCAGGGGGATAGCGCCCAGGTCCACCACGCACATGAACAGGCCTTGGCCAAAGTCTGGCCATTCCATGCGGTAGTGCACAAAGGGCAGGCGGATGTCGAAGGGTCCGGCTTTCCAGTGGGGTGCTACCTTGCCGATGCCCTCTTCCGCTCCAGGTTGCAGATGGTTGCTGTCAGACATGTCACCTACTTGAACTCGATGATTTGGCGCAGGGCGGTGCCTTCTGCGAGGTTGTCCATGGCCTGGTTGATCTCATCTAGCGTGATGTGGGAGGAGATGAGTCCTTCGGCGTTGAGCTTGCCCGCGCGCCAGAGTTCCTCGTAGCGGGGGATGTCCTTGGCGGGCACGGAAGAGCCCAGGTAGCAGCCGTGGACGCGGCGGGCTTCCGCGGTCATCACTAGCGGATCGATGCTGATGGTGGATCCGGGGGCGGGCAGGCCCACGGTTACGGTTAGGCCGCCGGGGGCGGTGATCTTGTAGGCGGTCTCTAGTGCCTTGGGGTGGCCGGCGGCTTCGATGACGGCGGTAAAACGGCGGCCGGATTCTTCGGCCTCGGCAGGGGTCATGGCGGCGGTAGCGCCGAGTTCGAGGGCCTTGGCGCACTTATCGGCCTGCATGTCGATGCCCACGATCTCCTCCACGCCCAGGGCCGCGGCGGTGATGATGGCGGACATGCCCACCCCGCCCAGGCCCACGACGGCGATACTATCGCCCGGCTGCGGGTCAACCTCATTGAGCACCGCGCCGCCGCCGGTGAGAATGGCGCAGCCAAAGATTGCGGCGATGTCTGCGGGCACATCCGCGCCGATGGGCACCACGGACAACTCTGAGACCACGGCGTGGGTGGCGAAGCCGGATACGCCCAGGTGGTGCTGGACGGTCTCGCCCGCGCGTGTCAGGTGGCGGGTGCCGCGGATGAGGGTGCCTTCGCCGTTGGACTTGGATCCGACCTCGCAGGGCATCTTGCCGTCGGTCTTGCAGCCGGCGCATTCGCCGCAGCGAGGCAGGAAGGTCATCACCACGTGGTCGCCCACCTTGACGTTGGACACGCCGGGCCCCACGGCTTCGACCACGCCGGCGGACTCGTGGCCCAGCAGCATGGGCAGCGGCCGCGGACGGTTGTTGTTGACCACGGAGAGATCCGAGTGGCACACGCCCGCGGCAGTGATTTTGACCAGGACTTCGCCCTCACCGGGGGCGCTGAGCTCTAGTTCGCTGATGCTTATCGGCTGGGATTGCGCGTAGGGGCGCTGCGCGTCCGAGCGCTCCAGCACAGCGCCCTGGATGGTGATGGAGTCAGACAAGGTTCCTCCTTGAGTAGCGATTAAGTAACGGTATTGAACCGTGGTGTGAGGTAGATTACCGCTACACCGCCTGGTGCGGAAGAGGAATGCTATGTGGATTTCTCCATAATATGCAGCCGCAAGTGTGCGCACGGCCATGAGCGCGCAAAGTCGTGAGTGCGCACGGCCATAAGCGTGCCCGGCCATGAACGTGCCCGGCCATGAACGTGCCCGGCCATGAACGCGCCCGGCCATGAGCGCGCCTGGCCATGAGCGTGTACGGCTATGCGCGTGTGCTGCGCTCCAGCATGGCTAGGCGCAGGGCCAGGTAAATATCCAAGCTGCGTGGACCGGTGGCCCAATCGCTGCCCAGGAGGTTATCTATGCGCTCCAAACGCTGGCGCACCGTGTTGACGTGGACAAACACGGCCTTAGCAGTCTCAGCCACACTGTGACCGTGCAGCAGGTAATGGTAGGCGGTCTGAGCCAAGGCGGTGTGGTGGGTGGCATCGTAGTCCAGCAGCCGGCCAATGGTGTGGGTGCGCAGCATCTCTAACGCGTGCGGGTCCGCCCCCAGGATGAGCCCCACCGAGCCCAACGTGGCTTCCGTGACCAGCTGTCCGCGTAACCCCAGGGCGAGGGCGGAATCTAGGTAAGCCAAGGCGGCATCGTGAGCCTGGGGAATGGTTCTAGACGCACCAACTTCTACTGCCGCGACTGCCGTACCTGCACTGGCCTGCAACAGCGGTGCCACTGCGGAATCGAGGTCACCGTCAGGAGCAAAGAGCACGCATAGGTGTTGGTCATGCCGGGTTATCGCGGTAGCTCCACGCAGCTTGTCTTCGACGGTGCGGGGTGAGAGCCCCACGGCAGGTGCCGGGACGTTCACCGGAGCCTTAGCCGGGGTCTTAGCCGGAGCCTTAGCCGTGTTCTTAGCCAAGGCATCACCTGCAATGGCCAAGAAATACAACCCCTGCGGCCGGGTGATGTCTATCCCGGTGAGCTGACGCAAGCGCGTGGCCTCCTCCTTGCCGGCATTACCCAGCACCACCGAATAAACCAAGTCATCAACCTTGCGAGCGGTGGCATCCACCAACGCCTCATGAAATAACGCAATGGCGCTAAAAGCCGAGGATGCATGGGTGAGGATGCGCGCCTGCATTTGCGTGACCTCCCGGCCCACGCAGATACACCCCAACAGCCTGCTATTGAACTCCACCGGTAACACGCACCTGGCGGCCCCGCCTGTAGCGGAGGAACCGTCGCGGCCGCTATCCTCGCCGTCGGCCCTGGCCGGGTGGCTATCGCCGTCGCCGCTATCCCGGACGTCGTCGTGGGCAGCGGTGGTAAACGTGCGCGTGCGGCAGGCAGTAGCGATGAGCTGCGCCCAGGGTGAGGGGGAGGGGGCATCGGCAAGCCAAAGCACAACCTCGGCCTCCAAGACCTCGGTGAGCACGGCAGCCAGCTGCTCAAAGCCAGCGCTGCCGGTTAGGACCTGCAACAATTGGGCATCCACCCTATTGAGCCACTCAAGGTCCTGGATGTGCCGGCTTAGCGCCACCTGGGAGCGAGTCAACTGGGCAACGGACTCGCCTTGGGTCTCAATAACCTGGGCGGTCTCCAGGGCCACCCCCGCCATTGCGCCCAGCAGCTCCAGTGCGGCGATTTCCTCGCGCGAATAATGGCGCGGGTGGCGGTCACCCACCAGCAGCGCGCCAATAGTGGTGCCACCAATACGAATGGGGGCGCCCAAAATGGCGCGGATGCCCTCCGCACGCACCGCGGCGTCTACATAATCGACGTGCGTGACGTCCGGGTCCTGCGCATGGTCATAAGTCCAAGCCGGACGGTTGGTGGCAGCGACTATGCCCAACACCCCGGAACCGATGGGCATACGGATCTCCCGAAACTCCTTAGTCTGCACCCCAGTGGTGGTCAAGACATTAGTAAAGCCGGAGTCTGCATCATTGAGGCTGATGTAGCCCACATCCGTACCGATAATGGCACGGGCGTGGCGCACAATCGCGTCGCAAACCTCCCCGGAATCGCGGCCTGCGTTGAGCATCTGGGAGACATCGAGCAACTTGGTGGACATCACCCGCCACGTGCGGTGGGAGGCGATGGTGTGCTCCAGGGCGCGCAGGGCGGCGGCATCTGCGGCATCGAGGCGCGCGGCGAGTTCATCCGGTACGCGGGTGCCGTTGGTGAGATGGCTGAGGATACTGCTGATGGGGGAGGCCATGGCCCTTTAGCTTAATGGCCGCTAGCTTAATGGCCCGGGAGGGCGGTGCGGGCTAGTTTAAAGGCCCGGGTGGGCCCTGCCGCCTGGACGCGTACCATTGGGCGGCCACCGCCCGGTTGTCACGGCGCAGGAACCACGCCGCCACGCACACCGGAGCCGCGCAGAGAAACGCGCAGGCGTAAATCCCGGCGCCGACTATAAACGGTGGCAGCAGGGCCTCCTGGAACCCTTCGATATAAATAGCCACATACGCTGCGTAAATGCCCAGGCTCACGGAGAGGACGAAGAGAATCAGCCGCAGAAATCCGCTGGCGAAGCGCCACACCAGCACGGCACACAGCAGGGCGATGGTGATGTTGTTGGCCCAATGGAGCCGCTGGACGGTGCCAATGAGTTCCTCGTAGTTATCCTTGGTCAGGGTTGGTATGAACGAATGCCAGGCCAGCATGGGGACCAAGCCGCACACGAACGCCACCGCGCACACCGCGAGCGCGGGCTTGATTACCGCGGCGCCTTCCCGCCGGACCGCGCGGCGCACCGCAGCGCAGGCGATACAACCGACATAGAGCGCAATCACCACCACATAGCTGGCGTACACGAAGAAGGGGAAAGTGGTCATGATGCTTAGCTCCCGTCGATGGTGCTGGAATGGGCCGCGGCTTCCCGGTGGGTCGAGCGCACCAACCATATGAACAGGGCCAGGGGAAACACATAAAACAGCGCCGCAATGAAAAAGAAGACCCCGATGGTAGACAGCGGCACCGGGGCATCCCGCCACGCATCCGCGGTGACAACTAGGAACGCAGCCGTCGCTGCGAAGCCAAGCCAGAAGACGAACAGCGTGAGCTGCGCGGCGTTTGTCACGTAGCGCCACATGGCCACGGCTGTGAGCCCGACTGCGGTGACAATAAAGCCGCAGATGCGCCAGGCTGCGATGAACTCCCCCGACGCCGGCCAGGCAAGCCACAACAGCAGGGGGACCACCCCGCACCCCAGCGCCGCGGCACACACCGCCACCGCAGCCTTGCCTGCCGATGCCTTGCTTGCCGATGCTCCCGTGGCACCACCCCGTGCCGTGCGGCCTGGTGGGGGACTGTCTGGTGCTGCGCCGCTTGGTGCTGCATGGCCTGGTGACGGATAGCCTGGCGCCGGACTGTCTGGTGCTGCGCCGCTTGGTGCCGCTCGGTTTGGGGTGGCGGGATCTCGCGTTGCACCGAACACAATCGCCGCTGACACCGCAACCGCGGTGAAGAATGGCACTCCAAGGAAGCCGAGGAACATGGATAGGGGGAGGATAGTCATGGAAGCAGCCTTTCTGTGCTTGTTGCCACCCTAGCGGACTGCCGCCAATTTCGCAGAGGTTTAAAACTTTTCTATGTGGCTCCGCGGATGCTACCGGCGGGTCCGGGCGGTTTCTTCCGGTGCGCGCAAGCGGGGCAGCACGACCCGGAAGGCTACTTTGACCAGCCATAACACTAGACACACGGGAAGCGCACACAGGAATGGGATGAGGAAATACCACATGCCAACGATGGGCGGTGGCAGCAAGGCTCCGGTGAGACCGCCGGAGGCGATAAACAAAGCTAGTTGAGAAATGCCGAAGCTCAGCCACAAGACAAAGAGACAAAGCTGCAGAAAGTTGGCGACGGAGAACCAGATCACCACCGCGCACAACACGATGATGCCGCCAATACAAGCCAGCAGCCTCCGCTCAACGCTTTCTGCGTCTTGTTGCAATTCGGCAGTGTCAAAGCCATCCGGAATTGTGCTTGCCGGCCACAAAACCCACGTCACCGCGGGGACCAGTCCACACGGAAGCCCCGCAGCGCCCACCGCTATCGCAGACCGGACCGCTGTGGTTCCGCCGCGCCGGGCAGCATGACGCACCAGCGCCCAGGTTGCCAAGGCCACGAAGAGAATGGGCACCGCAAAGTAGCCGATGTATGTAAAGGGGAAGTAGAGCATGGTGTTTAACTCCTTTTCGCGGGATTCATCGGGGCGTGCGCGGCCTGGTTGCACGCGGCTTCGCTGGCGGCAGGAGCGTTTATCGGGTTCCGCGTGGTCTGTCTGGAGTCCGGGTTGCGCACGGCGCGGAACACATCGCGGGTCCACCACGTAAGCACCGGTGGCAGGCACGAGACCGGAACGCACCACGAGACAGCGGCGAGCCCAAAAAGTACCTGTTGGAGGGGGTCCTGTGGTCCGTTTCCTGCCGTGGTGATGAAGCCTGCCGATGCAAGCCCGCACGTCAACAGCAGCGTAAAGAGTATGAGCTCCAGCGCGTTTTCGATGTACTTCCACACGATAAACACCCAGACCGGGAGGGCGACGAGCAAAAAGCGAAGCTCCGGATCCTCAAAGAGCGTAGGTGGATTTCCGGACAAAGAGTACGCTGCGGCTGGAGGTGCAAGCCAGCCGAAGAACACCAGCGCAGGTATGAAGCTCCAGGCAAACCCCGCGGCGCACAGGACGACTACCTTCTTGGCGGAGCTGCCTCGAATTCTGACCGCGGCAAAGCTCATCGGCACGGCGATCAGGGCAACGACTACGCCGGTGGCGACTAGGAAAGCCGGGGGTCCGGTCACGGCGAAGGTGGTCATGGCGGCAGCCTCTCTGTGTTTGTTTGAACCCTAGCCCACCGCCGCAGATTTCGCAGGGGTTTAAAACTTTTCGCCCCCACTTCTCCGCGAGCTGGACGGGACCCTGCGTTGTTCCTCATGCTCCACCTTCCGGCGCCTACGCGTGGCCTGTGCCCATGCCCTGCCGCCGACATCCCGACCACAATCCCGCTTGTGTGCCGCGACCAGGCTACCCCCGTCTGGGTTGCGCCACCCCCGTGTGGGTGCCCCCGCCGCCATGGTAGATCCGCCCAAAGTTTACCCTCATTGCACACTCCATTAGACAATGTGAAAATTGACCCTTGCGCAGGCAATACCGGCCGGTTTAGTGTCGATGCCATGAACCTCGAGACGACGCTAATAGGACCAGGGCCCACAGCGCCTGGCGCCTTTATTGACGGTCTCGCCGAGCTAGCCGGTGAGACCGTAGAAAGCCTCGTCGCCCAAGGCTGGTGCCCACTAGCAGCAGCCAAAACCATCACCCTCCACACCACCTACTACGGGGATACCACCTACACCGGCCTGCAATACAAAGCCCTTACCGCCGCCCGCACCCAAGGACACAGCATCTTCGCCCTCGACCTGATCGAGACCAAAACCAAGCGAGTTGCCGACAAGCTCGCCAAATGGAAACTACGCGTCAAACTCTGCAAAACGCCTGCCGCACAAATCGAGGCCGTTGCCCGAGAGCAGTTGAAGAAACTAGCCAAGCCACGTGAGGTTAAAGAAGGCGTAAAACTCACCCACCACGCTAATGGGCTGGCCACGCTGAAAGCTACGGGCAAGTCTGTCGACATCATGGACGTCCACGCCGTGGTTGACCCCAAAGACCAAGTAGAAAGCTTCCTGGCAGCCTTCAGGGGCGGGGGCGCTGGCAAACAACGCTACATCCCAATCATCCCGATCTACCTGGATCAGATCTGTGAGTTCGTCGACCGGATGCACAACCCCGGCCGGTATCCCACCGATGCCGATATCCGCGTCCGCGCCTCCAACGGCGCGATCCTCACCGGTAAGGACTTGTTGGAGCGGTTGTGCCTGGACTACGGGTTTATCGCAGCCCTCTCCCGTGAACACGGCCCGTTGGACTTGTACCGCTATTCGCGTAGCGCTAACTCTAAGCAACGCTTATTGCTACTTGCCGAGGGTGCGGAATGCTCCTGGATAGGCTGCCACTTGCCGTTTGATAAGTGCCAGATCCACCACATCCAGCCCTGGAACCAGGGTGGCCAGACCAACATGTCAAACCTGACCCCATTGTGTCCGCACCATAACGGTGCCAACGAAGACCACCCACCAGACGGCATCCCAATAACCCGGGGTCGGATAGTGCGCATGGGTACCGGGGTCGGATGGCAAGCACCCGGTGGCGCCCCACCAATACAAACCCGGCCCGCGCCCACACCGCCATCAGCCACACCCACCACCTACCCACCGGAGGCTCACCACCAGGCAACGCCGCCACCGCAAGCCCACCACCAGGCAACACCACCACCGGAAAGCTAGCCGCCAGAAGACCAGCCAGAAGGGATGCGGCGGCATCGGAAAGCACACAGCCCCAACCGCGACGACACAAAGCGCGCGGAAGGGGCCAGACGTGCGCGCAGGTCCCAGCGAGGAAGAGGGGAGGTCAGCGGCAACGGAGCCGGCGCGGGAAGAGAGGGGGCCGGATGAGAATGGGCAAGCGAGCCGGTGGGGACCGACTCGCTAGAGAGACAGGGATTCGGGTTTGCGGGCTTAGGGTTGCTGGCCCGGGAGCAGGGAAGAGGCTAGCGGCGCAGCGGCTTGCCGGTGATCAGGGCGTGGAGTTTGCCATCGGTAACCTGGCGGTGGACAGGGAGTTCACCGGAGTAATCGACCTCTGACATGATTTCTGCGATGAAGTCCGATTCCGGGATGGAGGAATTGCGGGCGATGGCGACGAGTTCGTCCATCTCTTCCTGGGAAAGGTGATTGTCGTTTTCAAAACGCTTCCTGAGCAGAAAGCGGGCGCGGCGGCGCAGCTCCGACTCGGAGACCAAGTCCTTGCGGTTCTTCACCCAGGCGTAGCCGATGATGAACATGATGGCGATGCCCATGTAGCCCAAGATGGGGTAGACCCAGCCGATGAGGTTGCTAAAGCCGATGAAAGAGAGCACAAAACCAATGAGAACGGAGATGCAGTACACCTTATAGAAATTCTGCGGGTGCTTGCTGGTCAGGCGCTTAGCGAAGGCATAAAACATGCCGATGGCGGTGTTATAAATCATGCCGTAAATTGCGATGGTCATGGCGGTGCCCAGCCAGGGGTGAATCTGGGAAATCATCTCCAGGGTTGGCATGTCGGCCTCCGTGATGGGGCCCACGGAGATGTAGAGCCCGCCCACCAGGATGGCCAGGAGGAACAGGAAGCATAGTCCGCCGATGATGCCGCCGTACCCGACCTCCTTTGTATCCAGGAAGTTGCCCCCGATGACAATGGTCATCGAGACCACCACGATGACGTTGAGTCCGACATCGTTGATGGCTGCCACCCACCAGTTGGGCAAGGTGGTGGGGATTTGCTGAGCCTGCTGGTTAAGGTGCGTCCAGTCCGGGGTGGCGGTAAAGACCGTGTAGAGCGTGCCGATGGTCAGCAAGATAATGATGAACGGCGTAATGGCCCCGATAGCGATGGTGACCTTGTCTACATCCAACAGGCCAGTGAGGAGAGTGAGCACCAACATGATGGTGGCGCCAACCCAGATGGGCCAACCCCACTGTTGGTTCAGGTTAGTGCCCGCCCCGGCGAACATCGCAAAGCCGATACAGAAAAGACAGGTTAGCGTGCTGATGTCGAGCAGTTTGGACACCAGCGGGGTGGAGACCGCGTCAAAGACGGAGGTGTGTTCCTTCGCCCGATGGTAGGAGCCCATCTGCAAGATGGTGACGCCGGAGACCATCATGGCCAGCGCGGTACACACCGCGCCCACGATGCCCCAGTTGCCGAAGGCCACAAAGTACTGTAGTGCCTCACGCCCAGAGGCGAAGGAGGCGCCGGCCAGTACGCCGATGAAGGCCATGGCGATGCCAAATGATCGTTTCAACATGGTGTGTACCTGTCCTTTCAGTACATCCCTAGGCGGTGGGGTCAGTGCCGGTGCCATCGTGCGCGGCAGGGCTTGGCGCAGCAGCGGCGGCGGTGGGGGAGCTGGCGGTGCTCTCAGACGCGGCAGGGCTTGGCGCAGCGGCGGCGGCGGCGATGAAGCGGGCGACCGCCGCGATTTCAGCCCGACCCCGGTCAATGATGGCGGCGGAGGTAAACAGCCCGTGGTGGTAACCCACCAGGTGCCGGTAGGTGACATCCACGCCGGCTTGGGCCAGTTTGGCGGCGTACTCGGAGCCCTCGTCGGCAAGGGGGTCATTGTCTACCGTCAGCACCAGGCTGGGCGGCAAACCAGCGGGCAACTCATGCAGCAGCGGGGAAAGATCCGCGGCCTCGCGCTGGGACTCCTCCGTGACGAAGGTGTCGATGAACCAGCGCATGGTGTCAGCCGACAGCGGGAAGCCGCGCTCCAAGCGCTGATACGACGCACCCCCTTCGGTGCGCGCCCGCGAGCAGTCAACGATGGGATACAACAACGCCTGGCAGCTCAGCGGCGCCACGGCCTCTGGGTCAGCGGCATGGATAGCGGTGAACTCATTAGCCAACACCGCGGCCAACTGCCCGCCGGCGGAGTCACCCACCACCGCAATCGAACTGGCCGTCAACCCGTGCGGCGCGCAAGGATCAGATAGCCATCGGTAGGCGGCCCGGCAATCATCAATCGCCGCGGGGTAGGGGTGTTCAGGAGCTAGGCGATAATCCACCGCCACCACCGGCAGCCCCGTCAGCACCGCCAACCGGCGGCACAGACTGTTGTGGGTCTCCAGGTTGCCCATCAGCCAACCGCCACCATGCATGAAGAGGATGACGGGGGTGGCATCGGCAAGCTCAGGGCCCTGCCGCGGGTCGTAGACACGCACCTGGAACGGGCCCACTGGCCAGTCGGCCGTGGCGGGCTCGACCTCCTCATGCAGGGGGTTGGCCTGCGCGGAGGCCACATAGTTGGCCCGCACCTGCTCGATAGGAAAGTGGTGGAAAGACTTCGCGCCTGCCGCGCGGAAAGGCTCCAGCGCCTTCCATGCATCAGCAGCCACGGGGCGGCCGGAATACTCGTCGCGCAACACAAACATGGGACCTCCTGGGGGTTAGGCGAGCTGGTAGTCCTCGAGCTGCAAGGAGTCCGTGAGCTCGTAGTACTCCGCCACATTGCCGGACCAGTTGTTAATCACGCGGCCATCCTCGTTCTTGTACCACGAAGAACAATCCGCGGAGAACGCCGAGGCCTCCAGCTCCTTCTGGATGCGCTCATTGAAGCTGGCCAGCACGTCCGACTTGACGTCCAGCGCGGCCTGTGGGTGCTCCCGCAGGTACGTCACAGCCTGGGAGATGTACTTATCCTGGGCCTCGAGCATGGCCACCACCGAGTGGTGGTTGAGGTTGGTGTTGGGCCCGTAGAGCATGAAGAAGTTGGGGAAGCCGTCCACGCTCATACCCAGGTAGGCCTCCGGGGAGTTGCCCCAGCGCTGCCGCAGGTCAGTGCCGCCGCGGCCAATCACCGGCAGGTCGCCCTGGAACTCCTGGGAGTAGAAGCCGGTGGCGTAGATGATGACGTCAAACTCGTGCTCTACACCGTCGATGGTGCGGATGCCGCGCGGGGTGATGTCCTCAATACCGGTGGTGACCAGCTCCACATTGTCGCGGTTGAAGGTGGGGTAGAACTCATCCGAGCGCAGAATACGCTTGCAGCCGAAGGCAAAGTTGGGGGTCAGCTGGCGCACCAGCTCCGGGTCGTTGACCTGGGAGCGCAGGTGCTCCATGGCTTGCTCCACGCCTTCTTGGGCGGCATCGGTGCCCTTGCGGGTGCGGTCGAAGCCCTCCTCGCGCACTTGGTGGATTTCCTGGCGAATCTTGCGGTAGGAGTCCGGGTTATCGTGGAATTCGCGCAGCTCTTCCTCGGTGAAGATGATCTGGTTGCGCGGCAGGATGTAGTTGGCAGAGCGCTGAAAGACCGCGAGTTTGTCCGCTACCTTGGCCACTTCTGGCACCAACTGCACTGCCGATGCCGCATTGCCGATGGTCGCAACCTTCTTACCCGTCAGGTCTACCGAATGGTCCCATTGCGCGGAGTGGAACTGTACCCCGGCAAAGTCCTCGCGGCCGGGGAAGTTGGGGAACTTGGGCTTGGACAGCTGGCCCCAAGCACCCACGAAGACGCGGCCCAGGTAGACCTCGCCGCCTGCTTCGATTTCCCAGACCTTGAGGTTCTCATTCCACTGGGAACGGGTGATACGGTGGCCGAACTTGATGTGCTCGTAGAGGCCGAACTCTTCTGCCAGGGCCTTGAGGTAGCCCAGCATTTCGTCCTGGCCGGCGAACATGCGGGAGACACCCAGGTTGAGGAAGTAGGAGTAGCAGTAGATGAGGGCCTGGGTATCGCAGGCAGCACCCGGGTAGGTGTTGTCGCGCCAGACGCCGCCCACCTCGTCGGCGGCTTCCAGGATGAGGAAGTTGTCCGCGCCGTCCTTGGTCAGCTGGGCGCCCATTCCGAGTCCGCCGTAGCCGGTGCCGAGGATGATGCAGTCGTAGATGTGCTTGTCAGACATGGTGTCTCCTTGTGTGAAAAGTTGGGTTGGTGGTAGTTCCGCGGGCGCGGCGGCACGCGGGCGGGCGCTAGGCGTTGCGGATGGCGGAAGCCAGGACGTCGAGGCCGTCGCGGAGGGTGGACTCGTTGATGACCAGCGGCGGCAGTAGACGGATGACGTTGCCATCCAGGCCGCAGGTCAGCACGAGGACGCCGGCGTCGCGGCAGGTCTTGGCCACTTTGGCGGTGAGGTCGGCGTTGGGGGCGCCGTTGGCGTCGATGAATTCGATCCCAATCATGGCCCCGCGCCCGCGCACTTCCGCCACGGAGCCCAGCTCCGTGAGTGGCTCCAGGACTTCGCGGATGATGGCCTCAATCTCGCGCGCCCGGCCTGCTAGGTCGTGTTCTTCCATCTCTTCCAGCGCAGCCAGGGCGGCGGCGCAGGCCACCGGGTTGCCGGCGTAGGTGCCGCCTAGGGAGCCGGGGGTGGGGGCGTCCATGATCTCTGCCCGGCCAGTGACTGCGGATAGCGGCATGCCGCCTCCTACGCCCTTGGCGGTGGTAATCAGGTCGGGGATAATGCCCTCGTCCTCCGAAGCGAACCACGCGCCGGTGCGGCAGATGCCGGCCTGGATTTCATCGACCACGAAGACCACCTGGTTATCCAGGCACCATTCCTGCAGTGCGGGCAGGAAGCCCTTGGCCGGCTCCACAAAGCCGCCCTCGCCTTGGATGGGCTCGATTACCACGGCGGCCAACTCGTCTACGCCCACGGTCTGCTCGATGTAGCGAAGGGTCTTTGCCGCCGCCTGCTTGCCGTCTAGGCCATCGCGCAGCGGGTAGGAGCCCGGCACGCGGTAGATGTCTGCCGCCAGGGTGCCAAAGCCGGCCTTATAGGGCTTGTTCTTGGCCGTCATGGTCATGGTCAGATTGGTCCGCCCGTGGAAGGCGCCATCAAAGACCACTACGCGGTTCTTTCCGGTGTAGCGCCGGGCGATCTTCACGGCGTTTTCAATGGCCTCCGCACCGGTGGAAAACAGGGCGGTCTTCTTCGCGTGCGTGCCGGGGGTGAGCTGGTTGAGTTTGCGGGAGATGTCAATAAATCCCTGGTAAGGGGCGTTGAGGAAGCAGGTGTGGGTGAGGTGGGAGGCGGCATCGGCAATGGCGGCAGACACCCGGGCGTTGGAGGCGCCCACGGAGGTCACGGCAATGCCGGAAGCAAAATCGATGAAGGAGTTGCCGTCGACATCGACCAAGACGCCGCCGTCGCCGTCGGTGATGTAGGCCGGCAGCCCCGGAACTAGCGCGCGGGCCAGCTCGGTTTCGCGGGCGGCGTCTAGCTCCTGGCTGCGGGGTCCGGGGATGGCAGTGACAACCTTGCGCTCCTGGGGAAGCCGGTGGGGGAGGTCCTGCATGCGGGGTCCTTTCTATCCGGGGTGGGGTGGCCACCCGACGGTTCAGTGAATGTGTTGCACGTCATTGTGGCTTGTATCGTGTACCGTTGGACACTGCCAAGTTGGCGAAAGATGAGCGACAAAATATCCAACGTGGATATTGCCGGGAGGTTGGCGGTGGACAGAAAAGCAGCAATGATTCGCGCATTTGCTAGCAGCGAGGTTCCGTACCTCTCGCTGCGCTGGCTGGCCGGCGTGGAGGCCCTGGGACTGGAGGTGCTGCATGACTCCGGCCGGGATTTTTGCGTGGTGCACCCCTGTGAGCTGGAGGATCCGCGCCGCTTTGTGGGCCGCGACGCCGTCATTTTGCTCACCGGAATTGCTTTTGAGTCCCGCCCCCAGGCGCTGGGGCCCTATGTGGAGCGCATGGCGGCGGCCGGGCTGACGGGGATCGGTTTCGGTGTGGGTCTGGCCTTCCCGGAAGTGCCCGCGGAGCTGGTGGCGGCGGCGCGTAAGCACGACGTCTCCCTGTTCGCCATCCCGCTGCAGGTGCCGTTTATCTCCGTGCTGGCTGCGGTCCATGAGGAGGTGGCGCGCCTGCGGGAGCAGGAGATGGCCGGGTTCATTAAGGCTCAAGGAGCGCTTAACGATGCCGCCTCAGCCGGCCTTTCCGCCCTGGTCACCCGTACTGCCCAGGTTTTAGACGCGCACGTGTGCCTGGTGGATTTGGATGGGCGGGCGGCGGCGCAGCATATGCGCGCCGGGCTGCCGCACCTGGACTTGGAGCCGGTAATTGATGAGCTGCGCGCGCACTCCTTTGCCGCGGCGAGACGCGTGGGGCAGTGGAGTATTATCGCCCACAAACTTGCTGAGCACGGCGAGCATTCCTTTGGTCTAGTGGTGGCGGGCACGCGGATTTTCACTGCCAACGAGCGCGCCCTGTTGCGCCAAGCTGCGGGCCTGGCGGAGCTGATAGTCAAACGTCCTCAGGAGCTACGCCGAACCCAGGGGGAGCTGAACTCGATGGCGATGGCTATCCAACTGGGCATCGGCCAAGCCGAGAATCCCATGACGCGCATCTTGGCCACGGCGGCGGACTCGCAGGGCAGGGTGCGGCCCATTTTGGTCAAGGCGGACTCGGCCCGGGCGCATAAGCGGTTTGTCGATGCCCTCGATGCCCGCCTCGCAGACAACGGCAGGCTGCTGTTTGCCTTGGGTTTGGAGGAGGGGAGCAGTTTGCTGCTGTTTCGGGGCAGCCGGACGATGAAGAACATTGCGGACTTGCTGCACGGTATTCGAGGTAACCAGCGCATAGTGGTGGGCATCCCTATGCCGTGGGGTGAGCTGAGTCTGGGCGTGGTGCACGAGCTGGAGGCTATTGCGTTTGGTCTACAGCCCGGGGCGATGGCCGGGCCGGAGTCGCGCACGCTGGGCTGGCTTAAAGACGCCCAGGTTCAAGACCTGCTGCGCCACCGCGCCCGGGAGACCTGGGGCAAGATTCGCCGCCGCGACGCCGAAGAGGGCACCCAGCTTGCCGAGACCCTGGAGGCCTACCTGCGCTGCGGCGGCCATGTCTCGCGTACCGCCGAGAATCTGTCCACCCACCGTCATACCGTGCGCAAGCGCATTGCGCTGCTCGAGGGTCTGCTGGAGTTGGACCTGAAAGACCCGCTGGTGGCAGCGGAGTTGTTGATCCTGGGCGTCAACGACCGCGCCTAGCGTCGCGGCCACGCCTGTAGCCGGCATCCGGCCCGGGCGGTGCCGCGTGGACGGGGCACCGATTGGTGGCCTTGGCGGCCGCGCGATGCTGGCAGCGGACACGGATGGCCCGCCTGCCTGCGCCTTTCCGGGCGCAGCATGTAACATGCTACGGTGACTGGCATCACTCGACAATCGCGCTTTAAGGAGGGGCACAGTGGGCATTGCTGCACTAGCCGTCTTTATTGCGGTAACGGTGGTTCTCAATACCGTGGCTAAGCGGGATATTTCAGAATCACTGGTTGCTGCACTCATTGCCACCGCGTTGCTGGGCGGAACGCAGGCACCCACCATGCTGTGGTCGGCGCTGGTAGACGCTGCGCAATCGGAGGTCACCTTCGCCGGTATGGCATTCGTGTTCATGGGTATTGTGGTGCAGTCCACGGGGCTTATTGACAGGCTCATTGAAATTCTCAACTCCATCTTTGGGCGCCTGCGCGGCGGTGCGGCGTACGTGTCCACTCTGGGCTCGGCCATGATTGGCCTCATCGCAGGTTCCACCGCCGGCAACTCCGCCACCGTGGGGTCGGTGACCATCCCGTGGATGAAGAAAGCCGGCTGGTCCTCTGAGCGCGCCGCCACCCTGGTGGCCGGCAACTCTGGCCTGGGGGTGGCCCTGCCGCCGAATTCCACCATGTTCATCATCTTGGCCATGCCGGCGGCGGCGGGGGCATCGGCCTCCAGTGTGTACGTGGCCCTGGCCTGCGGCGGTGCCTATGCCGTCCTCTATCGCCTGGTGGTGGTGTTTTGGTGGACTCGCAAAGACGGCATCCAAGCCACCCCGCGCGATGACCTCAAATCCTTTGCTCAGGCGATGAAGGAGGGCTGGCGCTCGCCATCCATCTTCATGGGCATTGTCATCCCGGTGCTGCTGACCATTGGCCCCGTGGCTACCTACCTGGCTAAGGAATCCGCCATCGGCGCAGACGGTGTGAAGGCCATTTCGATCATCGTGTGGGTGCCCATCCTGATCACACTGATTGCGTTGATTGAGGGTGCGCACCGTATCCGCCAAAACAACGCACACTTCCGCGCCCAGCTGAAGAAAGACGCCAACCAGTTCGCCACGGTGGGTATCTCCCTTTTCGCCGCCCTGGCTGCGGCGAAAATCATGGAGGACCTGGGAGTGGGCGAGCAGCTCTCCGGCTTACTGGACTCCTTGAGCCTGGGTAAGGCCGTGATGCTTCTGGCCGTTGGCATCCTGGCCGTCCTGGTGGCCACCCCGTTGTCCTCGACGGCTACCGCCGCAGCCATCGGTGCCCCGGCGGTTGCGGCCCTGACTGCAGTGGGTTTGGATCCCACCCTGGCCATCGTGGTCATCCTTCTGTGCACCTCCACCGAGGGCGCCTCCCCGCCAGTGGGCGCACCCATCTACCTCTCCGCCGCCATGGCTGAGGCGGACCCACCCAAGATGTTCGTCCCGCTCATCCTCTACTTTGTCCTGCCAATGATTGCCCTGGCCTGGATCCTGGGCATGGGCTGGCTACCGGTTTACATCCCGTCCTAGCCCGGCTCGGCGCTATCGCCGGTGCGAGCCCAGCCCCGGCACCACCGCAGGCGCGAACCCAACTCGAATTCAACGTCGACCCCGATATCGACCTCGACACCGGGACCAACTCTGAAAGCGATACCCCATGAAAGCACTCTTCACCTTCATCCAGGTCCTCTTCTTCATCTTCTTGGCGCTCTTCCTTATTGGTGGCGTGGCCATCGTGGCTACCCAGGCCCTTGGTGTCATCACTCTCAACGGTGCGATAGTCACCGGCGTCAAGGCCTGGCTTGCGCCCGCCACTTTCACTTGCGCCACCCTCTGTGCGGTGTGCGCTTTCATCCTCAATTACGCTCCGCGTTCACTGCGATAGGTTGGAGTCAACAGGGGAAGTCTTCAGTTTGAGTAATGAAATCTATGCAGGTTACAGTTCTTGAGTCGCTGTAACTTGTGGCACCCGTTCAGTTCCTGAGGGTGGAAGAAACCCGGAAGCGACGGAACATGTATAAACCCTCAAAGGGTGTAGTAGCAGTAGTTATTGCTGCTCCTATCACCTCTATTCAGACGTCAGCCACGGCCACTACACGTCAGTCGCACGCTCAGGCGGATACTGCCTCGGTAGAACTGCCGCGCCCTGAAACTCCGGCCTACTTGGGCGGAGAGCTGCGCGGGACCACTACTCAAACTCTTTCAGTTGAAGGGTATGGGGAATTCGTTGTCACGATGGATAATGACACAGGAGTGGTGAGTGCTACCTACCCGGATGGATCGATTCGGGAGATGACAGCCGAGGAGAATGCTGAGGCTCTTCTGTCGGTTCTTGAAGGGGCAAGTCCGGAGCAAATAGCAGCTTTCGAATTATCCATGGAAAACCGGGTATCTAAGGAGCAGGTATGCCCCTATTTGGTCGGACTCGTGGGTACAGGGCATGCCTTTGCCTGGGGCAGGGTGTTGTCCCTCGCGTTGGTAAACCCGGGAATTGCTTTTCTTGCTGCGCTCGGTGAAGGGGCGTTTTGGGTGTGGGTGTCTACCCACTGCTAAGGAGTGAACAATGAGCTCATGGATAATTGGAATCCTGGTTGTCGCAAGCATGGCTACTGGCTACGGAGTTGGCTTGGCGAAGAGGATGGAGGCCCATCCAGAACTACAGGGAAAGGGGTTGAGAATCTTGTTCCGGAAGGACAAGTAGTGCTTTGTCTCTAAGGTGGGGCAACAGTGACGCGTTTTCTCCGCGGTGGGCCCTCTCCGCCTAGACGGCGATGTCGTGTTTGCGCTGAAAATGCGTCACGCTCCGGTTTGCGTCGGGGAGATCCCGCGGGAGCCCTATAGGTGTGCGGTGTGCCGCTCCCAGATTTCATCGACGCGCCGGTCCAGCTCGGGGGCGTCCCATTCGGGGTGGGCTTTGCGCAGGTTCTGGGCTAAAAGCAAACGCCCGGTGGCACTGACATGAGCGCGCATGGCGGCGGCGGCCGCGGGGGCATCGTGGGTGGCGATGGCATCAACAATTGGCAGGTGCTCGGAGTACACCTGCTCCAGAGAGCGGTATTTGCGCACAGTGGAATCAGTCAGCAGACGAGTATGGGTGCGCAAGGTGGCCAAAATGGCGCGGCTGCGGTGGGAGTGGCCGAGGCTTGCAAGGGCATCGTGAAGCTGTTGGTCCCAGTCGAAGAAGGTAGCCTCATCCTGGCGCTCAATGGCGGCGGCCATGTGTGCCAGGAGTTCGCGGAGCTTGCCGATGTCCCCCGGCCCCGCGTGGGTTGCAGCGCGCGCGGCCGCGGCAGGCTCCAGGGAGAGGCGGATGCTGAAGATGTCGGCGACATCGGAAGGGTTGGGCTCGACTACGCGAAAGCCCCGGTTGCGGACGAACTCAATGATGCCGGCTTCTTCCAGGCGCAGCAGGCCATCGCGCACCGGCGAGCGGGAAATGCCCAGCTCCTCAGAAAGTTGGTAGACGCTATACCAGGTATCGGGGCGCATATCCCCGGAGTGGATGCGGTCCCGGACGTGGTTCATCACCTGGGTGGCCATGGTGAGCTCACGCGGAGCAATGTCGGGCACAACGCGGCGGGAAGTCATTCTTTCAACCTTAGCGGTAGACCGCAGCCGCGCACTGGTTGTGCATTGGTCAAAGCCACCGACGAGTGGAGTAACATGTTACCCAAAGTTGTCATTGCGAGTGGAGCCTGTATGACCAACACAATTAAATTTAACCGCCTGGATTCCCGCGTCTACCAGCGCATGACCCAGGCGGGCCTGCGCACGGACATGGCCTCCCGGGCGGCCTACTCTTCTGATGCCTCCATCTTCCGCCGCATCCCCGCTGCCGTCACCGAACCCCGCACGGTAGATGACATTCGCGCGGCCCTGGCGGTGGCCCGGGAGCGCGGGTGGGCGGTGGTGGGCCGCGGCGGCGGCACCTCGGTGGCGGGAAATGCCATTGGCCACGGGTTGATTATTGATACTTCCCGCTACTTCAATCGGATTCTTGACATTGACGTCGAGGCCCGCACCGCCACGGTGGAGCCCGGGGTGGTCTGCGACGCGTTGCGCGACGCCGTGGCGCCTCACGGACTGACCTACGGCCCTGACCCGTCGACGCACTCGCGCTGCACCATTGGCGGAATGGTGGCCAACAACGCCTGCGGTTCACACTCCGTGGCCTATGGCACCGCAGCGGAGAACCTGGTAGATGTCACGATCATGCTTGCCGATGGCCGCGAAGTCACCTTCAGCCGCGGCGGCGCCTCCGACCCGCAGCTCGACCAGGCATTACGAGACTTGGTGGCAGATAACGCGGAGCTGATCGAATCCGAACTCGGGCGCTTCCCGCGCCAGGTCTCCGGATATGGGCTGCACTACCTGCTGCAGCGCCACGGGTTTGATACCGCGAAGGCGGTGGCGGGATCCGAGGGCACCATCGGCATTATCACCCGCCTGACCGTCAAGCTAGTGCCGGTGCCCAAGGTCAAGGCCTTGGCGGTGCTGGCCTTTGACACCGTCTTCGATGCAGCCGCAGCCGCAGCCCGCCTGCGCCTGCCGGGGGTTGCCACCATCGAGGGCATGGGCGGGGACCTGCTAGGCGCCCTGCGCTCCAAGGTGGGCCAGGAAAATGCGGGCGCGAACCTTCCGGGCAACCGTAAGGGCCTGGCCGCGGGCGGTTGGCTTTACTGCGAGACTGGAGGTGAAACCGCCGCAGAGGCCATTGCTGCCGCCCAGCAGGTGGCGCGCAGCGTGGAGACCATTGATTACGTGGTGGTCGATGGCTCGGCCGATATGCGCGAGCTGTGGCGCATCCGCGAGTCCGCCGCCGGGGTGGTTACCCGCCTGCCGGATGGGGGAGAGGCCTGGCCCAATTGGGAGGACTCCGCCGTGCCGCCGGAAAACCTGGCTGACTACCTGCGCGGGCTTTACGCGCTGATGGATGACTACGGCCTGCGCGGGATTCCCTTCGGCCACTTCGGCGAGGGCTGCGTGCACGTGCGCATCTCCTTTGACTTTGGCACCCCGGAGGGCATAGCGCAGTTCGAGTCTTTCATGGACCATGCCGCGCAGCTGGTTAGCGCCCACGGCGGTTCACTATCCGGTGAACACGGCGATGGACGCGCCCGCTCTGCCTTGCTTAACCGCATGTATTCCCCAGCCATGTTGGGTTTGTTCCAGCAGTTCAAAGAGCTATTCGACCCGGATTATTTCTTCAATCCAGGTGTGCTGGTGCTTGCCGATGCCCCCACCCAAGGCCTGCGCATGGCCCCCGGCCAACGCACCTTTGAGCTCACCCCCGTGCACTCCTTTAGCCACGATAAGGGCTCGATGGTCAATGCCATTAACCGGTGTGTCGGCGTTTCTGCCTGCCGCTCCGAGGCCGGATCCATGTGCCCGTCTTTCCAGATCACCGGCGATGAAGTCCATTCCACCCGCGGGCGCGCCCGGCTACTTAGCGAAATGTTCCGTGGAGAGTCCATCCCGGAAGGCTTTGAATCAAAAGAGGTCGCTAGCGCCCTGGATTTGTGCCTGTCCTGTAAAGCTTGTGCCTCTGAGTGCCCAGTGAACGTGGACATGGCCACCTATAAGTCAGAGTTCTTGCACAAGCACTACCGCGGCAAGCTGCGCCCAGGGGCACACTATGTGATGGGTTGGCTGCCACTGCTGGGCTACATTGCGCATAAGATCCCGCTGCTTCCCACGGTGATTGATAAGGCCATGTCCGCACCGGGGCTGTCCACGCTGATTGCCAAAGCCGGCGGGTTGGATACCGGGCGGCCGCTGATCCGTTTTGCGCACACCTCTCTGCGCAAGTGGCACGCGCGGCGGGCAAACGTTGCGGGGGAGGGGGCATCGGCAAGCACGGAAGCTGGCACGGTGGTGTTGTGGCCGGACTCCTTTAATTCCTCGCTGGGCACCTCGCCTGCCACTGCGGCGGTAGAGGTGCTCGAGGCCCTGGGCTACCGGGTGGAAATCCCACAGGAGTTTGTCTGCTGCGGACTGACCTGGCACTCCACCGGGCAGCTGGACATGACGCAGAAGGTGCTTGAGCGCACCGCGAAGGTGATGGCGCCCTACCTGGACCGCGGGCTGCCCGTCATTGGCGTGGAGCCTTCATGCACCGTGATGCTGCGCTCCGAGGCCACTGAACTTTCCGCCAATCCCGACCTGGAACGCCTGGCCCAGGCGACCGTGTCCTTCGCGGAATTTATCGCGCCGCGGATTGCGCAGCTGGTAGAGCGCGGGGAGATAGTGCCCGGGGATGTCTCTGCGCTGACCCAGGTGCACTGCCACGAAAAATCCCTGGGAGACCCGGCGCATTCGACGCAACTGCTGGCCGCGCTGGGCGTGGATGAGGAGCAGATTGCCACCGGGTGCTGCGGCCTGGCCGGCAACTGGGGCTTTGAAAAAGGCCACGCGGAGATGTCGCTGGCCTTAGGTGAGCGCGAACTCTTCCCCAAGGTGCGCGCCGCCGCTGCGGCGGACAAGGCGGTCATCGCCGACGGCTTTTCCTGCCGCACCCAGATCGAGCAAGGCACCGGCACGCGCGCGCAGCACGTGGCCGAAATAGTGCGTGACATTCTGCGCGCTGCGCGGTAGCCTACGCGGCGCGCGGACGAAGTTTTGCGCGCTGCGCGACAGCCTACGCGGCACGCGGACAAAATTTTGCGCGCTGCGTGACAGCCCGCGCGGCGCGCGGACAAAATTTTGCGCGCTGCGGGACAGCCCGCGCGGCGCGCTGCCCGACGGGGTTGCCGTAGGCAGAGGAGTGACGCAGAAAACTACCTATTGGGCGCTAGGTAGATTATGATGCTTGTCTAACACAGCGCCGGACCAGCCTCCGGCGCTGTCAGCTCTCTACTAACACAAAGGTGTACTCCTATGGCGACTACTAAAACGACCCGGTCAAACCGGGATACGTTCAATACGCGCTTTGTCTTTCTTATGGCGGCCATCGGCTCCGCCGTCGGCCTGGGCAACATTTGGCGCTTTCCGTATGTGGCATACGAAAACGGCGGCGGCGCCTTCCTGGTGCCCTACATCGTGGCGCTGCTGACCGCTGGTATCCCGCTGCTGTGGTTCGATTTGGCAGTTGGCCACCGCTTCCGCGGCTCCACCCCGCTGGCCTTTAGGCGCGTGTCCCCCTCCTTGGAATCCATTGGCTGGTTCAAGGCGGGCGTGAACTTCTTCATCGCCATCTACTACGCGGCAATTATCGCCTGGGCGGCCATCTACACGGTCAAGTCCATCAACCAGGCCTGGGGTGATAGCCCCGCCGACTACTTCATGGGCGACTTCCTGCAGGCAGACACCGACGCGACCTACTCCGCCAACTTCGTCTGGCCCATCCTGCTGGTCATGGTGGGCGTGTGGGTCATCGCGATTGTGACGCTGGCGACGGATATTAACAAGGGCATCGGCAAGCTGACCTCGCTGTTCCTGCCGGTGCTGACGGTGATGTTCATCATCCTGGTGGTGCGCGCGCTCTTCCTGGACGGCGCCGTGGACGGCCTCAACGCCCTGTTTACCCCGGACTGGTCCGTGCTGTCCAACCCCTCGGTATGGATCGCTGCTTACGGGCAAATCTTCTTCTCCCTGTCCATCGGCTTCGGCATCATGATCACCTACGCCTCCTACCTCAAGCCGCGCACCAACCTGACCAACACCGGTCTGGTCACCGCGTTTGCTAACTCCTCCTTTGAGGTGCTGGCCGGTATTGGCGTCTTTGCCACCCTGGGCTACATGGCCGCACAACAAGGCGTGGCTGTGGATGAGGTCGCCTCCGGCGGCATTGGCCTGGCATTCATCGCCTTCCCCACCATCATTAACCTCATGCCCTTGGGCGGGCTGTTCGGCGTGCTCTTCTTCGGCTCCTTGTTCCTGGCCGGCCTGACCTCTCTGATTTCCATTTTGGAAGTGGTCATCTCCGCCGTGGCCGACAAGTTTGATCTGCCGCGCAAGAAGGCCGCCATCATGGCCGGCTCCGTGATGGCCGTGGTGTCCTGCCTGCTGTTTTCCACCACTTCCGGCCTTGTCACCCTGGACATCATGGACAAGTTCACCAACAACATCGGCATTGTCTTCGGTGCCGTGTGCGCCGTGATTGCCGTTGGCTGGGTCACCGGCCGCCGCCGCGAAATGGCCCAGCACATCAACGCTGTCTCCGGCCTGCGCGTGGGCACCGTGTGGACTTTCCTGACCTTCGTGGCCACCCCGGCGCTGCTCATTTACTTCCTGGTCAGCGAGATCATCACCCTGATCGGTGAGCCCTATGAGGGCTACTCCCAAGCCCAAATCGGCCTCTACGGCTGGGCGGCGGTAGCCATCATCCTGGTCGCCTCCTTCGTCTTCGCCTCCCTGAAGTTCCGCGGCAACCAGCACCTGGACGGCCTAGCAACCTCCGACTACGGCGTCCCCGTACGCGGCCGCCCCGCCGGTGAGCCCAACCCCCTGGGTCAGGGCGCTACCCAGCGCTAAACCGTCCCCCACACCCTAAGGAGAAACACCATGTCCACCAGTGCACTCTTTCTACTGGTCCTGTTCATCGTGGTCGTCTGGGGCGGCCTTGGCCTCTCCGCCGTGCTACTTGCCCGCAGCGATGACAACACCACCGGCGAGCTAGGCAACGCCCCCGGTACCGATGACGAAACCCTGATGCACCGCGTGCACGCCTAAACGCCGCGTGCACCTGAGCAGCAGGCCCCGCTTCCTTGAGCTGAGGAGGCGGGGCCTTCGGCATGGCCGGGCCGGGGAGCGGGTAAGCCGTTAGGGGTCTTTAGTCTGGACAGCTAGTCCTCAAGCTCAGGCAATTCATCGCCTGCGCGCGGGTAGGACGGTTGCGCACCGGGAGATAGCGTAGCGTAGGCAGCGACGCGAGCCGCGTGGTGGGCTGCGGCCACCATGTCTGCACCATCGCGGTGACGATCGCGATGATGAACAGCCGGGCCAGCGAGGGGTGGGCCATCGCCGGGTTCCTGTTCGGCTTCAGCGAAGGGGTCAGTGAAGGGCTCAGCGAGGAGGCTGGCGACAAAGGCACCGGCAAAGGCATCGCCAGCGCCGGTAGTATCCACGGCAGCAACCCGCGTCGGGATGGGAGTAAGCCCGGCGGCATCGGCAAGCACAGCACCCTGGGCGCCCAAGGTAAGCAGCACAGAGGCACAACCGGCATCAAGTAGTGCCTGGGCAAGCTGTTGTGGCGTGGCCTCGGGGTCGGGCGGGTGACCCAATTGCTCCAGGATAAGGCCAGCCTCATGCTCATTGGCTAGCAGCGGATCCGCAGCCAGGAGCGCAGTGCGATCAACCGGAATCACCGGCGCCAGATTAACCACCACGCGTGCGCCTGCGGCGCGGGCAATCTCCACGGCGCGGCGAAAACCATCAGCCGGAATCTCGCCCTGAAGCAAAACAATATCGGCGGCCTCAATCGTGGCCGCCTGTGAGCTCACATACTCCGCATCCACCGCGGCATTCGCGCCGGGGACTACCACAATGGAGTTCTCGCCATCAGCAGCCACCGTAATGACAGCCAAACCAGTGGAAGTATCAGCGCGGCGGGCAACCGCCTGCAGGTCCACCCCGGTGGCTTTCAAGTGCTCCAAGGCCGCAGCGGCGTAGGCGTCATCACCAACCGCGCCCACAAACGTCACGTGCGCACCTTGCAGGGCCGCGGCCACCGCCTGATTGGCGCCCTTACCTCCAGCGAGCACCGCGCCACCACTGCCCAGCACAGTCTCGCCTGGCTGCGGGTGGCGAGCCACCGAAACCATGAGATCTGCGTTAATGGAACCCACTACGCACAACGAAGCAGAAGACATCTAGCTGGCCTCTGCGGGGGCATCGGCAAGCAATTGCTGCAGGGCAAAGCCGGCATACATGTTGCCGAGCTCCTCGGGGGAGTACTGGCCGTCGTCGGCGTACCACTTGGACACGCCGATGCCCATGTCAATGAGCGCCCAGCAGGAAATCTTGACGTCGTTGGCCTGGAATACGCCGGTGGCCATGCCGTCGTGGACAATCTTCATCCAGCGGGAGACGTAGTCGCGGCGCAGCTCGATAACCACGGAATGGTGGGGCTCCTCCAGGGAGCCAATCTCGGTGTTGATAACGCGCGCCGCCCGCGCATGGGTTGTGTGGAAAATCACATGCGAGCGCATGGCGGCGGCGAGCTTATCCACCGGATTGTCAATCCCGGCAATCGCGGTGGCGTTAAAGCGCAGCAGCTCCTCCATGGCATTAATCGCCACCTCCGCCAGTAACTCCTGCTTAGAGCGGAAATGGTTGTACAGGCTGGAGGCGCGCATGCCCACGGCCTTGGCGATGTCCTCCATGCTGGTGGCGTGGTAGCCGCGGGCGTCGAAGAGGATCAGGGCGGCGTTCGCGATCTGGTCGCGGCGCTTCTGGTTAGCCAATGGGGGTGCCTTTCTAAAGGATTTTTGCGTGTGGGGTGGTGAACGGCTTGACAGCGGATGAGAGTGCGGTCACAATGTCAAACTAATACCTATTCGTATTTTTACACGGAGGAACTCATGTCGCACAATCTTTTTGCCCCTACCACGGACTTTTTGGGTGTTTTTGATGGCATCTCTGCCGCCGATGCCGCCGCCTGGGCCCGCGCCGCCAAGTTCGGCGCCGAATGCGTCGGGGACATCAACGAGCACTGGCAAAACGCCCACTACCCCCTGGACATCGTGCGCGAGCTGGGCCAGCGCGACCTGATGACGGACGGCGTGGCCGTGCCCGGCCACGAGCAGCTCAGCCCCATCGGCGCGGGCCTGGTGCTCATGGAGGTCACGCGTGCCGATGCCTCCATGGGCACCGTCATTGCCGTCCAGGCCGGGCTGGCCCTGCGCAGCATCGCCATGCTGGGCAGCGAAGAACACAAGAAGACCTACCTGGAGCCGCTGGCATCCTGCGAGCTGCTGGGCGCGTTTGCGCTGACGGAGCCCGCGCATGGCTCTGACTCCATCGGCCTGGAAACCACCGCGGTGCGCGATGGCGACCACTTTGTGCTCAACGGGGAAAAGAAGTGGATCGGCAACGGCGCCACCGGCGGCATGACGCAGGTCTTCGCGCGCCTGGAAAACGGGGAGGTCTCCGGGTTCATCGTGCCGCAAGACACCCCGGGGTATTCCGCAGAAGTCATCACCGGCAAGCTGTCGTTGCGTTCCATTCACCAGACCCACATTAAGCTGCAGGACTGCCGCGTGCCGGTAGAAAACCAGCTGCCGGGTGCGCAAAGTTTCAAAGACGTAGCCCGCGTTCTTACCGCCACGCGCGTGGGGGTGGCGTGGATGGCGTTGGGTTCGGCGGTAGCGTGTTTTGAAAAGGCGCGCGACTACGTATTGGAGCGCGAGCAGTTTGGCCGCGAGCTGGCGCGCACGCAGATTATCCAGCAGCGCCTGTCCAACATGTCCCTGGAGCTGGCGCAGATGATGCTCATCTGCCGCGAAGTCTCCCAGCGTGAGGCCGATGGCACCATGGCGCCCGAGCAAGCCTCCATGGCCAAGCTGCACAACACGCGCGCTGCCCGCCGCATTGCCTCCGATTGCCGCGACATGCTTGGCGGCGTGGGTATTTTGCTGGAAAACGACATCGCGCGCCACTTCGCGGATGTCGAGGCCATGCACACCTACGAAGGCACCGATACCGTCCAGTCCTTGATCATCGGCAAGAAACTCACCGGTTTTAGCGCTTACAAGTAGCTTTCCGATGCCTCCTCCCGCCCGCCCCAGCCCCCGGCGGGCTTCCCGCACGCACTGGTCACTGTCTCGCTGTGGCCCGTGCGTGCTCTTCTGTGTCGCCCAACAGTCCGCTGACGCTTCTCCCGCACCCCCGCAGCATTCTGCCGTGTGATGCCGTCGCCCCCCAATCGGGCGCTCCCTTTTTCGGTCTGTGAGCCGCAGTCCACTCCTGGCCGCACAAGCTATTTTGCGGACTCTTCCCGAGTGCGCGCCGCAGTCCGACCTGCGCCACGCTCCGCTCTTGCTTCTCATGACTCGACACGCAGCCCTTTCCCGCGTGCGCGCGACATAATACTCTGACATCTCACGCGGCGGCAACCGCATGTGCAGTCGGCCTGTGGATAACTCCCCATTTCTGCCACGGGTGGGGACAAGTTATCCACAGATTTCGGGTTTTCCCAAAATTCCCCTTGCGCAGGGTTGCGCTATCGCCTTAGCGTCAAAGCCATGAAAGAGATCAACATCGCCGCCCTGCTAGGCAGCGTCATCGACGCACTGCCACAGCTAGAGCATGCCACCACCACAGACCTGGTGGGCTTAGGCGTTGCACCAGATACCGCAGAGTTCCTGGCGCGCCTCTACCGGCTGTACTGCGGGCCCGGCCAGCCTTCCCGGCGGCAAAGGAGTGCTGTTAAAGGGGCACAGCGCCACGGACACGGGCTTATCGCCATGCAAGAAATAGAACGCGAAGTCACCAAGACTAAGACCACCCAACAATGGAGGATGCGCCAACACCTATGCGCCACACCCGCAGGCCAATTCACGACTGTGGCGCGTAAACTACGCCGGGAATGGAACCCAAAAGATGACACCCCAGTAGAAAAAGTCTCTATACGCCGCTACGCCAACGGCACAGCCACCATGTCCATTACCGCACGCGATGTGGACCTGACCGATGTCTACGATGCCATCGACCAATCCGCCCCGGCAGAAAGCTTCCTTAACCTAGTACGCGGTGAAGGTGGAGCCGGGCGGTTGAACTACATCCCCATGATCACCCTGCAGCTAGACACCTTCGCCAAACTGCTCGCCGTTAACGACTGCAACCACACCGGTACCGGTGATCAAGCTGCCGGTGCCAGCGCAGCCAACCCCGCCGGTGCAGACCCTGCAGGCGCCAACCCCACGGGCAACACCCGCACCAGTGCCAGCGCAAGCAGCGCCAACGAAGGCAATGCCAACACTAGCGGTGCTAACGCAGGCGGTGTGGGGTCTGCGGGCGACATTATTGTTCGGGCGAACAACGGGGCACGGATGACCGGTAAAGAACTAGCTGAGCGCATCTTGCTCAAGCACGGGTTTGTAGCAATCCTAAGCCGGGTGCACGGTCCGGTGGATGTCTACCGTATGGAGCGCTTTGCTACCGACAAGCAGCGCCTCCTGCTTGCCGCGGAGAGCCCGGAGTGTGCGTGGTTGGACTGTCACGTGCCGTTTGATAAGTGCCAGATTCACCACATTACGTCGTGGGCTGACGGTGGGGAAACCAACATCAGGAATCTGACGGTGTTATGCCCGCATCATAATGGTGCCAATGAAGACCACCCTCCGGGAGGAGTGCCCATCCACCGCGGCCGGATGGTAAGGGTTGGTGGGCAGGTGGCTTGGCAGTCACCTGGTGGTGGTGTCCCGGTGCCGACCAGCCCCACCAACTAACCCCGCGCCCGCAGCGCCGGCAGCGCGGCAAGCGCGACGCGGCAAGCAGCACAGCGCAGTGCTCAAGTCCGGCGCAGCGCAACGCGGCAGGCAGCGCCGCAAGCGCAGCGCAACACCCCAGCCCCACGGCAGCCGAAAACAGGCAGCCGGAGGGGCTAGACGTGCGGGCAGGGTGACCAGGCGGCACGAACGCAGCAGCGTAGCGACACAGCAGCGCAACACTGCGGGACGGCGGTGAGTGGGGAGGGGGCAGACAGAGAAGCGCCCCGGAACCAGGTGGGAACCGGGGCGGAGGAAGCGGCGCAGCGCTTGGAGGGGTTAGTTGCCCAGGGGGCGGCGGGTGGCGGCCATGTGCTCGGCGCGCTCGACGCAAGCGGGGATGAGCAGCGTGGGCACGTCCAGGTCCACCTCGCGCTCGCAGAGCTGGTCAAAGTCGAGCTGTGCGGGATCGTCATCGGCCGCGGTGTAGACGCGGGCTAGCTGGGCCACGATGGCGGCATCGGTGGCGGTGGCGCCATCGACTGGCCAGGCGGCGTCCAGTGCGGGACCGCTGTGCAAGGGAAGAACCGGATCGGCAGGGGCGGTGTATCCAGCACGAGCCAGCTCCGCCGCGACAGACAACGCTGTGCCTAGAACATGATCCGTGGAAAAGCAGATCTCATCTTCTGCGCGCAGCAGGTGGAGATCGCGGGCGTGGAAAGCATTGGCTGCGGGTGAGGCGCCAGCAATGACATCGAAGGCATCTTGGTGGCTTCCGCCTGCAGACAGTACTCGTTCCAGGTAGGACACTGTTCCGGTCCAGCCAGGGAAGAGGCCCACGTGGCGCTCGGGGAAGCCGAGTGCGGCATCGGCGTGCACTACGAGCCGATCGCAGCTGAGCGCAAGTTCGCAGCCGCCGCCCAATGCCGCGCCCCGCACGGCACCGACTACCGGAACTGGGGCGCGGCGCACAGCGCGCAGCGTCGCAGAACCATCGTGGATCAGCTGGTGGACAGCGTCTGCATCGCCGGAACGCGCCGCCGCAGCAATGGTGGGCAGGTGCGCCCCGGCACAAAAGGCGCGAGCTTCGTCGTTGCCTATCACCAGGGCTTCTAGCTTGCCGATGCCCCCGTCCCTCACCGCATCCAGTACCTGGCGCATGAAGGCCAACGCCGGGGTGGGCAGGGAATTTAGTGGAGTGTGCAAGTCGATAATGCCCACGCGTACCCCATCGACGTCGACTGCGTGCAGTGCGCCGGAGTCGGTCTCTAGCAGGGTTTCTGCGCCGGCGTCGAGCAGTCCCGCCAGCGTCACCGCCCCGGCGGGCCGGGCAATTTCTACGGGCTGGCCGCGGTGGTCTACCGCATAGCCGGGGCGGGGGTAGAAGCCGTCATCGGCAGCCTCCAACAAAGCGGGGGCTCCCTCAGCGGTGGAAGCGTAGGCGGAGAGCAACCAGGGGCGGCCCAGGGTATCGGCAAGCTCAAAAATGCCCTTCTTCCAGCCGAAGCCCAGGCGCAGACCGGCGTCGATAAGGCCCACATGGTCCGCGATCTCCTCGGTGACCTCGCAGCAATAGCGCAGGGTGGACAAAAACAGCTCCCGGGCAAAGCGGCCTTCGGGGGTGTCGGAGTCCATCAGCTCGCGGGCATCCTGCGGCACAGAGACGTTCTCTCGCGGGCGATACGAATAGTCCTGCGTCACGGTCTCGTCCCGGCCGCGGTAGAAACCGCCCTCACCGGTACGTCCGGTCAGGCCGCGCGAAACTAGCCCGGCGATGAACTCATCGCCACCCAGCGGGACCTCAAAAAGGCGGTCGCCTTCGGGCAGTGCCGCCTCCAAGCTGCCCCACACGTGCTCAACGAGCTGCAGTCCGATGTAATCCAGTAAGCCGAAGACACCGGTGCGGGGGATGCCGAAGGGGCGGGAGGCGGCGGCATCGGCAAGCTCAATGCTGACCTGGTGGCGGCGCGCGGCGGCCACCCCTGCGGCCATCCAGTAGCAGCCAACGCGGTTGGCAATAAAGCCGGGGGTGTCGCGGCAGGCCAGCGCCACCTTGCCCAGGGTTTGCTCCAGGCACTCGCGCAGGGCGCGCTCGGTGGGGGCGTGCGGGGCCACCAGTTCCACCAGGCGCATGACCTTGGGCGGGTTGAAGAAGTGCGTGATGGCAAAACGCTCCGGCGCGGCCACGCCCTCGCGCAGGCGCGCCAGCGGCAGGGTAGAGGTATTGGAGCTCAAAATGGCGTGTGGGGCCAAGTGCGGCGCAACCTTGGCATACAGGGTGTGCTTGGCATCGAGGTCCTCGAAGATGGCCTCGACCACCCAGTCGCGGTCCGCCAGGAGCTCCAGGTCGTCTTCCGTGGAGGCGGCGCGGATGTTAGCCACGTGGCTGGGGTGGTAGAAGCCCTTGCGCTTGACCTGCAAGTCTATGCCGCGTTGGGCGCCGGCGCGGGTGACATCGAAGAGGATGACATCTAAGCCTGCCGATGCCGCCAGCGCCGCAATGCCCGCCCCCATCGACCCTGCCCCGATGACGGCGACGTTGGTGATGGTCATGTTAGGCCTCCTTGGCGTGAGTGTTTTCCACAATCAGGGCAATGCCCTGGCCGCCGCCGATACACATGGTGACCAGGCCGTAGCGCAGGTTCTCCCGGCGCAGGGCGTAGAGCAGCTTGGTGGTCAAGATGATGCCGGTGGCGCCCACCGGGTGGCCGTGGGCGATGGCGCCGCCGTCGACGTTGGTGATGGCCGGGTCAAACCCCAGGGCGTCTTGGACGGCCAGGGCTTGGGCGGCGAAGGCCTCATTGGATTCGATGCGGTCGATGTCGTCCAGGCTGAGCCCGGCTGCGGCCAGTGCCTTGGGCACTGCTTCGATGGGGCCGATTCCCATGCGGGTGGGGTCCACGCCGGCGATACCCCAGCTGACCACGCGGCCCAGGGAGTCTAGGCCGCGCTCGGCGACTTGTGCGGCGGTGGTCAGCACGACTGCGGCGGCGCCGTCGTTGATGCCGGAAGAATTGCCGGCGGTGACGGTGCCGTCGCGCTGGAAGACGGGCTTAAGTTCGCTTAGGGCGGCGGCGTCGGTCTCGCGGACGTGCTCGTCGTGGGCGAAGGTGCCACGCTTGGTTTCTACCGGCACGATTTCTTCCACGTGGACGCCCGCTGCGGCGGCTGCGGCTGCGCGCTGCTGGGAGGTGGCGGAGAACTCGTCTTGGCGCTGGCGGTCAATGCCGTGGTCGGCGGCAACGTTTTCGGCGGTAATGCCCATGTGGCCGGTGCCGAAGGGGCACGCCAGGGTGCCTGTGAGCCAGTCGTAGAGCTTGCCTTCGCCCATGCGCTTGCCAAAGCGGGCGCCTTCGACGGAGTAGGGGGCCTGGGACATGGACTCGACGCCGGTGGCCAGGGCGATGGTGGCATCGCCGGCTTGGAGCTGCTGGGTGGCGGAGACAATGGCCTGGATGCCGGAGCCGCAGAGGCGGTTGACGTTAAACGCAATGGAGGAGTGCTTCATGCCCACGCCCATGGCCACTTTGCGGGAGATGTAGAGGTCGCTGGGGTGCACGGGGATGACGTTGGCGGCGACGGAGGAGTCGATGTCTTCGGCGGGGATACCGGAGCGCTCGATGGCTGCTGCGGCGGCGGTGGTGCCCAGCTCCTCCAGGCTCAGGTGCGACAGCGAGCCGCCGAACTTACCGATGGGCAAACGAGCCGCAGAGACAATGTGAATATCGGTCATGGTGGAACCTTTCCTGAATACGAATGGCGATTAGTTAATCAGGTAGCCTACGTCACAGATCTGCATTTGGCGAATCACCATTCGTAGTTCCTGCTCCCGCAACCTTTCGAAGTCTCTACCGTCGGCCGCGCAGACCGCTTAGCCCCCGTCCCGCTTTGCTTTCCGATGCCCCTGCGGCCAGCCGCGCAGACCGCTTAGCGCCCGCCCCGCTTCGCTTTGCCGATGCCCTGCGGCCCGCCGCGCAGACCGCTTAGCCCCCGCGCCCAGCCGCGCAGGCGTGCCGTGGTGGGTGCCTTGTTAGGCTATGCGGGTGCTCACCTATATCCTCATCGGCTTATTGATTCTCTGCGGCGCAACGGTGCAAGGGACCATCGGGTTTGGCCTAGGTACCATCGCCACCCCGATTATCGCCCTGGTTAAGCCCGAGCTATTGCCCACGGTCATTTTGTGCCTGGCGTTTATTATCGCCACCACCACCTTGACGTCCACGCTGGCACGCACCGGCCGGGCCGGAGTGGACTGGCCGGTGGTGGGCATTTCCACCGTGGCGCGCATCCCGGGATCGCTTGCCGCCGCCTGGGCGCTGGCGCACCTTTCCGAGCCGGGGCTACAGGTGGTTATCGCATGCGCGGTGCTCATAGCCATGTCGCTTTCTGGCCTGGGCTGGTCCCCACGCCGCACCCCCGCCAACACCGTGATTGCTGGGGTGGCCTCCGGGTTTCTGGGCACTGCGACGTCGATTGGCGGCCCGCCGATGGCGCTCATCCTCAAACGTCTGCCGCCTGCCACCATCCGCGGGACGATGTCCGCGACGTTCGTAGTCGGCTGCGTGGTTTCCTTGAGCATTTTGGTCAGCAGCGGCCACGTGACTGCGCTGCAGCTCACCGCTGCGGCAGCTTATTTGCCGCTGGTGGTTGTGGGGTTGCTCATTGCCAGACGCCTCAACCCTTACGTCAATACGATTATCCTCAACCGGATTGTTACCACTGTCGCGCTCAGCGCTGCCGCACTGCTCCTGGGCCAGGCACTCTTTGAGCTTTCCGCCTAGTTCTGTCGGCAGCCTCTGCCCCCGCGCCCGGCAACCTGCCGTGCGGGGCGGTCAGGCGCGGGCGGTGACTTTCTCGTTGGCCGCGATGTCATCCAGGCGTTCGCTGCTGGCCAGCCCGCTGACCACTACCGCCGAGCCCCCACCAGCCAGGGGTGCAAGCACCGCCGCTGCAAAGGAAGCGTTGTCGCTCCAACCTGTGGATAACAGCCGATCGCTCGTGGGCGGCACACCCGGCCACTGCTCCAGCACCTGCGTCAGTTGGGGAGTCTGGCCCGCATAGTGGTCCCCATAGAAGCGCACGGTGGGCCCAAAGTCCACCACCCCTGCCTCAAGCTCGCCGCCGGTTTCTACTACGCCGCGGCCAAAAGGATCATCAGTCACGGCCACCAAGTCTGCCGGGTAGTCGCGCACGGCTGGAATATCCGCCGCCGCGACAAACAGTGCTTGCGCGCCCGTAGGGAGGGAATCCACCCCGCACAGCTGCCATTCGATGCCTGTGGCAATCGCGCCCAAAGCAACCATCGCGCCCGGCCACCCCGGCTCCAGTGCAATCGCAATGCGGTCCCCGGCGGTTAAGTCCAGTTCCTCTTCGAAGAAATTGGCAATCTTCGCCACCCAGTTCTCCATGGTTTGCGCAGAAAAATCCATCCGCGCGCCCGAGCCCTCGGAATACACCGTCAGACGCGGGCAGGCGGAGTCAGCAGCAAGCAAGTGGCGAAGCATATCCATGCCCGCCCATCATAGCGACGTTATCGATTGCGCCTTGCGGCTCAGCGCACCCGCCGCCTGGCAGGGTCACGCGCACCCCGCGGCCCACACGTCCAGCGGGATGCTCACACAGCGCGGCGCTCATGTTCGGCGGCGGGGTCACGCGCACCCCGCGGCCCACACGTCCGGCGGCTAGTTCACGCAGCGCGGGCTGTCGCCGCCGGCGTCGATTTCAGGGGAGACTTCTGCGGCGCCGAAGTCACCGCCTGGGGTGCCCACGGGGGCATCGGCAGACTCGGCGGCGTCGGCGGAGTCTTGGTCGGCGGGACCTGCGTAGTCAGCGGCAGCCACGACGATGATGGTGCCCTCCTCCAGGCTCGGGTTGGCGGTGACGGGCAGCCCGCCCAAGGCCTCAGCCAGGGCCTGGGCCTGAGCATTGTCTGCCGATGCCGCCACCACCTGCGACTGTGCGTACACGCCAGCCTCGGCATTGGCGGTGCGGTCCACGGTGTAGCCCTGGGCAGTGAGCCACGCGCCGATGCCCGCCGCCAGGCCCGGGGTATCGCCCGCGTTGAGCACGTGCAGAGTCACCCCGTCAAGCTCCGGGGCGGAACCGGCAGGGGCGGACTGCCCTTCGCCGACATGCTCTTCGTCGACCTGCTCCTGGGACTTGGCCAGATCCTCGAAGAAGCGGTGGACCTCCTCGGGGTCGATGGTGACGATGGACTCGCCATAATCGCCCACCCCATCAATGGAGGTCACCGGGATGGTGTTGAAGGTGACGTTGCCGCCGGCCAGGCCGGAGAGCTGCTGGGCGATGCTCATGATGTCCCAATCCGAGTCAAAAACCACGGAGCGCTCAATGGCGCGGGAAATTTTCGACAGCTTGGAGGGGTTGGTTAGCGTGCCGGAGTTGAGTACCTGTGCCACCAGGGAAGCCATGTAGGACTGCTGGCGAACAATGCGGTCCAAGTCCCCGCGCGGCAGCCCGTAGCGTTGGCGGACAAAGGCCAGGCCCTGGGCGCCGTTGAGAGTTTGCTCGCCGGCTGGGAAGCGGGCGCCGGACATCTCATCATCCACGGCCTCATTGAGGCAGACGTTGACGCCCCCGACGGCATCGGTAAGCAACACAAAGCCCAGCAAGCCCACCTCGGCGTAGTGGTCAATGTCCACCCCGGACAGCTCGCGCACCTGGTTGAGCAGGGCCGCGCGCCCGGCGGCAGTGCCGGCCTCAGCGATGTCTTTGTCCGTGTGCACCGGGGACTCGCCGCGGGCGACGGCCGCCTCGTTTTCCTCCGTGAGCTGGGTAATTTTTGCGGTCTCATGCGCGGAGAAGACCCCGTTGATTTTCATGTTCCCGTGCTCAGAGTCATGGACGTAGGTATCGCGCGGGATGGACACGGCGCTGGCGCGGGAGCCATCGTTGGGAATGCGGATAACCATGATGGTGTCCGTGTTGTGCTCCCCGTCGTCCACGCCGGCGTGCAGGGCGTCTAGCTCCTCGCGCGAGAGAGTGTTGCCCTGGGCGTCCGTGCGGGAGTCGGAGCCGACGAGGAGGATGTCCAGGGCGCCATCGGCAGACTCGCCCTTGTCAGCCCCACCCGTGCCCAGCGTGAGGTTGTCCACAGAGCCCAGCTCCCCGCCAAGCCTGCCGACGAACGCGTAGCCCGTACCAGAGACCAACAGCACCAAGATGGAGGCGACCGCCAGGGCCACCTTCAGCGGCGTCGGGCCAGACTGTCGCAGGGACCTGGCCTTTGTTGGGGCCGGTTGGATGTCCCGCACGCGGCGGGTGCGCGGAAAATCCTGCTCAGCTGCGGGCTCCGAGGTGCGCGGACGGCGCTGGTGTGGGGAGTTGGGCACGGTGTCTGCTTCCTTCCAGATAGATGTATTCACTTTAATGCAGCCATGGGGCAACATAAAGGCGCACACATTAAGGGCATGCACATTAGCAGGCACACACGTTGATGCCGCGCGCGGACGGGGCGCGCGCATGACGGGCGTGCCCATGACGGGGCGTGCGCATGACGGGCGTGCCCATGACGGGTGCGCCCATGACGCGCACCGCCTCGCAGCGGCGCGGCCAGGGATGCCCGTCTGGAGGAGTGCTGCTGTGTACGCTGTGTAGGCTATGGCCCCTGTGAATAACCCTGCTGCCGCGACGGAACCGACCCCACCGACAAACCTGCCGCTCGGTGTGGTGACCGTGACGTATTCGCCCGGCGAGTACTTAGAGCGCTTCTTGGGCACGCTGCCTGCCGCTTGTGCCACTGGTAGCTATGTGGTGCTGGCGGATAATGGATCCCGCGACGGCGTTCCGCAGGCTGCCGCCGCCCGCTACCCGGACGTGGAGTTTCTAGACACCGGCGGCAACCTGGGCTACGGCGGTGGGATGAATGCCGGGGCGGCCCGGCTTTGGGAGCGGGTACAGGCTGGCGAAGTGCGCGGGGACTACCTCCTCATAGTAAATCCCGACGTGGAGTTCAGTCCGGGCAGCCTGGACCAGCTCATCGCCTGCGCGCAGGAGAACCCGCAAGCCGGGGCGGTGGGCCCGCAGATTGTGGAACCTGACGGCAGCGCATACCCTTCGGCGCGGGCGGTGCCCACGCTGGGAACGGGCATCGGCCATGCTCTGCTCGGCGGCATCTGGCCTGCAAACCCATGGTCGCGGGCCTACCGCAATGATCAAGACCTTTCCCGCCAGCGCGACACCGGTTGGTTGTCGGGGTCTTGCGTGTTGCTGCGGTGGGAGGCTTTTCGGGGTATTGGCGGTTTTGATGAGCGCTATTTCATGTACATGGAAGACGTCGACCTGGGCGATAGGCTCACCCGCGCCGGGTGGCGCAACCGCTTTTGCCCGCAGGCCGTGATCACGCACGCCAAGGGCCATTCCACCCGGGCACACGCGGGCGCGATGTTGCGGGCACACCATGACTCTGCGTACCGCTTCCAGGCGGACCGGCACCCGCACTGGTGGCAGGCACCGCTGCGGGGTCTGCTAAAAATTGGGCTGCACGCGCGCGCGTACGTCACCGTGTGGCGGGCGCAAAGGGGCTAAGATTTTCACGTTCGCAACCGGCTACAGATAAAGGAATGTCAGGTTTATGGTTGTCTCTGCCCGCCAGGACCAGCGTCAGGCTGATGCCGTTATCCTCGTCGGTGGTCGCGGCACTCGGCTGCGGCCGCTGACCATCGGCACACCTAAGCCCATGCTGCCTACGGCTAATGCGCCGTTCCTGCAGCATCTGCTGGCCCGCATTCAAGCCGCTGGCATCACCCACGTGGTGCTGTCTACGTCTTTCAAGGCAGAGGTCTTTGAGGAGTACTTTGGCGACGGCGCAGACCTGGGCCTGGAGATCGAGTACGTGGTGGAAGAAACCGCGCTGGGCACCGGCGGCGGGATCCGCAACGTCTATGACAAGCTGCGCTTCGACACCGCCATGGTCTTTAACGGCGATGTGCTCTCCGGCATGGACCTGGGCGGCATTTTGGACGCCCACGCAGCCAAGGACGCCGACGTGACCATGCACTTGCTGAATGTGGCGGACCCGCGGGCTTTTGGTTGTGTGCCCACCGACGGCGATGGCCGTGTCAGCGCTTTCTTGGAGAAGGTCGAGGACCCGCCCACCAATCAGATCAACGCCGGTTGCTATGTGTTTAAGCGCGAGGTCATCGCCACTATTCCAGAAAACCGGGTGGTGTCTGTGGAGCGCGAGACCTTCCCGCGTCTGCTGGAGGATGGCGCGCGCATTTTTGGCCATGTGGATAACTCGTATTGGCGCGACATGGGCCGGCCGGAGGACTTTGTGCGCGGCTCTTCGGATATTGTGCGCGGGATTGCGCCCTCGCCGTTGCTCACTGGCCGCACGGGGGAGTCCATTGTGGATCCTTCGGCTGGCGTTGCTGGCGGAGTGCTGCTGCTTTCTGGCACATCGGTGGGCCGCGGCACGGAGATTGGTGCTGGCTGCCGCATTGATGGCACGGTCATTTTTGATGGTGTGACCATCGAGCCGGGCGCGGTGATTAGCAACTCCATCATTGCCTCTGGCGCGCACATCGGTGCCAACGCCCACATTGAGAACTGTGTGGTGGGCGAGGGTGCGACCATCGGCGCGCGTTGTGAGCTGCAGTCCGGCATGCGCGTCTTCCCTGGGGTCAACATCCCGGACGCTGGCATTCGTTTTAGCTCCGACGCCTAGCTTGCCGATGCCGCCACGCTCCCTCCTTGTGAACTGCTCACCGCGGCACCACTATATCTAGTACCCCCGTCGTTTACCCCCTGGGCGGTTTTATCGGTGCAGATGTGACTGGTGTGAAAAACGAGCAGGCAATTGTGGGTTGCGGCTAAAAAAGATCCGCCTGGAGCTTGACGATATTTAGTAGCGCCGGTTAAATCTCTTGTGTGTAAGACGGGGCGCGGCCCCGCGAGTCAAGTGTAACTACGGAGAAAGGACAACAGGCGTGGACGACATGGCTAATAACGCCAATCTCCGTGGCGGGGGTTCCGCGGCCTTGTCCCTGGATGAGCTCTTTGGGGCAGTAGAGCAAGAGTGGCAAGATCAGGCACTCTGTGCGCAGACCGATCCGGAGGCCTTTTTCCCGGAAAAAGGCGGCTCTACCCGCGAAGCGAAGCGAATTTGCCAGGCCTGCGCCGTGCGTGATGAGTGCCTGGAGTATGCCCTGGAGCATGATGAGCGCTTCGGGATCTGGGGCGGTCTTTCCGACCGTGAGCGCCGCCGCCTCAAGCGTCAAATCGGCTAAACCTGCCTACCAGTCAAAGCGGGAGTCTATCGTTTGGGAGGACTTCGCCCTCAGGCACCGCGGGAAGCGGGTAGGATGAAGCTTCAGATATGGCCTTCGTGCCATTGGGACATCTGGAGTATTTAAAGGAAAGCGTGATGTCTGATGACTTTGAAGCATCCGATCGCTCAAAAGAAGCGGAAAGTAATCGCCCGTTCCACTCGGGGAAGGGTAATCTACGAGGCGGAAATAGTACGCCCGGAGCAGATTCTCAACGAAGCCTGGGGGCAAGTGGGACACGAGATGAGGAAGGCGATCAATCAGCTAACCTAAGGCCCGACTGGGCAATTGAAGGAGAGTTGATGGATACAGACGAGGCTCGTCAGTTCCTCGGCGAGCTGCGTCAAATATCTGCAGAGATGCATTCGGGTCCGATCCCGTCTGCGCGGGAAATGGAGCGATACGAGCGCTCAGTTCCCGGCATTTCGAGGGATATAATCCGGATGGCTCAAGATGCGGTTGATGCAGCCAATGACGTCACTCGGGCTAATGCAGAAGTTGCGCGCGCTACCGCAGACTCTATTCGTGCATCATCAACACTCGCGCTCAATCAGCAGCGCGATTTAAGGTGGATATGCTGGGCAATCCTTGTGATTTCTGTGGCATTTGCAGTGGCTGGAATTGCCGTTCCTGCGGTAGTTGGAACGGTCTTATTCGTCGCGGGTTATGGGGCAATGTTTTTCCAGCCGCGGATGGTTGAGCTATTCAATCCTGAAAGCCGTGCGAGGAACTCGAAAGCTGACGGCCCTGCGGAGTAGGTGAAAGTCTAGGCGCGGTCCTTGTCTACCAGTCAAAGCGGGAGTCTATCGTTTGGGGCTCAACGTTGAGGTAGACCGCAACCAGGGCAATTAACACGGTGCTGATGAGCTCGGCGCGCTCAGTGTGGGTCACGCAGCGCTGCTCAATAGGCATGCGAAAGAGCACCATGCGGGCGCGGGTGGGCTGTCCCTGGGCGTCCACGCCGGCGGGCAGCAGGCGGCCGAGGGGGACGGGTCCGTCGGCCACGATTTCATCGGGAAGCACAGTCATATCTGCGCGCAGACGCATGCGCGGGACGGTATCTACGGCCACGTCTAAGCCAGCGAGCTCGTTGATGAAAGCATTGTGGATGGGGGCGTAGGCTTCGAGGACGGCGGCATCAAAAAGCTGCGCCCGGGAGCGGTAACGGGGAGTCTGCGGTGCCACTAGGGGACCGCGCGCGCCCCGGCCGTGGCGATTGCGGGCGGGGCGGATGTGAGTCATGCATGCAATCTTAAGACCGGGACGCGCCCGGCGGGGCTACACCACGCCGCGCCGCGCGAAGTACTTGACCCGCGGGCCAGGACAGAAGGGCTAGACTCTAGCAGCGTGACTGATCAACGGCAATGCTCCCGCCCCGGCTGCCGCCGCCCGGCTGTAGCCACGCTGACCTACGCGTATGCGGAACAAACCGCAGTGGTCGGCCCCTTGGCACAGGAGAAGGACCCGCATAGCTGGGACTTGTGTGAACATCACTCGTCGCGGATTACCGCTCCGCACGGCTGGGAGATGGTGCGCGTGGATCACATTGAACTCGACGAAGATGACGATGACCTGCTGGGCCTGGCCGAGCTGGTGGGCGCAGGGGAGCGCGTGACGGAGAATCTGGGCGCTGACGGGGATCCCATCGAATACAGCCCCACCTTCGATGGGGCGGACCCGCAGAACTCTAACCACCCGGTGTTTCGTATGCGGCGGGTGGCCGACGTGCGGGCGGCGCGGCGTTCCCACCTGTCGGTGGTGCCAGATGAGGCAAGCGCTCATGGCGAGGATCCGCAAGATTAGACGCGGCTGCGACCTTGCTAGGCTTAATAGCCATGCGTACTCGTGAACAGCTGGATGCTGTAATTAAGGCCTATGACGTTCGTGGTGTAGTTGGCGAAGATATTGACGCGGCGTTTGTGCGGGATACCGGCGCCGCGTTTGCGCACATTCTGCGCGGCGAAGGCGAGTCCACCGTGGCCGTAGGCTACGACATGCGCCCGTCTTCGCCGGAGTTGTCGCAGGCCTTTGCAGAAGGCGTGAACTCGCAGGGCCTGGACGTGATTATGGTGGGCCTGGCTTCTACCGATGAGCTCTATTTTGCCGCCGGCCAGCTGGGGTGCGCAGGCGCCATGTTTACCGCTTCTCACAATCCGGCGAAGTACAACGGCATCAAGCTGTGTCGCGCGGGGGCGGTGCCGGTAGGTCAGGCCACGGGCCTGGACGCCATTAAAGACATGCTGGTCGCGGGCGTGCCGGAGTGGGATGGCGCGCAGGGCAGTGTTGCCCAGCGCGACGTGCTGGAAGATTACGCCAAGTTCTTGCGTTCCTTGGTGCTGCTGGAGGACTCGCGCCCGCTGACTGTGTCTGTCGATGCCGCCAATGGCATGGGTGGCCACACCGTCCCCGCCGTCTTTGCGGGGTTGCCCTTCGATGTGCGGGAGCTGTACTTCGAGCTCGATGGCACCTTCCCCAACCATGAGGCCAACCCGCTGGACCCGAAGAACCTGGTGGACTTGCAGAAGTTCACCGTGGAGCAAGGGGCTGATATTGGCCTGGCGTTTGACGGGGACGCGGACCGCTGCTTTGTGGTAGATGAGCTGGGCCAGCCGGTTTCGCCTTCCGCCATTTGTGCACTGGTGGCGCAGCGTTACCTGGAGAAGTTCCCGGGTGCGACCGTCATCCACAACTTGATTACCTCCAAAACGGTTCCGGAGTTGATTGCAGAAAACGGTGGCAAGCCGGTGCGCACCCGCGTGGGCCACTCCTTTATCAAGGCGCAGATGGCTGCAGAAAACGCTGTCTTCGGTGGCGAGCACTCCGCTCACTACTACTTCCAGGAATTCTGGAATGCAGATTCCGGCATGTTGGCTGCCATGCACGTCTTGGCCGCGCTGGGTGAGTCTGACCAGCCGCTGAGCAAACTGATGGCCCAGTACTCCCGCTATGAGGCATCCGGGGAAATCAACTCCACCGTTGCTGACCAGCAAGCCACCACCCAGGCGGTGCTCGACGCCTTTGCCCAGCGCACCGAGTCTGTGGACGAACTCGACGGTGTCACTGTACAGCTCGCGGGAACCAAGGCCTGGTTTAACGTGCGGGCTTCCAATACAGAGCCGCTGTTGCGTCTCAACGTCGAGGCCCCCACCAAGGCCGAGGTGGACGAACTCGTCGCCGAGATTCTGGGGATCATCCGGGCCTAGCCTCGGCGACGTCTAGCCGCGTCGCAGCTTAGCTCCGGCTCGTGCCTTCGCACTAGCGACGCTTAGCCTCGGCGGTGCCTAGGCTGCCTGTGGGGTTTGCGCTAGCGGTGCCCTAGCCCAGCGGCGGCGGGGCTGGATGGGCCACGAAGAAAGGCGCTAGCGGGTGGGGGAGGGGGCATCGGCAGACTGGGCCTGGTTGATTGGAGCCTGGTTGGTTTAGGCCTGGCCGCGGGAGTGGGTGACCATTTCCTCCCATTCAACGTACTTCTTGCGCTCACGGCCCTCGGCCTCGCCTAGGGCGCGCTCAGCGGCATCGAGGTTCTTCCAGCTCTCCCAGGTCAGGTACTCGTGGCCTTTGGCCTCCAACAACTCAGTGATGTCCGCATCGGTGGAGTGGGTCAGCTTGCCAGCCTCGTAGTCCTCCACCAGCATGCCGATGGTCTCCGTCGCATCCGACTTGGTGTTGCCAATCAGGCCCACGGGGCCTCGCTTAATCCAGCCCGTGGCGTAGAGGCCCGGAACAATCTCGCCATCCAGGCCGACAACGTGGCCGCCGTCGTTGTTGATAACGTCCTTGGCGGCGTTGAAGGGCACGCCCTCGACGGCATCGGAACGGTAGCCCACCGCAAGGTAGACGGCCTGGACGGGCCACTCGGTGAACTTGCCAGTGCCGCGAACACTGCCGTCGCCGGTCAGCTCCGTGCGCTCCGTCTTGATGCCCGTGACCTTGCCGTTTTCGCCCAGAATCTCCACTGGCTGCTCGAAGAGATGGATTTGCAGAGTGTGCGGGGCGTCCTTGGGCTCGCGGATGGCGTACTGCTCCAGAATCTGGCAGACCTGGTCTTGGGACTTGGAGGCGGCGCGGGCTTCCAAGGAGGCCTCGTCGTAGTCGATGTCCTCCGGGTCAACCACCACGTTGATGGTGTCAGAGTGGTCCAGCTCCTTGAGCTCCAGCGGGGTGAACTTGGCTTGGGCGGGGCCGCGGCGGCCGAAGACGCGCACGGTTTCGGCTTGGCTCTTGGCCAGAGACTCGTAGACATTATCCGGGATTTCGGTGACCTTGAGTTCGTCGCCGGTCTTGGCCAGAATGCGAGCGACGTCTAGGCCCACGTTGCCCACGCCCACCACGGCGACCTCGCGGGCGGAGAGATCCCAGTTGCGCTCGAAGCGGGGGTTGCCGTCGTAGAAGCCCACAAACTCGCCGGCGCCGTGAACGCCTTCTAGATCTGCGCCGGGGATGTCCATGGTGCGGTCGCCCACGGCACCGGTGGCGAAGATGATGGCGTCGTAGTGCTCCTGGAGCTGCTCCACGGTCAGGTCGCGGCCGATGTGGATGTTGGACAGCAGGCGGATCTGCGGGGTTTCAAGCACGCGGTGCAGGGAGTTGATAATGCCCTTGATGCGCGGGTGGTCCGGGGCTACGCCGTAGCGGATGAGGCCGAAGGGGGCGGGCATCTGCTCAATTAGGTCAATTGCGACGTTGCCGCCCAGCTTCTTTACCAGGATGTCGGAGGCGTAAATGCCAGCTGGACCTGCGCCGATGACGGCGACGCGCAAAGGGGAAGTCATACAAGCTCTCTTTTCCGTTGGGGGAGGTTGGTATATCAGCCCTTCATTCAACTCATTTTTGACTGGCCCGGCAAGTCCACTATTTTCATTCGCTGCAAAGTGCCAGGTAGTGGGGTATGAATTTTAAAGACAGAGCGGTCTAGATTGTATGAACTTAGCGGTATGGCTAGCGTGATGGAACAACAGGCAACGATTAACCAGCATCCATTACCCAGCAACGATTACCCAGCAACGATTAACCAGCAAAGGAAGCGCCACCCCCATGACTGCGACCACCACCCGTGCTAGCCGTACTCCTCGCGCCAAGAAGCCTGAAGGCCAATGGAAAGTCGACGGCACTACGCCGTTGAATGCCGACGAGGAGATCAAGCAGCAAGACGGCGGACTCTCCGCCCGTCAACGAGTCATTGATATCTATTCGAAGCAGGGCTTTTCTTCCATCCCGCCGGAGGATCTGGCGCCGCGCTTTAAGTGGCTCGGCCTCTACACCCAGCGCAAGCAGAACCTGGGCGGGGAGCTCACCGCGCAGCTGTCTAACCCGGAGCTGCAGGATGAGTACTTCATGATGCGCGTGCGCTTCGACGGCGGCCGCGCCACCCCGGAGCAGCTGCGCGTGGTGGGCGAAATCTCTCGCGACTATGCTCGCTCTACCGCGGACTTCACGGACCGGCAAAATATCCAGCTGCACTGGATTCGCATCGAAGACGTGCCCACTATTTGGGAAAAGCTCAACGCGGTGGGCCTGGATACCATGATGGGCTGCGGTGACGTGCCGCGCGTTATTCTGGGCTCGCCGGTGGCGGGTGTGGCCAAGGATGAGATTATCGACGCCACCCCGGCCATCGAGGAAATTGTGCGCGACTACCTGCCGCGCGAGGATATCCATAATCTTCCCCGCAAGTTTAAGTCCGCGATTTCTGGCAACGTCCGCCAGGACGTGACCCACGAAATCCAGGATGTGTCCTTTGTGGGCACCACCCACCCGGAGTTGGGCGCGGGTTTTGACTGCTTTGTAGGCGGCGGGTTGTCCACTAACCCCATGCTGGCGCGTTCCTTGGGTGTCTTTGTTCCCCTGGAGCGCGTGGCGGAAGTCTGGTACGGCGTGGTGCAAATCTTCCGCGATTACGGCTACCGTCGGCTGCGCAACCGCGCCCGCCTGAAGTTCCTGGTGGCCGAGTGGGGTGCAGAAAAGTTCTTGCAGGTCCTTGAAGACGAGTACCTCGATGCCCCGTTAGTTCGCAACGCCCCTGTCCAACCACATCTGGGCAATCGTGACCACGTTGGTGTCCACGAGCAGCAAGACGGCCGCTTCTACGTGGGCGTTAAGCCCACGGTGGGCCACGCCACGGGTGAACAACTCATTGAGATCGCCCAGGTAGCCCAGGACTTTGGCATCCAGCGCATCCGAACCACGCCCATGAAGGAATTGCTCTTCCTGGACGTGGAGGAAGCCGATGTCGCCCCGCTGCAAGCTGCGCTCGAGCGCACTGGGCTGTATGCGAACCCTTCGGAGTTCCGCCGCGGCATCATCTCCTGTACCGGCCTGGAATTTTGCAAGCTGGCCCACGCCACCACCAAGTCCCGTGCCATCGAGTTGGTCGATGACGTCGAAGAAGCCCTCGGCGACCTCGACGTGCCCATCTCTATCTCCCTTAACGGCTGCCCCAACGCGTGCGCCCGCTCGCAGGTCTCCGACATCGGCTTCAAGGGCCAGACGGTCACCGACGCCGACGGCAACCGCGTGGAGGGTTTCCAGGTCCACCTGGGCGGTGCGCTGGGCTTGGGTGAGGAAGCTTTCGGCCGCAAGCTGCGCGGCCACAAGGTTCTCGCCTCTGAGGTCAGCGACTACGTCATCCGCGTGGTGGGCAACTTCCAGCAAGACCGCCAGCCGGGCGAGTCCTTCCAGCAGTGGGCCGTGCGCGCCGACGAGGAGTTGTTGCAGTAATGGAATTTCGCCGCGAACCCAATCCCAATCGCAATCACCCCACTCATTGCCCCTATTGCGCCTCGACCGCGCTGTTTCCGGACACGGAGGGCGACTTCGCCTGGAATTGCCGCGAGTGCTTGCGGGTGTTTTCGGTGCTCTTCCACGGCCAAAATGCTGCCCCCGCTCCGGCGGCACCGGCCCCGTCGTCGGCCCAGGCGCTGGCGGATTCTCTGCGCCGCCGCGGCCACACCCCGGGAGGTAACTGAGATGACTGTGCTTATTTTGCTCTCCCATGGCTCGCGCCACCCGGGTGCGGCGCCTGGCATTGACCGCCTGGCCGATGCCGTGGCCTCCCTGACCGGGCTGCCCACCGTGCCAGCCCACCTGGAGCTGTGTTCACCTTCGCTTGCCGATGCCGCCCGCGCCATCGCCGTGGACTACCCCCAGGAAAGCGAGGTGCTGGTGGTGCCGTTGCTGTTTACCCAAGGTTTCCACGCCCGCTGGGACGTTCCTGCCCAGGTTGCAGCTGCCTCCGAGGCTTCCGGGTTGAACCTGCGGGTAACTCGCGGGCTGGGCACTGGCCCGGATATGGCACAGGTGCTTGCAGAAAGAGTCACTGACCCGCGGGCTCATCTGGTGGTCTATGCAGTGGGCTCAACTGATCGAATGCCGAACACCGAGGTCGAGCGGCTGGCTGTTCGCCTAGCGGACATCACCGGTCAATCCACCTCGGTGGCCTTCGCTACTCGCGGTGGGGTGAATGCTATCGCCCGGCAACGCGAGGTGTATCCCCACCTGGAAATCCTCCCGCTGTTTGTTACCCAGGGCCTGCTCCTGGACGCAGTGGGGGAGGACCTGCAACCCCTTCAAGAGGCTCTGGCGCCGCTGATTGCGCGCCGGGTCCGAGCTTATTCGAAAGTTGGTGTCTAATGCGTGCACTTATTCTTATTGCCCTGGCCGGGTTTGCGGCCCAATTGGTCGATGGCGGCATCGGCATGGGCTTTGGTGTTACCTCAACGACTATTTTGCTGCTGGCCGGTTTGGGCCCCGCCCAAGCTTCTGCGGTGGTCCACACCGCTGAGCTGGGTACGACCTTCGCCTCCGGCATATCTCACTGGCGCTTTGGCAACGTGCACTGGCCTACCGTGCTCGCTTTGGGCGTGCCAGGCGGTATTGCGGCCTGCGCGGGTGCGCTGCTGCTCTCGAGCATCTCGCTGGAGGCCGCTACCCCGTGGACCTCGGCCATCCTCACAGTCATCGGCGTGAGCCTGGTGTGGCGCTTCTCCCGCGGCCGTACCCGCCGCGCTGTATCCACTAAACACCACTCCCGGGGATTCCTGGTGGGCCTGGGCCTAGTGGGCGGATTTGTCGATGCCTCCGGTGGCGGCGGCTGGGGCCCGGTGTCTACCTCCACCCTGATGGCGGTAGGGCGCGAGCAGCCGCGCCGCATTGTCGGTACGGTCAACACCGCGGAGTTCCTGGTGACCTTCGGCGCCACCGCGGGATTTGTGGTGGGCCTGTGGGAAGAGCTCGTTGCCCACGCTGCTGCGGTGGGTGCGCTGCTTGTCGGCGGCGTGTTGGCGGCCCCGGTGGCAGCCTGGCTGGTTTCCCGCGTCAACCCGGTTGCCTTGGGCGGCCTGGTGGGCACTGCCATCGTGGTGCTCAACCTGCCCAAGATTATCGATGTCCCCGCCTGGGCCCAGTTGATTATCGCCATCATCGGTGTCACCGCCACCATCACTGGCGTGCGCCGCTACCGCCGCGCCCTGGCTGCTGACCAAGCTGCCGATGCCGCCGCAGCGAACGAGCAGGCTGCCGGCGACGTCGCCCACAACGCAAAGACCACCCCGGCGGAAGCCGAGCTGGAGGAGGACGCAGAGCTGGCACAGGGGGCATCGGCAAACTCGCCCGAGCTGGCATACCGCTCCAGCTAGCCCTCCTGCAAGCCCGCCACCTGGCCAATAACATAGACCGCCGGCGGGGCAATACCCTGCGCCGCGATGTCTGCGCCCAAGCGCCCCAACGTGGTGCGCAGGCGCCGCTCGCCGCGCAGGGTTCCTTCTTGAATAAGAGCCACCGGGGTCTCCGCAGCCAACCCGCCGTCGATGAGCGCCTGCGCAATCGCGCCGGCGTTTTTTACCCCCATAATCACACTCAGTGTCGCCCCGCTGGCCGCCAGCGCCGACCAATCCACCAGACTGCGCGGATGCCCCGGCGGCAGATGCCCGGAGACCACCGTGAAGGCGTGCACCATCCCGCGCTGAGTAATCGGAGTGCCCGCCAACCCCGGCACCGCCACCGCGGAGGTCACCCCCGGCACCACCGTGCACGCCACTCCCGCAGCCGCCAACGCCTGGACCTCCTCAAAGCCGCGACCAAAGACGAACGGATCGCCGCCTTTGAGCCGCACCACCCGCCGGCCGGCGCGCGCGTGCTCGATGAGCAGCGCGTTGATCTTTTCCTGCGAAATCGACGCGGTGTAGGGCAGCTTAGAGACGTCAATGACCAGCTTGTCGCTGGTGTCCAGGAACTGCTCCAGCTGCGCGGCGGGGCCCAGGTGGTCAGCCAAAATCACGTCCGCGGCCTCCAAGGCGCGCAGGCCACGCACGGTGATGAGGTCCCAGGCTCCTGGGCCACCTCCTACCAAAGTCACAGGATAATTCATAGCGGATCAGTATAGGGTGGTTGAACATGAGCACCGATTCTGAGCCCGACTACTGGTCTGGGCAGCAGCACTACGACGCGGAGATGGTCCGCTTTTTTGATGTCGCGCATGAAGGCGCGCAGGTGCGGGCCGTGGCCGCTGCCGTCCCGGCGTTGGAGGCGGCGCTCTATGGCTCTACGCCGCGCGCCATCGTGGTGTTGCCCACGGACCATGTGGCGCGGGTGTGCGCACAGTTTGTGGCGCGCACGTTTGCCGCTGTGCCGCTGGTGGTTGCAGATGAGCTGCCGACTTTCGTTGGTGCCTTGGATGTTGTGGTGGTGCTGGGCGAGCGCGCTGAGTGCGACCAGACCAGCCAGGCTCTGCTGACGGCAGCTAGGCGCGGTGCGCAATGCGTGGCCGTGGTGCCCGGCGTTGGGCCCCTGCTTGCCGATGCCACCTCGTGTGCCACCATCATCGGGGCCCTGCCAACCGCTACGGCGGGTTCCCCTGCGCGCTATATCAGCGCCTTGGAGGCTATTTGCTCAGCTGCCTCCCAGCCTGCGGCGGTGACGCAAGCGTACCTGGCGGGTCTTGCCTCGGAACTGGATGCGGAGGTCGAGGCCCTGGGCCCGGACCGTGACGTTAGCGTCAATCCGGCCCGGCAGTTGCGCGACTTTGCGGAGGACTGCCTGGTCTTTCATACCGGCGCCCCGCTGGCCGAGGTCGCCGCGGCGCTTTTTGCCCGCGCCGGCCTGGGCGCTGGAGTAGTAGAGCCGGAGGATGTGCCGCAGATTCGCGCGCGCTACCCGCAGGCGCAGCCGGATCCTTTCTATGATCCCTTCCTGGATGGCCCCGGCTCCGGGCCGGACGCTGACTTTGGGTGGACCGTGTTTAGGGCTAGCCCAAAGGTGATTGTCTGGGCTGGGGCTGTTGCCCAGGAGCAAGCCCCAGGAGACGATGGCCAGACTCTAATCCTGTCGGCCGCTAGTGACACCGCCCACCCCTTGCAGTTGATTACGCGCGCTTTTGCCGCTGCAGCGCTGGATGCTTCCCCGGATACTGCACCGGATGCCGCCTAGGTTATCCGCCCCACCTGACACATATTTTATGCACATATTTTATGAAGGAGTTCCCTGTCATGGACCAGCTTGTCCCTGCCGTGCGCCATTACTCTTGGGGGTCGCGCAGCCTGATCCCACAGCTGCTGGGTCAGCCGGAGTCCAGCCAACCGGTGGCAGAGCTGTGGTATGGCGCCCACCCGGCGGCGCCTTCGCAGTTGGGTGGCCAGCGCGATGCCCACGGCGCAAGCATGGGCCTGGATGCCTACCTGCAGCAGCACCCGCAGCAGCTGGGCCCGCACGCGGAGACTGGTTTGCCGTTTTTGCTCAAGCTCTTGGCAGCCGATGAGGTCCTCTCTTTACAGGCCCACCCTTCCATGGAACAGGCCCGGGAGGGCTTCGCGCGCGAAAACTCCCTGGGAATTGACTTGGATGCCGCCTCCCGCAATTACAAGGACGCTTCCCATAAGCCGGAGTTGATCGTTGCGCTGACGCCTTTCTACGCGATGGCGGGCTTCCGGCCGCTTGCGCAGACCTTGGAGCTTTTTGCGGCATTGGGCTCCCCGGAGCTGGACCGCTACCTTGGGATGGTCAGCACCGATGATGAGGAAGCCAGCCTGCAGGCGTTGTTTACTACTTGGATTACCATTCCGGCCGCTGCCCGCCGGGAGCTTATCTCCTCCGTGGTGGACGCAGCACCGCGTGTGCCCAGCGGCTGGATGTCGCAGGTGATGGATACCGTGCTGGAGATTCACCAGCAGTACCCGGGGGACATTGGCGTGCTGGGGGCGTTGCTGCTCAACCATGTGCAGTTGCAGCCTGGCGAGGCCGTTTTCTTGGCCGCCGGCCAGCTCCATGCTTACGTGCGGGGCCTGGGCGTGGAGGTCATGGCGAATTCGGACAATGTGTTGCGCGGTGGCCTGACGTCGAAGAACGTGGATGTCCCCGAGTTGGTGAAGGTCCTGTCCTTCGGCGCGCTGGCGCAGCCGCAGGTCCACGCTCAGCAGACTGCCGGTACCCCCGCCGGCGTCGAAGCGTGGGAATACCAGGTTCCGGTGGAGGAGTTCAACGTCACCCGCTACGAGTGCAGCCCCGGGGCCCAAGGCGATCTGCTCGCTACTGGCCCAGCGATTGCGCTGTGCACTTCCGGCGAGCTTCAGATTGGCCAGCTGCGCCTCAACCCTGGCGATGCCGCCTGGATTCCCGCCGATACCCCCGCCCCGCACCTCAGCACCCCCAGCGGCGCCCAATTTTTCCTGGCCTACGCGTAGCCCCGCTTCCACGGCGGGAACCGGCCCCTCCTCGCTGAGCTCTGGGCCCCGACTCTCCGCCGCGCAGCGACGTCGTTACCGCGCCCGAAAGGGCCTATGCACGCACGTCTAGCCCCTTCCGCGCGCTTTTTGTCGTCGCGGTTGGGGCTGTGTGCTTTCCGATGCCGCCGCATCCCTTCTGGCTGGTCTGCTGGCGGCTAGCCTTCCGGTGGGGAGTTGGTGGGTGGGTAGGTGGTGGGTGTGGCTGATGGTGGTGTGGGCGCGGGCCGGGTTTGTATTGGTGGTGCGCCACCGGGTGCTTGCCACCCAACCCCGGTACCCATGCGTACCATCCGACCCCGGGCTATCGGGATACCGTCTGGCGGGTGGTCTTCATTGGCACCGTTATGGTGCGGACACAATGGGGTGAGGTTTGACATGTTGGTCTGGCCACCCCGGTTCCAAGGGTGGATGTGGTGAATCTGGCACTTATCAAACGGCAAGTGACAGTCTATCCAGGAGCATTCCGCACCCTCGGCAAGTAGCAATAAGCGTTGCTTAGAGTTAGCGCTACGCGAATAACGGTACAAATCCAGAGGACCATGCTCACGCGATAGCGCTGCGATAAACCCGTAGTCCAGGCACAGTCGTTCCAGGAGGTCTTTACCGGTGAGGATGGCGCCGTTGGAGGCGCGGACGCGGATATCGGCATCGGTGGGGTAGCGGCCGGGGTTGTGCATCCGGTCGACGAACTCACAAATCTGATCCAGGTAGATAGGGATGATCGGGATGTAGCGTTGTTTGCCAGCGCCCCCGCCCCTGAAGGCTGCCAGGAAGCTTTCTACTTGATCTTGAGGGTCAACCACAGCGTGGACATCCATAATGTCCACAGACTTGCCCGTGGCTTTGAGCGTGGCCAGCCCATTAGCGTGATGGGTAAGGCTTACGCCTTCTTTAACCTCACGCGGCTTGGCAAGTTTCTTTAACTGCTCTCGCGCAACGGCCTCAATCTGTGCGGCAGGCGTCTTGCACAGTTTGACGCGCAGTTTCCATTTGCCGAGTTTGTCGGCAACTCGCTTGGTTTTGGACTCGATGAAGTCTAAGGCTTCAGCGGAATGGCCTTGGGTGCGGGCAGCGGTTAGGGCTTTGTATTGCAAGCCGGTAAACGAGGTCTGTCCGTAGTAGGTGTTATACAGCGTGACGTACTTGCGTGCGACAAACGGGCACAGCCCATTTGCGGTGAGGTCTTCGACGCTGTGGCCGGCGAAACCAGCTAGTGCGTCGATGACGGGGCCTTGGCCCGCAAGTAGTGTCTCGAAGTTCATGCCACCGAGAATAAACACTATTGCGTGGCGTTCGCAAGGGTTATCGGAAAATTGTCCACTCGAGTGTGCAATGAGGGTAAACTTTGGGACGATCTACCGATGGTAATGGGGGCACCCACACGGGGGTAGCTCGATTGTGGCGCATAAACGGGATTGCGGTCAGGATGTCGGCGCCCGGGTCGCGGAAACGGACCGCGTGGGGCCGCCCGGCGGTGAGAGTTGGCGGGCAGCATGCGGGTCACGTGTAGGCGGCAGGCGGTAGCGAGGGGAGTCGCGCTGTCGGTGTCAGGTCGCGGAAGTGGGCCACGCGTAGACGACAGGCGGTAGCGGTGGCAGTCGGGGTGTCGGCAGCCGGCGGTAGCGATGGCAGCCAGGATGTTGGCACCCGGGCCGTGGAGACGGGGCACGCATGGGCCGCTAGGCAACCAGTCTTGGCAAGCCGGACCTGGGCCGGCAGGCGGCGGGGTGTAGTCGATGTGGGAACGTCAGGGGGCGGGTTCGGGCTCAGTGGGGTCTGGCTCGATGGTGGTGGCCAGCGTAGAGGTGGTGGATTCTTGGTCGTCTTGGGAGCCGTCGGATTCCAGGAGTGGAGTGTCGCTTTCCTCTTCGGTTGGCTCGGCTGGGACCGTGGGTTCGGAGGTGGTACTCGGTCCTGTGGTTGAAGGTTCCTCCGTGGTAGGACCGGTTGAGGAACCTTGGGTGCTTCCGGGAGTCGACGCGGAGCTGGTATCGGGTTCGGTGGTGGCGTCTGGGCGCTGGGGGCGCGTGGTGTCCGGGGGAGTCTCAGCAGAAGTCTTAGTGCCGGGGGCAGGACGTTCGGGTTGGCCTGGAGTAGGTGATTCTGGTCGAGGACCGGTCTGCCCTGGGCGCTGCGGTGCTTGTGGTGCTTGCGGGGAGCCGGGGGTATTGGCGGGGCCGGCAGCAGCGGTAGGGGCGTTGGCGGCGGTTGCGGGGGCATCGGCAGACACGGCATCCTCGCGCGAGCCGGAGATGTTGGGTGGGCGGTAGAACGTGGTGGGCTGGGAGTCCGCCTTGGTGGTATTGAACGCCGCGTTGGGAGGCAAGAAAGGATCATCGCTTGCCAGAGCCACCGTGCGTCCGGACTTGGGGGAGTCTGTGTCCTCGGTGGGGCGCACGAAGTCACCAACGGAGGCCGGCCGGGAGGTGGTGTGGGTGACAACTACGCCATGAGCTTGATTCGTGGCACTATCAGAAGTGGAAGAACCCGGCGTGCCCAGGCGCCACACCCCAGTGCCAACGGCACATGCAACGAGCACGCCAACGGCGATGAAGATAAGCACACGACGCGTATCTGCTTTCACCGGGGTTTCCTTCCGAAACTGCAGCTGTGGTAACAAGTTGGTAACAACACTACCATGCTTCACAAACATGGCATCCCTACAAGCATCAAGGAGTACAAGGCATGACAACGTGGGACCGGGAAGTGTTCGGCTCTGAGGTCAACGGCGATTTTTTAGATGAGTTGCTCAGCCTGGAAGACGAAGACGTGGTAGAGACCGTCCGTGACGTCATTGTGGCAGCCGTGAGCGGGCAGGCTTCTGAGGCGGAAGAAGAAAACGCGTTGGCTGCCGCCACCATCGCGGCACTGTGGGCGGGAGCACCGTTTAGCGCCAGCGACATTGTCCGGGCGTATCCATTCATTCGGGACCTGGCGGGTTCAGGGGATGAGGAACTCAATGAGCAGGCCGCGGAGATTTTGCAACGGGTGGAAGAAGACCATGATGTCGATGCCTACATCGAGGCGCTGAGCTAAGGAGTTCGACGTGATTATTGCGGTTGAGGGCATAGACGGCGCCGGCAAAAACACGCTGGTGGGGCGGTTACGGGCGGAATTGGATGTGCCGGTGCGGGTGTTGGCTTTCCCGCGTTATGCAGATTCGGTTCATGCCCAGCTGGCGCAGGCGGCGCTGTTTGGAAAGATGGGGGACCTCATTGACTCTGTCCACGGCATGGCCACGCTGTTTGCACTCGACCGCTTTGGGGCGCGCGAGGAGCTGTGCTTTGCGGACGAGGAGGTGCTGCTCTGTGACCGCTATGTGGCCTCTAATGCGGCGTATTCCGCAGCGCGGCTGGGGGATGATTCCGTTTGTGATTGGGTAGCGGACCTGGAGTTTTCTACTCTGGGCCTGCCCCGGCCGGACCTGCAGATCTTCTTGGACACCGCCGTGGATCTGGCTGGCCAACGCGCCAGCCAGCGTGCGGTCGAAGATGCTACGCGTAAGAAGGACGAGTACGAAAAGAACGCCTCCTTGCAGGCTGATACCGCTGCGGCCTACCGGCGCTTGGCCGCACGCGAGTGGGGCGGCCAGTGGATAGTGTCCGCGGATGTGGATAGGATTACCCGTGATGTAGTGGCACTAGTGGCGCAAAGGACTGCGCCGCCGCACGCGGCGCAGTCTTAGGGAACTGGTGCTTCGGTAGCAGGCACCCAAAGTACCGGCACTCAAAGTACCGGCACTCAAAGTACCGGCACCGAAAGCACTGGCGCCCAAAATTCAGGCCGCCCAAGGTATCCGGTGCTCACAGTACCGGCGCCTGAGGAGCCGGAGGAAAGAACCCGTGGAAGGAGCAGGGCAATGGCCCCGAAGATTCTAGTAGTGGACGATGATCCAGCGATCTCGGAGATGCTGACCATTGTCCTGGAAGCGGAGGGCATGGAGCCCATCCCAGTCACTGATGGTGCCCAGGCGGTGCCGGAGTTTGAGGCTCACCAGCCGGACCTGGTGCTGCTGGACTTGATGCTGCCGGGCATGAATGGTGTGGACATTTGCCGCGCTATTCGCCGCGATTCGGCGGTGCCCATCGTCATGCTCACCGCAAAGACGGACACCGTGGATGTGGTGTTGGGGTTGGAGTCGGGGGCGGATGATTACATCACCAAGCCCTTCAAGCCTAAGGAGCTGGTGGCGCGTATTCGTGCCCGCCTGCGCCGCACGGATGCCGCGGCCCAGGAAGTCCTGGAGGTAGGCGATTTGCTTATCGATGTCCCGGAGCACACGGTCACCCGCGTGGGCGGGGAGGAGATTTCCCTGACTCCGCTGGAGTTTGATCTGCTGCTGGAGATGGCGCGCCGGCCCGGCCAGGTCCATACCCGTGAGGAGCTGTTGGAGTCTGTGTGGGGCTACCGCCACGCGTCGGATACCCGCTTGGTTAATGTCCACGTGCAGCGTCTGCGCGCCAAGATTGAACATGATCCGGAGGACCCGCAGATTGTGCTGACCGTGCGTGGCGTGGGCTATAAGACCGGCAAGATCGAGGCAGGGGAGTAGCTCATTTCGGAGCGCATTAGGCAGCTGCGGGTGCAGTTTACGGAGGCGTGGCGCACGTCTTTGCAGCTGCGGTTTATTGGGATGATTTTGGCCGCCTCCTCCGTGGTGATGATCATTTTGGCCTATGTGTTGGTCTCGGTGCTCACCCAGCAGTTGGTGGACCAGAAGCTCAACGCGGCGGAGCAGGAGATTGATCGCGCGCGTTTGACGGTGGAGCAGCAGATTTCTGCGACGGGTTCTGCTAATTCGCTGCAGGTGCGGCTGAACTCGGCCCGTGCGTCGCTGACGCAGCTTTCGGCGGAGGGGGACTCCCACGCAGCGTTTGAGCCGGTGTTGGCGGTGGAGAACGCGGATGGGACGGTGACTACCTCCCCGGAGGGCTATCGCATTCCGGATAATTTGCGCCAGCTGGTTAGCCAGGACCAGATTTCTTATCAATTCGCCACCATTGAGCAGCCTTCGGGCGGGGCGTATAACGCCTTGGTTATGGGTACGCCTACGAATGCGGATATTCCGGGCGTGCAGGTTTACCTGGTGTTGTCGATGGAGGCCGAGGAAGCCACCATGGCGCTTATGCGTGGGTTGCTTTCTGCCGCTGGCGTGGTGGTGGTGGTGCTGCTGGTGGGTATTGCGTGGTTGGCTACCCAGCAGGTGACGGCCCCTATCCGTTCGGCATCGCGTATTGCTCAGCGTTTGGCTGCGGGCCATTTGCGCGAGCGCATGGTGGTTGATGGTGAAGACGAGATGGGCCGGCTGGCCGCGTCCTTCAATGACATGGCCGAAAAGCTCTCCAAGCAGATTACCCAGCTGGAGGAGTACGGTAATTTGCAGCGCCAATTTACCTCTGATGTGTCGCATGAGTTGCGCACTCCGCTGACCACGGTGCGCATGGCTGCGGATTTGATTGCTGCGGATCCGGATTCCTTGGAGCCGCATACTCGCCGCGCCACGGAGCTGATGGTGCGCGAGCTGGACCGCTTTGAGGAGCTGTTGGCGGACTTGTTGGAGATTTCGCGCCATGATGCTGGCGTGGCGGATCTTTCTGCGGTGAGTCTGGATGTGCGTAGCTGTGTGGATGCCGCTTGGGAGCAGACCCAGCATCTGGCGGAGGAGTTGGGTGTGGAGGTTCGTTTCCATCTGCCGGAGCAGCCGGTGATGGTGGAGGGGGATTCCCGGCGCATCGAGCGCGTCTTGCGCAACTTGATCGCGAACGCCATTGATCACAGTGAGGGCAAGCCGGTGGATGTGGAGGTCGCCCAGACTGCCGACGCCGTGGGCATCGCCGTGACCGATCATGGCGTGGGTCTTAAGGATGGGCAGGAGGAGCTGGTCTTTAACCGTTTTTGGCGTGCCGATGCCTCCCGCGTGCGCCACTCCGGCGGTACCGGCTTGGGCTTGGCCATTGCCCGCGAGGATGCCGTGCTCCACGGTGGCACCCTGGATGCCACCGGTGTCTTCGGCGTCGGCTCCCGCTTCCGCTTTATCCTCCCGCGTGAGCCCCTGGCAGACATTGCTGCGGACCCGATTGCTCTGGAATTGCCCCATGGGGACGCCACCCAGCTTGCCGATGCCCAGCTTGCCGATGCCCCCACTCCCGATACCTTTGCGGCCAGCCCGGCGGGTTCCTCCCCGCAGGTGCTCCCGGAGGAGCCGGGGGCTATGCGCCGTCCGGATTCCTTGCGGGAGCAAAGCCAGCACCGGCGCGCACAGATAGGAGACGACGACCATGCCTAAGTATTCTTCCCGGCGGCTGCGCCGGATCGTGGCGTTGTTGGCTTTGCCTGCAGTTGTGGCGGCGGGGTGTTCGACGTTGCCGTCTAATACCTCGCCCCAGGTGTTGCGCAGCTATGACCCTGCCCCGCAGGTCCAGCCGATGGTGGGACCGCAAGATGGGCAAGAGCCCGACTTATTGGTGCGGGATTTCTACAGGGCATCGGCGTTGCCCAGCGGGGATTATGCTGCCGCGCGGGCTTTCTTGACACCGGAGGCTGCACGGGAATGGGACCCAGAGGCAGAGATTCTTTTGGTGGATGCCATTGATTTGACCACGCGAGGCTCCGCTAGTTCCGGGGATGCCCGCACCTTGGAGGTGCGCGGCAACGTCATTGGCACGCTGGAAGAAGGTGGCAGTTACATCACCCAGAACGGCGGCTATGAGGCGAGCATCGAGCTGGCTAAGGTTGATGGCCAGTGGCGCATTAAGGACTTGCCCGCAGGGGTGGTCATCGAACGCAATGAGTTGCGTAACCAGTACCAGCCGGAAAACCTGTACTTCTATGCGGGTTCAGGCCAGGCGCTGATTGCAGACCGCCGTTGGGTCTTTGCAGGCAAGGACACCCTAGATACCGAATTGATTACCTTGTTGATGGAGGGCCCCGCCCCTTCGCTAGAGCCTGCCATTCGCACGGTGCTTCCCCCCGGGGCAGTCTTTGCGGGTGTCGAAGATGGCGCGTATCGCTTCAATGGACTGGCCGGGATGAACGAGGAAGACCGCATGCGCTTTGCCGCGCAGTTGGTGTGGACCTTGACCACTGCGGGGGTGCCCGCGCCTTATGAGGCCATTGCGGATGGTTCCCCGCTGCTTCCGGAGTTAGAGGAGATGACCCCGGATGATTTCGCGGATTACAACCCCCGGGCATCGACCAATACTGTTCCGGGCCTCTTTGCCCTGAACAAGGGCAATGTTCTGCGGGTCACGGGCACCCATGTGGAGCCGATTTCCGGCCCCCTGGGCGATGGCGGCAACGTGGAGTCCGCAGAGATTTCCGCCGTAGACAAGGTCGCCGCGGTGCGTAGCACGGGGGAGCGCTCCCGGCTGTATTTGGGAGATCTCAGCGGTACCCCAGTCCAGGCCATAGAGGCCAAGACGCTTTCCCGGCCCACCTTTGAACGCGGTGGGGAAGCCGTGTGGACCGTGGTTGACGGGCAAAAGGTCAATCGCTACGTGCGCTCGGCAACGTCCGGGCAGGTGGTGGAGACCGAAGTGGATACCAGTGCTTTGGAGAATCTCTCCGGAGAGATTTCTGTTCTGCGGCTATCTGTCGACGGCGCGCGCGTAGCCATGATCATCGACGGCAAAATCTACACCGGCGTCAACGTGCGGGAGGACAACGGCAGTCGCCGCGTAGTCAGCGTGCGCGAGATTGCTAGCGAGTTAGGCGGCATGGCCTTGTCCCTGGACTGGCAGCCGGACGGCTCCTTGGTGGTGGGCACCTCAAGCCCGGATTCGCCGGTGTGGCGCGTGGAGCAGGATGGATCCTCGCTGACCACCTTGCCCTCTGGAAATATCACGGCGCCCGTGGTCTCGATTGCGGCCAACCAGTCCACAATCTTTGCCACCGATGCCCACGCCACCCTCCAGCTGTCTTCTACCGATGCCACCTCGTCGTTTTGGCGGGAGGTCCCCGGTCTGCAGGGCATGCGATCCGCACCTATAGTGGCAAATTAGAACCGAGGAGGGGGTATCGGCAAGCATGGTGGATTGGGCAAACCTACTGCGCGGCGCGGGAGAGCTGCTGCTGCCGGTATCCTGCGCGGGCTGCCGCGCGCCGGGGCAGGTGCTGTGCGCGCGGTGCCAAGAGCGATTGCGTGCGGTGCCGCAGCCGATTGCGCGCCGCAGCCGGGACATCGGCATGCCGGTGTGGGGGCTGGGGCCTTATGATGCCGTGCGCCGCAGTCTGGTCATTGCCATGAAGGAATACAACAACCTGCCCGTGCGCGCGCATATAGGTGCGGTGTTGGCCGCGGCGGTGAGTTACCTGCAGGCGCGCGGGGAATTGCCTTATCACCTGGTGTTGGTTCCGGCGCCCACGCGGCGGCGCTCGGCGCGCCAGCGCGGCGGGGACCCGGTGCTGCATTGGTGCCAACACGCGGCGGCTTTATTGGAGCAAGTGGAGGTGGCCGCGTTGCTGGAGCTGCAGCACGGGGTCGCGGACCAATCGGAGCTGGGGGCGGAACAGCGCTGGTTCAATATGCGCGGAGCGGTGCGGCTGCGCGGCGGTGCACAATCTTTAGAGCCGTGGCGGGGCCGTCAGCTGGTGTTGGTGGATGACGTGGTTACTTCCGGGGCTACGCTGGCGGCTTCTGCCCGGTGTTTGCGCGGAGCGGGGGGATTGGTGCGAGCTGGGATTACTCTGGCCGATGCCTAGAGGGTGGGGGTAGGAAGCCGTAACAGCGGTCAATACGTTATAACCACTGCTACACTGGTGGATGTCACACTGCGATGTTGTTCAACTGCGATGTTGTTCAGCAGTGTCAGATATGTTTGTCCTCAGTCTATAAGGGAGGAAGTCAATGACCAACCAACCGGTCGAATCCAATGCACAGGTGACCATCACCGGCCGTAACGTCGAGGTCCCGGAGCACTTCGCACAACGGGTCAAGAGCAAGCTAGCAAAAATTGAGCGTCTTGACCCCACCTTGACCTTCTTCCATGTTGAGCTCAAGCATGAGCCCAACCCACGCCGCGACGCTCAGGCAGAGCGCATCCAGATTACCGCCACCGGAAAGGGTCACCTGGCCCGCGCGGAAGCTAAGGAAGATTCCTTCTACGCTGCACTGGAAACCGCCCTGGCCAAGATGGAGCGCTCCCTGCGCAAGGTCAAGGTCCGCCGGGAAAACGTCAAGTCTGGGCACCGTGCGCAGAAGGGCACCGGGGAACTGGCCGCAGAGCTCGTGGCTGAGCAGGAGGCTGCCGCCGCCGCTGCCAAGGAGGACCGCTACGTTGATCCTTACGCAGAGACCATTGAGGAGCAGCGCCCGGGCCAGGTGGTGCGCACCAAGGTCCACGCCGCTATTCCGATGACGGTGGATGAGGCCTTGAGTGAGATGGAGCTGGTGGGGCATGACTTCTACCTCTTTATTGATGAGGCCACTGGCCGCCCATCCGTGGTCTACCGCCGTCACGCGTATGACTACGGCATTATCTCCCTGAGCGAGGACGCGCAGTAGCGCGACCCCACCAGGTGGATTCTTCTCCCGCCACCGCCCCCAACGCTATGTTGGGAAGGCGGTGGCGGCTTTGTGTCAGGGCGGTCTTGTAGTGAGCCACGCATTGTGTACTGAGGGAAGTGCTGTGTCGCGCGAAGCTTGGGGTGGCGTGAAGCTTGGCTCGGCGTGAAGCTCGGCGTGAAGCTGAGAAGGAACTTAAACCACCAGCTATAGGGAAGCTGAAGGGCGGGCGCGTATAATCGCCCGGAGTTGATAATTTAGCCGCGACAAGAAGGAACATTTACGTGTTTGGACTCTCCAAGCTGCTGCGCGCAGGTGAAGGACGCACCGTCAAGCGTCTGGGCAAGATGGCTGATGACATTATTGCGCTGGAGGAGCAATACGCTGCGCTTTCTGATGAAGATCTGCGGGCCAAGACTGATGAGTTCAAGCGTCAGTTAGCCGAAGGTGCGGAGTTGGACGATATTTTGTATGACGCGTTTGCAACTGTGCGTGAGGCCGCTTGGCGTGTGCTGGACCAGAAGCACTACAAGGTGCAGATTATGGGCGGCGCTGCCTTGCACTTTGGCAACGTCGCGGAGATGCGCACCGGTGAGGGCAAGACTTTGACCTCGCTGTTGCCCGCCTACCTCAACGCCTTGGAGGGCAAGGGCGTGCACGTGGTGACGGTGAATGACTACCTGGCTAAGCGTGACGCGGAGATGATGGGCCGTGTCCACCGCGCGCTGGGTCTTAGCGTGGGCGTGATTTTGTCAGAGATGCGCCCGGCAGAACGCCGGGAGGCTTATGCGTGCGACATCACCTACGGCACCAATAATGAGCTGGGTTTTGACTACCTGCGCGATAATATGGTGCGCTCCATTGGGGACATTGTGCAGCGCGGTCACAACTTCTGCATTGTCGATGAGGTGGACTCCATCCTTATTGACGAGGCCCGCACGCCGCTGATTATCTCTGGCCCCACGGATAGCAACTCCCAGTTCTATAGCGTCTTCGCGCAGCTGGCTCCGCGCATGCGCGAGGGTATCCACTACGAAGTAGACCACAAGAAGCGCACCGTGGGCGTGCTGGAAGAGGGCGTGGAATACGTCGAGGACCAGTTGGGCATTGATAACTTGTATGCCCCAGAGCACTCGCAGCTGGTGTCCTACCTGAATAACTCGCTCAAGGCCAAGGAGCTCTTCGAGCGCGATAAGGACTACATTGTCCGCAACGGCGAGGTCATGATTGTGGATGGCTTCACCGGCCGCGTGCTGGCCGGGCGCCGCTATAACGAGGGCATGCACCAGGCCATCGAGGCTAAAGAGAACGTGGAGATCAAAAACGAGAACCAGACTCTGGCCACGGTAACCCTGCAAAACTACTTCCGTCTCTATGACAAGATTTCCGGCATGACCGGTACGGCGGAGACCGAGGCCGCGGAGCTGCACTCCATCTACGGCCTGGACGTGGTGCCCATTCCCACCAACCGGCCGAACCAGCGCCAGGACCACCCGGACCGCATTTATAAGACGCAGGAAGCCAAGTTTGCTGCGGTGGTTGATGATATTGCAGAGCATGTAGAGACCGGCCAGCCGGTGCTGGTGGGTACGACTTCTGTGGAGCGTTCTGAGTACTTGTCGCAGTTGTTGACTAAGCGGGGCATCAAGCACTCTGTGCTCAACGCGAAGCACCATGAGGAAGAAGGCCAGATTGTGGCCCGCGCCGGACGTCCGGGCACCGTGACGGTGGCTACCAACATGGCTGGCCGCGGTACGGACATTGTGCTGGGCGGCAACCCGGAAGTCATTCTGGATGAAAAGCTGCGTGAGCGCGGGCTGGACCCCTTCGAGGATGAAGAGCGTTACCAGGAGGCGTGGGACGCCGAGATTGAGGATGAAAAGGAGCGCTCCAAGCGCCTGGGCGACCAGGTGCGCGAGGCAGGCGGCCTGTACGTGTTGGGTACGGAGCGCCACGAGTCGCGCCGTATTGACAACCAGTTGCGCGGTCGCTCCGGCCGCCAGGGCGATCCGGGTGAGACCCGCTTCTACCTGTCCATGCGCGACGAACTGATGGTGCGTTTCGTGGGCCAGTCCATGGAAAACATGATGAACCGCCTCAACGTGCCGGATGACGTGCCGATTGACTCCAAGATGGTCTCCAATTCCATCAAGACTGCCCAGGCGCAGGTGGAGAACCAAAACTTTGAAATGCGCAAGAACGTGCTCAAGTACGACGAGGTGCTCAACGAGCAGCGCAAGGTGGTCTACCGGGAGCGCTACCGCATCCTGGACAAGGGCGACATCAAAGACAACATCCGCGACATGATTGATGAGACCATCTCTGCATACGTGGCCGGGGCAACCGCCACCGGTTATGTGGAGGATTGGAACTTGGACGAGTTGTGGAATGCCCTGGAAGCCCTTTATGGTCCGTCCATGTCGCACGAGTCCCTGGTCCAGGGCAGCGACTACGGTTCCGCCGGGGAGCTCACCGCGGATCAGCTGCGCACCGCGCTGGTGGAAGACGCTCAGAATCAGTACAGTGAGCTCGAGGACGCCGTGGCCGCCATCGGCGGAGATTCGCAGATGCGCAACACTGAGCGCATGATCATTTTGCCGGTCATTGACCAGAAGTGGCGCGAGCACCTCTATGAGATGGACTACCTCAAGGAGGGTATTGGCCTGCGTGCAATGGCGCAGCGCGATCCGCTGGTGGAGTACCAGAAGGAAGGCGGCGACATGTTCCATGCCATGAATGATGCCGTGAAGGAAGAGACCGTGCGCCAGCTGTTTATGTTGCGCAAGCAGTTTGCCGCGCAACAGGCCGCGTCTGCCGATGCCGCCTCTTCCGTAGCCGATTCCGCTGACCCCGCCCCCGACAACCCCTCCGCGTAGCCTGACCAAGCAGGGGCTTATCCTCTACCACCCCTGGGTCCACTGAAGTGTGTGGGCCGGGCCCGCAAGCTGCTCAAAGCAGCCGGAAGCTGCGCACCACGCCATTGCGGTAGAGACCGGTGAAGGCGTGGTGGTGCGGTCCAATGACGGCACTGCCGTGAAATTCTCCGCTGAGCTGGGCGTGCAGGCTGATGAGCTCAAAGCGCCAGACCGCTGTGGTGCCCCGGTTGCGCCGCCACGCGCCCAAATGGAGGGAGACTGAAAGGTGGAAGCGCGGGGAGCGCAGATGGTGTACCGGCCTGCGTCCGGCGGCCACTTCGAGGACGAAGTTGATGGGGTCTAGCAGCTCGGTGTGGAGGGCTTCGGTGAGTTCGCCATCGGTGCGCTCATAGCGCACGGGGTCTGGCGGGCGCAGTACTTTCAGGTGCGCATAACCGGGGATAGGTGTATACAGGCTGGCTGTGGAGACCCTAGCGGTGTGCACCCTTGGTGGGATCGTAGTCCCTGCAGCAGCCTCTACCGTGGACGGTGCTGCGGCTGCTTCTGGGGCAGCCCCCACCGCAGACAGCACGGTGGCCTGTACAGAGGCGGTAGGGGTGGCATCGTCAAGCAACATGTGCTCCTCCCAAGCGCGCACAACCGCAACGGGCCTTGGCGGCAAGCACGGCAGCACAGCCAGGCCTTGGGGCGCGCGCAGATAAGTGGGGGAGGAATCCGCGAAAGCGTTGCCGCCATTATGTCACACGTTCGCCGCCAGTGCGCAAACCTGGCCAACAAGCAGGCATTCTGGTAGTTGGCTGTGTGCGAGCTGTCAGGGGAGGGCGCGCGGGGGAGGACTAATTGGTTATACTGCCGTGTAGTTATCAGCGCTAGTGCCACATTGCTAGGGCCAAATTTGGGCCGAACGAGCGCTAGGGCCAAGCAATAGGATAAAGGAGAAAGGACTTCCCATGCGGGGATTGATCGTTGATTACGCAGGTGTGCTCGACGGGGCGGAAGAGGACGTCAAGCGCTGGACGGCGTTGCTGGGAGCTATAAAGGCTAATGGCGTAGCTACGGCGATTTTGTCTAATGATCCGGGTGGGGCAGGCGCGGAGCACATCCGCGAGTGGGAATACCGCGGTGTGGTGGATGCTGTGGTGCTCTCCGGAGAAGTTGGCGCCGAAAAGCCGCAGCGCGCGGCATTTCAGGCGGCCGCAGATGCGCTGGATTTGCCCATGAATGACTGTGTGATGGTAGACGATAACATCGAAAATGTCCGCGGCGCGGTGGACAATGGTCTGGTGGGAATGCTCTACACGGTCTTCGATCGCACCTCGGTGGAGGTCCAGGCCGTGTTCGACATTGAGGGTGAGTTCTAATGGCCGCCAAGGAGCGCGTCTACATTCCGGCTACCTTTGGCATGTTGGTGGAGTTGCAGGAGACCGGGGCGCTTTCCGCGCGCAGTGGTTGGGGCTTTGCGCTGACTCCGGCGCTCAAGGAGTTCTATACGCAAGGCGATGAGGAGGAGATGGCCTACTCCGCGTTCCAGGAGGCGGCCGCCAGCTCCTTGCGCCTGCTGGCTATTGGTGATGAAGACACCTTCCCGCACCGGCGCGTAGTTGTCTCGGTGGATTTGCCTGCGCAACAGGTGACTCCGCGCCCGGAGCTGGGGGAGGCCGTGGTGGCCCTCGAGCCCGCGCAGTTTGGGGTGGAAGCGCTGGCGTGCATTCACGTCGATATTGAGGAGTCAGAGGCTGCGACGGCCAAGGCTATCGAGTCTATCGATGCCGCCGATTTAGGCGATGAGGATGCCGAGCTGCAGGTAGGTGACGCCCTGGATAACTTCATGGCCTACTACGCCCCGCATGAGTTGCCGTTTCTGGTGGAATTGCTCTAGCTTGCCGATGCCCCCTGCACCCCACCCGTGTGCCGGGGTAGGGTGGGCCGATGGGTGTGAAGGGGGTAGCTGTCGGGCGGTGTCCTTGCTAGGGTTAGTGAGGATGTTTTAAAGAAAGGACCCGCATGTACCGTTCTAAGTTTGTGGCCTCTGTTGTGTGCGTGGCAGTTGTCTCTTCCGCAGTGGTGGCCCCGGCTCAGGCCTTGGAGACCTCGCTGTCTTCGACTCAGTGCACGGTGGAGCTCACTGATAGTGAGAAAGAAACCCGCGACAAGGCTTACAAGCCTGAGAAAGTCAAGGAGCACGATCCACTGCCGTTGAAGATCAAGATCAAGGACGCCAATGAAGCACTCGAGAAGCACGAAGCGGATTTGGTGCAGTTGGACTTTGAGAAGTCGCTCGCAGACTCGGATGTGTTCTCTGATGATGCCAAGGTGAAGGAGAATGCCCAGGCCATCATTGCCGGTGTGGAGGCCGTGTACAAGCTGTCCCCGAAGTACAAGAAAGCCTTGAAGGCCTGCGCGCAGTCCAAGACCTATAACTCGGCTAAGGACAAGGACTTCGCGTCCACGGATTCCCACAACACCTCTTCGCAGATGAACCAGGCTACCGCGAACATTCTCTACGGTTTGTTGACCACTGCGGGTCTGACCGTGCTGGCTGCCTTCCTGCTCAACGGTCCTGGGGTGCAGGGCTTGTTGAAGAACTTCAAGCTGCCGTTCTAATTCTCCCTAGGTTCTAATTCTCCCAATCCACGTTGGTGCGCAGGGCCGCGAGCAGGCCACGCACCGCGTGCGCGCGGCGTGCCGTGGCGGTGCCCGGCTCCACGTTGTCCAGCCCGCATTCGGGGTCCGCGGGCGGACCGGCGTGGGTGCAGCCCCGTGGGCATTCCTGCGTGGCGGAGGCTAAGTCCTCGAAGACCCCAATGACGGTATCGGGATCCACGTGGGCCAAGCCGAAGGAGCGGATGCCGGGGGTGTCGATGAGCCACCCGGCGGCATCGGGAAGCTGCAGCGCCACTGACTGGGTGGAGGTGTGCCGGCCTTTACCAATGGCAGACACCGCCCCGGTCTCCCGGTGCGCATCCGGCACCAGGCGGTTGACCAGCGTGGACTTTCCCACCCCGGAGTGGCCGATGAGCGCGGTAATCTGGCCGTTTATCACTGCACGGACCGCGTCCAGACTATCGTCCACCCCGGCCTCCACCACGGTGACATCCAGGTCCGCGAACTCCGCAGCGAACGTGCTCGGGTTCCCCAAATCAGTCTTGGTCAGGCACACGATGGGGTGGAGGTTGCCCACGAAGGCGGCGATGAGCGCGCGCTCGACAAATCCGGCGCGCGGCGGAGGATCGGCTACGGCAGAAACAATCAGCAGCTGGTCCGCGTTGGCCACTACTATGCGCTCGTAGGGGTCCGTGTCATCGGCGGTGCGGCGCAGAACAGAGGTGCGTTCGGCCAGTTTGACTATCCGCGTGAGGGTGTCCGGCCTGCCGGAGGTATCGCCCACCACGCCTACGCGGTCGCCCACCTCGATGGCGGTGCGGCCGAGCTCACGGGCGCGCATGGCAACGACTACGGGGCCATCGTCGAGGGCTACGCCCCAGCGGCCACGGTCTTTAGTGATCACCATGCCGAATTTCGCATCCCGGTGTTGTGGCCGGTCCTTGGTGCGCGGGCGGGAGCGCTTTCCGGGCCGCACCCGGACATCGGACTCATCCCATTGTTGGGCCGAGCGCGCGCGGTAGCTAGCCATTGCGGCCGTCCTCCGGTTGGCCAGCGTTGGTGGCGGCATCGGCAGCCTCGGCGGTACCGGTGCCACCAGCGGCATCGGCGGCACCTCCCAGCATGCGTGCCCACATGCGCTCAAAACCCGGCAGGGTCTTAGCCGTGGTGGTGATGTCCTCTACTACCACGCCTGGCACCCGCAGCCCAATAATGGCCCCGGCGGTGGCCATGCGGTGGTCTGCATAGGAGCGCCACTGTCCGCCGTGGAGGCGGGCGGGATGAATCTCGAGGCCGTCGTCGAGCTCCACCACGTTGCCGCCCAGATTATTAATCTCGGTGGCCAGTGCAGCTAGCCGGTCGGTCTCATGTCCGCGCAGGTGGGCTATGCCGTGCAGGCGCGAGGGGGTATCGGCCAGTGCGCACAGGGCAGCCACGGTGGGGGTGAGCTCCCCAATCGCGCTCATATCCTTGTCGATGCCATGCAAACTCCCACCGCGCGGGTGCGCAGCCTTAACAAAGCCCGGCTCTTGGGTGACGGTAACCCCCATGTCAATGAGGATCTGCCGGATGGCATCGCCCGGCTGCGTGGTCTGCGCCGGCCAGTCTTTGATGGTCACCGAACCCCCGGCTACCGCTGCGGCGGCCAGGAACGGGGTGGCATTGGACAGATCCGGCTCGATTGCCCAGGTGCGCCCCGCAATCGGGCCTGGTGCTACGGTCCACGTGTGGTGTTCTTGGTGGACACGCACCCCGGCTTGGCGCAGCATGTCACACGTCATTTCAATGTGCGGCAGCGACGGCAGCGTCCCGCCTTCGTGGCGCACCGTAATGCCCTCGCGGTAGCGCGCGCCGGAAAGCAGTAGGCCGGAGACAAACTGGGAGGACGCGGAGGCATCGATAGTCACCTGCCCTCCCGCCGGGACGTCTGCGGAGCGCAAGGTAAACGGTAGGCTATCGCCTTCGACCTCCACGCCGAGGTCGCGTAGTGCCTGCAAAATGGTGCCCATGGGCCGCGACCGTGCTTGCGGGTCCCCGTCGACAAACACCTCGCCAGAAGCCAGTGCAGCCAACGGCGGCAGGAAGCGCATGACGGTTCCCGCTAGCCCGCAATCAATGCGCCCGCCGTGCAGCGGCCCGGGGGTGACGTGGAGGTCCCCGTCACGGGCCTCCACCCCCACACCCATGGTGCGCAGCGCCTGCGCCATCAAGTCCGTATCGCGCGAAACCAGCGGAGCCCGCAGCACCGAGGGGCCATCTGCCAACGCGGCCAAAATCAGCGCGCGGTTGGTAATCGACTTCGACCCCGGTACCAACAATTGGTGGAACAGCGGGGCGTGGGCTACAGGTGCTGGCCAGAAATGCGACATGGGTACCATCATAGAGATAGCGCGGCATAATGAAGGGATGTGCGGAAGATTCGTTCTTTTTAGTACCCAGCCTGAGCCTGGCAGTGCCGCCGATGCCGCCGATGCCGCCGATGCCGCTTATGTCCCCGGTACTCCCGATGCTGCCGTCCCCGGCGCTTCCCATGTTGCCGCCGTCCTCGGCACCATCCCCCTGCTCGAAGCAGTGGGGCAGTGGGAGGGCGTGCACACAGTGGTGGCCCCGGCAGGTCTGCCTCCGGCACGGTATAACATCGCGCCGACTACCACCATTGCCATTGTGCGGCTCAATGCTGGGCAGGCCACCGTGGAGCCGGCGCGGTGGGGGTTGATCCCGCACTGGAAGAAAGATCTGGACGGCCCACCGCTGTTTAACGCGCGAGCAGAAACCGTAGCCACCAAGCCCTCCTTCCGGCAGGCCTATGCGCGCAACCGGTGCATTATCCCCCTGGACGGCTACTACGAATGGCACGATGACGGCAGCGGCAAGAAGCCGCACTACGTCACCGATAGCACCGGTGGGCTCCTGTGGGCCGCCGGACTGTGGTCTACGGGCCAGGACATACTCTCTGCCACCATGGTCACCACCGCTGCCACGCCGGCCATGGAGTGGCTGCACGGACGCCTGCCCAAGTTTTTGCGTCCGGAGGAGCTGCGCCCCTGGCTTGCGGGGGAGGACCTCCTTGATCCCAGCGGGGTAGATACCCTCCAGGCGCGGCTGGCCGATACAGCCGTGGGGAATGTGCGCAATGATTTCCCGGAGCTCATTGCACCCCAGCCTTAATACGGCTCCCAGCGCATACTGTGTAGTTTGCGGCGCCCCAGCTCACGACGCCTGGCCTGTGGGCCTAGTCCGCCACCACGTCCGCGAAGGTCACCTCGAGGACCTGCGGGAGCAACTGCGGGTCCATCTCAATATCCAGCCCGCGCTTGCCGCCGGAGAAAAACACGCTGTCGCACAGCAAAGCGGACTCATCCCACACGGTGGGCAGGGGCTGCTTGTGGCCGAGCGGGGAGATGCCGCCGGGGACATAGCCGGAGGATTTGGCGGCATCGGCAGACTCTGCCATGCACACCTTAGCCACGCCGTGCGCGGCGGCGGCCTTCTTCAGACTGAGCTGGTGCGTCATGGGCACCACGCACACCGCCAGGGCGCGGCGCGGGCCTTTACCGGCGGTCAAGTCGATGACCAGGGTCTTAAACACGCGCTCGGGCTCCACGCCCAGGGCGGCGACTGCGTGCTGACCAAAATTATCCTGCCCGGAGGCAAAGGTGTGGACGGTGTGGGCAATGCCGGCCTGCTCCAGGATTTTGAGCGCTGGGGTAGCAGCGCGCGGGGATTTCTTCGCCATGACAGCGAGTCTAGGCCATTGCTAGCCAGCGCCCGCCTTCGCCGCAAACCCGGCACCGACTCCGTGCGCGCGGGGCCGGTAGAGTAGAAGCAACGTCTGCCGCTGGCCGGCCGGAGTTCTGCTCCCGGCGCCGCGGCAGGAAATGAGTAGCTAATAACGCACACATAAGGAGGAGCACCCGTTCGTGGCTATCGACACTTCCGCAGGTACTTCCGCTGACACTTTGCCATCTGCGCAGTCCACCCCGGACTTTGCGGCCCAAGCCATGCCCCTGCTGGACCAGCTCTACGGCGGGGCGCTGCGCATGACGCGCAACCCCCAGGACGCGGAGGACCTGGTGCAGGAGACCTACCTGAAGGCATTTAATTCCTTTGATTCCTTCACCCAGGGCACCAACCTCAAGGCGTGGATGTACCGGATTATGACCAACACGTACATCAACTCTTATCGCAAGGCAAAGCGGCGCCCCTTCGAGTCTTCCGCGGATGAGCTGACGGATTCCCAGCTCTACACCACGGCGGGCCATGATTCCACGGGTTTGGCATCTGCGGAGGTAGAAGCCCTGCGCGGCATGCCGGACGGGGCGATTTCGGAGGCCATGAATGATCTTCCAGAGGACTACCGCATGGTGGTCTACTACTCCGACGTGGTGGGTTTGGCCTACAAGGAGATTGCAGAGATCATGGGCACGCCCCTGGGCACCGTGATGAGCCGGTTGCACCGGGGAAGAAAACTCCTCCGCAAGGCGTTGAAGGACGTGGCTAA